>QSCI01000036.1:0-33085 GCA_003463005.1 Segatella copri | reverse complement strand
GGCAGAAGCTCCTAGCAGGTAACACCCAGGGTTAACATACAAACAAAAATGTCGCCCTGTAAGGCAAAGCTTCACATAATCAAAGCTTTTGCCCTTACAGGGCGAGGTTGTTAAAATCATCATACCCCCAGGGTGTTACCCTGGGCTAGGAGCTTCTGCCCTTTCAGGGCGAGCTGCGATTATGCCTTATCCAGATTCTTCGGCAACACGAGGTTCAGGATAACGGCGAGCAAGAAGACTACTGCCACACAGTTATCTGCAAAAACGGTGCGCACAATCTCTGGGAAGATGTTGAACATACCTGTTGCAGATGTGAATCCGAGACCAACGCTGAGCGAAAGGCTCACGATGACCATGTTGCGCTGAGAGAAGCCTGTACGCGCCATCATGCCGAAACCGGCAAAGAGGATGCTACCGAACATCATGATGGTACAGCCGCCTAATACAGCCTGAGGAATCGTAGTAAGTACATAACCGATAGCTGGGAAGATACCACCGATAATCATGATGATGGCACCCATGGCAATGGTAAAGCGGTTCACTACTCCCGACATCGCTGCCAAACCTACGTTCTGACTGAAAGAAGTGATAGGAGTACAACCGAAAAGACCGGAAACCGAACTGACGAAACCATCGCAGCAGACTGCCGCACCCATCTCCTTAGTCTTAGGATCACGCTTCAACGCACTGTTGCAGAGCGCAGAAGTATCACCAATCGTCTCTGTGGCAGAAACCAGATATACTGCTACCACCGAGAGAATAGCACCGATATTAAACTCAGGTGTAAATGGAAGAAGTTTTGGCAAAGCTACGATAGAGAGACCAGAAAGTCCGCTGAAATCTATCATTCCCATAAACAAAGCCAGGATGTAACCTACCAGCAGTCCTACCAATACAGAGAGAGAACGCAAGAAACCCTTGGCGAAAATCTGACAAAGCAGACAAGCCAGCAAAGTGACAGAACCCACAACCCAGTTGTGCATGCTACCGAAATCAGCAGCACCCTGACCACCCGCAAAAGAGTTGGCACCAACAGGAAGGAGCGAGAAACCGATGGCTGTTACCACGGTAGCGGCTACTACAGGCGGAATGAGCTTGATCCAATACTTGGCGAAAAGTCCGAGTGTTCCTTCTACCAGACCACCAATGATGACAGCGCCTATCAAAGTACCCATACCATGAGCACCGGCAATGGCGATGGCAAGTGAAAGGAAGGTGAAGGAGATACCCATCACGATAGGAAGGCGAGAACCGATACGCCATACCGGATAAAGCTGCACCAAGGTACCGATACCGGCGATGACCATACAGTTCTGGATAAGCACGGCGCTCACCGAACTGTCCAAACCTATCGCACCAGCGAGAATCATGATTGGCGCAATATTGCTGACGAACATCGCCAGCACATGCTGAAGACCAAATGGGAGTGCTTTACCTACGGGCACTCTGCCGTCTAATTTGTAGAGATTTTCTATTGACTGTTCCATTGTCGTTATAATAATTAGAGAATTTCCATTATCCATCAATTCAGTGTCTTTTCTGAATTTGGCGGCAAAATTACAAAGAAAATCTGAGAAATCGTTCCTTTTCTCCATTTTTCTCTATCCAGCATGATAGAATACAAGAAGAATCTACGAAAAAAGGAAGGCTGCGGTTCATATTCCGTGCAACCTTCCCTTTTTATCTTATCTCATTAATACTCCGTCTTTTCCGCATTTTCCTCCCACATGCGGAAAGCACCGAGCGCCTCATCGCGCATCAGGGCAATCATCGGCTTGTGGCGGTCTTCTATCTTGCGGTCTATCTCCTCGTAGATAAACTCATCATCGAAACCTATCTTTGCCGCATCCTTCCGGTCGTTGGCATAATAGATACGGTCGAGATGTGCCCAATAGATGGCACCCAGGCACATCGGGCAAGGCTCGCAGGAGGTATAGATTTCGCAACCCTCCAGATTGAAGGTCTTCAGTTTGCGGGTAGCCTGTCGGATACAGTTCACTTCGGCATGAGCCGTAGGGTCGAGGTCGATGGTTACACTGTTGGAAGCCTCAGCGATGATAATACCGTCCTTGGCAATCACAGCACCAAAAGGTCCGCCCCCCGTCTTCACGCTATTCTTTGAGAGCTCAATGGCTCTATGCATCAATTCTTCCTTTGTCATTGTTTAATATTTTTAGATTAATAATACCCCTTCTTTTCAATTGGGGGCTACAAATATACAAAAAAGAAATGATACGGCAAGCATTTCTTGCATTATTTTTTAGTACTTATGCTGCAAAGATACACTTTTTCGCACGAATATCCGACACTTTACTACATATTTTGCACGAACGCCCTAAATTTCCTTAAATACGCATTCCTGTTCAACAGTTAATTATCAATAATTATAAATACCTTTATTATAAGAGTAGTTATAATTTTCGTAACTTTGTAGCCTATGAATCAAAACAATATCAACGCCGCAGAACTCTTCCTTAGGGTAAGAGAACTTTTGATACTCCCCGAACTGGAGCCGAAGACACGCAACAAGATGATGCACGATACGCTCATCCTCTGCTGCCACGAAGGAGTGAAGGATACCAAACAGGCTTTCGGTAACCTTTTCTCCCAGGTGGATTATCTCTGCAAGGCTCACGGCATCAAGGTGGCAGACAAGATTGCCATCCAGACCATGCGCCGGCACAGTAATTCGCAGGAACCGCTCTCAAGCGAAGATTTGAAATATGATGCACGTGCCCTAGCCATCTTCATCTCTGCCGTATTCGGAGTGGATGTTCCCCACGAGCTGAACGTGCTCATTCCCCATACCAACCGCCCTTATCAGAAAGGACTGGAAATCAACAACCGCCGCATCCGCTGCATCGTGAAGAACTGGGACAGCGATTTCATCCGCGTGGATATTGACCAGGATGCTGACGAAGAGGAATATCTCGTTCAACTGAAAGATGAAGAGAACCATATCGACCATACCTATCTCTGGGATATCCTGAAGGAAGGTATGCAGCTCAACCTGCTCGACTGTCAGGTAAAGCAGCCCGTCATCACCCCACGACTCATCGTGGTGGAACCCGATTATCTGGTAGATATCAGTAGTATAGCCACCTGCTTCACGGCTTTCGGTCATCATCCCCTGCTCTATCTGCTGAACCAGATGAAACCCCGTGCCAACACCCAGGCTACCCTGCTCGGTAACTTTGCCGGTGCTGCGCTGGATGACATCATCAATACAAACGGCAAATACCAGATGAACGAAACCATAAAGACGAATTTCAGGGAGAAAGCACTGGAGTTCTGCACCTGTCCCTGGTTTGATGCCAAGAAATTCTATACCGATGCCAACCAGCAGGCATTCAATCTGCAGCAGGTAGTGGATATTCTCTTTCCCCGCACCGCATCGCAGGCACAGATGTCAGCCTTCCGTGGCGAAAGTCTTTACGACAGGAAGAAAGCCATCCTCGAACCTTCGTTCGTCTGCGAAGCACTCGGCATACAGGGACGTGTGGACCTGATGACCACCGACTGCAAACTGCTGGTGGAGCAGAAATCGGGACGCAACATGAATATCGAAACCCATCAGGTAGATCCGGGGTATCACAGTTATCAGCTGGAGCCCCACTATGTACAGCTGCTGCTCTACTATGGCGTATTGCAGCACAACTTCAAGCTGAGCAACGACCGCGTGAATATCCGTCTGCTCTACTCCAAATATCAGCCGCAAGACGGACTGATGGTAGTAGCGTATTACCACAAGCTCTTCCAGGAAGCCATCACTTACCGCAACCAGCTGGTAGCCGCTTCTTTCGAAATAGCCAAGGAAGGTTTTGAACATGCACTCAACGAGTTTACACCCGATGTGCTCAATGTAGCAGGCACACAGGACTTCTTCTACAACAAGTATCTGAAGCCGCAGATAGAAGCCATCACCAGTCCGCTCCACAACCTCACCCCATTAGAGGAGGCTTACTTCTGCCGCATGATGACCTTCGTGTTGCGGGAACAGATGATCAGCAAGGTGGGCGCACAGGAAGGCATCAACACATCAAGTTCCGACCTCTGGACCATGCCACTCGCCGAAAAGAAAGATGCCGGCAATATCTATACCGACCTGCACATCATCCGAAAGGAACAGAGCAGCGCAGGAAGCGGATATGATACCATCACCCTGAGCGTGCCCGACCAGGGAAAGGACTTCCTGCCCAACTTCCGTATCGGCGACATGGTGTATCTCTATACCTACAAGCTGAAGGAAGAACCCGACGTAAGAAAGGCTATATTATATAAAGGTGTACTGCAGGAGATTCACAGCGATGAGATTGTGGTGCATCTCACCGACGGACAGCAGAATGCCGATATCTTCGAGATGAATCTGCCTTATGCCATAGAACATGGAACGAGCGATGCATCGACAGGCGGAAGCATACGTAACCTGCACCAGTTTATCTGTGCACCCAAGGAGAAGCGCGACCTGCTGTTAGGACAGCGTGCTCCGCAAAGAGATGCCTCGCTTACATTGACCAGACATTACGATGATGTACTGGACGACATTATTCTCCGTGCCAAGCAGGCACAGGATTACTTCCTGCTCGTGGGACCTCCGGGAACAGGAAAGACCAGTCGTGCCCTGAAGTTTATGGTAGAAGAAGCGCTGAACGATGGAACGGGAATGCCGACAGCAGAAAGCATCGCCTCGGGAGGCAAGACGGCTCAGCAGCCTGCATCCTCCATCCTCCTGATGAGCTATACCAACCGAGCCGTAGATGAAATCTGCGAGATGCTGGTAGATTCGGGCATTCCATTCCTTCGCCTCGGCAGCGAGTACTCCTGCGACGAGCGGTTCCGCCCTTATCTGATAGAGAAAGCCATCAGCGACTGTTCGAAACTCGAAGCCATCAAACAATATATAATAGGTACGCGTGTAATCGTGGGCACCACTTCGATGATGACCTCCAAACCGTTCATCTTCTCGCTGAAGCACTTCAAGCTTGCCATCATCGACGAGTCGAGCCAGATACTGGAGCCAAATCTCATCGGTCTCCTGTCTGCCGTGGATAAGTTCATCCTCATCGGCGACTACAAGCAGTTGCCAGCCGTGGTGCAGCAGAGCGAGCAGGATTCAGGCATTCCTACCATCAACGACAGTCAGAAAGGTGTCATCATCGACATGAGCATCCTGCAGGACATCTGTCTTACCAACTGCCGCAACTCCCTCTTCGAACGTCTGATTCATTGGGAAGATCACGAAGAACGCAGCGAATTCATCGGCATTCTGCGCCGCCAAGGCAGAATGCATCCCGAGATTGCAGAGTTTCCTAACCGGATGTTCTACCGTCGGGAGAAACTGGAACCCGTGCCATGTCCACACCAGTTGGAGACGGAACTGTCATATACTCTCCCATCAGAAGATGCGCTCGACGATCTGCTGAAGGAGCACCGCATGATATTCCTCCCATCCAAATTCTGCAAGGAACCGAATGTATCCGATAAGATCAATGCCAACGAGGCAGCAATCGTGGTAGACCTGCTTCGCCGCATCCACCGCTTCTATGGAGAGCGTTTCGATACCAAGAAGACGGTAGGCGTCATCGTTCCTTACCGCAACCAGATAGCCATGGTGCGCAAAGGCATCGAAAAGCTCGGTATTCCGGAACTGGAGAAAATCAGTATCGATACCGTAGAGCGGTACCAGGGCAGCCAGCGAGATGTCATCATCTACAGTTTCACCATCCAGAACATCTGGCAGCTCGACTTCCTTGCCGGCAACAGTTTCGTAGAAGACGGCGCCATCATCGACCGCAAGCTGAACGTAGCCATCACCCGTGCCCGAAAGCAGATGATTATGACAGGCAACCCGGAGATATTGCGCAATAATCAGATTTTTAGCGAATTAATGAACTATGTGAAGGAAAAAGGAGGATATTTTTAAAATTTCCCCCAAAAAGTTTGGTGATACGAAAATAAAGTCCTACCTTTGCATTCGAATTATACACAAAAGGATAAACAAGAGACATAAATACAGATATAGGATTCCGGTGCTTCACTGGCACTGGAATTCTTTATTTTTTATGCTACTTGCCAACCGATTATTAATAACATTAAAACAACAAGAAAATTATGGCTTACATGTCACAAGAAGGCTACGACAAACTCGTAGCTGAGCTGAAACAGCTCGTATCTGTAGAGCGCCCTAAGGCATCAGCCGCAATTGCTGAAGCCCGCGACAAGGGTGATTTAAGTGAGAATTCTGAGTATGATGCCGCTAAAGAGGCACAGGCTCATCTGGAAGATAAGATCAATCGCCTGAAGCTCACCATTGCCGAGGCCAAGATTATCGATACCAAGCAGCTCAGCACCGACAGCGTGCAGATTATGTCGAAGGTAGAGATGACCAACATGGCTAACAAGGCAAAGATGACTTATACCATCGTGAGCGAGAGCGAGGCAAACTTGAAGGAAGGCAAGATTTCCATCAAGACTCCTATCGCACAGGGATTGCTCAACAAGAAGGTAGGTGAGATTGCAGAAATCAAGATTCCTCGCGGCACCATCAACCTTCGCATCGACAAGATTTCATTTGAATAAAACGGAATAAAAGGAACTATCATATCGGCAGCGATGCCCGTATGACGGTTCCTTTTATGTTATATGTAAGCCTACCCGATATATTCTATAGAAAATGAAAGTAGCCGATGCAACAACATCAAAAAGAGAATAAGAAAATATGAATTGTAAATTATAAATTATTAATTATAAATTGATTAGCGATTATGGCAAGCATTTTTTCAAAGATTGCAGCAGGAGAGATTCCTAGCTACAAGTGTGCAGAAAGCGACAAGTTCTATGCTTTCCTCGACATTAGCCCTATCGGCAAAGGTCATACTCTGGTAATTCCCCGCAAGGAGGTGGATTACATCTTCGATATGGAAGACAAAGACCTGGCTGAGTTTGAGGTTTTCGCCAAGAAGGTAGCCAAGGCTATCAAGGCAGCCTTCCCATGCAAGAAAGTGGCACAGGTTGTTTTGGGTCTGGAGGTTCCTCATGCCCATATCCACCTCATCCCAATGAACAGCGAAGCTGATGTAAACTTCCGCAAGGAGCATCTCAAACTCACAGAGGAAGAGTTCAAGGAAATTGCTGATAAGATTTATACAGAATTCAAGAAACTTTAAATGCAAGAAGTTTCAAACAGAAAAAGAGCTGCGAATAGCTTCGCAGCTCTTTTTATATCTTTATTTCATAAGCCATTGCTTAGACGAACTCATCGCCTTTCTTCATCTGCACCTCGTTTACATATTTACGCACCAGGGCAGAAGAATCTTCTTTCTTGCATATCAACAATACATTGTCATTCTCGGCTACTATGAAACCATCCAGTCCGTTCAATACAGCCAACTTTCCTTTAGGCAACTTGATTACATTGTTGTGACAATTCTCCATCATCACATCGCTGTCAACAACCACGTTGTCATCACTGCTCTTCTGCATCGCCTCGTAGATACTGTGCCAGGTACCCAGATCAGCCCAGCCGAAGTCACACTTCATCATATAGACATTGCTAGGTTTGTCAAGCACTCCGAAATCTACTGATATATTAGGATAAGAAGAGAAACTCTCTTTCATGTATGCATTCTCAGTCTCCACACTGAATTCGGGATACTGTTTATCGTAATCACGGAGTACAGGGGGCAAAATCTTGCAGAAACACTCACGCAGATACTTCACATTAGAAAGGAATAAACCCGTATTCCAATAGAACTCTCCACTCTCTACAAAAATCTTGGCAAACTCTCTTTCCGGTTTCTCTGTAAACGACTGCACCTTGTACAATCCGTTGCCGATAGCTTCGCCCATCTGAATATATCCATATCCAGGTTCAGGACGGGTTGGTTTCACACCCATCGTCAGGAAACAGTCATGTTCAGCCACAAAAGCCAGACCTTCCAATACGTTTTCCCGGAAAGCATCTTCATTGAAGATAGCCTGATCCGAAGGAGTGGCGATGATGCAGGCATCAGGATTGAGCATCGAGATGCGATGATTGGCCCATGCCATGCTAGGTGCCGTATTGCGATGAATAGGTTCCGCCAATATCCGTTCGGCAGGAACCTCAGGCAACTGTTCCTTTACCAGTTGAACATATTCTTCATTTGTGTTGATAAATATATGGTCGGCAGGCACGATCTTTGCCATACGGTCAAAGGTTTGCTGAAGCTGGGTGCGCCCTACTCCAAAGAAGTCGACAAACTGCTTCGGATAGTTGCTGCGGCTGCAAGGCCAGAGTCTGCGGCCCTTACCTCCCGCCAATATCACACAATAATTATTTCCGTTACTCTTCATATCTTGAGTCTAATATTTTGTTGGTTTTCAAAATTCATCTGTAAAGTTAGTGATTATCCGTGAAAGTGCCAAAGATTTTCTTGAAATTTAATAAAGTGGACTATAAAAACAACAAAAATTTAATGTTTCTGCATTAAAAATGCATTTTTAGAAAAAAAAGTCACCAAAAAGTTTGTCAGTTCAAAAATTATTAGTACCTTTGCAACCGCAAATAAGCAAGGTGGTATTTGCCCAGATGGCGGAATCGGTAGACGCGCTGGTCTCAAACACCAGTGGAGCAATCCATCCCGGTTCGATCCCGGGTCTGGGTACCAAAAAGGAGAGAAGTTTTACTTCTCTCCTTTTTTCGTTTATATACCTTGTATATATACACATTTATCCCTACATATCTACCCACTTACATCCTATCATATCCCCCACTTCACGAAAACGTTTACAACGATTTATTTAGAATAAGCCTTACTATTTTTGGCTTTTCAAAAGATAATATTTATCTTTGCAGAAGAAATAACTTATATATAATAACCCAACAAACCGAAAAAAATAGATGAAGAAATTTTTTAGTATGGTATGTGCTTGCTTGTTGGCGCTAAGTGCCCAGGCAACCGACATCAAGAAGTATGATGCTCTATATGAGAATCTGCCATTCCAGATGGAGAAGGTGACCCGTCCGCAATTCCCAGCCAATGAGGTAAACCTCAAGGACTTTGGTGCTATTGGAGATGGCTCTTCTCTCTGTACCACAGCCTTTGCCAAGGCTATCGATGCGCTGACTCAGAAAGGCGGCGGCAAACTCATCGTTCCACAGGGCGTATGGTTCACAGGTCCTATCGTATTGAAGAGCAACATCAACCTGCATCTCGAAAAAGGTGCAGTCATCCTTTTCTCACCAGATGATGCCCTCTACCCTTTTATAGAAACATCGTTTGAGGGTTTGGATACACGCCGCTGCCAGTCACCTATCTCTGGTCATCATCTTACCAACGTGGCAATTACCGGTCAGGGTTGCATCGACGGAAACGGAGAATACTGGCGCCCATTGAAGAAGCAGAAGGTTACCGCTGCCCAGTGGAAGCAGATTACTTCACGTGGCGGTGCATTCAAGAGAGCCGACTACTGGTTCCCATCAGAAGGTGCATTGAAGGCAGACAACAGTGCCAACATGAATGTGCCTAAAACTCCAGCTTCAGAAGAAGAATGGAATGAGATCAAGCGTTTCCTCCGCCCTGTAATGATCAGTCTCGTAAGCTGTAAGAACGTTTGGCTCAATGGTGTTATCTTCCAGAATTCACCTGCATGGAACATCCATCCGCTGATGTGCGAGAACGTTCTTATAGAAGATGTATTGGTCCGCAACCCTTCATACGCTCAGAACGGTGATGGTCTTGACCTGGAGAGCTGCAAGAATGCACTTATCGTCAATTCTACTTTCGATGTAGGCGATGATGGTATCTGCATCAAGAGTGGTAAGGATGCTGACGGAAGAAAGCGCGGCATTCCTTGCGAGAATGTCATCGTAAACGGCTGTACCGTATTCAAGGGGCATGGCGGTTTCGTTGTTGGCAGCGAGATGAGTGGTGGCGTAAAGAATATCAAGGTGAGCGAATGCCAGTTCCTCGGCACCGATGTAGGTCTCCGTTTCAAGAGTACCCGCGGTCGTGGTGGTGTAGTAGAGAATATCTACATCGACAACATGTCAATGTTTGATATTCAGACAGATGTCATCACCTTCGACCTTTACTACGGTGGCAAGTCTGCCGTTGAGGTTCTCAACGATGGCGATGAGGCTAAGAGCCAGAAGGTACAGAAGTTCAAGGTAGACGAGACAACACCTTGCTTCCGCAATATCGACATCAACCATGTCATCTGCCGCACAGCCCGTCGTGCAGCTTACTTCAACGGTCTCCCAGAGATGCCGGTAAGTAACATCCACATCAAGGATATGGAGGTAAACAATGCTGAGTATGGTATCGTCATCAACCGTACTGACGGCGTGAAGCTCGAAAACATCAAGGTTAGTGCAAAGAATCACACCTTCGATGCTAAGAACTCGAAGAATGTGACTGTCAACGACAAGACATACAAGAAGATTGACGAAAAGGGTATCACCCTCGATTTCTAATATCGCCTTGATGATAAAAGACAGATTAGACATTCTCCGTATCTGTCTGAAAAAAAAGAAAAGGAGGTAAATACCTATCGATGGCATTTACCTCCTTTTCGTTTATAATAATCGACAGAAAAAACAGACTTCGTTTTAAATTAAAGGACCAAATCTGTAGCCTCTAATCCTTGAAATCTATACTCAGTTCGCCAGTTCCTAAAAGATTGTAACTCATGCGATGATATGGAGTGACTCCAAATTCCCTGATGGCAGCACGATGCTTCTTGGTAGGATAACCCTTGTTGCTTTTCCAGTCGTACTGCGGATATTCTTCTGCCAGCGCATCCATGTAATCATCACGATAGGTCTTGGCAAGGATGCTGGCAGCTGCAATAGACAGATACTTGCCGTCACCCTTTACGATGGTTGTATAAGGCAAATCCTTGTAGGGTTTGAAGCGGTTACCATCCACGATAACTGCCTCCGGACGAACCTTGAGCTGGTCCAGGGCACGGTGCATAGCCAGAAAACTGGCGTTGAGGATATTGATTTTATCGATTTCTTCGGGAGTAACAATGCCCACAGCCCAAGCTACAGCATCACGCTCTATCTGCTCGCGGAGCGCCTTGCGCTTCTTATCTGTGAGCTTCTTACTGTCGTTCAATTCGGCATTCTGATAACCGGGCGGAAGGATAACGGCTGCTGCATATACGCTGCCTGCCAGACATCCTCTGCCAGCCTCATCGCAGCCAGCCTCTACCATATCCTTATAATAATGACTTTCTAACATAATTATGATGAATTTTACGTTTATCTCTTCACTCTTCACCTCTATTTTGTAACCGCCTAATTATAGGGCAGTTACAAAGATAAGAGCATTTCAACTCTTCACCTACTCTTCACCCACTCTTCACCTACTCTTCACCCTCATAGCACCAGGCGGTGAAGAGAGGGTGAAGAGAGGGTGAAGAGTCTGAGCGTCTCTTCAGTGCGTAAGTATCAGTATAACAATACGTTACGATAAAAGGGTGAAGAGTGAAGAGTATTTGGGCATTCCAACCTCAACTTTCTGATAACTGCCAAACGCAAACAGCCAACTGTCCGCAGTAGCGCCAGTTGGCTGTTCTTTACTTGCCAGTAGGTTGTCTTTCGCTCGCCAGTTGGCTAAATAAGGCTTTTACGTGCGCAGTATGCGGCTAAAAAGTCTTTATCTTTAGAACATCATAGCCACGCGTTTTACGCCCGCTACAAGCGCATCTATTTCTTCCTTTGTATTATATAGGGCAAAGCTGGCACGAACGGTGCCGAGAATGCCGTAGCGGTCCATCAAAGGCTGAGCGCAATGATGACCGGTACGTACAGCGATGCCCAGACGGTCGAGCAAGGTGCCCATATCCATGTGATGAATATCACCAACCAAGAAGCTGACAACGGCATCTTTGCCCTCCTGTTCACCAAAAAGTCTGATTCCATCGATGGTTCGCATCTGCTCCATACAGTAGCGGGTGAGTTCCTGCTCGTGCTTGGCAATGTTATCCATGCCGAGTGCAGAAACATAATCGATGGCTTTTGCCAGACCATGGGTAGCTACATAATCAGGAGTACCAGCCTCGAACTTGAAAGGCAACTTCTCGAAAGTAGTCTTCTCGAAACTTACGCTCTCAATCATTTCGCCACCGCCCTGATAAGGAGGCAACTTGTCGAGCCATTCTTCCTTGCCGTAAAGCACACCGATACCGGTAGGACCATAAATCTTATGTCCGCTGAAAGCGAAGAAATCGCAATCCATATCCTGTACATCCACAGCAAAATGAGGAGTACTCTGAGCGCCATCCACCATGACAGGCACATCGTGCTCATGAGCTATCTTTATCATCTCTTTTACCGGATTCACCGTACCGAGCACGTTGCTCACCTGGGCAATGCTCACGATTTTGGTGCGTTCGGTAAATAAATTGGCGAATTCATCGAGGTTAATCTCACCTTTATCGTTGATTGGGATGACACGGATGGCAATTCCCTTCTTGGCAGCCTGCAACTGCCAAGGCACGATATTGGAGTGATGCTCATGGTAGAGATAATCACCTCGTCGCCCTCGCTCATAAAGGCATCGCAGAACGATGAAACCACGAGATTCAGACTCTCTGTAGTACCGCGGGTAAAGATGACTTCCTCAACCTTAGGCGCATTGATAAACTTGCGCACGGTTTCGCGGGCTGCCTCATGAAGGTCGGTAGCCTGCTGAGAGAGATAGTGAACACCACGATGCACATTGGCATTTACATTGAGATACTCGTCGCGCATGGCATCGAGTACGCACAATGGCTTCTGCGTGGTTGCCGCATTATCCAGATACACCAATGGCTTATCATAGACCTTTCTCGATAAAATCGGGAAATCTGCTCTTACTTGATTGATATCATACATATTTTTAAGAACTTAACTCCTTTAAAAGGATATTATCTACTTGCAAAGCTTGCAGCCCTCGCACTTATTGAGTTCACCACGGAATCGCTTCTCTACGAGATGATGTAGGCGATCGCGCAATGGCTCCAGTTCCATCTTGTCGATGACTTCGTTGATAAATGCAAACTGAAGGAGCAACTTAGCCTCCTCACGGCTCACACCACGCTGCTGCATATAGAACAATGCCGCATCGTTGAGCTGACCTACAGTACTTCCATGTGCACACTTCACATCGTCAGCATAGATTTCCAGCATCGGCTGGGTGAACATACGGGCTGTCTTCGTAGCACAGAGGTTCTGGTTGGTTTCCTGAGAAATAGTCTTCTGGGCACCATGACGAACCAACACTCTGCCGGCAAAAGCACCACGTGCCTCACCATCGAGCACATACTTATAAAGCTCGTTGCTGGTACAATGACCCACCTGATGATCGATGAGCGTATTGTTATCAACCACCTGGTTCTTGTCGGCAATCACACAACCATTGCAGAAGCACTCAGCTCCCTCGCCCTTGAATACGAGGTCGAGGCGGTTGCGGGTAATACCGTTATGAAGGGTGATGACGTTATGGTTCACGCGGCTGTTAGCCTGTTGCTCGATATAAACGTTGCTGACACGGCGGTTCTTGTAATGAGTCTCCTCCAGGCAATAGAGGTCGAGACTGGCATTCTCGCCAACATAAGCCTCGATTACCTGAGTAGCGAGGAAGTTCTTGTCATCGGCTGCATGGTCGCAGAAGAGGAACTTAGCCTCAGCACCCTGTTCCATCACGATGAGTACACGGCGGTTTACCATCAAATCAACATCCGAACGGAGAATATTGATGACCTGAATGGTTCGCTCTACCTTTACATTCTTTGGAACATAAATCAGCAAGCCATCCTGTGCCAGGAATGTATTCAATGCGGTGATGCCATCTTCGTCGGTTTTGGCGATCTTAGCGTAGTATTTCTCGATGAATTCAGGGTTTTCTGCAGCAATCTTGTTCAAAGAGTCCACGATTACGCCCTCCGGAAGCTCTACTTTAGGCAATGCTTTGTTATAAAAAGCATCGTTTACCACGAAGTAGAGCGAAGTGCTCAGGTTAGGCACATCGCAGCGGAAAGCCTCGTATGGATCTACCGGAATTTCCAGACGGTTCAAGTTCAAGCCATAGTCTGGCTCGAAGATGGCGCTCATATCTGTGTACTTGTATCTTTCTACCTTTCGGGAAGGGAAGCCCAGGCGACGGAAGTTCTCAAACGCAGCATCGCGCACCGCATTGAGCACCTCAGCACTGTTCTTCTTGATTATTCTCGAAGAAGACTGATACAAGTCTAAATATTGTTTTTCTGAATGCATAGCCATCCTCCCTATTATTTCTCATCTACTTCTGCCTTGATCCAGTCGTAGCCACGAGCCTCAATCTCCTTGGCAAGTTCAGGACCGGCAGTCTTCACGATTCTACCCTTATAGAGTACGTGAACCACACTTGGCTCAATCATATCGAGCAGACGCTCGTAGTGAGTGATGACGATGGCAGATGTCTTGTCGGTATGCATCTTGTTCACACCGTCAGCCACGATACGCATCGCATCCACGTCGAGACCAGAGTCGGTTTCATCGAGGATAGAGAGCTTTGGCTCCAGCATAGCCATCTGGAAAATCTCGTTGCGCTTCTTCTCACCACCCGAGAAACCTTCGTTTACTGAACGGCGAGCAACTTGCTGTCCAATTCCACCAACTCGCGCTTCTCACGCATCAGCTTCATGAATTCGCTGGTATTCAATGGTTCCAAACCCTGATACTCACGCTTGGCATTGATAGCCGCACGCATGAAGTTGGTCATGGATACGCCAGGAATCTCCACTGGATACTGGAAAGAGAGGAACAAGCCTTCACGGGCACGGTCCTCTGGCTTCATATCCAGGAGGTTCTTGCCGTTGAAGATAGCCTCACCCTCGGTTACGGTATAGAGAGGGTTACCCGTGAGCACAGCGCTCAAGGTTGACTTACCGGAACCGTTAGGTCCCATGATAGCATGTATCTCACCATCGTTGATAGTCAGGTTGATACCTTTCAATATTTCTTTGCCTGCAATAGTAGCATGCAGATTCTTTACCTCTAACATAATTGTTATAAAATTGTGTCAATTAATAAATCACATACTGATTCTAACAATGTAGGTGGCTTGGTCCACCCCCATTGTTCAAACAAAGGAGGAGGGTCTAACACCACGAAGCTACATTCACCAGAGAGTATAATATCATGTGAGAAAGCTGAAACACTGTTATTTTGCAGCATGATAGAAGCCGTTGAAGATGGAGCAGAAGCATCCAACTTAAAATAGCCATAAAAATGCCCATCAACAGTATATATCGGCCTATACTGAGAAGCAAAACCTCTTACAATCGAATCTTGTTGAGCAGTCAAATTTACAGGTCTTATCTTGGAAAGAATCTGACCAAAAGCATTCAAATGCACTGCCAACAGCAATAACAAGATACACTTTTTCATCACAAGCCTCACTTTCTATTCATTTTTTATCCTACAGTTCCTTCGAGTGAAACACTCAGGAGTTTCTGTGCCTCAACGGCAAACTCCATAGGCAACTTGTTGAGCACATCCTTGGCATAACCGTTTACGATCAAGCCGACAGCCTCCTCGGTAGGAATGCCTCGCTGATTGCAATAGAAGAGCTGGTCTTCTGAAATCTTCGAGGTAGTTGCCTCATGCTCGAACACGGCTGTGTCGTTATGGGCATCCATGTATGGGAAGGTATGTGCTCCACAATCGCTACCCAGCAACAAGGAGTCGCAGGAACTGTAGTTGCGTGCATTGTCGGCATTGGATGTGGCACGAACCAGACCACGATAGGAGTTCTGGCTATGACCTGCCGAAATACCCTTCGAGATGATGGTACTCTTGGTGTTCTTACCTATGTGAATCATCTTGGTACCCGTATCAGCCTCCTGATAGTTGTTGGTAACAGCTACGCTATAGAACTCAGCCACGGAGTTGTCGCCACGCAAGATACAGGAAGGATACTTCCAGGTAATCGCAGAACCCGTCTCTACCTGAGTCCAGCTCAACTTAGAGTTCACACCACGCAAGTCGCCTCGCTTGGTTACCAGGTTCAGCACACCACCCTTACCATGCTCATCACCAGGATACCAGTTCTGAACGGTAGAGTATTTCACCTCTGCATTATCCTTGACGATAATCTCTACGATAGCCGCATGGAGCTGGTTCTCATCACGCATTGGCGCTGTACATCCCTCCAGGTAAGAAACGTAGGCATCATCATCGGCGATAATCAATGTACGCTCAAACTGACCGGTGTTACGGGCATTGATGCGGAAGTAACTGCTCAACTCCATCGGACAGCGGACACCCTTAGGAATATAGACGAATGAGCCATCACTGAATACGCAACTGTTCAAGGCTGCATAAAAGTTATCACGATAAGGAACTACGGTTCCCAGATACTCTCTTACCAGATCAGGATGCTCCTTCACAGCCTCACCAATACTGCAGAAGATGACGCCCTTCTCACGGAGTTTCTCCTTGAAAGTAGTCTTTACCGACACAGAGTCCATGATGGCATCTACGGCAGTACCGCTCAAAGCCAGACGCTCCTCCAGAGGAATACCGAGTTTGTCGAATGTTTTCTCCAACTCAGGATCAATCTCCTTGTTTTTTGGCTTCTTTGCCAAAGGGTCGGCATAGTATGAAATCTCCTGGTAGTCAATAGGTGGCACGTGAACGTGTCCCCACTTTGGCTCCTTGAGCGTCTTCCAGTAATTGTAGGCTTTCAGACGAAATTCGAGCATCCAGTCTGGCTCTCCCTTCTTCTGCGAGATCAGGCGCACAACATCCTCGTTGAGACCCTTTTCTATGATTTCAGTATGTACATCGGTGGTAAAACCATACTCGTATTTCTGGTCTATCACATCCTTGACAACCTGATTCTGTTCTTTCTCTATTTCTGCCATTGTTATTTAGAATAACCTTTCGTTATTTTAACCCTAAATAGGGATAAGCCGCTGAGGACTCATCCCTACCTTATTATATATATGATAGAGCGAAAAACAAATGAATTCTTCACTTTTCGTTCTTCACTCTTCACTTTATTAAAGCTTCTGCTCTACCTCGATCTCAGTGAAGGTCTCGATAACGTCGCCCTCCTGGATATCGTTGTAGTTGACGAGGCTCAAACCGCATTCCATACCGGTAACCACCTCCTTAACATCGTCCTTGTAACGCTTCAAGGCACCGATTTCAGCAGTACGTATCACGATACCGTCACGGATGACGCGAGCCTTATCCTTAGCGTGTACCTTACCCTCGGTAACGAGACCACCGGCAATAGTACCCACCTTAGAAATCTTGAAGGTCTGCTTAACCTCAACCTGACCGGTAACGATTTCCTTCTTCACCTTGTCGAGCATACCAACCATCGCACTCTTGATATCGTCGATAGCATCGTAGATGATAGAGTATGTGTTGATTTCAACACCCTCACGGTCGGCAGCCTTACGAGCATCGGCAGATGGACGAACCTGGAAACCAACGATGACTGCATCTGAAGCAGATGCCAGCATCACGTCGTTCTCTGAAATCTGACCCACAGCCTTGTTCACCACGTTCACCTGAACCTTCTCGGTAGAAAGCTTGATGAATGAGTCGCTCAAAGCCTCAACAGAACCGTCGGTATCACCCTTCACGATGACGTTCAACTCATGGAACTCACCACGTGCGATACGGTGAGAGATATCACCCAGGGTCAAGCGCTTCTGAGTACGCAAGCCCTGCTCACGCTGCAGTTGCTCACGCTTGTTGGCGATTTCGCGAGCCTCCTGCTCTGTCTCGATTACGTGGAACTGGTCACCTGCAGTAGGCGCACCATTCAAACCGAGGATGATAGCTGGCTCTGCAGGAGCAGCTGACTTGATGTTGGCATTACGCTCATTGAACATCGCCTTGACACGACCCCAAGAAGTACCGGCGAGTACGATGTCGCCTACCTTCAAGGTACCATTGGCAACCAATACGGTAGAAACATATCCACGACCCTTGTCGAGAGAAGACTCGATGATAGTACCTGTAGCACGGCGGTTAGGGTTAGCCTTCAAGTCGAGCATGTCAGCCTCGAGGAGCACCTTGTCGAGCAGATCGTGAACACCGATACCCTTCTTGGCACTGATTTCCTGGCACTGATACTTACCACCCACTCCTCAACTAGCAGGTTCATGTTAGCCAAGTCCTCACGGATACGGTCTGGGTTAGCACCCGGCTTATCAATCTTGTTGATTGCGAATACCATAGGCACACCGGCAGCCTGGGCATGAGCGATAGCCTCCTTGGTAGTAGGCATCACAGAGTCATCGGCTGCGATGATGATGATGGCGATATCGGTAGCCTGGGCACCACGGGCACGCATGGCGGTAAACGCCTCGTGACCTGGAGTATCAAGGAAGGTTACCTTGCGACCGCTTTTCAGGGTCACACTATAGGCACCGATATGCTGGGTAATACCACCTGCCTCACCGGCAATCACATTGGTATTGCGGATATAGTCGAGCAAAGAGGTCTTACCATGGTCTACGTGACCCATGACGGTTACGATTGGAGCACGTGGAACCAAGTCGTTCTCATCATCCACTTCCTCGCTCACGGCCTCCTGAACCTCGGCACTCACGTATTCGGTCTTGAAACCGAACTCCTCAGCTACCATGTTGATGGTCTCTGCATCCAGGCGCTGGTTGATAGATACCATGATACCTACGCCCATCAGCGTAGAGATAACCTGAGTAACGCTGATATCCATCATCGTAGCCAACTCGCTAACGGTAACGAACTCAGTAAGTTCAGGGTCTTGCTTTCCTTCTGCTCCTGACGAGCCTGATCCTGCAACTTCTCCTGAACAGCCTCACGCTTCTCCTTACGGTACTTAGCACCCTTCTTGTTCTGACTCTTGCTGGTCAAACGTGCAAGAGTCTCCTTAACCTGGCGTGCTACAGCCTCGTCATCAACCTCGATCTGGCGCTGGTTGCCGCGGTTGTTGTTATTGCCGCGATTATTATTGTTATTATTTCTGTTGCGGTTTTTGTTCTTCTTGTTATTACCGCCGTTGTTGCCATTACCTCCGCCATTATTCTTAGCTTCGGCATTGATGTCAACACGTTCTTTGTTGATACGAACACGCTTTTTGCGCTCATTGTGCTGTTGAGCCATTTTCTCCTCACGTTCCTTGCGGCGCTCCTCCTTGGTTTTCTTCTTAGGACGAGTGCTCTGGTTGAGAGAAGACAAATCTATCTTGCCCAACACCTTAGGCTCATTAGCAGTAAACTTCTTCTCACTCTTGAGAGTAAACACGCTGTTGTCTGCTGCGCCAGCAGAATGCTGTGCAGTTTCATTCTTAGCATGATGATGCTCTTTCTTTCCCTGAGGAGCATTCTGCTTATTCATCTGAGCGTTTGACTGCTGTGATTTCTGATGATTTTCCTGTTTCATTTGCTGTTTATGCTGAGAAGCCTGTTGTGGCTTCTGTTCCTTCTTTTGCTCAGCCTTAGGAGCGTCTTTCTTCTGCTCAGGACTGACGGCAGCAGTCTCAGGCTTTTCCGCAACAGACTCTGCAGCAGGCTTCTTACCGATATTGTCCAAGTCAATCTTTCCCAGCGGCTTATACTGCTGCTGTCCATTAGACTCCAACAAGCTTTCAGCGCGATTGTCCTTCTGCTCTGGCGCACGCTTCTTATCTTTTGCTTTTTTGGTAAAGAGTTTCTCAGCCTGATCACGAACCTCTCTGTCCTGACTGAAGGCATCATTCAATGCCTTGTATTGCTGGTCGGTGAGTTTGAAGCTCGGTTCTGCCTTGACATCTCCCAGGTCTTTTCTTTTCTCTAGGAATTCAACTGCCGTCTGAAGTCCTATATTTAATTCACGTAGTGCTTTATTTAATCTGATGCTCATAAATTATTTATTCTCCTATTTTTAAAGTTAGATTCCCTGCAAGCACTCGCTGGCAAGGGAATTATTGTTCGAATTCGGCGCGCAACACGCTGAGTACATGATCAACGGTCTCCTCTTCGAGGTCGGCCTTCTCAATCAGCAAGTTGCGAGGTGCATTGAGTACCTGCTTGGCAGTATCAAGACCGATGCCCTTGATAGCATCGATAACCCACTGGTCAATCTCATCAGAGAACTCATCCAAGTAGATATCCTCATCGGCCTCATTCTCGTCTACCTCACGGAATACGTCGATGGTATATTCTGTAAGCATAGAAGCCAGTTTGATGTTCATACCGCCACGGCCGATAGCCAAACTAACTTCCTCAGGCTGCAAGTAAACCTCTGCTTTCTTGTTCTCATCATCAACATTGATTGAAGAAACCTTGGCTGGAGCCAACGCACGCTGAATGAAGAGTTTGGTATTGCTTGAGTAGTTGATGACATCGAGATTCTCGTTGCAAAGTTCGCGAACGATACCGTGAACGCGGCTACCCTTAACACCTACACATGCGCCAACCGGGTCGATACGCTCATCGAATGTTTCAACAGCAATCTTAGCACGCTCTCCCGGAAGACGGGCGATACGGCGGATTGCAATCAGACCGTCTGCAATCTCAGGAACCTCAGCCTCCAACAGGCGCTGCAGGAAGATTGGAGCAGTACGGCTCAAGATAATCTTTGGATTATTGTTCTCGTTGTCTACACGAAGGATGACCGCACGAACAGTTTCACCCTTGCGGTAAGTATCACCAGGAATCTGCTCAGTCTTAGGCAACATGAGCTCGTTGTTCTCATCATCTACAATCAGAACCTCGCGCTTCCAAACCTGATAAACCTCACCAGAGATAACCTGACCTACGCGATCCTTGTATTTGTTGTAGAGTGAATCATGCTCCAACTCAAGAATCTTGGAAGCCAAAGTCTGACGAAGAGTCAAGATGGCACGACGACCAAACTTATTGAAGTCAACCGTCTCACTTACATCCTCACCAACCTCGTAATCCGGCTCAATCTTACGAGCCTCAGAAAGTGTAATTTCCTTATTTTCATCTTCAACTTCGCCATCAGCAACAACTATACGGTTGCGATAAATTTCGAAGTCACCCTTGTCAGGGTTCACGATGACATCAAAGTTTTCGTCACTACCAAAAATCTTGGCAAGTACATTACGGAAGCTCTCCTCCAATACACTTACCAATGTAGTACGGTCGATATTCTTTGTTTCTTTAAACTCGCGGAATGTATCAATCATACTCGCTGTCAATTCTTGCTCTTTTTTAGCCATAACTTAATTGAAACTAATTATGTATTTTGTATATTTTACTTTATCCATCTGGTAAACGTGATCAACCTCCTGCTTAACCGGACGTTTTTTACCTTCAACCTTTACCTTTTCTTCAACGCCAACTGTGAAGTCATTTCCTTCTACAGCTTTCAAGATACCCTTCACCTTCTTGCCGTCGGCATCAAGCACCTCTACCTCCTTGCCAATGAAATTGATATACTGCTGCGGAACTTTGAACGGTTGACCCAAGCCTGCAGAGCCAACTTCGAGCTCATAGTCTTCCTCGTCACGGTTCAAATGATCCTCAATATACTTACTCAAGGCAACACAATCCTCAATCCATACTCCATCGGCATGGTCAATCTCAACAACGATTCTATCGTCGGGACTGATTTCAATGCTTACCAAGAAATATTCCTTATCTTGGAGCCATTCTTCAACTAATTTTTTTACGACGTTTTTATCAATCATATATACCTTATTAAAATAAAATGAGGAACTCTTGTGAGCCCCTCATTCCACTGAACGTTGCAAAATTACAAATATTTTTGTGATTAGCCAAAAAAAATGCAACTTTTTATTCGCAACGTGCACATTTTTAATCGATTGTGCACGTTTTTGTACTTATTTCTTCACAGGATGCAGTATTTTTTCGTATTCTGATGGAGAATTCAGCAATTTTACTGCTTCCTTAATCTGCTTGTCATAGCGCATGGAATTCTGGATGGCACCGCGCTGGAAATAATAGGCAGAAACGATGTCATTTTCCAACAGATGCTTGATGTAATCCTTGTTATAATCCAGATCCTTTGCCACATTATGGCTCAGCTTTTTCTTCAAAGCCTCAAACTCTGCCTTGGCATCATCGTAGTAGCCTTCAAACTTAGCGAGTTTTTCCAAGTCTTTGAGATACTTTTCTGTTTCACGGTCGTACTGGAAGTTAGCCTTCAACACGCGTGTCTTGAATTCATCATAGTCGGCATCGGTCAGCGAGAATTCCTTCGCAGGAGCAATAGCAGGATGCTTGGCGATATAATCAACCTCATAATTAAGCATCACCTCATTACTGTCGCGGGCACCAGCCAGATAGAAGGCGATGTTTGGCAAAGAATCAGGCTTTACTTCTACATCCGGCTTCACGCCACCTCCATCTCTCACTTCTCTGCCACCTGCGGTATAGAACACCTTGGTAAGAGAGTCGGGAACATGCTCCACATAACCACCCTTATCGTGCTTATAGTTGAGTGTCTGAACGCATCGACCGCTAGGAATGAAATATTTAGCAGTAGTAAGTTTCACCTGTCCGTTATAAGGCAAATCCATGGTAGTCTGCACCAATCCCTTTCCATACGTGCGCGTACCTAATATTACAGCACGGTCATAATCCTGCAGACTGCCGCTCATGATTTCACTGGCACTGGCAGAATTCTCGTTCACCAATACCACCATCGGCATAACGGAATCTATCGGTTCAACCGTGGTCTTATAAACATGATTAGAACGCTGCAACTTTCCCTTCATCTCCAAGACTGTCTTACCTTTAGGCAAGAACATATTGATGATACTGACCGCTTCGGTAACAGAACCACCACCATTATTACGCAGATCGAAGACAAGACTCTTGGCTCCTTGCTTTCTCAAATCGATGAAAGCACGACGCACTTCCTTGGCTGACTGCTCGGTAAAGGAATTGAAGTTGATGTAACCGATGTTACCCTCCAACATGCCATAATAAGGCAAGAACGGCAACTGGATGGTACGGCGTGTTACCTTCACCTTCATCGTCTTGCCTGTACTTGGACGCTTAACTTTCAGCATGAAAGAAGAACCCGGGTCACCACGAAGATGATCGCTGACGTAGCTCACCTCCTTATTGGTCATATCCTCATCATCAATACTCAGGATGATGTCACCCTTCTTCAGTCCCACTTCTGCAGCAGGCATATTCTCGTAAGGCTCGCTGATACAGACGCGCTGCAACTGGAAATTGTAGCGTATCACCGCACCTACACCCGCATACTTGCCGGTGAGCAGGTTCTTGAGTTCCTTCATCTTCTGCTCAGGATAATAGGTAGTATAAGGGTCGAGACTACGCAACATGGCATTGATACCATTTCCGACCACAACTTCAGCATCGAGCGTATCAACATACATCAAATCGAGATTTTTGTAGATGGCATTGAATATTTCCATATTCTTTGCGGCTTTGAAGTCATGATCTTTGTCAACCTGGGCAAAAGTAGGAACTGCCAGGAGCACCATAAGCAAGGAGAACAGTATTCTTTTCATTGTTACCTTATTTAATTGTATATGATTCAACTTATTGGTTATTTTCTCCTCCTCTTCACGGCATTCGCCTCGGGAGAAGATTTCGACCACAAAAGTACTCATTTCTTTGCGAAAAACACCATAAAATAGGCAAAAAGTGGCACAAAGATAAGAAAAAATACACTTTTTTAGGGAAAAAGCGAAAAAAGTCAGCAAAAAATTTGGCAGAATGAAGAAAAGTTAGTACTTTTGCACACGCAAATAAGGAACGTCATGTTCTTTACAGGAAAAAACGCTTCAATAGCTCAGTTGGTTAGAGCACCTGACTGTTAATCAGGGGGTCGTTGGTTCAAGCCCATCTTGAAGCGCAGAAGATAAAGCCTTGCAAGTCAACTACTTGCAAGGCTCTTTTGTTTTTATACATTTCAAAGTTGCACCCTATTTGCACCCATAATTCATAGACCTCCATTTCACTTGCCCCATTGCAGAATCTTCAACATGCAATTCTGCAAAATCAGAGGATTTGCACCCAATATTTATAATCTGTTCTCTCTGTTGCACCCATTGCAGAATCCTTGAGCATATAACTCTACTAAATTATAGAGGATTTTAAAGGTTGTCAAGTATCAAAGTTGACAAGTTGAAAATCACTAAGGTTTTTCAACCGTCAACCAAAAGAAAATTGTAATATATTTCAACTTATTGTCACTTCAATGCATAAATTATCCTAATTTATCACTAAAGTTTCGTTATTGTCCCATTTATAATGTACCTTTGCATATAAGTATCAAAACTATCCTATTATGGACAAAGATATAAATAGATTAAAAGTTGTACTCGCAGAAAAGAAGCGAACCAACAAATGGCTAGCCCATCAGTTGGGCAAAGACCCAGGAACCATATCAAAATGGTGCACAAACACTATGCAGCCGAACTTGGAAACTCTCGTTGAGATTGCCAAATGCTTGGATGTGGATGTTAAAGACTTACTGTGGTCGATAAAATAGAAACATATAGAACTTTACAAAATGAAAGAATCAAACTCATCAAAGTATGCTCTTAGTTTATTTTCTTCGGCAGGAATTGGAGAATTAGGAGTTAAGGCTTGTGGCATAGACATTCTTCTCAGCAATGAATTGCTGAAGGAAAGGTGTATGCTATACCATGAGAATTACCCTAATACAGAAAGCATATGTGGTGATATTTGGACATTGCAAAATAAAATTATTGAAGAGTGGAAAAACAAGAATGTAGGAAATCCTTTTCTTGTTTATGCAACTCCACCATGCCAAGGTATGTCTTTCAATGGTTTAGGAAAGCTACTTTCCGAAATCCGCAATGGAAGAAGGCCCAAAGAAGATCCTCGCAATCGATTAATTATCCCTGCGATAAACATAATAAAAGAATTAAAGCCCCAATGGATTATACTTGAGAATGTTACAACTATGACTAATACCGTTATCAGAACGGAAGACAACAGGTATGTCAACATTATAGAGTATATTAAAGAGCAGCTTTTCGACGAATACATAGGTAAGGCGGAAATTGTTAATTGTGCGGACTATGGCATACCACAATCTAGGATTAGACTTATTACTGTTTTATCTAGAAGCAAAAAAGGTAAAGAATATTTTGAGAAACACAACAGTTTCTTACCACCAAAAAGCCATTCGGAGAAAGCAGAAAACGGAAAGGACAAGTGGGTTACACTAAGAGAAGCTATCGGAAATTCGCCAAAGTTATCAGCTCAAAAAGGCAAGAACAAAGATAACAACATACCATGGCATGTTGTACCTATTTTAAATGACGAGAAATATTGGTGGGTATCTTGCACGCCCCAAAACGAAACTGCATACAATAACCAATGCCCAAAATGCGGCTACAAAGGTAATGCAAGACATGACTCTTGTATTATTGACGGGCGTCACGTTTCTAAAAAAGACACCCCTATTTATTGTGATAAATGCGGAGCGCTATTACCCCGTCCTACAATAGTTGACAAGAAAACAGGCAAACGAAGGCTTATCAAAGGCTTTGACACAGCGTACAAAAGAATGTCTTGGGATACCCCAGCGCCAACACTGACTCAAAACTTTCAATTTGTGTCATCTGACAAAAAAATTCACCCTGACCAAAATCGGGTTTTATCAATCTTTGAAGGATTACGACTACAGAGCATTTCTAACTATGATTATAAATTCTCTATAGAGGGTAAACAGATATCTATGGCAAGATGCTGTGAAATAATTGGGGAAAGTGTGCCTCCCAAATTAGTTGAACTAATTTGTAAAAATATTATAAGAATAGAAAATTAACGAACATGAATATTAACAAGCAGTCTTTTGAAGAAGCTATTGACATATTAGTTAATGCTTCACCTAAAAATAACACTAAGGGAAATGCTGTTAAGCATTGGTTCTCTTCTAATTTCAAATTAGAAGCAGGCGTGTCATTAACTTATGATGACAAAGCCATAGGAAATCGTGTAACAGAACAATTCCGACACAAATTTGATGTTGTTATTTTTGTTATCTCTACCAATGTCAATATTGATACTCTAAAAAGGTATATAAAAAAGAATTTATACCCAGAATTACAAGTCGTATTGATTTTAACAAATACCGATCCATACACATACAACGCATTACTATTTAACAAGGAGTCTGCTTTTAGTAGTTGGGCAAAAGAGACGTTTCGGTTAGATTCCGAAAAGTTCACCTTTACAAAAGATAAAGAAGCCCCATCACAAGAAGAAAAAGATTTTGTGAAATCCAACACAAATAAATTCTCATCATATTATACCGCTTTTCGCACTAAGCCATTCATGCTTCTTGCAGGCATAAGTGGAACTGGCAAGAGCCGTATTGTGAGAGAGTTTGCTTTTAAATCTTGTCCGAAAGAACTACAAGATAAAGACGGAACAGAACCAGGTAATTACTGTATGATTGAAGTCAAGCCAAACTGGCACGACTCTACCGAATTGCTTGGTTATTGGAGCAATCTTAACAAACGCTATATGTTCACTAAGTTCGCAAAATTCTTGGTGAAAGCAAAGATGTATCCTAATGTTCCTTTCTTTGTATGCCTCGACGAAATGAATCTTGCCCCTGTAGAGCAATATTTTGCAGAGTTTCTCAGCGTACTTGAAACAAGAAAGGCGATAAAAGACGAAGAGGGTAACACTATCATCAAGAGCGGAGTACTTATTGACAAAGAATACTTCAGAAGTATTGGTAAGGTAGGAAAAGACGAAAAAGAACAAGGCTTTGCTACATGTAAGAATGATAGGGACATATACATGAAGTTATTCAATATTGTCGATGAAGAAAAGATGAATGCGATACCAGAGAATAAAGAGACCTCTCTGCTTGACACAGGCCTGACCCTGCCAGAGAATGTCTTAGTCATCGGAACAGTCAACATGGATGACACAACCCATCAGTTCTCACGCAAGGTGATAGACCGTGCCATGACCATAGAAATGAATGGTGGCGCACTTACTGACATTTTCAGCGACAAGGACGATTTAGCATATAGAGAGAATCCTCTATCCATGGATGATTTGCGTGCTAAATACGTCTCTGCAAAAGAAGTCATCAAGAACTGTACTGCCATAACAAAGAATGAAGATATACTCAAATATATAAAAGGTGAGACGGAAAATGGACTTCCACAACGTTTGGAAGAAATCAACAAAGCATTATATGGAACACCTTTTATGGTCAGCTATCGTGTAATGAACGAACTAACTATCTACCTAGCTGTTCTTCTTGACAAAGCTGAGAAAGATGGACAAGAAATCTCATTGGAAGTTTGCAAGCAACTTGCCAATACTGCCATTGACAAAATTCTGCTCATGAAGATCCTTCCACGAGTAGAGGGAGATGACGAAATGTTCCGTATCTCGGAAAAGGAGCGTACAGCCAATGGATTCTCTGACCAAGCAGACGATGGTCATGAGTTCACCAAACTTGACTGGTTGCGCCAAATTGCGCCGCAACACACAGAAGACAACAAAGACAGCTATATGGCTGTAGATAAACTATCCGAAATGATAGAGAGACTAAATCGCCAGAGTTTCACTCGTTTTTGGCCATAAAACAAACAAGATATGGAAGCATTAAGGTTTGAACATCAAGATGGAGACTATCAAGTCATCGTACGAAGCGAAGACTTGTCGTATGCTTGGGAACGTTTCAAAGATCGTATTGACTATGACAACGATTCTAAGCCAAATTCTGCTATGCCATACGAAGAGCGTTATTGCAAATATTCATCAAAAGATATATGTAAGCTCTATCTTTATGACTACCAAACCTCAAAGTTAAAAGAAACACCAGAAGACGGACAACAAGTTTGGGGAGAGCAAAGACCTGTCATGTTTGAAACTTGCGAGTATAATATCGCCATTCGTTTCAAGCCGGGACTCCTTGACAAAAAATCTACCCCCAAAGTTCTCCATGTTCGTAAAGACATAGAAACAGCATTCTTTCTTGATAAAGATTACAATGGTAACGTTGTTGGATTATCAGGAAATGTTAGCTTTCTAAATGAGCCTGGAGTTTTCAAATTGGAATTTGAGTACCAACATGCTGGTAAGACCAAACGCACATGGGTAACATTTGAAGTTGTCAGTCCTAAACTTGACACCAAGCACGACTACAAGTCACTGCTTAATGATGTAAACGAAGAATACAATGATATCATTTTCCGTTATCTTGCTACAACTTACCAACAGTTGACAAGAGGAAGAGTTAAGAATGACATCGTGTGGATGAATATCTTTGAGGACATTATAGATGATTACCTCAAAAACATCGAGTTGATTCTTCGCCGTCCACATCAAAATGTACGAACATACACAACTTATGCTAAAGTTGAAAAGGTTAAGAAATGGACACCTGCACTTGAAGATGAATATGCAGAGAAACTGCAAGCCAAACAGCTTGACAACCATTGGTTTGAATTAAAAGAAAGCGACAATACCGTAAATACCCGTGAAAATCGCTTCGTGAAGCATACCCTCGTACACATCGGCAGACGATTGACAAAGATACTCAATGAAGTATTGACTAACAACCGCAATGATGACCTTTCGGACGATCATCGCAACCGATTGCTCAATTACAAGGAGCGCATCCACAAGTTGGAGCATAACCCATTCTTCAGAACCATTGGCAAATTTGAAGGGATGAGCCAAGACAGCATGGTACTCCAAAGCCGTGCTGGTTACCAACAGGTATACAAAGATTGGATTAAGTTACGCCGTGGCATAGACTTATACAATGGTGCTTCCAACATAGGAACTTTGCAAATATGGGAAATCTATGAATTGTGGTGCTTTATCAAGATGAAACGAATGGTAAAACAACTGCTTCATATAGAAAAAGAGTATCCAGGTTATGAAAAATTGGTCTCAGAGCCTGTGGGGTCGTTACTAAACCCATTTTCAAATTCCAAGATGGAGCATGTTGTAACTTTCAACTACCCTACTCCTAATGAAAATGACACATCGGAATGGGCAGAACAAATGCGTATGCATGCCGGTGATGTTATCACATTGCACTACCAGCATACCTTCAACCGCAGAAATGCCGATACATTTGGAGTACATACAGCAACTACAGAGCAAAGGCCTGACATCGTGCTTAACATCACCAAAGAAGATGGATCTAAGATTTTGCTTACTTACCTGTATGATGCCAAATATCGCGTTATCAATGACAAGCGGTTGGATAAAGACATAGAAAAAGAAGACATGGAAGAGATGCAAGAGTTACATGGTGGCGATTATCCGCCATCAGATGCCATTAATCAGATGCATCGCTATCGTGATGCAATCTATTATGGGTTAGGACTCAAAGACCACACTAGCAAAGAAGTGATAGGAGGGTACATTCTCTTTCCTGGACGTGGCGACAACGAAACGATTGCTAAGAGATACTATAGCAACAGCGTGACTAGTGTAAATATAGGTGCATTCCCATTATTGCCAAAAAGCAAGAGCCGTAAAGAACATTATGGACATGAAGACGAAGATAGTCCACAGCTCTACGAGCACTTAAAAGATATTCTCTTAGAAAAGAGCCTTGGCTATGAGCATGTAGAGAATTCCATTCCACAAAGAGGATTAGTTTACAAACTTCCTTTGGAAGGCAAAAATGCCGTAATACTTGTTGGATATTGCAAACCAGAACAATGGAAACTGGTATTAAAGAACAAGCTATACTATACACGAGCTGGCTTTGAGAGTGGTTCACTTAGACTAATACCTGGGTTCGAAAGTTGTAAATTCCTTGTTATGCACAACCAACAAGACAAGGCAATTTTCAAGCTAACAGGGCAAGGGGCAAGAATCGTCTCGGGCGAAGACCTTCAGAAGAAAGGATTTAGTGCAAGTAAAGACTATTATTTAGCATTCGACTTGGAGAGCAATAATCCCGAAATCTCATTTGAAGGTAAGGCTGGCGAAATTCTTCAACTTAAGAAGTCTGCAAATCCATATAAGAAGGAACCATACTTCACAACACTGGAGCAATTACTTGAGGCTGCAAACAATAAAGAGTCTACTGACTCGTTTTAAGGAACATATATATTAATCGGTTTTTATTTGCAAAGAAAATTCCCTGTTTTTATAAGTAGCTGATTATCAGCGGCTTTTTATTTGCAAAGAAAATTCCATGCAATAATAAAGATATGAATTGGAAAGATAAAGCTTTAGATATTTTAAAGGAAAGTTTAACACCCATTCCTCATGAATTGAGTGAAATGGATTGGAAGAGCAATCTATCTACGAAAACGGATAGACTTGCCCAACACATCTGTGCTTTTAGCAACCATCAAGGTGGCGGTATGTTTGCGTATGGAGTAAATGATGATGCCACATTTACTGTACTTACGAAAGAAGAAATAGAGAAGATTGTTAAACATATGGGAAACATCGCCCACAACAATCTCTCGCAAGCAGTTGATATAGACCATGCTGTTCTTGAATACAATGGTCATCCAGTTCTCTTTGTTTATGTACCAGAACAAAGAGAAAAGCCGATATTTCTTCGAGGAAAAGATTATCATGAGTCATATTGTAGAGCAAATGGACAAACTCGTAAAATGTCTGAACTACAAGTACGCAATATGATAGCCACCTCACAAGGATTAAGTTTTGAGGAAAGAATCGCCAAAAGAGATTTGACAAGAAATGAAGTTTTACAACTATTGAATTTCCGTAAATTCTTTGAGTTATTAGACAAAGATACCCCCAAGTCCGTAGATAGTATCATGCATAGAATGGCTGACTATGGATTCTGTATTGGAGAAGAGGATAATTGGAGCATCACCAATCTTGGTGCCATTTTATTCGCCAATAACTTAAATGATTTTGAAGGCATCAGCAACCGAAAAGTCATTGTACGCAAATATGTGGGTACCAACAATCGCAACACCCTACGAGAACAGTTCGGACAATATGGATATGCTGTCGGATTTGAGGGGTTAATAGACTTCATCATGAAAAATATCTCAACAGAAAGCATTGAAGTCAAGCGTAAAGATGTTGCAGAATACCCACAAATTGCAATACGTGAGTTCACTGCTAATGCCTTGGTACATCAAGATTTCGGGATCTCTGGAATAAATCTAACTATTGAGATCTTCTCAAATCGTGTTGTCATAACTAATCCTGGTGCACCACTTAACGATGTCAATCGGCTGATAGACCTGCCACCAAACTCTCGCAATGAGAAATTAGCAGAACTAATGTTTTTGTTGGGCTTTTGTGAACGACGTGGCAGTGGTATAGACAGAGCGGTTGCCGCCATAGAAGACATGCACCTTCCTGCTGCTAGAATAGCAAAGGAGGAAATGTGTACAAGAGTTACACTGTTCCCTCACAAGGAACTAAATGATATGACAAAAGAAGAAAAGATTGAGGCTTGCTATCAGCATGCTTGCCTTGTAAACGAGGATGGCATGAGTATGAACAATCAATCTGTCAGAGAACGTTTTAACCTCAAAAAGACGCAATCATCTGTCGCTTCAAGAATCATTGCAGATACACAAGAGGCAGGTCTCATCAAGGCAGCTAATACAGATATTGTATCTAAGAAATTCATGACGTATGTACCATACTATGCCTAAAGCATGGTATGGTACACCTATATATGCTAATAATAAATTCAGAAAAGAAATGATAGATAGATTTGATTTTAAGTTTGAATCACGATACATCGGATTATGGTACCAGCCAAATAACCCAAGCAAACAATATTATGGAACTTTATTCCTTGACAAGCAAAACATCTTTATAGAATTATGCTTTCAAGGGGAAGGTATTGCCCATTCAGAGCAATTAGATTACTTATACGGTTCTGCATATTCTTATGATAAACAAAAAGACAAAGAATACTCAGAGAGCATTGCTTTACAAGGCTTAATAGGTATAAAATCAAGTCATTTTGGTAATAATTTAAAGCATTATATATATGAAGTCAAAAAGTTGTTCATTTTTGACAACACTCTTTCATTTGAAAACGTAAGAGCTATAGGGTTTGGAGCCCCCCTACTCGATCAATGGTCAGCTAATATAATGGAGTCAGGATTCAAAGAAATTGAGAATGAAATCAACGATCCGAACTTGAACCTCATTTATTTTTATCCACCACGACCTTATACCTTGCTAAAATCAGAAGATATAAACATTGATATTAATTTCTATTTTTGCCGCACTTTAGGAAGTATTAATCAAGGTATTATACAGCATGCATTTTTGCGATTACTTCCTCGAAAACATCCTTCTTTTGAAGAAAGTTTAGAGATGATGCACAAATATTGTTTTTTACTATTCCTATTAACAAATAGAACATTTATGCCTGAAAACATCACTTGTTATAACCAAGGAAAATTCGTTTATAAAGTAAATGAAAAGTATGCTTATCGGTATATTGATATTCCGCAAGCCTCTTCTCCTCAGACCGAATTGACGGACTTTACACACGAAGAAATATTAGCAATTTTTAGTGCGTGGAACGAATTATACAACAAGTATAGTGATGCTATTAATGCTTTTTACGAAACATCATTAAACTGGTACTCTCCACCTGCATCACAAATAAGAAACTATATTTCTTTTATAGACTCTATAACTAAAGAGTTTAAAGGAGAGAATGGCAATGTTAACCCAAAAAGTAAGCGGGCAAAAAGAGTTCAAGAAATCTTAGAAAAGGCAGATAGTGTACTTGACAAAAAAGATAAGACGGACTTACAGAATTGGCTTCTTCATACTACAGGAAAGGAACTTGATTCTCGTTTTTGCAAATTGTTAGACAACCTCAAGGGGCTACTACCCGATGAACTTAACAAGGATTTTGCAACTAAAGCCGTAAAAACCAGAAACATCATTACTCACCCTAATTCCTACGATGAGAATTCTTTTGATAAAAGCCAATACGAAGACGTTGCTTATAAATTAACAAAAATCATTCGTGCTTTTATGCTGAAAGAAATTGGGGTCAAAGAAGACATCATTAAAGATATCATAAAATTCTAGCAAGAAAGAAGGATAAATCCTTCTTTCTTGTTATTTAGAAAACTTGATTTAAATCTCCTTGAAATGTTTACTATTTTTCTTGTAAATCATT
>QSCI01000035.1:0-33640 GCA_003463005.1 Segatella copri | reverse complement strand
TAAAGTCCTATTGTCACGTGGCAGGCCAACAGGCTTTACCACCAAAATAATGCTGCAAATATACAAAAATAATCTTAATAAACAGATATAATCTTTAAGAAATTTGCTGATTTGGTGTTTTTTTCTTATATTTTCGGTCGATTTTGCAGAAATCTTTTACATCTGTTGTATGTACTGGAGTTAGTTTGGCAAAAATACACAAATGGTCACGGCTTCACTTTCTTATATAAGAATGTAAATCATGGTTTGAAACTGTACACACTCGGAGTACAAATGAAAACAAGATATGCTTGTGTCGGAAAGGTATATATGAGCTGATGGAAGAGTCGTCATCAACAACAATGGCCCTGATTTGATAAACTCAGCAGGAATACTTGCTATTCATTTTTTATGATGGGGTTATGTTTACAAATTTGAGATTTCATGTAAAAAAGTCCTAATTTCTATATTTCTCTTCTTGCAAATTATGGGATATTAAGAAAAATATCGTATCTTTGTCCCCGAATTGAGGCGTTCTTTGCATATTGCAAAATACAGAAACGAGCAGAAGTCCGCTCGTTTCCATATTGTTACCTATATAATATAGGCAAACGCCCAACTTCTTGATTTTCAATCAAAGTCCAATTTAGAGCGAGTTACGTTGTCTAACAATTCAAGATGGTTTGAACCCCTTGGCTTATCCAAACGAAATAAGCATCAAAAAAATCCGAAACAGATAACTTGGTAAGCTTCTGTTTCGGATTTTTTCTTTATTCTTCCTTAATCTTCCAATCGCTGATAGTGCGCTGGGTGCTGTCAAAACTGATACCGATTTTTATCAGTCGCTTGCCCTCTGCATGATATGGCAGCATATAGCCTTTTTCGTCTATCTGTGCCAAAGCCTCATCAGCACTCTTATCTACTTTCAGTTCGAAGACGTAGATCGTATCTGGCATGTGCATCACGGCATCAGCTCTGCCGATGGCGCTCTTTACCTCTGTGCGGATATAGATGTTGAGGAAACTGAACATCAGATAGAAGATGGTCTGATAATGCTTCTCGCTATGATTCTCCAAATCATATGGTATCGTAGCCATATACGTGCGCATGTGCTCCAGTGCCGCCTCGATGTCATTTCTATAAACCGCCTTGCAGAATCCCAAGAGGAAGGCATTGTTGTCAGAACGGCGAGGGTTCACATAATGAGGAATCAATGAGTTGAGCAGTCCGTCGCGTACCTCCTTGTTTGGGATGCCCAGCGTATATTCCTGAAACATCGGTTCATATTTCTTGATGGTCAGATAGCCGCTCTGGTAAAGCAATGGCAAGGCTTCTGTCATTTCCTCTGTTGATTGGTCGAAGGAACTCAATACTGTCTCTTGACTCTCTAAAGTAGAAAGATTGACATGATACTTATCCAAGAGTTTCAAGAGGAAGGATGGAGTGCCGGAACCAAACCAGTAAGGAGCAATCTTGCCTGCATTCATTGCCTTTACAAGACTGAACGGATTGAAAATATCTTCTGATTTCTCGCTGAAATGATAACCGTCGTAGAATTGCGTCAGCTCTTTCAGGCACTCCTCATACGTCATGTTCAGTGCCTCGCCCATAGCCTCAATATCTGGTTTCATCTGCGTGGTAAGCTCGGTTTTGCTGATGCCGCAGATGGCTGAGTACTGGTCGAACAGACTGATATTGTCGAGGTTGTTGAGTTCGCTGAATATGCTGAGCTGCGAGAACTTGGTGATGCCCGTGATGAAGGTGAACTCCAGGTAAGGATCGAGTTTTTTCAGAGGACTGTAGAAGTTCTGCATAATGCGGCGGAGCGGTTGCAGGTTTTCCTTTTCATGTACCACATCCAGCAATGGGGCATCGTATTCGTCGATGATGACAACAGCCTTTTCGCCCGTCTGCTCATAAGCACGCTTTACGATACCATCCAACCTTTCGTTAGGGTAAATTTCCCCTTCTCCTTTACCATAAAGTTTCTCGTAAGGCAAAAGCTGCAGATTCAGATAATTGTTCAAGCCATCTGCATCAAAATGTTTGGCACCGCTCATATCGAAGTGGAGCACAGGATGCTTCACCCATTCCTTCTCGTATTCAGCAATAGCCAATCCCTCGAACAGTTCCTTTCTTCCCTCGAAATAGGCCTGAAGGGTAGATGCAAAGAGCGATTTTCCGAATCGTCTTGGACGGCTCAGAAAGATATACTTCATACCTTTTTCTCTGAAATCCACGATGTATTTGGTCTTATCTACATAGAGATAACCTTTCTCGCGAATTTCTTCAAAAGTCTGAATTCCAACAGGATATTTATTTACTATTTTTGCCATAATCCTACATGCTTTACGTTTTGCGCTGCTAAGTTACAAAGAAAATCCGAATTAACCAAGCATAATGGTTAAAAATAAAATGCTTTGTAAAATAAGGCATCCGGAATACCCCGAAACTTGTAAAATAAGGCGTTCTGTGTAGTTAAAAATATGTAAAATAAGGCATTCCTCATTATTTTTTCTTATCTTTGTTCGCCCTGAAAAAACAACGGGATTGGGTTGTGAAAAGGGGGAAAGAGAAAATAGAGATAAATTTAAATATAAGAAATGAACAAATTAAAAGCTTTATTGGGTTTCGACCCAAAGACTACTACGGTCAAGACTGAGTTGGTTGCTGGTATGACTACCTTCCTGACCATGTGTTACATTCTGGCAGTGAACCCTACCATTCTCGCCACTACGGGTATGGACAAGGGAGCTCTCTTTACTGCCACAGCCATCGCTTCAGCCATCGCCACCTTCCTGCTGGCTTTCATGGCAAAGTTGCCTTTTGCCCAGGCTCCTAGTATGGGACTGAATGCGTTCTTCGCCTTCACCCTTTGTCAGGCTATGGGCTTGACCTGGCAGCAGGCTTTGGCGGTATTGCTCGTAGAGGGTATCATCTTCCTAGCCATCACCTTCCTCAATATCCGCGATAAGATATTGGAGTGTATTCCGAAGAATCTCCGATTCGCCATTTCTGCCGGTATCGGTATGTTTATCGCCTTTATCGGTTTGAAAAATGCGGGCATCATTACTGCCAATGCTGATACTTTCGTGCAGCTCGGCAAGTTTACACCAGTCAGCATCCTGGGTCTCATCAGCATCCTGCTCTGCGGCTGTCTGATGGCGAGAAGAGTGAAGGGCTCCCTGTTTATCGCCATCATCATCTCTACCTTAATTGGTATTCCGATGGGTGTAACCCAGTTCTCTGACAACTGGATGCCGGTATCTACCCCTCACAGCATAGCTCCTATCTTCTGCCAGTTCGATTTCACCGGCTTCTTTACCCCAAAGATGTTCATGGTGGTTTTCTCGCTGTTGCTTGTCAACATCTTCGATACCATCGGAACAGTTCTGGGATTGGTTTCCAAGTTGGGTATCAAGGAGAATGAGAAGGGCGAGATTCCGGGTGTGAAGGAGGCGATGATGAGTGATGCCATCGGTACTACAGCCGGTGCATTGCTGGGTAGCTCTACCATTACCACTTATGTGGAGAGTGCTTCGGGCGTTGCCGAGGGCGGTAAGTCGGGCTTGACATCTTTCTTTGTGGGTTTGATGTTTATCCTGAGCATCTTCCTGGCTCCAATCTTCCTGCTGATTCCGAGCGCAGCCACCAGTGGTGCCCTGGTAATGGTGGGTGTATTGATGATCGATTCGTTCAAGAAGATTGAGTTGGAAGATATCTCCGAGTCATTCCCTGCCTTTATCACGATGATTACAATGGTACTCTGCTACAGTATTGCCGATGGCATCTGCCTTGGTATTCTGAGCTATGTTTTGATCAAGATGATGGTGGGCAAGTTCAAGGATCTGAATCCTACGCTGTATATCCTGAGTATCTTCCTACTCTTCAATTATGTTTTCGGTTAATTAAATGACAGATAAAAAACGAGGCGGTAATCTGCATCACGCAGGTTGCCGCCTTCTCTTTTCTAACTAACTTTCTTATCAACTATTCAAAATGTTATTACCTATATATGGATCCCAGGGCATCCTGCCCTGGATGTAGTCTGTTACTTCAAACGGATGATATTCAGCGAGCTGGCTGGAATCTCTACCGTTGCACCGTTCTTCTCTGTAGTTACGTAGTTTTCTACAGGATAGATATTGGTAGGATTGTCGATGGTGTTCTCCTCCAGACCGTTCTTGGCAGAGAGGCGGATGAGCTTGCCATTCTTGATTTCCTTGCCCTGAAGATTAATCTTCGCTGTGGTGTGCTCGGTGCTGGTGTTGGCAATCTTCAGGATTACCTCGCCCGTCTGTTCATCAAGTGTTGCTGTTGAGAAGATACCAGGAAGGGTGTTTGCCTTCAACTTGGTAGAGAATATTTCCTTGCCATCCAACTTGGCGAAGATGCTGTCGCCTACAACTTTCAGCTCGATATCGTACCACTTGCCGGTTTCAATCTTGCCTGGGCAGGTAGCAATCTGACTCTTGGCACCATTCACGATAGACTCCACACCGTGCTGGGTGTTGTTCCATCCACCGAGGTTCAACCAGCAGTAGTTGTTCTTATCCACGTAGTTGAAGATGATGAGGAAGCCTTCGTTTCCGGCATCCTTCTTCGCGCGTACCTTATATATATAGCCGTTGCTGGTAATCTCGCCTGGGTTCAGACGGATGCAGCTTTCCTCGTTGCTGGTCTGCTTGATGAGGCTGCCGTCTGTCTTCCACTGTCCACGGATATCGGTAGGCAACTCCTGCAAGGTCATCGGCAGCGCCTTTCCGTTCTCATCGCTGTAGCCCTTGTCCTCAAAAGAAACCTGAGTGCCCCATGTTCCCATACCTACACGGCAGATAGCTGGCTTCACCTGAGTCTGCTCATATTTGTATGGATTCTCCTGGTTCACCTTCAGTACACGGGTACCGATGTTGTTTGCCATCACGTTCTGAACGTAGTAAGATGGAGTTCCGAATACCTTGTCTGATGTATACTGAATCATATCCGGTGCCCACATACGGTTGTTGAGGTTGGCGAAGATAGGAGCGTAGGATGCCATGGTCACGATGTCAGAATTGTTCTCGATGCCCATCATATAGACAGCCTCACCGAGTGCTGCATCGAGCGAACCCATATTGCCGAAGCCCTGGGTTACAGCATATTCGCCTACATAAATCTCGCTGCCCTTACGGTCGTAGTTATCATACTTGTTGAAGTTCTCGGCAAACCAGGCTGGATTTCTGTAGTAGTGCTCGTCGAGGAGTTCTACGCTTTCGTTGCTTTCCCACTTAGGATTGTCATCGCCCCAAGCCACCACGTTACCGATGAGGTGCATCTTTGGATATTTCGCCAATACGGCATCCTTGAATTTCTTGAAGCGATCGTAGTAGTGGTCGCTCTGAGCCGCAGGATCCGGCTGGTTGTTCTCATTACCAATCTCCAGATACTCGATATTGTATGGTTCCGGATGACCGTTCTTAGCACGGAGCGCACCATATTTAGAGGTAACAGGACCGTTGGCATACTCCAGGGCATTCATGCACTCGTCAATCCAAGGCTGGATGCTGTCCACCGGAGTCATACCGCCGTGCCACAAACCTACGTTTACAACATAGAGAGGCTTGGCATTCAAGTCTTCGGCAAGCTGAAGATACTCATCGAATCCCATACCGTCGCTGGTGCGGTAGCGCCAGTTTACGTTCTTATGGCCCGGACGTTCCTCGATAGGACCGATAGTCTTCTCCCAGTGGAAAGCATTCTCTGGAGATTCCTGTCCCTCTACGTAGCAACCGCCAGGGAAGCGGACGAACTTAGGATGGATGTTATAGAGAAGCTGAGCCAGGTCTGGGCGCAAGCCATTCTCGCGATTCTTGAAAGTAGGAGGGAAGAGGCTTACCACATCCAGAACGATGGTACCCTTTCCGTCGGCTACGAGTTCGAACTGAGCCTTGGCATCGTTTCCGTTGGCTGTCAACTCAGCCGTATATTTGGTCCACTTTTTACCAACCTTGGCATTGAGTGCGGTTTCTGCATACACCTTGTCGCCCTTGGCGTTGGTGAGGCGAGCCTTCAATCCGCCCTTGTAGCTACCTTTCGCCCAGAAAGAGAGTTTGTAGGTTCTGCCCTGCACGGCGTTGATTCCCCAGAAACCCTCATTGATGAGAGAGGCTGTAGCTGCAGGTTTGGCTGCGATGGTAAGCTGGAGTGCCTTGCCCTGTGCATTGTTGAGCAAACCCTTATTGATGAGTTGTGCATTGATCTTTGCACCTTCCTGAGCGGCAGTTTTCCAGGTAGGAATATTCTTGTCATCGTCTTCGAAAGAACGGTTGCTGATGAGTTCGGCATAGAGACCGCCATCTGCAGCATGGTTGATATCCTCGAAGAAGATACCATAGAGGTTAGGAGATACCTTGATACCTGGGTTAGAGGCATCTACATTGATGGTAACCTGTGCGTTGGCTGCCAAAGCAGAGGCCAACACTGCTGAAAGTAAAATCTGTCTTTTCTTATTCATTTCTTATTCTTAGGTTTGTTTGTTTACTTGTTGGTTGGCATGAAACCAAGCTAAGCCTGAATTCATGCCGCTATTAATACACAGTTGCAAAAGTACACAAAAAACACAAAGAAGAGGTGGACAAAAAGCGAATTATAGTGTAAAAGGTGGATTTTCTGATGAAAATCCACCTTTTGTTTATTATTGGTAAATAAAATCGGTTTTAATATAGTAATACCAGTCCGGCAAAAGCTGAGTAGAGTATCATGCGGATAGGATTGATCTTCATCACCTTCACGCCGATAAAGGTGGCGAAGAAGAGGGCGATGGAGATGTAGAAATGCCAGGGATTGGCTGGCGTAGAGAAGTTCTCGCCATTCATCAGAAGCAGGGCTGCGGCTCCTACCAAGCCGACAATAGCTGGGCGAAGACCGATGAAGATGCTCTGGATGGCTGAGGTGTTCATATACTTGTATAGCATCTTGCTGATAAGAATCATCAAAACCAAGGATGGGAGAACCAGGGCAAAGGTCGCCATGGCACTTCCGAGTACAGCCATCATGCCACTCATGCCGGCATTATGGACAGCTGTATAGCCACAATAGGTAGCGGTGTTGATACCGATAGGGCCCGGTGTCATCTGAGAAATGGCAACCACATCGGTAAACTCTTGCATCGTCATCCAATGATACTGCGTAACAACCTGTCCCTGAATCAGGGATATCATGGAATAGCCACCTCCGAATCCGAAGATGCCTATCTGAATGAATACGATGAAAAGCTGAAAAAATATCATCATTATGTTTTAAGCGATTTACTTTTTTACCTTTTTACTTTTTTACCCTTTTACCTTTATTCCGTTGGCTGGATAAACTGTCCATAGATGTAGCCACCTACGGCAGCTGCGATAATCACCCAGATTGGGTTGACGCCCAAAAGCCAGATCAGAAGGGCGGATAGAATAGGAATCCAGCAGTTGACAAGCGAAATACCGGCACTCTTGGCAAGCGAGAATGTAGGTACGGCTATCAATGCCACGACGGCAGGACGGATGCCTGCAAACATGGCAGCAACAACCTTGTTGTCTTCAAACTGATGGAAAAACATGGCTATCGCAAGATAATAAGAAACGATGGCAACGAAGCGCCGAGGGTGCAGACGATGGCTCCCGGTGTCTTTGCCAACTTATATCCGAGCAGGGAACTCATGTTGATTGCCAAGGCTCCCGGACAAACCTGAGTAGTAGCGATGGCATCCAAGAATTCCTCCTTCGTCATCCAATGATGCTTGTAGACGACTTCGGATTCTATAATAGGAATCATGGCATAGCCACCACCAAAGGTGACTATGCCAATCTTCAAAAATGTTTTGAATAATGTAAGATAACTTACGCTATTATTCATTTTTTACCTTTTTATTTTTTTACTTTTTCAAAGCTCTTTCTTCAATCCACTGACGTGCATTGACAAATGCCTCAATCCAAGGAGTTACCTCGTCGTTGCGGCGATCAGCTGGATACCAGGCGTTCTGCCATGGGAAGATGGCACGCTCCAAGTGTGGCATCATAGCCAAGTGGCGACCATCTGCAGAGCAGATACCTGCTACATTGTAGTCACTGCCGTTAGGATTACCTGGATACTCAGCGTAGTTGTACTTCGCAATGATGTTGTAGTGATCCTCTGGCTCTGGCAAGTAGAAACGGCCCTCGCCGTGAGCTACCCAGATACCGAGCTTATCACCGCTCAGGCTACCGAACATCACACTGTCGTTCTGAGGAATAGTCAGACCGAGGAATGTACTCTCGAACTTCTTAGATGTGTTGTGGCAGAGGTGTGAACGATGCTTGTGCTCAGGATTGATGAGGTTCAACTCAACCATCAGCTGGCAACCGTTGCAGATACCGAGTGAAAGGGTATCCTCACGGGCATAGAACTTATCAAGTGCCTCCTTAGCCTTAGGATTGTAGAGGAATGCACCAGCAACCCTTGGCAGAACCGAGAACATCGGAGTTAGAGAAACCACCGCAGAATACGATGAAGTTCACATCCTCCAGAGTCTCACGACCAGAAATCAAGTCGGTCATCATCACATCCTTTACATCGAAGCCGGCGAGATACATAGAGTATGCCATCTCACGCTCACCATTGGTACCCTTCTCACGGATGATAGCTGCCTTGATGCCAGATGGCTTGCGACGGTTTGCGTCGAGGCTGTAGCTAGCGAGGGTTCCCTTGAAGCCATAACCGAAGTTCATCTCGATAGGCTGCTTCTTATAGTTGGTGTAACGCTTCTTGGCCATACCGTTCATGCTCTGCTTGCGGTCGAGGAGGTAAGATGTCTTATACCAGTCGTCACGCAATGCATCGATATCGAACTCGTGCTCGAAGCCTTCCTTCTTGATGATAATCTTGCGGAGCTCAGGAGCTGGATAACCAATCTTGGCATAACCGATACCGTTCTCATCGAAGAATGCCTTCAACTCGTCCTTGTGAGCATCGCTTACCTGGATGACAACACCTGGGTTCTCTGCGAAGAGAGTCTTGATGATGTCGGCATCTGCGATGTCGTGGAGGTTGATCTTCATACCGCCCTCTACGTTGGCGAATGTCATCTCGAGGAGAGTTGTAATCAAACCACCGGCGCTGATATCGTGACCAGCCATTACCCAACCGCGGTTGATGAGTTCCTGTACAGCGTTGAAGCAGTCAACGAAGTACTCTGGGTTCTTCACGGTAGGAACATCGCTGCCCACCTTGCCCAGACTCTGAGCGAAAGCAGAACCACCGAGACGCTGCTCGTCGAAACTGAAGTCGATATGGTAGAGGCTAGAGTTCTTGTCGTTAACGAGAACTGGGCTAACCACCTTCTTGACATCTGAAACCTCACCACCGGCACTGACGATAACGGTACCCGGAGCGATGATCTTCTCGCCGTTAGGATACTGCTGGGTCAAAGAGAGAGAGTCCTTACCTGTTGGTACGTTTACGTGGATGGCGCAGCAGAAGTCTGACAATGCCTTCACACCCTCGTACAGACGGGCATCCTCACCCTTCTGACTGCGGCAAGGCCACATCCAGTTGGCTGAGAGGCTGATGCTGTCCATGCCATCTGCCAATGGAGCCCATACGATATTAGTCAATGACTCTGCTACAGAGAGTACAGAACCTGCCTTAGGATCGGCAAGACCAGCCTGAGGTGCATGACCCATTGCTGTTACGATACCCTTCTCGCCACGGTAGTCGAGTGCTACGACACCACAGTCTGAGAGTGGCAACTGAATCTGACCCTGACCCTGCTGACGGGCAATCTTACCTGTTACGGAACGGTCAACCTTGTTGGTCAACCAGTCCTTACAAGCCACAGCCTCCATCTGGAGAACACGCTGCAAGTACTCGTCGAGGTTATCTGCAGAATAAGTTACATCTTCATATTTACGCTCTACGGTCTCATCTACCATCACAGTTTTAGGAGTATGACCGAACATCTGAGCTACATCGAGGTCGAATGGCTTCACACCATCAGCCTGCTTGAAGCTGAAGTGAGCATCGCCTGTAGTCTCACCAACCACGTACATTGGAGCACGCTCACGGTCGGCAATCTTCTGAACCTCGCTGATATACTTCTCGTCGATGAGCAAGCCCATGCGCTCCTGGCTCTCGTTGGCGATGATTTCCTTGGCGCTCAAAGTCTTGTCGCCGATAGGCAACTTAGACATGTCGATTTCGCCACCGCACTCTTCTACCAACTCAGAGAGACAGTTCAAGTGACCGGCTGAACCGTGGTCGTGGATGCTGACTACTGGGTTCTCATCGTTCTCAACGAGTGCACGAACCAGGTTGTAGGCACGCTTCTGCATCTCAGGGTTGGCACGCTGAACAGCGTTCAACTCGATACCATTGCTGTAACGGCCTGTATCTACAGAAGAAACAGAACCACCACCAAGACCGATGCGATAGTTATCACCACCTACTACTACAACCTTGTTGCCCTTCTGTGGCTCACCCTTCTTGTAGTCACGCTTCTTGCCGTAGCCTACACCACCAGCAAGCATGATTACCTTATCGTATGCATACTTCTCACCATTCTCCTCGTGCTCGAATGTAAGCACAGAACCAGTGATGAGAGGCTGACCGAACTTGTTACCGAAGTCTGATGCACCGTTAGAAGCCTTGATCAGAATCTGCTCTGGAGTCTGATAGAGCCACTTACGTACTGGCATGATGTCTTCCCAGTCGCGCTCAACATCGCTCTTGCCGTTGTCATCCTTCAGGCGAGGATAAGCAGTCATGTAGCAGGCAGTACCTGCGATAGGCCATGAACCTACACCACCACCCATACGGTCGCGGATTTCACCACCCGTACCGGTAGCAGCACCATTGAAAGGCTCTACGGTAGTAGGGAAGTTGTGAGTCTCAGCCTTCAGAGAGATAACACTCTCGATATCCTTCACCTGGAAGAAATCGCTGGTAGTCTGATCGGCTGGAGCAAACTGCTCGATAACAGGACCCTGAGAGAAAGCCACATTATCCTTATAGGCAGAGAGAATCTTGTTAGGATTCTCCTGAGTGGTCTTCTTGATCATGCTGAAAAGAGAAGACTCCATCTCCTTGCCGTCGATGATAAATTGGCCGCCGAAGATCTTGTGACGGCAGTGCTCTGAGTTGATCTGTGCGAAACCGAAGATTTCGCTGTCGGTGAGAGGGCGTCCGTTCTCTTTCTCCAGCTTGTGGAGATAAGCCATTTCGTCCTCGCTGAGGGCAAGACCCTCTTCCTCGTTGTACTTCTCGAGGTCATCGACGTACTTGATAGGTTCAGGCTGGTGGTTCACGGTGAACACATCCTGTCCGATACCGTTGTACATACGCTGGAGCATAGGGTCGTGCTCAGCGTCTTCGCTATCCACAGGGAAGTACTCCTCGATACGCGAAATGCCGTCAAGACTCATGTTCTGAGTAATCTCAACGGCATTCGTACTCCAAGGAGTAATCATTTCACGGCGTGGGCCGACATAGAAGCCCTGCAACTGCTGGGCGTCCTCTAAAGTCGCGTCACCATAAAGCCAACAAAGTTCATTGATTTCGTCCTGAGATGGTTTGTGGTCAATCTCGGTCGCAATCACACTCTTAGATGGAGTTCTAAAAAAAAGAATCATACTTGCTTTCTTTTATATTATTAATGTATTTATTTCTTTTCGAGTGCAAAGATAGTGCAATTTCAAGACACTACAAAATAAAACACTGTTTTTTATGTTTTTTTTGTTGAGATTTGAGCTATTCTTACCTTAAGAGGCTACATTTGACGGTTTAGCTATAAGAAAAGTGCTTTCTGTTGCCTTTTTTGGTTAAAAAGGTGATAAATAAAGATTTAGAGGTTAAAAATGTCTAAATGCGTTTGACAAATATTGTTTATTCGAGTCTTATCTGTAACTTTGCAAGTGAAAGAAGTGAATCAGCTTCTATAATGCCCTAAAATGTAGAAGCTTCCGGATAACTGATAAAAGCCGGGAGAACTCTAATATAATAGGAGGTAGAAAGCGACGTTAATATACTATAATCAATTAATAATAACAAGAAAATTTAAATTAGAAAGAATATGAAACAGACAAAGTTAATGGTAATGGCAATGATGGCTGTAGCTCTGATGGCTACAAGCTGTGCAAGTAAGAAGGATCTTCAGAATTGCCAGAATGAGAATAAGGAATTGTCAAGCAACTATCAGGCTACCAAGGAAAAGCTGGCAGCTACAGAGGCTAGTCTGGCGGCAGCTCAGGAGCAGCTCGCTACTGCAAAGAGCGATTACGCTAAGTTGCAGAACTCACTTGACAAGAGTTTGAACAATGCAAGCCAGAACAACGTGAGCATTGAGAAACTCGTTGACCAGATCAACGAGAGTAACCAGTATATCCGTCACCTGGTTGAGGTAAAGAGCAAGAGCGATTCGCTCAACATGGTTCTTACCAACAACCTGACCCGCTCTTTGAGCAAGGAAGAGATGAAGGAGGTTGATGTTCAGGTTCTGAAGGGTGTAGTTTACATCTCTCTGGCTGACAATATGCTCTATCAGAGTGGTAGCTATGAGGTGAACAGCCGTGCTCAGGAAACATTGAGCAAGATTGCTAAGATCATCACAGACTACAAGGATTACGATGTGCTCGTAGAGGGTAATACCGATAACGTACCAGTAAGCACTACAAGTGCCAAGATGAAGAATATCCGCAACAACTGGGACCTCTCTGCTCTCCGTGCAGCTTCTGTTGTTCAGTACTTGCAGGATCATTTCGGTGTAAATCCTAAGCGCCTTACTGCTGGTGGCCGTGGTGAGTACAACCCTGTAACAACTAACGATACAGAGGTAGGCAAGCAGCGCAACCGCCGTACTCAGATTATCATCACTCCTAAGCTCGACCAGTTCATGGACTTGATCGACAAGGCTCCAGAGGAGAAGTAAAAAGGCTATTTAAAGGTAAAAAGGTAAAAGGGTAAAAAAAGTAAAAAGGTAAATAAGTAGAGGCATCAATGAGTTTCGGGCTCATTGATGCCTTTTTAGGTATAAATATACAGATTTTATGTTTTAAGTACGTAAAAAAGTGCTTTTTGTTATCATTTTGCTAGAATTATTCTTAATTTCCTTTCTTTTCTTGATTATTTTTATTAATTTTGCAGGCAAAATATCAAGGGTACACTTGGCTGCCCTGATCATTGTACATTGTAAATTATTAATTATACATTATATTGTGTTATGGAAAAGATTAAGATGACAACTCCATTGGTAGAGATGGACGGTGATGAGATGACAAGAATTCTCTGGAAGATGATTAAGGACGAACTGATTCTTCCTTTCGTTGATTTGAAGTCTGAGTATTATGATCTCGGTCTGCCTTATCGCGACCAGACCAATGACCAGGTAACCATCGACTCTGCTGAGGCGGCTAAGAAATATGGCGTGGCTGTGAAGTGTGCTACTATCACTCCTAATGCACAGCGTATGGACGAGTATAAACTCCACAAAATGTGGAAGAGCCCTAATGGAACTATCCGTAGCATCATGGATGGTACCGTATTCCGTGCTCCTATCACCATCCCAAGTATCCACCTTGTGTAAAGAACTGGGAGAAGCCTATTACCATCGCCCGTCATGCTTACGGCGATGTATACAAGAGCGTGGAACTTCGTGCTGATGAGCCAGGTACAGCCAAACTCGTGTTCGAGGGTAAGAGCGGCAAGAAGCAGGAGATTGAGATTCATTCTTTCGATGGCGCCGGAGTTATCCAGGGCATGCACAATACTGATAAGAGTATCCGCAGCTTTGCTCACAGCTGCTTCAAGTTTGCCATTGATACCAAGCAGGATCTCTGGTTTGCTACCAAGGATACCATCTCTAAGACTTATGATGCCCAGTTCCGTAAAATCTTTGAGGAAGTATATGAGAGCGACTATAAAGAGAAGTTTGCAGAACTCGGTATCGAGTATTTCTATACATTGATTGATGATGCTGTGGCTCGTGTTATCCGCAGCAAGGGCGGTTTCATCTGGGCTTGCAAGAACTATGACGGTGATGTGATGAGCGATATGCTCAGTACAGCTTTCGGTTCTCTGGCAATGATGACTTCCGTATTGGTTTCTCCTGACGGCAAGTATGAGTATGAGGCAGCCCACGGTACCGTGACCCGTCACTACTATCGCTACCTGAAGGGTGAAGATACATCTACCAACCCTATGGCTACCATCTTTGCATGGAGCGGTGCGTTGAGAAAGCGTGGCGAACTGGATGGCATCAAGGAACTTCAGAACTTTGGCGACCAGCTGGAGGCTGCATGTTTCGATACTTTGAATGACGGTATCGCTACCAAGGATCTCGTAAACCTGATGGAAGGTGTTGAGGCTAAGGCTGTAAACTCAGCTGGCTTTATCGCTGCCATCCGCGAGCGTCTGGAAAAGCGATTGGCATAAAAACAATAAGACCTGGGGTGATTAACCTCAGGTCTTATTGTTTTAGTTATTTTTAGTTTAAATCTTGATTCTTTTTCTTGCGTTTGCGCAAAGCGTCTGAATAAACCTTAAACAAATCTATGTTCAGCAACTGACAGATATGGTAAAGCATACCCGTATCTATAGTGGCTCTGCCGTATACCTTATACTTTATCTTTCATACTCTTTCAGTTGTGTTATATGCTCACTTATAGTTATATCGGGTGCAAAAGTAGTATTTCTGTTTCTAACTAGCAAAGAAACATGTAGCGAATTTGGAACACTAAGTTAAAATGTGTAACAAAACTGCCTTTTTTTTATGTTTTTTTTCTTTAAAGTACTAAATGTCACGAAAATGTAATCAAATGTAACGCTTATTACGAAAGAAAAGTCGTAATTTTGCAGCGATATTTTAAATAACATGAAATATGGAAGAGAATATGAAAAGAATACTTGTTGTTGATGATGAGCAAGACTTGTGTGAGATTCTGAAATTCAATCTCGAAACAGAGGGATATGAGGTAGAGACTGCCAATCTGCAGAAGAGGCTTTGGAGATGGACATCGCTTCGTTCGACCTGCTGCTACTGGACGTCATGATGGGAGGAATGAGCGGTTTCCAGCTGGCTAAGCAGTTGAAGGACAATCCGATGACAGCCAATGTTCCGATTATCTTCCTTACAGCCCGAGATACGGAAAACGATACGGTGACAGGATTCAATATCGGTGCCGATGATTATATCTCGAAACCTTTCTCTATCCGAGAGGTGATGGTCAGAGTGCGTGCCGTCTTGCGCCGTACCGCTGAACAGGCTGGCGATGCTGATGAATCGAAGATCATCAACTATCAGGGACTGCAGCTGAATCTGGACAAGAAGACGGTGAGCATTGATGGTGAGGCTATCCCTTTCACCAAGACCGAGTTCGAACTCCTGCGTCTTTTCCTCGAAGAGCGCGGCAAGGTGTTCTCCCGTCAGGAACTTATCGACCGGGTATGGCCTAAGGATGTGATGGTACTCGACCGCACGGTGGATGTCAACATCACCCGTATGAGAAAGAAGATTGGTAAGTTTGCCAAGTGCATCGTTACCCGTCTGGGGTTCGGTTATTATTTTGATGCGTAATTAAAATGTTTAAGTTAAATAGTGTAGGTAGAAAGTTGTACTTCAGTGTACTGGCGGTGTTCCTTGTGTTCGCCGTCAGTTTTATCGTGTTCCAGCAGGCACGTGAGAAGCAGTATAAAATAGGTACGCTTACTATCAAACTGGAAAATTATAATGAACTGTTGGCAGAAGATCTGGCGCTCTCTCCTGGTGAAGGAATTATTCTGCAGGATAGCATCCACAATAGGGATGTGACTGTGGCTCACGAAAAGTTGCAGGCTTTTGTCCGAGAGCATGAAAGCAAGGATCTTCGTGTTACGCTGGTGCGCCCTAACGGTAAGGTGATTTATGACAATATGAGTTCCGACTATGATCATTTTGCCAACCATGCCAAGCGTGAGGAAATAGCAGAGGCCTTGAAAAACAGGGTAGGCTCAAGCGTGGAGCGACAGTCTAAAACCCTGAAGCACGATTATTTCTATGTGGCTTCTTATTTTCCGGAAAGCAAGCTCATCATCCGTACGGCACTACCTTACAATAATGATTTGGCAAAATCGCTGCAGGCCGACCAGCATTTCATCTGGTTTGCCATCGTAGCCGTCATTCTGCTTACCATCGTGCTTTACCGTTTTACGGACCGTCTGGCTAAGAATGTTTCCAAACTGAGCATCTTTGCTTATAAGGCAGACCATAACGAGAGTCTGGAGGTGGAAGATCTCGCCAAGTTCCCTAACGATGAGTTGGGTGAGATTGCTGAGCGCATCATCAAGATGTATAAGCGCATACAGACCACCCGACGTGAACAGGATGTACTGAAGCGGCAGCTTACCCAGAATATCGCTCACGAATTGAAGACTCCTGTGGCAAGTATCCAGGGTTATCTGGAAACGATACTCGACAATCCGCATATCAACGAAGAGATGAAGTCGCAGTTTCTGCAGCGCTGTTATGCCCAGAGCGAACGCCTCACCTCTCTGCTCCGCGACATCTCTACCCTGAACCGGTTGGATGACGGTTCGGATATGATAGATTTCGAGACGGTAGACATTACGCAAATGGTGAGTGAAATAGCCCATGAGACGGCGCTGGAAAGAGAGTCGCACAAGATGACTTTCGAGAATCTTCTTCCCGACCAGCATATTATCGTGAAGGGTAACCGCAGTCTGCTCTATAGTGTGTTCCGCAATCTTACCGACAATGCCATAGCTTATGCCGGCGAAGGACGTAAGATAACGTTGAGTGCCAAGGAGCAGGGCAACAAGTGGCATTTCATCTTCTGTGATAATGGCCAGGGAGTTCCTGCCGAGCATCTCTCCCGTCTTTTTGAGCGTTTCTATCGGGTAGATAAGGGACGCAGCCGCAAGATGGGTGGCACCGGTTTGGGTCTTGCCATCGTCAAGAATGCCGTTCTCCTGCATGGCGGAACCATCCGTGTGAGCAATCAGCAGGAAGGCGGCTTGAAGTTTGAATTTACGCTTAAAAAATAAAAATGTTTTTTGAATAAAATATCTAAGCGGCAAATATAAATAATCAAGTGGCTGATAAAGGTACTTAAGTATAAAGAAAGGCAAGACTTCTGAGAAACTTCTGAATGGGGTTTAACAGAAACCTTGCCTTTTTTGTATTTTAGAACATTTTTGTTTTCTTTTCGTAAACTTTGCTTAAATCTATTATTTCTGACTTTTTTCTATTAAAAGTGTAGACAATATTCTAAATGTTGACGAAAATCAAGAAAAACTAACTTTTTTCTATAAAAATATCGATAAGGTTTGCATTAATCCAATACTTTTTCTTACCTTTGCACCCGTAAAGCAACGAGAGAGGCTTAAAAAATGTAAGAAGAGAAAAAATAAATATATAAAGTTATATAAGAGTTGTTTAATTATTTAGAGAAGATTTTATGGAAAAAAGATTGCTTTTCTTGTTAGTCAATCTCTTCCTTTTTGTGGGGGGGGGTATTGGCTCAAACGAAAGTAACAGGTACCGTAGTTTCTCAGGAAGATGGTGAACCTGTCATCGGTGCATCTGTCGTAGTCGCCGGAGCGGCACGTACAGGTACCGTCACCGATATTGACGGTCACTTCTCTTTGGAGGTACCTGCTGGTAAAAAACTTGTAGTTAGCTACATCGGTATGCAGAGCCAGACCTTGACTCCAGCCGCCAAGATGACTATCCGCCTGAAGGCAGATAGCAAGAGCTTGGGCGAGGTGGTTGTAACGGGTATGCAGAAGATGGATAAGCGTTTGTTTACTGGTGCTACTACAAAAATTTCTGGCGACAAGACAAAGCTGGATGGTGTCGCAGACATCAGTCGTGCCTTGGAAGGTAAAGCGGCCGGTGTGTCTGTGCAGAACGTCTCGGGTACTTTCGGTACTGCTCCAAAGATTCGTGTGCGTGGCGCTACTTCTATTTATGGTAGCTCAAAACCTCTTTGGGTGGTAGATGGTGTTATCATGGAGGACGTAACTGAGGTTGATGCTGATGATTTGTCTTCTGGTAACGCTGAGACCTTATATCTTCAGCCATAGCAGGTCTGAATGCTGATGATATTGAAAGTTTCCAGATTTTGAAGGATGGTTCTGCTACCTCTATTTATGGTGCACGTGCCATGGCTGGTGTCATCGTTGTTACCACCAAGAAAGGTAAAGCTGGTACAAACCGTATCAACTATACTGGTGAATTCACCATGCGTTTGAAGCCAAGCTACCGCAATTTCAATATCATGAATTCTCAGGATCAGATGGGTGTATATCGTGAGATGTACAACGATGGTTATTTCTCTTTTGAAAAGAGTTTTCGTGCTTCTAACAGTGGTGTCTTTGGCAAGATGTATCACCTGATGAATACATATGATTCGAAGACGGGAAAATTTGGATTGCCTAATACTGAGGAGGCGATGAATAGCTATCTCCAGAAGGCTGAGTACCAAAATACCGACTGGTTTGACTTACTCTTCAATAATAGTATCTCCCAGAATCATTCCGTCAGCATGTCTACTGGTACCGATAAGGCTCAGTATTATACATCTTTCAGTGTGATGAACGATCCAGGATGGTCTAAGCAGAGCAAGGTACAGCGTTATACAGCCAATGTAAATGCTCTTTACAATATTTCGAAGAAATTGTCTTTCAATGCCATAGCTAATGCTTCCTATCGTAAGCAGCGCGCTCCTGGTACTACTTCACAGTCTGTAAATAATGTGACAGGTGAGGTGTCTCGTGATTTTGATATCAACCCATATTCTTATGCGTTGAACACTTCTCGTACCATGGATCCTAATGAACTCTATGTGCGTAACTATGCTCCGTTCAATATTTTCCGTGAATTGGAAAACAACTATTTGAGTTTGGATGTGGTTGACATGAAATTCCAGGGCGAATTGAAATATAAGCCAATCTCTAAAGTAGAACTCGCAGTATTGGGCGCTTACAAGTATTCTACAACGACCAATGCCGCTACCATTACTGACCAGAGTAATCAGGCTTGGGCCTATCGTGCGATGGATGATGCTACGATGCGTGATGCAAACCCATGGCTGTATACCGATCCAGACAAGGCAAACTCTTTGCCATTCTCTGTATTGGAAAAGGGTGGTTTTTATCGTGAGACCAAATATAAGATGAATAGCTGGGACTTCCGTGCCACAGCTAGCTATAATGATGTATACAACAAAGACCATATCGTGAACTTATTCGGTGGTTTGGAAATCAATTCACTCGACCGTAGCCGTTCTTATTTTAATGGCGTTGGCATGCAGTATGATATGGGTTATCTCCCTGCTTTCAACTATAACTTCTTCAAGCAGTTGGCGGAGGAGAATGGTCAATATTATAGTTTGGATAATTCATATCAGCGTGAGGCTTCTTTCTTTGGTACTGCCACCTATTCTTATAAGGGTCGCTACACAATTAATGGTACCATTCGTTATGAGGGTTCCAATAAGTTGGGTAAGAGTCGCTCAGCTCGTTGGTTGCCTACTTGGAACGTGTCTGGAGCATGGAATGCTCATGAGGAGAGTTGGTTTGCTAAGTTAAATCCTGTTCTTTCCCATCTTACATTAAAAGCATCATATTCATTGACAGCTGATCGAGGTCCTGCTTCCGTTTCTAACTCGTTGGTAGTGATACAGAGTTACAACCCTTGGCGTCCATTTGCCGGTGACAAGGAGACTGGACTTGAGATTTATCGCTTGGGTAATGATGATTTGACCTATGAAAAGAAGCATGAGTTGAACCTCGGTTTGGATATGGGCTTTTTGAATAACCGCATTAATGTGACTTTCGATTGGTATCGCCGCAACAATTATGATTTGATTGGTCCTAAGCGTACCATGGGTGTTGGTGGTGAGATCTATAAATATGCCAATGTGGCAAGTATGCGTTCACATGGTGAGGAGTTGACTATTTCCACTCGCAACATTGAGACCAAGGATTTTAAATGGAGTACCGACTTCATTTTCTCTCACTCAAAGAATACTGTAACCGACTTGGATTCACGTGCTAACATCATGCAGATGATTACAGGTACCGGTTTCACAATGAATGGCTATCCTGTTCGCTCTTTGTTCTCTATTGATTTCAAGGGATTGAACAAAAAAGGTCTGCCTATCGTTGTGAATCAGAATGGCGAGGAGACAAGCTATGGTGGCGATCTCTACTTCCAGTCAACTACAACAGATTACTTGAAGTATGAAGGTCCAACAGACCCAACCATTAACGGCAGTTTCGGAAACACCTTCTCTTATAAGGGTTTTAAACTGAATGTGTTCATTACATACGCTGCAGGAAATAAAGTACGTCTTGATCCAGCTTTCAGTTCTTCATACTCAGACATGACTGCCATGCCAAAGGAATTTATAAATCGTTGGACTCAAGCCGGTGATGAAGCTTATACGGATGTGCCAGTCATAGCAGACCAGCGCATGAAGCAGAATGACAATTATATTGGTTATCTTTATAATGCATATAACTATTCTACGGCTCGCGTAGCTAAGGGTGATTTCATTCGCATGAAGGAGATTTCTTTGGCTTATGATTTCCCAGGCAAGTGGATTCAGGCCCTTCGCTTGAACAGCGTTAATTTGAAACTTCAGGCTACTAACTTGTTCTTGATTTATTCAGACAAGAAGTTGCACGGACAGGATCCTGAGTTTTTCAACACTGGTGGTGTGGCAACCCCAATGCCACGTCAGTTTACATTGACATTAAGAGTAGGACTTTAAAGAAAGAGAGATAATTATGAAAAAGAATAAATTATATATAGCATCGGTGGCTTTTGCGGCATTGTCATTGGTCACATCATGCGACAGCTTCCTGGACAAGTTGCCAGATGATCGTGCCGAGGTAAATACCGAGGAAAAGGTGACCTCTCTGCTTGTGTCTGCTTACCCAACTGCAAGCAGCAATCTGATATTGGAATGGAGCTCAGATAATTATGCAGACAATGGAAAGCAGTATAGTACCAATCAGGAAATAGAGCAGGTTTATCGTTTTCAGCCAATTACTGCTCAAACCAATGATTGCCCAAAGAGTTTGTGGAATGGTTATTATGCTGCAGTTGCAGCAGCCAACCAGGCTTTGGCTTCCATCGATGAGATGGGTAATCCAGCATCGCTAAAGGCGCAGAGAGCTGAGGCTTTGCTCTGTCGTGCCTATAGCATGTATCGTCTTGCTACAACTTTCTGTATGACTTATAATCCAGATAATGCAGAGAAGTGCATGGGACTTCCTTATCCAACAAAGCCTGAGACAACTGTAAACCCTGATTATAAGCGTGGTACACTGAAGCAACTTTATGAGCAGATTGATGCAGATATCGAGGCTGCCTTGCCTGATGTGAGCGATGATATCTATACCCAGCCTAAGTATCATTTCAACCAGAAGGCTGCGTATGCTTTTGCTGCTCGTTTCAACCTGTACTATATGAACTATGACAAAGTGATAAAATATGCTGACAAGGTGCTTGGAGCAAATCCAGCCTCTTTGTTGCGCAACTATGTGCCTTTTATGTCTTTGTCTAATTCAGAGGATATGGAGAATCGTTATATTTCTTCATCAGAGAATGCAAACCTCTTGTTGATGACGGCAGGTAGTAAAATTGGTAGAAGAGTCTGTGGTGATGAAGAGCGTTTTTGTCACAATCAAAATGTAAGTCTGTATGAAACGATTTGGCTAAGATGCCATGGGGAAGGGGATCCCAAGACAATACTCTCTACCAGTCAAACTTGTTGTTTGGCAATGCCCGTATTCTTATCTTCCCAAAGATGTTTGAACATTTTGAGTTTACCGACAAGATAAACCAAACTGGATTTGTTCATGTTGTAGATGCTGTGTTCACTACTGATGAAACCCTTCTTTGTCGTGCTGAGCTTATGCCATGAAGAAGGAGTATGATAATGCAGTGAAAGATATCAATACATGGATTGTGTCGCATACTGGGACTGCGAAAGGTACGGCAAAACGCCCAACAATGACAGTTGAAAGTATCAAGACTTTTATCGAAAGCTTGCCGTATGCACCTGTTACACCAAAATCCAATTTGGAGCATAGCATTCGTAAGACATTCCATCCACAGGGATTCACGGTTGAGGCTGGTACCCAAGAGGATATTCTGCAATTCATCTTACAGATACGTCGACTGGAGACCCTGTATCAAGGTCTTCGTTTCCTTGACATCAAGCGCTATGGCATTGAGTTCAGCCATGATGTTGACGAAGAGTCTCCTATTGTATTCAAGGCTGGTGACTTGCGAGGTGCGATTCAATTGCCAGATGATGTAATTGAGGCAGGATTACCTGCAAATCCAAGAGAAGAGTCTAACAAATAAAAAATGAGTAAACTATGAAATATATAAAATTATTCATACTGATAGCGTCAGTCTCTCTGTTTGCTGCCTGCTCAGACGATAGTCTTGATTCTAAGAGTATTTTCGATACGCAGAATAAGGAAGAGCAGAATGACTTTGACAAGTGGCTCAAGACCAACTATGTGGATACCTATAATATCCGCTTTAACTATCGATATAGTGACAAGGAGACGGACAACAGGTATAATCTTGCACCTGCCGATTTTAATAAGTCTAAGGCATTGGCTATTATGGTCAAGCATATTTGGCTGGATGCTTATAAGGAAGTGATGGGCGATCAGTTTCTGAAGACCTATTCTCCTCGTGTGATGCAGTTGGTTGGCTCAGCAGCTTATGATTCTCAGTCTTCTATTGTGATGGGTACTGCTGAGGGTGGCTTGAAAGTAACTTTGTATAATGTAAATATTATCGATGTTGATAATCCAATCATAGATCCAGAAAATCCTTTCGTTGACAAGAAAAAAGGTACATACGATCTGAACTACTGGTTCTTCCATACAATGAATCATGAGTTCTGTCATATTCTGACTCAGAAAAAGAATTATTCTACTGAGTTCCAGACAGTTTCTGCCGGCAAGTATCAGACTTCAGGTTGGGTGAATGTAGAGGATAAAGATGCTCCATCCATGGGATTTGTATCCGGTTATGCCAGCGGTGAGTATAATGAGGACTTTGCTGAGATTTTTGCCCAATATGTAACCCATTCAGAAGCAGCATGGCAAAAAATACTGAATGCAGGTATTGTATACGAGACAGATGAAAATGGCGATTATGTGCTTGATGCAGACGGCAATCCTATAGTGAAGGATGCAAGTGGCTATAAAGCTATTATTCAGAAATTTAACATTCTCAAGGAATATTTTGCCAACACTTGGGGCATGGATATTACCAAGCTTCGTGAAGTTATCTTGCGTCGTACGGCAGAAGTAAAGGCAATGGATTTAGAAACATTAAAGTAAGACGGATATGAAAAGAATATATAACATATTATTTACGCTGATTGCGATCTTGTCTTTCACATCTTGTTCCAACGACATAGATGAAGTGTTCGACAAACCTTCTGCAGAGCGAGTGAATGATGCAATAGCAGAGTATAAGACGGTTCTTACTTCTGCAGAGAATGGATGGCTGATGAAATATTATCCTAAGGCTAATACCAAGTATGGTGGATATAATCTGTTGTTGAAATTTGGAACAGATGGAAATGTTACTGCCATGAGCGATGCTTTGGGTGCAGACACGAAAGCCACATCACATTATAAATTGGAGCAGAGTGCTAGTATCGTTCTGTCTTTTGATGAGTACAATAAGGTGATTCATTTCTTCTCCGATCCAGCTAACCCTGATGGTATTGGTGATAATGGTAAGGGTATGGAAGGTGACTTGGAGTTCCGGGTGCTTACCGCCACTGCTGATTCTGTAGTCATGCTTGGCAAGAAGCGTGGTACAAAAATAGTGATGACTCCTATGGCGAAGGATGCCGATTGGACTGAGACCATTAATCATATAGACGATTTGGAGCAGGAAATGCAGTTTCCTAAATATACTTGCGAGGTGAATGATGTCAAGTATGTGGCAACAACAAGCTATCGTACCATTACTTTCACTAGTTCTAATGCCGAGGAAGGCTCTACAACGGAACCTTATATTGTTACAGGCAAGGGCATTGAATTTTATGAGCCAATAACTCTTAATGGCGTTACTGTCAAGGGATTCAACTATAAAGGGGGCGATAACTATGAGTTTGAATCCACAGATGCCGCTGTAAAGATGTTGGGCGTTGTTCCTCCTATCAGTGAGCAGGTTATCAGTGGAGACTGGTTCTTCTCTGTAGCTAATATGGGTAGCTATACTCAGGCGTATTGGAATGCTGGTAACGAGGAGGTTTCTAAGTATTATTCTCCTTGCTATTATGCTGCTTTTACCACTTCTGCGTTTGATGGCTATGTAGGACATTGGGGAATCTTGTTCAATGTGGCAGGCTATGGTTCGTTCATAGACATTACTCCTACTATCGTTGATGATGATCATATCTCATTTGCTTGTCCTGGCAAGTTTGGTGCGAATGGTCAGTTTTTCTATGGAAGGGGTCAGCTGTATATGATTTATGCACTGACTGGTGATGAGGGAACTCATGCTGCCAACGTGGCCAAGACTTATAAAGTCGAGTTGATGCAGGGTACAACGAAACAGCCTTCTTCTATAAAGTTGACTGATGAGAGTAATCCAAATAACTGGTTTGTCTTGACAACTAGTATGCCAGAATCTCTTTTTTAGAGTTCATCCATCATGAAATAAAATTATATACATAATGTTTAATAGGATTCTTTGTGAAAAGAATACATAAAATCTCTCGTCTGGGGGCGTGCTCATTTAAGCACGCCCCCTTATTTATTGTTGCAGTATAAACTGTATTCCGGAATATTTTGCCGAGGAATAAGTTGGCTGTTAATCGGAAATAGTGTACTGGCGAATGAAGAACAGTTGACTAGCCGTACGCTCGCCAGTTGGCTGTTCTACTGAAACAGTCAGCATAAATGCCTGAATTATTGTTGTAAGTAAGGGATAAGGAAATACTCTTCACTCTTCACCTTTCCTTCGGAATCCCCAGTGTTTATGGGCGTTTCGAGGGGTGAAGAGTTCTTGGACACTCTTCACCCACTCTTCACCACTCTTCACCACTCTTCACCTTAGCTGGTTCGGTGGAGGATGTGTCATAAATTTATGATTCACCCTTTTCTTGTTGTTGGAAGAGTTAGGATATGTTGTTGGAAGAGTTAGGATATGTTGTAGGAAGAGTTAGAATATGTTGTTGGAAGAGCCAGTATCTTCGGTCGCACAACAGCTGTTGTGCGCTTGCATAACAGCTGATATGCGCATGCACAACAGGTGATGTGCATGCGATGGTCAACTGTTATGCGCCAACTATTATTCAGACTTATGACACACCCTCCTCAGGGACGCCTAGCGGTCTTGCGCTGCAATTTACGCCTGTTAGTCTTTGGAATCGGTGAAGAGTGGTGAAGAGTCGCTGCAAACTCTTCACCCCTCGGAATGCCGATAAACACAGGGGTTTCCGAAGAAAAGGTGAAGAGTGAAGAGTAAAAGCGTGTTCGCTTGCAGATAAAAAAATGGGGCGCAAGCTGTTTCCATGAAAGGAATCGCTTGCGCCCCTGATATTATTGCTTATGAGTAAATGAGCACCCTAAGATTAGAACTTGTAGATAGCACCAAATGAAATGTTGCTCGCATCTACGTTAAGTCCGAATGTTGATGAGTTGTCACCATGGTCAGGAGAATAACCTCTGTAACCGAGGAAACCTACCTTTGTGATGAAGTTTACGTGGTCTGAAAGCTTAACAGCCAAACCTGGCTTGATGCCTACCTCGTATAAATCGCCACCGCCCTTGCTGAAGCTGCTGTAACCGATTGTACCCTCAACGAAGAGGTTAACCAACTTGGTTTCTACGGCTGTGTAACGTACGTAAGGAGCAACTTTGAATGTTGTAGATTCACCTACAGGAGAAAGCTTGCAAACTTCGCCCTTCTTGATACCAATCTCGAGACCAGCTTCCCACTTGTTGTTGAACTGGTAACCAATCTCAGGCATCAAGGTGTAAGCTGTCTTGCTGTCACCATCACCGATCTTGTTGCTGGAAATACCAGCTGTACCACCGATGTAAACCTGTGCGCTAGCGCAAACTGAAACGAGAGCCATAGCAAGGCTCAACATAATCTTCTTCATAATCAATCTTTTCTTTTAATTATTACTTTCTTTTATCACTCTAATCAGGTAGCTTTTCAGCCCCTTTATTTATGATAGCAAAGCACATCCCAGACATGCCCTGCACTCTCTAATTCGGCGGCAAAGATATAGGAAATAACTTGAAACTCAAAACTATTTCTCAGTTTTTCTTGCAAAACAAGCCGTATTATTGATGTAAATCAAGAAAAGTAGGCATGCTGAATGTATCTAAAGCTATTTCTGCTGCAAAGCTACGATTTTTTAGTGAAACCGCCAAATAATATGAGGGAATATTTGGGCAAACCAACTTTTTTCTCTATCTTTGCATGAACAAACAGTTTGAATCTTTTTTTTATTAATATCATAAATGAATCAATTTACAAAGCAGATAGCAGCCCAGCTCAATCTGAAGGAGCAGGCTGTAGAAAATACTCTGGCGCTGCTCGAAGAGGGCTGCACCATTCCGTTTATCTCGCGATACCGCAAGGAGAAAACCGGTAATATGGACGAGGTAAACATTGAAGCCATCGCACAGGCTAACGAGAAACTCTCTGAGATGGCGAAGAGAAAGGAGACTATCCTCAAAACCATCGAGGAACAGGGAAAACTCTCGGATGAACTGAAAAAACGCATCGAACAGTGCTGGGATGCCACCGAACTGGAAGATATCTATCTTCCTTATAAGCCAAAGCGCCGCACCCGTGCCCAGATAGCACGTGAGGCAGGCTTGGAGCCTCTGGCACAGCTGCTCCTCTTCCAGCGTGAGCGCAATCCGGAACAGGCTGCCAGGAAGTTTGTGGGCGATAAGGTGAAGGATGTGGAGGCTGCACTTCAGGGAGCCAAAGACATCATCGCTGAAACCGTAAGCGAAAATGAGCAGAGTCGCAATCAGATTCGCGGTGAGTTCAGACGCGGTGCCATCATCACTTCTAAAGTGGTAGCCAAGAAGAAGGATGAGGAAGAGGCGCAGCGCTTCTCCGACTATTTCGATTTCTCAGAACCATTGAAGAAATGTTCTTCGCACCGACTGCTGGCTATGCGTAGAGGCGAGGCGGCAGGATTCTTGCGTGTCAGCATCTCGGCTGATGATGAGCAGTGTCAGGATAAACTGAAGCGCCACTATGTACATGGTTTCGGTGAGTGCCAGACGCTGGTGGGTGAAGCGGTGGATGATGCCTTCAAGCGACTGCTGAAGCCTAGCATTGAAACCGAATTTGCTGCGCTCAGCAAGCAGAAGGCGGATGAGGAGGCTATTGTGGTCTTCGCCGAAAACCTGCGCCAGCTTTTGTTGGCGGCTCCTCTCGGACAAAAACGCGTGATGGCGGTTGACCCGGGTTTTGCCAATGGTTGCAAGACTTGCTGTCTCGATGCGCAGGGCAATCTGATTCATCATGAAATTGTCTATCCTCATCCTCCCCGCAACAAGAAGAGCGAGGCTACAGCTGCCATCCAGCGCATGGTAAAGATGTATCAGGTGGAGGCAATGGCTGTAGGTAACGGTACGGCAAGCCGCGAAACCAGCGACTGGCTGCATAGCATCGATTTCGTTCATCCGGTAGATATCTATGTGGTGAGCGAGGATGGTGCTTCTATCTATTCGGCTTCGAAGATTGCAAGAGATGAGTTCCCGGATGAGGATGTTACCGTGCGTGGTGCTGTGAGCATCGGACGAAGACTGATGGATCCGCTTGCTGAGTTGGTGAAGATAGATCCGAAGAGCATCGGTGTGGGACAGTATCAGCATGATGTGGATCAGACTCAGTTGAAGAAGAGTCTGGATACGGTGGTAATGAGTTGCGTGAACTCGGTGGGTGTCAACCTGAATACCGCATCGCAGCATCTGCTGACCTATGTGAGCGGTTTGGGACCTACGCTTGCCAAGAATATCGTGGAATATCGCCGCGAGAATGGAGCCTTTGCTTCCCGTGCCCAGTTGAAGAAGGTGCCCCGTCTGGGTCCTTCGGCCTTCGAGCAGTGTGCCGGCTTCCTCCGCATTCCAGGCGCTAAGAATCCTTTGGATAACAGTGCCGTTCATCCAGAGCGCTATGCGCTGGTAGAGCAGATGGCGAAAGATCAGGGCGTAACGGTGAAGCAGCTGGTAGAAGACAAGGCGCTGCAGAAGAAGATTGATATCCGGAAATATGTGAGTGCTGAGGTGGGTATGCCTACTTTGACCGATATCATGGCTGAGCTTGACAAGCCGGGCTTGGATCCTCGTGGTGAGGTAGAGAAGTTTGAGTTTGATGCCAGCATCAAGGAGATAGAGGATTTGCAGGTGGGCATGGTTGTGCCGGGCATTGTTACCAACATTACCAAGTTTGGTGCCTTTGTAGATATAGGTGTCCACAACGATGGTCTGGTTCATGTATCCCAGATGTCAAACCGTTACATTCAGGATCCTTCTGAGGTGGTAAAACTTCATGAGCATGTGATGGTGAGAGTGGCAGAAGTCGATTTGAAGCGCAAGCGCATCGCCTTGTCGATGAAGGGCGTGAAATAGAAAGAATATTGAGAATGAATCAGAATAATAATGGTGATGCTCTCTTGGCAGGGGGCATCACCAGAGATTGTATAGAGTCGGCATATTGCTTTATTCATCAGAAGCTCAGGGTTTTCGAATTTTCCAACAATCCTACGCAGCGTGATGATATAGAGTATGCCATCGCCCAGTATGTAGAGGGCATGAATCCGCAGCTCTATCTTCTTCTTTCTCAAGGCAGAACGGAATTCCTTCTAGACCATGTGAATTTTGAAAAAGATATGCGCGAGGCACAGGAAAAACTGGAAGGGATGATGTAGGTATCTCTCTGCTTCGTATTTTCTGTGTTATTCCTATATATATTATGGTTATTTCCAAAATGGAATAACCATGTATTACTCTTTATCCGATTTTCCCTCTGATTTTTCAAGTTTCTCCTCTATTTCCTCAATCTGTGGCAATGCCGATGCTACATCAGCAAAGAGTTTTTCTGTTTCGTATTGTGCAATTCCCATAGGTTGGGTAATGCCACGAAGCGAAAACTCAGCTTTCTTGTTGCTCTTGGTTCGGCAGAGAAGCAAGCCAATGGTAGGTTTGTCTTCTGGGGATTTCACAATGTCATCAACTGCAGAAATATAGAAGTTCAGTTTGCTAACGAACTCTGGTTTGAACTCCACGGCTTTCAATTCCACTACAACATAGCAATGCAGTTTGAGATGGTACATCAGCAAGTCGATATAATAATCATCCCCATCTACGGAAATATGGTATTGTCTGCCTATGTATGCAAAACCACGTCCCATCTCGAGGAGAAAATCTGTTATCTTGCTTGTCAAGGACTTTTCTATATCCAATTCATTTTGTAATGCCACCGTTCCAATGAACGAGAAATTGTAAGGGTCTTTGAATATGTAACGAGCCAAGTCTGACTGAAGAGGTGGCAAGGTCTGTTCAAAATTATTAATTGCATGCCCTTTAGCATGGATATATCCATTGTCTATTTGGAGGAGCATCACATCTCGACTCCACCCATTCTGTGCTGTTTCTGTTATATAGTAGGCACGTTGTGCTTCGTCTTTTACCTTGGATAACAGGGAAATATGGTGATACCAAGATATTTGTGCTAGTGGTACTTGAACAAACTCCTTGCCTTCACTCTCCAATTCTGCAAGTGTCACTTGCAAAATTGGCAGTTCCTTTAATTTGGCAAGTGGCACTTGCCAAATTGGAAAAGTCGGATACGCTTCAGCAAATCTTTTCATGTTCCTAAGGTTGCGTTCCGAATACCCTCTGTCATCAGGGAAACGAGAACAAAGATCTTTTGACAATTGGGCAATTACCTGTTTTCCCCAACCTATTTGTTCCTGCTTCTCTATAATTTGTTTCCCTATATTCCAATATAGCGACAATGTTCCCATATTGATACTGATAGCCGTTTTCAACTTTGCAGTGTCAATCAGCTGTTCAATGTCTTTACGCCATTGAATATAGCCAGTAGGCAACAATGTATTGCCGTCTTTAGTTATATTGTTCATCTTATTATTCCTTTCCAGCATTAGCACTGAAACCAATGCAGTTCAACTGTTTTATAATTTCTACTCATAGCTTCTTCTTTGTTTAATCGAAGTTAATAATTTCACTTACGCTGACATCTAACAACTCTGAAATCTTTTTTAAAGTCATTAAATCTGGCTGTGTGGTGTTGGTACACCATTTAGAAACAGTTGTTTGGTTTACTCCCAACTGTTCTGCAAGCCATTTGTTGGTCTTTTTCTTTTTTACTAAGACCAATTTTAGCAGGTTTAAATCTTCCATAACGTTCAATTTATTGCTTTAGATGCAAATTTAGTGATTTATTTTTATAACGATGTGCCTATAGTGTAATCTTTAACAAGATATAACAAAAAACGCTTGTGTTATAGCATGTAATCGTGTGAAAGAATGTAAAATGAAGCCCTTGCTTTTGGCTGTTACTATAGATTAGCATTGAAATATGTTGCCAAAATGTTGGCAATTTCTAGAAACGAAAAATCCTAACCGCTTATTATCAAGTAGTTAGGATTTTCTTTGGTGCGCCTGATAGGACTCGAACCTACACGGCCTGAACCACTAGATCCTAAGTCTAGCGCGTCTACCAATTTCGCCACAAGCGCATTCTTGGGTGCAAAGATACAATAATAATTTGAATAAAAAGAAGAAAAATGAAAAAAATGATGGTTTTACTTGCTTTTTACGAGAAATAATGGTAATTTTGCAAACAGATACTGTTCTATTTTATTTTGCAAAAAAACGAAGGCTGGACAGTAAGGACAGATAAAAACTAAATAACAGAAATATGAAAAAAGTATGGGTTATGATGCTGGCTACATTGATGGTTTCTTCCACGATGATGGCTGGAAATGTGAAGAAATCAACTACTCTTCCTATTGAGGGAGAGATCGTAAAGGCTTCTCATCCGATGATTCTGTATGTTGGGCGTGTGAGCTTTGCTAAGAATCCTGATGTAGCCAGTTTCAATTATCCGGGAACTGCGATTGAGGCTAGTTTTCAAGGTTCTTCTCTGAAAATGCTGTGTCGCCCGAAGACTGGATATTTCATGGCGCAGATTGATGGTTGCGAACCTTTCAAAGTGGGCTTTAATACCGAACGCGATTCGGTTGTTACCCTGGCTGCGGCTTTGCCAAAGGGCGTGCATCATGCTAAGGTGATGTATGTGATAGAAGGCTTATTCCGTAAACCGGAATTTAGGGGATTCGTTCTTGATAAGGGATGTCAGCTCGTTGAGGCTCCGGCTCTCCCGGAACGGAAGATTGAATTTATCGGAAATTCAATCACCTGCGGTTATGGCGTAGAAAGTATCAACATGTCTGATCCTTTTGAAGATGAAACGGAGAACCATTGGCTTACTTATGCCAATATCGTAAGTGACAGTCTGAAGGCTCAGCATACTTCTATCTCCCGAAGTGTATCGGTGTATATCGTAATTATAATGGTCCGAAGACAGGTGATGCCGATAACATGCCTTGGCAATATGAATATACCTTATTTGACCAGCATGATGAAAAATGGGATTTTGCCAAGTATCAGCCTCAGTTAGTCTGTATCAATCTGGGTACGAACGATCTTTCTACCAAGAATTATGATATTCAACTCTACGAGAAGAATTATCGCATGTTTATTAAAACGGTACGTAGCAAGTATCCTCATGCAAAGATTGTGATGTTGACAGGTCCGATGCTCGGCGAGAAGGAGAGTAGCAAGCAGCGAACTGTGCTTGATAGAATCTGTGCTGATGCCAATAAAACTGATAAGAACATTTACCGTTTCGATTTCAGTTTCCAGAAAGGAGATTTAGGTTATGGCGCCAGCTGGCATCCTAGTATGTTGCAGCATCGGAAGATGGCAGCAGAATTGCTTCCGTTCCTGAGAAAACTGATGAATTGGAATTAAATGAAATTGCATGTTTCCAAAACAAAATTATATGATAACAATGAATACAAAGAATCTATTATTGTTGGCATCTCTTACATTGGCGATGCCTCTGACAGCACAGACTCCGCAAGAGGATTTCAAGCGGGATATTACGCTTTCGGGTAGTAACTATGTAGCTTATCGTGGTCCTCAGAAGCAGTTGACTGCGGCTCCTAAGGGTTATAAGCCATTCTATCTGAGCCATTATGGCCGGCATGGTTCCCGTTATATGATTGGCAAGAAGGCTTATGATGTGCCTTATTTCTCTCTGCTCAAAGCGAAGCAGGAGGGCAAACTGACAGCTAAGGGCGAGGAAACGCTGGCTAAGGTGAAGATGATTCGTGAGGAGGCGAAGGGGCGCGATGGCGAACTGACTCCGCTCGGAGCTCTCCAGCATCAGGGTATTACCAGAAGAATGATGGAGCGCTTCCCTGAGATTTTTGCCGGTAATACGAATATTGAGGCCCGAAGTACTTTGGTAATCCGATGCATCCTCTCTATGGAGAACGGTTTGCAGCAGATGTTGCGTATCAATCCGAAACTTCATATCTTCCATGATGCCAGCGAGCATGATATGTATTATATGAACCAGGGCGACAGATACCTGGATAGCTTGAAGCATAGCGTGGGTATCAAGGTGGCACAGCAGGAATTTGCACAGAAGCACGTTAGCTATAGCCGTGTGATGCAGGAACTGTTCAACGACCCTGCCTGGGTGAAGCAGAATATCAACCAGAGTGACCTGAACAGAAAACTTTATGAGATGGCAAGCTCAATCCAAGGCACGGAACTGAGGGGCAAGGTTTCGCTCTATGACTCTTTACGGAAGAGGAACTGTATCAGAACTGGCTGAATGCCAACATCTGGTGGCAGATGGCTTACGGCAACTCGCCTTATACGGGCAATGTGCAGCCATTCTCCCAGCGCAATCTCTTGAGGAATATCATCCAGAAGGCGGATAGCTGCATCGCCTTGCCGCATCCGGGAGCTACATTGAGATATGGACACGATACGATGGTTACTCCGCTTACCTGTTTGCTGGATTTGAATGGATATGGCGAGGAGATTAAGGATCCGGAGAAGATTGCTTCTCAATGGTGGGATTATAAGATTACTCCGATGGCTACGAATTTGCAGTTTGTTTTTTATAGAAACAAGGCGAATGATGTGCTGGTGAAGGTGCTTTTGAATGAAGACGAGGCTACTTTGCCTATCAAGAGCGATGTGGCACCTTATTACCACTGGAATGACTTTAAGGAATACTGCATGAAAAAGCTGGCGGGGTATAAAAGGTAAAAATGAAGGCTACTGACTGCTGGGGGACAGGCGATAGAATCGCCTGGAACGGGGGCAGGAGGGGGACTGGCTTCTTTTTTGCTGAAACGCGAAATGCAGAAATGCAAATGGCTAGATAATAAAAAAGGGGCTTAAGCTTTTTGAGGCTTAAGCTCCTTTTTTTAGTATGCTCGGCATGAGCTTATTCTAATGGGTGCAAGTCCCTAACAAGCCCTAATAGCGGGAATTGTATAGCCAATAGCAAGGGTGTCCACTGCGAGGTGGA
>QSCI01000034.1:0-34141 GCA_003463005.1 Segatella copri | reverse complement strand
TCCATCAAAAAGTAATCTATCTTCTCTAAAAACTCTCGTTTTATTCCTTTATGTTTAAAATCTTCTCCCCAAAAATCGCCTATCTTTGCAGTCTCATTACATGAAATGGGAATGCAAAAAACTTATTATATAAAATTAGGAGAAAATGAGGATGAAGTATGATTTGAAATAAAGTTGATGAGAAAAAGAATGTTATGAAGAAAGAGATAAATGCAAGAGAAACTTCCAGGGCGGCGGCATTCGAATTATGGATGTCGTCGCCGATGCCGATTCGGCATTTTAGGAATAAATGAGGCAATTACAATAAAAAAGTTCTAATAATCTTTGTGCTTTAAAGAGAAAACTGTATCTTTGCATCTAGAAATTAAACGATTAAGATTATGGATGTAAAACCTTATATAAACCCATTTGAAGAAGGTTCTGGTGATAAGGTTGAAGAACCGGTAGCTGTTAGTACTTCTTCTGTTCATCAGCTTGATGCTTTGCGCCATCAGGTGATTGATGCTGTTGCTTCGTCTGATGACAAAGTAACCTTGGTGTTGTGTCTGGATATGTTGACACATCAGAGAAAACATCGTAGAATTCATTGTGCTGGAAAATCTGATGCAGAACTGGCTGCTACGCTTTCTGCGACGACCGATTGGGATGATACAGACCATGCAGATTTATCTCAGATAGATTATCAGAAATATAAGCCTTATCGTTCACCTAAAGTTCAAAAATCAATAGAAAAATGGTTGTAAGTTCTGTTGAGCAAAGAGAAATTGTTGAGGTTCCGTTTATAATGCCTGACGGTTCTATTCTTCCTCATCCAGCTCTTGTAATTTCTAGAAATGAGTTGCAGGAGGATGAGGACGGAATGTTTTATGCGGTTTTGATTTCTACGAAAAACCATTTTCCAGAGTATACTATTAAAATACAGGATGAATGGTTGAATAAGCCATTAGGAAAGCAATCGTTCTTTATTACTCATTTGGTTAATATGTTTAATGTGAGCGATGTAATGAAAAGAAATAACCGTTTTATCAAGAAGAATCATTTTGATGAAGTGATAGATGTTATTATCAATAATATAATAGGATAATGGAGATGGAGTTATTGCAAGCCATCATCAGGTTCTTGCGATAACTCCACGTCTTAATCTGAATTCCATCGGGCTCACTCCGTGTTTCCGCTTGAATGCCGTGCAGAAATGGCTCTGGTAATCGTAACCCAATTTGACCCCGATGTCGGCAATCGGCAGACTTGTGTCGAGGAGATAATGAACCGCTAAATCCATTCGGAAATCGAAGAGATACTGGAATACCGTGGTGCCAAACTCCTGCTTGAAGGCTTTCTTCAGGGTGCATTCGTTGGTGCCCACCATTGCCGCCAACTCGTGAAGTGATGGCATTTCCTGATAGTGGGTGAGGATGATGCTTTTGGCATCGTGTATCTTGTCACGGATGCTGAGGCTGAAGGTTTGGGCGCTTGGCAAGAGACTGGCAGGCAGGAGGAATCCCGAGAGACAGTCGGTAATCTTCGATTCCAGGTATTTGGAAGCCTGGTTGCCTAACAGGCGGGAACGCTGGATGTCTCGTGCCGCCTTGATGACTGCTGCTATGGCGGGCTGGTTGTACTTGATGATGGTCTGGGTGTCGAAGGTAGGATTGGTTAGAGGAGAGAGTTGCTCAAAAGCCTCCGGGTCGTGCTCGATCAACTCTTCTATGAATTGCTGTGGGATGACCACGTTTAAGATTTCGAATTGGGTGCCCTGGTTCAAGTGAGTGTTGGCACCACCTTCGCCGCTTAGAAAACAGAGGCTTGCCTCGCCTGTTTTCCACATCATTTCCTTTTTTGTACCACGATTGCCGTACACTTCTTTCATGCTGCTGCCAAGGGTTGGCATGGAGAAGAGCAGGGCTGGTCTGACCTCGTGCTGTGCAATAAACTTGGAGTTGTTCGCCTTGCCAAGATAGTGTTGGTTCATAATGCCAAACTTCTGGTAATGCCACTCCTTGAGCGAAACTTCCATTGCATCCGATTCGATGTGGTTGCTCCGTTCCATCCCATGGTTGTCGATGAAGGTAAGGCCGTTTTGCCTTACTTCTCCTTCTACCTTTCCATCTCTTATAATCTGACAGTCGACCATTAGCTTTACTTTAAGTTGTTTTTATGCTGCGAAATTGCAATTAAGCAAGAAATTCGTTGCAAATATACGATTTTCTAAGTTAATATGCAAGTTTATTTATAAAATTATACCCCTTTTCGAAAAAAAAAGTCTTTGCCCTATTTTCCTCCCATTCTTCCCACGGCTTCCTGGGCGGAGTTCTCGCCACGGTATTGCTTCTTGGCCTGGTTGAAGCGATAGGTGAGGCGGAGCTGGACGCTTCGGGTGTCTACCCACTTCTGCTGCTGGAACCGCACGTTGCCGTAGGTACCGTCGGTCTTTTGGCGCTTGGTGTTGAAGATGTCGTTCACGTTCAGGCTTAGCGAGAGACGGTCTTTCAGGAAACTCTTGTAGAGCTGGAAGTCGAAGTTGTGCACGCTGCAGAGGGTGAGGAAATCGTAGGTGCCGCTGCTTCGGTAGGAGAACGAGAGGTTCAGGTACCAGCCCTTTGGAAGATGGAGCCGTTGTAGAGGCTGAAGATGTAGTAGGGGTCGTGGAAGCTTTTCTCCTTGCCCATGCTGACGGCCTTGATGAAACCCTGCTGGATGCCTGCCTGCACCTGTGGCTCGTAGAAGCCCCAGCGGTGGCGGTAGCCGAGGAAGCTGCCCCAGTTCCAGCAATGGTCGATGTTGGTCCAGGTGATGTAGCCCGTTTGCGGGTCATCTGAATCGGGTTCGATGATGCTGGTGATGTAATCCTTCACGTAGGTGTAGCTTGCCTGGAGGAAGAGATCGCCGTAGCTTGCCTGGTATTGGAACTCGTGGCGCTGGGATGGCTCCAGCTGGCTGTTTCCTATCTGCCACATGTAGCGGTTTGCGTAAACCGTGCCTGTGTTTAACTCCTGGAAGGTTGGGCGGATTTCGGAAGAACGGTAGCTCAGGGACTGGGAGAATCTGCCTGCCTGATGAGAGAGCAGGAGGGATGGGTAGAGGTTGTCGTATTTGCGATGAAGCGGCTCGGTTGAGGCTGTTCCTGGCGTTCCAGTTCCAGTTGTTCCAGTTTCTGAATTGCCATTTTCAAAACTTCCAATTCCAGTTCTTCCAGTTTCATCTTTCAGATAGTTCAAGCGGCTGTCCACGTGCTCGTATCTCAATCCTACTCTTAAGGAGAAGGGCTTGAAATCGAGTGAATACTCGGCGAAGACGGCAGCATGATTTTCCTTGGTGATGCTGTGGGTGGAGGTTCCCTTATCGGCAGGGGTGTAATCGGTACGCGATTCGCTCTTCACGTAGTTGTACTCGGCGCCCATCATCCAGGTTTGCTTGTCGTTGATGGTGTAGTTGGCGCGGGCCTTTGCTCCCCAGATGGTTCCATCGCTTTGCGGCAGGAGGGTGAACTTGTTTCTGGCGTCTTCCTCGTTAACTTCATTCGCCAGATTCTTCTCCGAAATCTCATCCACGAATTGAGCCTGCTCCGTGTGAAGCTTCACGAAATCGCCGAAGAAGTTCAGCTTCCATTTTTCTCCGTATTTGCCCTGGTAGAAGGCGTTTACGTGGTGCTGCCAGTCGTAATAGAGGAACTTGTTGTTGCCCGTTACGTTATCATCTACGTGATCGTTGGTCATCGCATAGCTCGTCATCTTGAAAGGCATTGGCTGATGGATGTTGTAGCCATCGTATTTTACTCCGATGGTTTGCTTTTCAGTCAGGGCGAGGTCGGCTCCGGCGCTCCAGTAGAAGCGGTCGTAGTAGCTGTGCTTGCAGTCGAGGGTGGAAGAGGCGATGTAGTTGGTGGCGTTATCGCCTGCATTATTTCCAGTATTATCGCCTGCCTGGTTGCCGCTTACGTAATTTGTAGCGATGTCCTGTTCTTTCCATATCCCCTGCCAGTTGGCGTAGCTAAGCTTGGCGTAATACGTCATTTTGCCGCGGGTGTAGGTAAGGTCGAGGTCGTGGTTGTTGCTCACGAAGGAGTCGAAGAGGAAGCCGGAGTTCTCCACGATGGCGAGTCCTTGCAGGTTCTTCTTGGTTGTGATGAGCAGCACGCAGCCTACGTTGTTGCCGTATTCAGCTCCGGGATGATGAATCACTTTCACCTCTTTTATCTGTGTAACGGGTAGGTTTTCTACCACGCTGTAATCCTGCACCTTTCTGTCGTTGATGTAGATTTCGGGTGAGCCGCCGATAAATGCCTGCGGTTTGCCATCCTTGTTCTTAAACATTCCGGGAAGTTTGGCAAGCACTTCCGTAGCATTCGGTTCCTTCTCGAGAGAAGTTCCCGAGATGCGAGCCACGATTCCACCGTTCTTCTGGCGGAATTGTGAGCGGGTTCCCTTGATGGTTACGGCCGAGAGCTGTTTCTCCCATTGGATGCTGTCCTGGCGCAGCTTTTCCTTCATCGCCTGGATGCTATCTGTAGAAATACTCTCTGTAGAAACGCTTTCTATTGTAGTGGTCTTTGTCTGTTGAGCGTTTGCCATCATCTGATTTCCCAAGAAGAGCAAGCCGCTCATGATCAATTCATGTTTCATAATCTTCTTTTTAATTTTATAGTAAAAAATGCCGCAAAAAAATGCGAATGATGCTGCAAAATTACGGATAAGGAAAGAAAGCGATTTTAATATAACGGAATTTTATCGGATAAGCTGCGTGTTTTTATGGAATAAGGCTTGCCGTTTCATCAGAATTTATTATCTTTGCAGAAAAAATGCTGCACTCGGCAATTTGAAAGCAAGCTTTCATTGCGCTCGTTTGCAATTTCTTTGTCCCCTAAAACATAGAAACATTTTAATCAGAAATAATCAGAAGAAATTATGAATATAGAATCTGTTAGAGAGTATTGCCTCTCGCTTCCCCTCGTAACCGAGGATTTTCCTTTTGATGAGCAGACCTTGGTGTTTCGCATTTTGGGCAAGATCTTTGCCTGTGTTGATCTGGAGCGCCCCGAGTGGGTTACGATGAAATGTAATGCCGATTACGCCCTCGAACTCCGGGAAGTGCATCCCGAAATAGAAGGCGCATGGCATTGGAATAAGAAATACTGGAATCAGGTAAACCTTTATGGCACGCTGGAAGATGATTTCATCCAGGCCCTGATTCGCCACAGTTATTCCGAAGTAGTGAAGAAGCTCAAGAAACAGGAAAAGCTTGAGCATCCTGAAATCATGGAGGTGGTGGAGTAGTTTCTACCACTCCACTTTATCGTTGAGAATCACGCCGTCGGTTGCATCTTCGGCTGTAAAGGTTTCGGCCTTATACTGCACGCAGAGCATCACGAGTGGTTCTGTACCGTTGTTGCGAACAGAGCGCTTGCCGGCTGGTGCTACTCTCACCACGCTTCCCTCCTGAATAGGAAATATCTTGCCATCTACCTGGAACTCGCCCTTGCCACTCAGGAAGAAATACAATTCCTCGTGGTTCTTGTGAGTATGGAGAAAGCCTGTCTCTGTGCCAGGAGCAAAGCTCTGGAATGAGAACTCGCCACCAGTAGCGTTCACGCTCTGACCTCCGAATACCTTTCCAGGAATCTTAATCTCAGGACCCAGCTCTAAGGTGTAATCCTTGATTTCACTCATCTTGCCAAAATCTGTGGCTGTAAAGTTTGCAGCCTTAGCAATAATCTTTGTTTCTTTCATCTTGTCTGTTATTTTTAAATGTTTATATTTTTCTTTCTTTTATTTCTTATTGTGAATTTGTGAATACTTCTGTTTTCAGCTTTCAATTCTGAATAGCGCTTACTTTCAGCTTTCATTTCTGAATAGCGCTGCAAAGATACTGCGAAAAACTGGTTCCTGCAAGAGGGCACTTGGGGGTAAGATGGTTACCGTGAGGTAACTATTGCGAGGGAATGGGAGAAAGAAAAATGAAGCGTTAACTTAGATTAACTTGGTATGTTTGGTATCTTTCCGAATATTAGTTACTTTTGTAGCCTATTGCAGAATATTGTAGAGTTTTGCAGAACATTATAGATTATCGCAGAATATAAAGAAGATAGATTATGGCAAGAATGATAAAAGAAATGGTAGTGCAGGACTGTCCCATCCGTAACGTTCTGGCGCGCGTTTGCGACAAGTGGTCGCTACTGGTAATCTACACCCTGAAAAATCATCAGGATGGTCCCCTCCGGTTTAATGCCCTGCGTAAGCTGATTCCGGATATTTCGCAGAAAATGCTTACCAGCACGTTAAAATCGTTGGAGGCTGATGGCTACGTTACCCGCAAGGCTTATGCCGAAGTGCCGCCAAGAGTGGAGTATTCTCTCACACCCCGTGCTGAAACCCTTATTCCTATTATGGATCATCTGATAGAATGGGCGCTGGATAACATGGCTGTGATTCTGAAGGATAGGGATAAGGCAGCAGGCTGATTTCCCAGATGAGTTTTCCGGAAAATCATTCATATTTTCTGTAGTTTGGGTAATGCATGTTTTCTGGATTCTTTGTATCTTTGCACCCAGAAATCATAATTAAAACTGTAAGAAAATGTATATTGAGAAAATAAAGTCGCCAGCCGACTTGAAGAAGCTGGATTTGAAGGAACTGCAGGTGGTGGCTGATGAAACCAGACAGGCTGTGCTGAACCGTGTAAGCAAGCATGGCGGTCATGTGGGACCAAACCTGGGATTCGTGGAGGCTACCGTGGCGCTTCACTACGTTTTTAATGCGCCAAAGGATAAACTCGTGTTTGACGTAAGCCACCAATGCTATCCGCATAAGGTGCTCACCGGACGAGCTGCGGGATTTCTCGGCGATGTGGACGACATGAATGCCATTTCGGGCTATTCTTCTCCTGCCGAATGTCCGGAGTATGACAATTTCGAGGTGGGGCATACTTCCACTTCCGTGAGTCTTGCCACCGGTTTGCAGAAGGCGCGCGACATCAAGGGAACCGATGAGAACATCATCGCCATTATCGGCGACGGCTCCCTTTCGGGCGGCGAGGCTTTCGAGGGACTGGACGAGGCTTCGGAACTCGGCACGGGCATCATCATCGTGGTGAATGACAACGAAATGTCTATCGCCGAAAATCATGGCGGAATCTACAAGAACCTGCGTGCCTTGCGCCAGAGCAACGGCACCTGCGAGCACAACTGGTTCAAGGCATGGGGCTTTGAATACAAGTACCTGGAAGAGGGTAACGACATCGAAAAACTCATCCAGATTTTCGAGAGCGTGAAGGATACGGATAAGCCTACCGTGGTTCACATTCATACAGAGAAAGGTCATGGATTTGCGCCAGCCGTAGCCAATAAGGAGGCTTGGCATTGGGGAATGCCTTTCAATCTGGAAGACGGTTCGCGACCAAGAAGGAATGCCGATGGAACCCTCCCGGAGGTTGCTCCAACAGAGGATTACGGCACATTATTTGCCGATTGGATGCTCAGCGAGATGAAGCAGGATAAGACCCTCATCGCCGTAACCGCCGGTACTCCTACCGCAGGCGGCTTTACTGCCGATAAGCGAAAGTTGGCTGGCAAGCAGCACATCGATATGGGAATCGCCGAAGAGCAGGCGGTAGCCATGGTTTCGGGAATGGCGAAGGGCGGATTGCATCCTGTCTGGACCGTTTACAGCACCTTCATCCAACGTACCTACGACCAGATAGCGCAAGACCTCTGCATCAATTCCAACCCAGCCGTAATCAACGTGGTAGGAGGCGGAGTGAACTCGATGAACGACATCACCACATCTGCCTTTTCGATATTCCGATGCTCTGCAGCATTCCGGGGCTCATCTATCTGGCTCCAACCACCTGCGAGGAGTATTTCGCCATGCTCCGCTGGAGCATTCTGCAGGATAAGAAACCTGTCGCCATCCGCGTGCCAAGCAATGGCGTGGTTCATACGTCGGAAGCCGTTGATGCTGAGTATGGTTACGAGGCAAAGTACAAGATGATGCACCAGGGCGAGAAGGTGGCAGTCATCGCCGCCGGTTCATTCTATCAGAAGGGCGAGAATGTAGTCCGCCTGTTGGCTGATAAGGGTATCGATGCAACGCTCATCAATCCCCGTTATCTGAACGAGGTGGATGCCGAGACGCTGGATAGCCTGAAAGCAAACCATCAGCTGGTGGTAACGTTGGAGGATGGATCGAAGGATGGCGGATTCGGAGAGCGCATCGCCTCTTACTATGGCACTTCAGAAATGAAGGTGATGGTGGGCGGCATCAGGAAGGGACTCTACGACAGATACGATGTGAAGAAGTTGCTTTCGGATAATCGCCTGCTCGATGAGCAGATTGTGGAAGACATTTTGTTAGTAATTAATGATTAATTATTAGTTAGTCGGCATAGTTAGTTTTTATTTTACGAGAAATCCAAGCCGGAGTATGAACTCTAGCTTGGATTTCTTCTGTTTTATCATCGAATGTTTGTCTTAATCCCAGTCATTATCTCAATCATCATCGTCATCATCATCATCCCAATCTCTATCGTGCTTCCACTTCTTCTTGTCGTGCTTCCACTTCTTGTCGTGCTTGTGATGCTTGTGATACTTGTGATGCTTGTCCGGCTTTCCAGGTCCATAGGTTACATGGGTTCCGCCTGGCCATCCTGGTCTTCCGTAGCTGCACTCAGGGCGAGGGCGGCGCTTGTCGTGTCCCCAGTTATGCTTTGGATACTTGGTGTAAATATGGTGAACATACACATGATTCTGCCAGCCGATAGGGCGATAGAAATAGTATGAGTTCTTGAATCTCTTCCATTGTCTGGCGGTCATCATGCGCTTGAGCTGCTTGTTGCGGTAATGCCAGCCGTAGGCATCAATGTCGCGATAGCTGCGGATGCCATTGAGATAATTGAGATTGATGTTCAGGATGCTGTTGCGCTGAACGCTGCTCAATCCCAGTTCCATCACCATCTTATCTGTGATAAAACGGGCTTCTGCCTGAATATTTGTCAGTCTCTGAGCATTCATAGATGTAATCATCATCCATACTGCTACCAATGTCATAATCATTCTTTTCATAACTATCTTCTCTTTAAAGGGTTATTACTGCATTTATTTTAATTGAAGAGGCTACTTGGTGCCGCTATCAACTTTTTGATGGTGCAAAGATAGAGAGAATAGCTGAAAAAAGCAAAGGGAAAACCATAATCTGATGTATGATTTTCCCTAAAAGAATCGGGGAAACTCCTGTAACAAAATTGTAGTATCTTTTATCTGCTAATTAAAATCCTTGTAACCTCATTGACACATAATATCTCTACCTTTGCACCCGAAATTTAACAGGTATTACCCCGAAAGGGGAAATCTTTAATAAAAGTATTATAGTCAGATAAAGAAAAAATGGAAAAGAAAGTATCGGGTAAGCATAGCAGCATAAATGGCTTTGCTATGATGAAAGGTAGAGTAGCAACTGTAGTTTTGGCTTCGGCTTTATTGTTGGGCGGAGGCTTGACTGCACAGGCTCAAAAAGCAGCATTAACCACCTGTTCTCAGAGTGCAGCAACCGCAATTCCGCAGAATCCAAACTGGAAGGCGAATGCTGCCGAATGGCAGAAACTGAAGGGCGAAATCACCCTCTACATGACCAATGATATGGGTCGCAACGGCTACTACGACCAGAAGCCTATCGCCGAACTGATGGGCGAGATGGCGGGCACAGTAGATCCGGAATGCGTACTTGCCGTAGGCGACATCCACCATTTCAATGGCGTGACTTCCACCCAGGACCCTCTGTGGCTTACCAATTACGAATATGTTTATTCTCATCCCGACCTGATGCTCGACTGGTTCCCGGTTTGTGGCAACCATGAGTATCGTGGTAATACTCAGGCTTTTATGGACTACGGCAAGGTGAGCCGCCGCTGGATGATGTCAGCCAAATATTACACCAAGGTGTTTGACCACAAGGGAACTACCATCCGTGTCATCTTCCTCGACACCACACCTCTTATCGATTCTTACCGCAAGAATTCAGAAATCTATCCTGATGCCTGCAAGCAGGATGCTGAGGCTCAGCTTTCATGGCTCGACGAAACCCTGAAGAATGCCAAGGAAGACTGGGTCATCGTGGTAGGCCATCATCCTATCTACGCCTACACCACGAAGAAGGAGAATGAGCGCCTCGACATGCAGAAGCGCCTTCTGCCTATCCTCCATAAATATAATAATGTGGCGATTTATGCCTGCGGTCACATCCACAACTTCCAGCATATCCAGAAGAAGGGCGACAACATCGACTACGTAGTCAATTCCTCTTCATCTCTGGCTCGCCCTGTGAAGCCTATCGATGGCACCGTGTTCTGCAGTCCAGCCGATGGTTTCTCTGTATTTACAGCAGATAAGAAGCAGCTGAGAATGTCGATGATTGACAAGGATGGAAAAATCATCCACACGGTTTTAAAGGTAAAAAAGTAAAAAGGTAAAAGAAGCTTTTTTGCGAAAAGAAACGAATGAAGAATTCAATAGCGATATAGATGAAAAGATTTTTACTGAGTGCGGCGCTTCTTGTCGCAGCGACTACCGCCATTCAGGCACATACGCTGGATGGTATAGTCAAGGATAACAAAACGGGCGAACCCCTCATTGGAACCGTAATCCGAGTAAAGGAGCTGCCCAACGTGAGTACCACCACCGGACTTGATGGTACTTTCACCCTGCATGAATTGCCTGATAAAGGCAAGGTGACCATCATCGTTTCCTACATGTCTTACAAGACCAGGGAGATGGTAGTGGATGTGGCAAAGAAAGACAAGGTGGATATTCCGATGGATGAAGACTTGAAGCAGTTGGGCGAAGTGGTGGTTACCGGTCATCGTGAATACCGCAGCGACCGAAGTGCCATAGAAACCGTGAAGAATGCCGGCAACGTGCTCAACGTGATGAGCCAGCAGAGCATCCAGCTTTCGCCTGATGTCAACGTGGCGAGCGTTCTGCAGCGAGTATCGGGTGTAACCATGGAGCGTGATGCATCGGGCGAGGCTTCCTACGCCATCCTCCGAGGCATGGACAAGCGCTACAACTACACCCTGGTGAACGGCGTAAAGATTCCTAGTCCGGATGATAAAAACCGTTACATCCCTTTGAATATCTTCCCTTCAGATCTGATGGACCGCCTCGTGGTTTCCAAGTCTCTTACTGCTGATATGGAAGGCGATGCTGCCGGCGGCGTGGTTGATATGGTGATGAAGGATGCCCCATCCCGCTTCCAGATTCAGGCAAATGCAGCCATCGGAGCAAGTGATTATTTCTGGAAGGATGGCAGAGATTATCTTACCAGCAACCGCTCTGATTATACAAAGAAATCTCCTTACGAGGCTTTCGGCTCTGAATACAAGGCACAGATGAGCGATTTCAAGAACGGTCCTGTTCAGTTGAAGAGCCATTCTCTTCCTGCTCCTAACTTCATAGGAGGTCTGAGCATCGGCAAACGCTTCTGGAACGACCGCCTGGGCGTGATGCTTGCCGGAAGCGTGCAGAATGTTTTCCGTGGCACCGAGCGCACCTACAATTCCGTAAAGATGGCTTCGGGCGAGCAGGCCATGTACATTTCCAATCTGCAGCATCGCTACTACAGCATCCACGACCTTACCACGGGTGCTCATGCCAAGATAGATTTAACCCTGCCTGGCCATAAACTGGAATGGTACAACATGTATGTGCGCACCAATTCCAAGGGCACCAGATACAACAATAGCGTCAATACCGAATACATCGGAGCCGACAGCTACACGCAGGACGATGAGGTGCGCTCTCTCTCAACCACCCAGAGCATCTTCGCCACTAACCTGAAGGGTACGCATCATCTTACCAAGGATTTTACCGTAGATTGGTCGGGCGTGTTCTCGCAGGCTAAGGAGGAAGATCCGGATAGAACTTACGTTACCCTGACGAATACCGTGAGCAGAAAAGCCGAGAATGGCGGCGATGCCGTTTCGGGTTCCATCTGGGAAGGCGACAAGAACATCACCAAAACCCTGCCTAAGAGTGCCGAACGCCGATTCCAGCACAACAAGGATACCGACTGGGCGGGTTACATCAACCTCTCTTACGATACCCATTTCGCCAACTCTGTGGAGGCACTCTGGAAGGCGGGCGCACAGTATCGCAGAAAGGAACGCACCAACAGATATTATTCTTACATCTTCAATCCTGCCGACATCTCGCAGCGATTGGATGGCAACGGAATAGACCAGTTTGCTCACATCGATTGGGTTTGCAAGACTCCTTATTCTCAGGCTTCGCAGCTTAACTACGATTCCAAGGAGCACATCGGCGGAGCCTACGCCATGGTAACCCTGAAGAGCGAGATGGGCGAACTGAATGCCGGTTTCCGTGCCGAGCACACCAACCAGATTTACACCATGCTCCAGCACTTCCGCAATATGGGACAGGTGGGCGAGCAGAGCTACTGGGATTATCTGCCATCGGCATCCATCAAGTGGACGCCAACCAAGAAGATGAACGTGCGTCTCTCTTACTATCGCTCCATCAACCGTCCGGGCTTCTACGAGATAGTGCCTTATCAGATTCAGGGCGAGGAGTATCAGGAAAAAGGTAATCCAAACCTGAAGCGTGCCCGCATCGACAACATCGACCTGCGCTGGGAGTGGTTCCCAAGCAAGACCGAACAGATTCTTGCCGGCGTATTCTATAAGTATCTGAAAGACCCTATAGAGCAGGTGTTCGTAACGTCGGATGGCAAGATAGGATCCGGAACCGATGCCTACTACATGCCTGACAACCTGGGTAATGCCAAGAACATGGGCTTCGAAATCGACGTAATCAAGTACATCCGCCACTTCGGAGTAAAGGCGAATTATACTTACACTCATTCTGAAATCACCACCTCGAAGCGTGAGTACAAGGAGGGTAGTGCCGAGTATAAGACGGGTGTAACCCAGACCCGTCCGCTGGTTAACCAGGCTCCTCATACCGCTAACATCTCCTTGTTATATAAGGATACGGAGCATGGCTGGAATGCGCAGCTTGCCTCTTCCTTCACGGGCACCAAGCTCGCCCTGGTTTCTCCCTTCAAGGATGCCGACCAGTGGGATAAGGCGATGTTCGGTCTCGACCTGAGTGCCGAGAAGCAATTCAAGAACGGCATCTCCATCTTCTTCAAGGCAAACAATCTGCTCGATGCCAAGCGCGAGAGATACTTGAAGACCGTGAACAAGAGCAACCTGGAGTATGAGGGTCAGAAGAGCGATAAGACCATCGTGGGAACTTATCAGTATGGCAGAACTTTCCTTCTGGGAGTAAGATACAAACTTTAAAAGGTAAAAAGAGCCTTCCCCCCTTTGCGCCCCCGTTCCCAGCGATTCCATCGCTGGTCCCCAAGTCTTTATATTAAAGTTAAAAAAGAAAAAAGGTAAGAAATGAAAAAGATAAGTACTTTTGCTGCTTTGCTGTTGATGGCAGCAGCTGCAATGTTCTCCACATCTTGCGAGAACGATAATATCAATCCATACGATTACGTGAATAATGGCGGTAATGGAAGTGATGGCAATGAGAACCAGGGTTCTAAGGATGTCATCACAACGAAGGTGGCAGAATATCCTAAAGGCTCTCTGGTTTGGAGCAAGGATACTACCCTCAGCGAGAGCGTGGAGATTCCTGTAGGAACATCGCTCTACATCGAGCCGGGCGTAACTGTTACCTGCAAATCAGAGGTTCAGGTACCGGTAGAAATCGTGGTATTGGGCAATCTCTATTGTCTGGGAACCGCCGAGAAGCCAGTTACCATCACTTCTGATACCAAGAAACCAGCCGATTGGGGCGGCATCATCTGCGGATATAATTCTGAGGAGGTGGTGCTCAACCACGTAGATGTGGCCTATGCCGGTGCTACTCCTACCGAGAGTTCAGCTTCTTTCCAGAACAAGCTTTTCAAGACCACCATCGATGGCGGTGTGCCAGCCTTTCACTTCTGTAATGTAAACGGCAAGTTTGTGATGGCAAACAGTTTCTTCCATGACAACTACAACGACCAGACTTACTTTACAGGTGGTAACGGCGTGATTATCAACAATATCTTTGCCGATAGCGGAAATGCAGCCGATGGTGGCGAGGCCATCAACGTAAAGGCAGGTTGCAAGCTCGATGTAGCCAACAACATCATCTACAACGCCTGCACCAACGCCTTCAAGCTTTCTAATGCCGGAAATAGCGAGGTAATCCCTCTCTCTGAGATGACCATCTATAACAATACCATCGTCAACTGCGGCTGGCGCCGTTCCAAGAACAAAAAGGGTGGTTCTGTCTGGGTAGAGAAGGCAGCGAAGCCAGTCTTCGTGAACAACCTCATCTACGATTCCCGTTTCGGACTGAAGCAGCCAAAGAAGGATGGTGCTGATATGGAGCACAGTCGTCTTACACCAAACTACTACTTTGCATCTACAGAGACAGGCGTAGCGCAGATGTCGAAGGATGCAGAGCTCGGCATCTGGTTTGATACCGATATCAAGAGCAGCGTGGCTGGTCAGCTCAACCCTCTCTTCAAGAGTTTCAAGCAGAGCGAGAAGATGAACATCAATTGCGAAATTGATGATGTAGCCCAGGGTGCTCCATTGGCATTCGACAAGAGTTGGAATTTCGATTATCAGGCAGGCTGTCCTGCCCTCTCAGGAGGTGTAACCGATTTTGCCCGCCTCTTCCCACAAGGTCTGCCATTCTTCGGTATGAAGCAGGTGAATTTTCTGGATAAGAATAACGACCAGAACTATTACTTCGCCGCCTCATTGCCAAGCGCAAGATTCGGAGCGAGATTGTAAAAAGCGATTATAATATCATAGCGCGATTAAATAAAAGAGGATGCGTGCAGGCGACAGAGATGTAGCTTGCACGCTTTTCTTGTACAATCGGTTTAGTTTGAGATAGAAACAACGTCTTTTCTTCATCTCTCTTATCTCCTTTCTTCCTGTATTAATAATGTGTTAATCCTAGGAAAAGTCTTGGTTGATTATAGGATAAAATGTTCTTTAACCCTATTGAAATCTCCGTTCATAGACGTTGAACGGCGGTTCAGCGTCTTTGAACGGCGGTTCAACGTCTTTGAACGGACATTCAACGTCTATGAACGGAGATTTTATCTAAGTATAAATGTTTTTTTTCTTAGTTGAAAGAACAGTTTTAGTAGGGTAAATTCCTTGTTTTACCTCTCTTTTTGTTCTAATTCATCCGCTTACTCCGAATGATGCAAGAAAAAAAGAAAAAGCTTTGAAAACAATCTCGTTTTCAAAGCTTTTTCCTTATTTATGCCTCTTTCTTCTTTGTCTTAGGAAGAACAAGGTTGAGAATTACGCCGATGACGGCGGAAAGACCGATGCCGGAAATGGCGAAGGAACCGGATGAGAGAACGGCGCCACCCAAGCCCATCGTCAGCATCACAGAGATGATGATGACATTGCGGGTTTCATTCATGTCTACCTTGTTCTGCATCAGATTCTGAACGCCCACACTTGCGATGGTTCCGAAAAGCAGCAGCATGATGCCACCTAAAACCGCCTGAGGAATGCTCTGCAACAAAGCACTCAACTTGCCCACGATAGAGAAACAGATGGCGGTGGCTGCGGATATGCGAATCACGGCAGGACTCGTTACCTTGGTGATAGACATCGCACCTGTTACCTCTGAATAAGTGGTCTCAGGAGGTCCGCCCAGAAAGGCTGAACAGAGACATGCCAGTCCATCGCCCAACATCGTGCGATGCAATCCCGGATCTGCCACGAAATCCTTCTTGGCTACGGCACTCACCACATATACATCGCCGATATGCTCCAGCACCGGAGCTATTGCCACGGGCAACATATAGAGGAATGGAGCCCAGGAGAAATGGGTGATGGTATCGAAGGATACAGGACAGGAGAACCATGATGCCGCTGCCACGCCCGAGAAATCTACCTCGCCCATGCAGATGGCGATGACATAGCCCACGATAACCCCCGAAATGATAGGAACCAGCTTCATCAAGCCCTTGCAGAAGGTAAGCACCAGGATAGCGGTGATGAGCGATGCAAAGGCGAGAATCCAGTTGGTCTTTGCCATATCCACAGCGCTGCCCGAAAGGGAGAGACCGATGAGAATGATGGCGGGACCGATGACTACCGGAGGAAAAATCCTGTCCAGCAGTTTCTTGCCCTGCCATTTCACTAGGGCGCTCATGACGAAATACACCAGAGAAACGCTGGTTAGTCCGGCGATTGTTCCCGGCAGTCCCCATTGCTTGGTTGCAGCGATGATAGGGGCGATAAAGGCGAAGGAACTGCCCAGGAAAATAGGCACCTTACCCTTGGTGATGAAGTGAAAAAGAAAGGTTCCTACACCAGCGGTGAAGAGAGCCGTTGCCGGATCGATGCCTATCAGAAGAGGCACCAGAACCGTTGCACCGAAAGCCACAAACAGGAACTGTACTCCCACAAGGGTTTTCTTGGTCATAGAAAGTTGTTCTGTATCCATAGTCGATATTCTTTATTAGTCTTTCAGACTCTCCTGATACCAGTCGAAGAGTTTCTTCACACCATCCTCAATCTCTACCTTATGCGTCCAGCCGAGGCTGTGGAGCTTATCTACAGAGATGAGCTTGCGCATGGTTCCATCTGGCTTGCTGGCGTCAAACTCTACCTCGCCTTCGAAACCTACGGCCTTTACTACAAGTTCTGAAAGCTCACGGATAGTGAGCTCCTTGCCGGTACCCACGTTGATGTGGCAGTTGCGAATCTCACCGAGAGAAGGGATAGCGCCGCCACGGCCCTCAGAGTTGTTTCTATCCACAGCACCATCTACCTTGGCACCATAGAATACAGAACTGTACTTCTCGATACCGATGATGTCCTTGAAATCTACATTCAGGAGCACGTGAACGCTGGCATCTGCCATATCCTCGCTCCAGAGGAATTCACGCAATGGTTTGCCGGTTCCCCAAAGCACTACCTTGTTGTCGTAGATGCCATAGAACTCCAGCGCCTTCAGAATGCGCTCGTGAGAGTTGCTGCCGTCTACGTTACCCTCGCCGATGATTTCGCGGAGCTTATCAGTAGGGTTGATAGGGCGCTTGTTCATATCCACCTCGATGCTGTGCCAGTCGCCATCGTGGATGAGTTTGGCAAGATAAATCTTGCGCATCATCGCAGGCATTACGTGGCTGTTCTCCAGATGGAAGTTATCGTTAGGGCCATAGAGGTTGGTTGGCATCACAGCGATATAGTTGGTACCATACTGAAGGTTGTAGCTCTCGCACATCTTCAGTCCGGCAATCTTGGCGATGGCATATTCCTCGTTGGTATATTCCAGCGGAGAAGTAAGGAGCACATCTTCGCTCATTGGCTGCGGTGCATTCTTAGGATAGATGCAGGTAGAGCCCAGGAAGAGGAGCTTCTTCACGCCATGAGAATAAGCGTTGCTGATTACGTTGCATTGCATCTTCATGTTCTGCATGATGAAGTCTGCACGATACAATGAATTCGCCATGATACCGCCCACGAAGGCAGCAGCCAATACTACTGCATCAGGCTTTTCCTCGTCAAAGAACTTCTCTACTGCATACTGGTCGGTCAAGTCGAGTTCTTTGTGAGAACGACCTACCAGGTTGTTATAACCTCTCTTCTTGAGGTTATTCCAGATAGCAGAACCCACGAGTCCGTGGTGTCCTGCAATATAAATCTTTGCGTTTTTATCCAACATAATTACTTAACAATTCCCTTTTCCAAATATTCTGCAAGATTGCAGCGAACCTTCTGACCGGCATCCTCGGCAGCAACCTTCGCCATATCGCTCTCTACCATGATCTTGACGAGATCCTCGAAAGAGGTGGTGTTAGGATTCCAGTTGAGCTTAGCCTTTGCCTTTGTTGGGTCACCCCAGAGGTTCACCACGTCGGTAGGACGGTAGAAATCAGGAGAAACCTCAACGAGTGTCTTGCCGATGAGTTCCTCAGGACCCTCAACGCAGATACCCTTCTCGTTCTCATCCTTGCCTTCCCATTTCAGTTCGATTCCTACATAGTGGAACGCCAGCTGGGCGAACTCACGAACAGAGTGCTGCTTACCTGTTGCAATCACGAAGTCCTCTGGTTTCTCAGCCTGGAGAATCAGCCACATACACTCTACATAATCCTTGGCATAACCCCAGTCGCGGAGTGAATCCAGGTTACCGAGATAGAGCTTGTCTTGCTTGCCCTGCTTGATGCGGGCTGCAGCCAAAGTAATCTTGCGGGTTACGAAAGTCTCACCACGGCGCTCACTTTCATGATTGAAGAGGATACCAGAGCAGCAGAACATATCATAAGCCTCACGATACTCCTTGACAATCCAGAAACCATACTGCTTGGCAACAGCGTATGGAGAATAAGGATGGAATGGAGTGTTCTCGTTCTGAGGAACCTCTTCTACCTTACCGTAGAGCTCAGATGTTGAAGCCTGATACATGCGGCAGGTCTTCTCCAGACCGCATTGGCGGATAGCCTCCAGGATACGGAGCACACCGGTAGCATCTACATCTGCTGTAAACTCAGGGGAGTCGAAGCTCACCTGTACGTGGCTCTGTGCTGCCAGATTATATACCTCAGTAGGTTTCACCTTGTTCATCACCTGGATGATACTCATAGAGTCACCGAGGTCAGCATAGTGAAGATGGAAATTAGGTGTACCCTCCAAATGGGCAATTCTTTCGCGGTAGTCGGTAGATGATCGGCGGATAGTTCCGTGAACATCATACCCTTTTTCCAACAATAATTCAGCCAAGTATGAACCATCCTGGCCTGTAATACCTGTAATTAAAGCTACTTTTCTATTCATGTCATTATATGTTTTTAATGATGTCTTTTTATTGAATAAGTCAGAATATCTGTGGGTGAACCGGATTAAGCCTTAGCAATCAGGTTTTCAAAGTCATCACAGAATTCTGTCATCTGGTGATAGAGTAGATTGCAACCCTTATTGGATAATTCTTCATCTGGTAGCGGACCGCTGTTAATTGCTACCGTAAAAATGTTGGCTGCCACGCCGGCACGGACGCCCAAAGGAGCATTCTCTACCACGATGCCTTCCCAGGGGTTCAGGTTTCCTGCCTTCTGCAACCCCATGAGATATGGGTCAGGATTTGGTTTGCCGCGCTTTACATCATAGGCGGTTACGATATGTGCTTCATCCAGAAAATCACCGAAGTCGTTGAGCAGTCGCATGATGAGTGGGCGCTGTCCGCTTCCTGTTACCACTCCTACCTGCATGCCGGCATCTTTAATCTTCTGCATGATTTCCTTTACGCCAGGAAATATTTCGGCAGTAGGCATCGAGTGGAATATTTCGGTCTTCACATCATACATCTTCTGTGCTTCGTCCAGCGTGATGTCGATGCCCTTCTGCTTCTTCACCATCATCTGGATGGTGTCAATGCCTCGGGCTCCTTCGGTGGCATAAGCATCGGCTGCTGTCATGTGTATATCAAACTGTTTCATCGATTCCTGCCATGCCACAGCATGATTTGGCATACTGTTGTACAGCACGCCGTCCATATCAAAAAGCACGGCTTTAGGGTTGAATTCCCCAAAGCCGTGTTCTTTCATATATTTAAAAATAATTTCCTTCATCAATTATTTAATGTTTTGTGTTTAATGTTTAGTGTTTAATGCTTTGCATGGCGTATGCCTCAACTAAACATTAAACACTACACATTATTCATTCTTCAAGCGCTCCTGGATAGCTTTGCTCTCTGCCTCATAACCTGGCTTGTTGAGCAATGCGAACATATTTTTCTTGTATGCCTCAACACCAGGCTGGTTGAATGGGTTCACCTCTTCCAAGAGACCGCTGATACCGCAAGCCTTCTCGAAGAAGTAGATCAGCTGACCGAGGTAGTAAGCGTTCAACTCTGGTACGTTAACCAGGATGTTAGGAACACCACCGTCAACGTGAGCCAGACGTGTACCGAGCTCTGCCATCTTGTTCACCTCGTCAACACGCTTGCCCTCGAGGAAGTTCAAACCATCGAGGTTCTCATCATCGTGAGGGAAGAGCAACTTCTCGTTAGGAGTCTCTACGCTGATAACAGTCTCGAAGATAGAGCGCTCGCCCTGCTGAATCCACTGGCCCATAGAGTGAAGGTCGGTAGTGAAGTCGCAAGCTGCTGGGAAGATACCCTTCTGGTCCTTACCCTCGCTCTCACCATAGAGCTGCTTCCACCACTCAGCGAAGTAGTGAAGTTTAGGCTGGAAGTTGCATACAATCTCAATCTTCTTGCCAGCCTGAGTATAGAGAGCCTGACGTGTAGCTGCATAGATAGCTGCAGGATTCTCCTCGAAAGCTGCGTCCTTGCCGCAAGCCTTCTCCATGTCAGACGCACCAGCTACGAGCTGCTTTACATCGAAACCTGCTACTGCGATAGGCAACAAACCTACAGGGGTCAAAACAGAGAAGCGGCCACCTACATTATCAGGGATGATGAAGCTCTTGTAACCCTCCTTGTCAGCGCAAGTACGTGCAGCACCCTTCTTGGCGTCGGTTACGGCAACGATAACATCCTTAGCCTCTTCCTTGCCGCGCTGATCCTCGCACTGCTTCTTCAGAAGACGGAAAGCGAGAGCTGTCTCAGTTGTGGTACCAGACTTAGAGATATTGATGACACCAAACTTCTTGTCCTTCAAGAAAGAAGTCAACTCGAAGAGGTAGTCCTCACCGATATTGTTACCTGCGAAGAGGATTGTAGGGTTCTTCTTGTCGTTTACGAGCCAAGCGAAAGAGTTGCCGAGGCCTTCGATAACGGCGCGTGCACCGAGGTAGCTACCACCGATACCTGCTACAACAACCACCTCACACTTTTCGCGCAAAGTATTGGCAACAGCCTGAATCTCATTGAGGAACTCAGGAGTGATAGAAGATGGCAAATGCAACCATCCCAAGAAATCGTTACCTTCACAAGTGCCGTTCTCAAGAGCTTCCTGAGCGGCCTTAACCTTAGGCTCGTAAGCCTTTACTGCACCTTCTGCAAGGAATGATGCAGCCTTTGTAATGTTTAAGCTGATACTTTTCATTTTTCTTTTAATATCTAAATGAATGTGTTAATGTTACTACTTGAAGACAAACTCTTCTGCCGAAACCGAAGGATAGAATGTGCCTATCTGAACGAGTCGGTCAAAAGTTTGATTTCGATTTGCGGACTGATGCGCTCGTACAATATATTATATACAGCATCGAGAATCGGCATGTTGACGTGCATGTGGCGATTGATTTCCTTCATACACTTGGTGCCGAAATATCCTTCTGCAATCATCTCCATCTCTATCTGCGCACTCTTCACGCTGTAGCCCTTGCCTATCATGGTTCCGAAGGTGCGGTTGCGGGAAAAGTTGCTGTAACCTGTTACGAGCAAGTCGCCCAGATAAACTGAGTCGTACATGCTTCGGTCGATAGGGTGAACGGCTGTCAGGAAGCGGTGCATCTCCTGAACGGCATTTGACATGAGTACCGCTTGGAAGTTGTCACCATACTTCAGACCGCCACAGATACCTGCTGCGATGGCGTATACGTTCTTCAGAACCGAAGAGTATTCGATACCGATGACATCGCTCGAAGTCTTGGTCTTGATGAATTCACTCGCCAGACAATCGTTGGCGAAGGCACGCGCCTTTTCGGTATCGCTACAGCCCACGGTGAGATAGCTCAGTCGCTCCAGTGCCACCTCCTCGGCATGAGAAGGACCTCCTATGCAGGCGAGGTTCTCGTAAGGCACATCGTAAACCTGATGGAAATACTCTGAGCAAACGAGGTTTTCATCAGGCACAATACCTTTGATGGCTGTGATGATGAACTTGTCGCTGAGTCGCGTCTTGAGCTTCTTGAGATGATTCTTCAGATAAGGCGACGGGGTGACGAACACGAGTGTATCGTAGTTCTGCACTATCTTGTTGATGTCGGAAGAGAAGAAAATCTCATCTACATTGAATCGTGCCGACATCAGATAGGCAGGGTTGTGCCCCATGCGCTTGAAGTCCTCGATGCGGTCATCGCGACGCATATACCAGCCTATATGATGAGTATGACCCACCACAATCTTGGCTATTGCCGTAGCCCAGCTACCGCCGCCAATTATCGCTATTTTACCGCAGTTGAACACTTCGAATGAATTTTATAATTAATAATTAATAATTAATAATGTATAATGAGGCTTTCGCCTTTGTTTGTAGATATAATGTATAACCAATAAAAGCCGGAGCTCTTTATTAATTATACATTATTAATTATGCATTATCAATTAAGCATTTGCTGCATTAATCCAGCCCTGGATGTCGTCAACAGAAGGCTTCTCGTAGCCGAGCTTGTACTTCTTGTTGATTTCTCCAATCTTCTGCTGCAAGCCTTGTGCTTTTTCTTCACGGATATCAGAGATGAGGTTGAAGCCTGCCTTGCGGAGCACGTATGCCCAATCCTCTGGCACGCCAATCTCTTCCCATTCCTTGATGGTGCTCTGTGGCATCTTCTTCTCTGGCTTCATCTGTGGGAAGAACAGTACTTCCTGAATGAAGGTCTTGCCTGTCATCAACATGACCAAGCGGTCGATACCAATACCGATACCTGATGTTGGAGGCATACCGTACTGGAGGGCACGGAGGAAGTCCTGATCGATGATCATCGCCTCGTCATCGCCCTTGTCGGCAAGCTTCATCTGGTCGATGAAACGCTCTTCCTGGTCAATTGGGTCGTTGAGCTCAGAGTATGCATTGGCAAGCTCCTTACCGTTTACCATCAACTCGAAACGCTCGGTCAAGCCTGGCTTAGAACGGTGCATCTTGGTCAGTGGAGACATCTCTACAGGATAGTCGGTGATGAAAGTTGGCTGGAGGAAAGTGCCCTCGCAGAACTCACCGAAGAGCTCATCAATCAACTTACCCTTACCCATGGTCTCATCTACGTCCATGCCCTTCTCCTTGCAGAATGCGCGGATCTCTTCCTCGGTCTTGCCGTTGCAGTCGAAACCGGTCTTTTCCTTGATGGCATCGAGGATAGGCAGACGGCGATATGGAGCCTTGAGCTGATGATGTTGCCATCAATCTCGCGCTCTGGCTTGCCGTTTACGGCGATACAGATCGTTTCGAGCAACTTCTCTGTGAAAGCCATCATCCAGTTGTAGTCCTTGTACTGAACATAAAGCTCCATACAGGTAAACTCAGGGTTGTGGTTGCGGTCCATACCCTCGTTGCGGAAGTTCTTGCCGATTTCATAAACACCCTCGAAACCACCTACGATGAGGCGCTTCAGGTAGAGCTCGGTAGCGATACGCATGTACATATCCTGGTCGAGCGCATTGAAGTGGGTGATGAATGGGCGGGCAGAAGCACCACCGGCAATACTCTGCAGGGTAGGAGTCTCTACCTCAGTATAACCTGCGTTGTCGAGTACGCTGCGGAGTGTGCGGAGCACGGTAGCACGCTGCAGGAAGGTTTCCTTTACGCCATCATTAACAATGAGGTCAACGTAGCGCTGGCGGTAACGCAACTCAGGATCATCGAACTTGTCGTAAGCCACGCCATCCTTGTACTTCACGATAGGGAGTGGCTTCAAGCTCTTAGAGAGCAGGCACAATTCCTTGGCGTGAACAGAAATCTCGCCAGTCTGTGTACGGAATACGAAACCCTTTACACCGATAAAGTCACCGATATCGAGGAGTTTCTTGAAAACAGTATTATAAAGGTCCTTGTTCTCGTCTGGACAAATCTCGTCGCGGGCGATATAGACCTGGATTCTTCCCTTTGAGTCCTGCAACTCAGCAAAGCTGGCTTTACCCATTACGCGGCGACCCATCATACGTCCGGCGATAACTACCTGGCGTGGCTCGTCCTCGTCCTTGAATTCAGCTTTGATATCAGTACTGAATGCATTGGTTGGAAACTCTGCTGCTGGGTATGGGTCGATGCCCATCTCGCGCAATGTCTGAAGACTCTGTCTGCGAACGATTTCCTGTTCGCTAAGCTCTAAAATGTTCATATTCTATTCAGATATATCTTTTATTTTCTTATTTTTGGTGCAAAAATACAAAATAAATCTGAACTATATGCCGTTTTTTATGTTTTTTATTATTAAAGAAAGGAAAAGGTATGTAAAGTTTGCCCTTCATCAAATAAAAAGTGCGATAAATTTTGTTTTCTCTGAAGAAAGTCTTACCTTTGCGTTGAATTTATCAGAAACATACTTTGGAGCGAGGAGGAAACGAATGGCTCTGAATCAATAACAAAATACGAGAAATAGGAGAAAATAAGATGAACATAGATGAATTAGTAAAAAGAATCAGCAAGACTGATGGATTATCCAAGACGCTTGGAATGCATTTTATTTCTACCCCTGAGCCTGATACGCTTCAGGCAACGATGAAGGTAGATGAGCGTAATCGCCAACCTTTCGGTTTCTTGAGTGGAGGTGCTTCTTTGGCTCTTGCCGAGAATGTGGCGGGTATCGGTTCCCTGGCGCTCTGTCCGGGACAGATTGCCGTGGGCATCAACGTGAGCGGTACTCATGTGCAGGCGGTCAGCGAGGGCGATACGGTTACTGCCTTTGGCAAGATTGTGCACAAGGGCAGAACCTTGCATACCTGGCAGGTGGATATCAAGAATACGGCTGGTGAGGTAATCTGTACCGTACAGGTAACCAACTATGTGTTCACTCCCAAAAAAGATAATCCGAAAAAAGGGGGCAGAAACTAAGGTATGATAGCTTTTGCGTATTATCGTCTGCCTTATCTGCACCATGCTACCTATGTGGCTCAGCATGAGGGAGAACCTGAGGTACTCTCTTCTGTGGCAGAACTGAATGGCAAGGAAGGTTTCGTGATAGCTCCTTTCGCGCCATCCAGCGAATGTCCCGTGGTGCTGATGCATCCTGATGAAAGCAAACTGATCTCTGCCGAGGGGGCTGAAAATGCATCGCGATGCGGCACTTCCTACGTCGTGACGCAGCAGAATTTACGTCGTGACGTAGCAGAATCTACGTCGGGACGTAATTTTGAAGCCTATGCAAGGGAGTTTGAATGCTTTCACCGGCAGCTCTCTGAAGGTAAATTCAGCAAGATTGTTCTGGCAAGAAAACTGCGTATTCAGAGCAATCGGCAGCCTTTAGAATCAGTCCAGACTTTAGCAATGCAAGATGCCGGCAAGACTTCAGCTGTGCAGAATACAGCCAATGCTTCAGTTGTGCAGGATTCAGACTCTTTAAAGGCTCTGTTTCTGAAAACCTGCCGGATGTATCCCCGTCTTTTTGTAGCCTTGGTTTATACACCCCAGTCGGGTTTATGGCTGATGGCTACCCCTGAAATACTGCTCAAAGGTGAACAGAATCAGATGGCAACCATGTCGCTGGCAGGCACCCAGAAGGCAGAACCTTCCAAGACCGTAGCCGATTATCCGGTAGAAGGGATAGAATGGTCGGAGAAGAACAGAGAGGAACAGCAGTATGTAACCGATTATATCGAGGATTGCATCAAGGCCTTTTCGGATGAATATCAGAAGAAGGGACCTTATACACGATGGCTGCCAATCTCTATCATCTCCGTACCGACATCGCTTTCCGTCTGCATGATACGGGGCGTCTGGGCGATGTGCTCGATGCCTTATATCCTACGCCTGCCGTCTGCGGAATACCGAAGGATGAAGCTCGCCGGTTTATCCTGCAGCATGAACATCAGTCGCGCAAATACTACAGTGGTTTTGTGGGACCGATTTCGCCGAAAGGAAAGACGCATCTCTATGTTTCCCTGCGCTGCATGAACATCCTGGATGACGGCTCCTGCGAACTCTATGCCGGAGGCGGATTGCTGAAGGAGAGCGAGATGGAGAAGGAGTGGAAGGAAACTGAAGCTAAGATGCAGACCATCCTGTCGGTCCTGTAAAGGTCTTGCAGAGAAATGATAGGGATTCATTCTGATTTTATAATGCTAAAAGACAAAGGCTCTTCAAGAATCTGAAAGCATAAAAATAACCTGAAAAATAAGGTGAAATGTATAGCAATAAAGAAAACGTCAATATTTTGACAAGTTTACTGGTAGCGCATGGTGTTCGCCATGCTGTGGTGTGTCCGGGCAGCAGAAATGCAGCCATAGTTCACAATCTCAACGAGTGTGAAGATATCACTTGCTATCCTGTTACCGACGAACGTAGCGCCGGCTTCCAAGCTCTTGGACTTTCTATGGCTGAAGGTTATCAGCCTGTTGTAGTGTGTGTGACTTCGGGTTCTGCATTGCTCAATCTTTATCCGGCAGTAGCTGAGGCTTATTATCAGCAAATCCCGCTCATAGTGATTTCTGCCGACAGACCGGCACAGTGGATCAACCAGCTGGATGGTCAGACGCTTCCTCAGCCTGATGCTTTGGGGCAGATGGTAAGAAAAGCGGTATCTCTGCCAGAAGTGTTCGAAGGTGAGCAGCAGGAAGAGATGCATTGGTATTGCAACCGGCTGGTCAACGAAGCGCTGTTGAAAAGCATGGGGCGGGTAAAGGGACCTGTACACATCAATGTACCTATCTCTGAGCCTTTCTATTCGTTTACGAAAGAAGCTTTGCCCGTTGAGCGCAAGATAGAGGTTGCTTACTGCAGGGCAAATATTGACACATTTGAAGAGACCCCTTTTGAATGTGTGTTAAAGCCAAACGTCCATTGTTGGTAATAGGACAGTTGGACAATACCGAAAAATATGTAGACTTGTTGGCTTATATTGACCGGATGCCTATATTATGGGAATCTCTGGCAATGCCACCTTATCTATATAAGGTTCAGGAAGAACTGGGAGAAGATTGGAATAAAACCACCTTGTATGGCGCTTTCGAGAATTTGCTGGATAAAATAAAGGACGATGAAAGATTCCGTCCTGACCTGGTGGTTTATATAGGTGGACATATTGTGAGCAAGAAGCTGAAATCTTATCTGCGTTCGCTTAAAGGAGTTGAGCAGATAAGAATCTCGCAAGAGGCTGATATCGAAGATACGTTCATGCATCTTACTAAAGTGATGGATTTGCCAAACAGTGATGCTATGTCATGGTTGGGTAATTTTGGCTGGCACAACCACTGGGAGGTTTATCGCAGATTGTGGATGGATGCGTTGGCTAAAAGCAATGAACGCAAAGAGAACTTCAAGCCTGAGTTCAGCAGTCTGGCTACCGTAAAGGAATTCTTCAGCCAGCTTCAGAAGGTTGAGCCTCAGGATTTCAAAGCGTTCACCTTAGGCGATAAAGATGCTCATGACGATGGTATCTATGACCGCGAATTCGATACTTTCCTTCCTGGTCTGATGAGCAGCGTCATCTCCGGTAACAGTTCTGCCATCCGGTTGATGAATCTGTATGCCGACCGCCATGTTTACTGCAATCGTGGTGTGAACGGCATAGAAGGTTCTCTTTCTGCGGCTGTTGGCTTCTCGATGTGCAAGAACAAGTCTGATAAGCATGTATACTGCGTTCTCGGCGACCTGAGTTTCTTCTATGACCAAAATGCGCTCTGGAATAGAAATCTGAATGGCAAGCTCCGTATCATCGTGCTCAATAATGGTGGCGGTGCCATCTTTGGCAAGTTCCAGGGATTAAAGGAGAGTCAGGCTCGCGAAGAAATGGTAATGGCAAAGCATCATGCAACGGCTGAAGGAATCTGTAGTCAGAATGAGGTAAAATATCTCGCAGCTCATACGAAGGAAGAGATGGAACAAGGCATCAGCCAATTGATTCATGCCGAGAGCGAGCGCCCGATGCTCCTGGAGGTTTTCACCGATATGGATGTAGATAATGAGATGCTGGAAGCCATCCAGAAGTGCTGATAGAGGACCTGTAAGAAACTATAACTGATAGTTCTGTCAAAAGAATAAGATAAATAGTAATCATAAAGTTCAAAGTAAAATGAGAGAATGGAAAAAGATAGAAGGTTTTGATTTCAAGGAAATCATCTTCGAGGAGTATAATCATATCGCTAAGATTACCATCAACCGTGAGCGCTACCGTAATGCCTTTACACCGTTGACCACTTGGGAGATGGCACAGGCATTCAACTATTGCCGCGACTGTCTGGATATCCGTGTGGTTATTCTGACGGGTGCCGGCGATAAGGCGTTCTGTGCAGGAGGTGACATGCATGTGAAGGGCCGAGGCGGTTATGTAGGTAATGACGGTGTACCTCGCCTGAATGTGCTCGATGTACAGATGCAGATTCGTCGTTTGCCAAAGCCGGTTATCGCTATGGTGAATGGTTATGCCATCGGTGGCGGTCATGTGCTTCATGTGATGTGCGACCTGACCATCGCTTCAGAGAATGCCATCTTTGGACAGACTGGTCCTAAGGTAGGAAGCTTCGATGCCGGTTTCGGTTCTTCTTATCTGGCAAGAATGGTGGGTCAGAAGAAGGCTCGCGAAATCTGGTTCCTCTGCAAGCAGTATTCTGCCAAGGAGGCTGAAGAGATGGGAATGGTGAACAAGGTGGTGCCTCTCGAAAAGTTGGAAGATACCTGTGTAGAGTGGGCTGAAATCATGATGGAACGTTCGCCTCTGGCACTCCGTATGATCAAGGCTGGCTTGAATGCCGAACTGGATGGTCAGGCTGGTATTCAGGAGTTGGCTGGCGATGCCACGATGCTCTATTATACGATGGATGAGGCTCAGGAGGGCGGCAAGGCGTTCCTTGAGAAGCGCAAGCCTCGCTTCGAGGATTATCCTCAGTTCCCATAATTTCATCAGCAATAAACAATAAAAACCTCGGAAGATGCAAAAGCAATCTTCCGAGGTTTCTTGTTTTTATTCGTGAGTAGCGAATCTCTGTTCTGCCAGTTTCTCGTATTTGGTGCCTGGCTTGCCATAGTTGGCATACGGCCAGATGCTGATACCGCCACGAGGAGTAAAGATGCCTGTCACCTCTATATATTTAGGGTCCATCAGTTTGATGAGATCCTTCATGATGATGTTTACGCAGTCTTCATGGAAATCGCCATGGTTGCGGAAACTGAAGAGATAAAGTTTCAGACTCTTGCTCTCTACCATCTTTACGTCAGGAATATAGCTGATGCGAATCTCTGCGAAATCTGGCTGACCCGTAATAGGGCAGAGCGATGTAAACTCAGGGCAGTTGAAACGTACCCAGTAATCATTGCCAGGATGCTTGTTCACGAAAGTTTCGAGCACCTCTGGCGCATAATCCATTCTATATGTAGTCTTGGCACCTAATGCCTGAAGACCGTCTTCTTTTCTATCCACGCTTGGTAATGTTTTAATGTTTGCTATTTACTGATGTCTTTTAGCCGAGGCTGAAGATCTTGAATACATTGTAGGAGATGTTATTGTCGTATGCATCTTCACCTTCATGCTTCTTCACGTATTTCACTACACGTATGGTCAGAGGCAATACCACGATCTCGTAGGCTGTCTTCAGTATCACCTGCCAGAGCATGAGCCAAGGCAATTCTGATGCAGGCACCACACCGCCCAGGGCAAGCGGGAAGAAGATAAGGCTGTCGCAACTCTCACCGGCAATGGTACTGAGGATGGCACGGGCAGAGAAATGCTTGCCGCCATCGCGGATTTTCATCACGCTCATTACATAAGCATTGGCAAATGAACCGACGATGAAGGCTACGAAAGAGGCTGCTGCAATGCGGGGTGCCAGACCGAAGATGGCATGAAAACCGGCATCGTTGGTCCAATAAGGCGCTGCTGGAATTACATCGCAGATAGCACCCAGTGCCACGAAGAAGAAGTTCATCGCAAAGCCGGTCCAGATTAACAGACGCGCTTTCTGATAGCCCCATACTTCGCATACCAAATCATTGATGATGTAGCTTACAGGGAATACGATGAGTCCACCGGTAAGGGAAACTGGCCCGAAGGCGATTTGCTTTGTTTCGAGTACGTTTGCTGCAATCAGGCAAACGCAGAAGAGGATGCTGAAAAGCATAAACAGCACGCTCACTTGAGTTTTTTTCTTGTCCATTTTCTTGTTTTTTACGAGGTTTACCAAGCACTCGGGTTATTGAATATGATGATTCTTTTCAGAAATCGGCTGCAAAATTACAACATTTCTTCTTAATAGCCAAATATTTGGGCAAAAAAATGGCTCCAAATACTAATCACTAGCACTTGGAGCCCTTATCTAACTAAAAACCTAAAACTTTTTTCTAAAAACTAAACCTAACAATCTTAACCTATGAGAAACTAACCTTTTCAGATTATATTGTGATAGCGAAATAACACTCTTGTTATCCGCTGTCATCTGTCATCAAGCAACAGATATACCAAAAAGTAGTTTCGTGACAAGATGTCAGTGAATTTTTACTTTTCCATAAACTTCTTTGCAGCTCTTAACTGATGCCTCATCACACTCAGGAATTCCTGACTCTCCTGCAGTACGTTGAGATAAACCAGAGAAATCTGCATCAGCGTATTGTCAGTCATGTGCTGGATGCGGTCGATATGCTTCTTGCGGAGAACTGAAAGCTCGTCTTTGCAGGCATCTGCCTCGGCAAGAATCTCGCGATAGCTGTCATATCTGCCGGTTTCAATCAGTTCGCAGCTCATGCGCATCAGGTCGTTGATCTTTTGGCGTACAGGAGCAAACTCCTTGATGTATTCAGCAGGAAGCGGATTGAAGTTGTTGTCAACATGTTCCTTGATTGGTTCGAGCATACGGCGCAGAGAGTAGATAAACTGCTGGTTGCTGTTGGCACCCAGATGGAACCAGGTGTTGCGCTCGATGGCAATCTCGATAGGCGATTTCTTCAAACCGAGCATTTCCTGACGGCGGAACTTCTTCAGCATATCCTGTTCCTTCTTCAGATCTTTGTTGGCATGACGAAGGTTGCGGGTATTCTCGTTAGTAAGACCATCCATAATCTGGTTGAACTCGTTCAAGGCAAAGTGGCAGACGTAAGACTGGGTGCGTGAAACCTGACGGCGAAGCAAATCCCATACAATCTCCGGGTCGCGGGAACGCATCATCAGCTGGAATGTACTGCTCTTGCCCTCTTCCTTAGCCTTCTTGTTATACTTGATGTTGCTGCGGATGAGCAGGTAGATAACCAAGCCCATGAAGCAAGCCTGGATGCCCACACCACCGAAGTGCATGATGATACAGACAATGGCGCAGGCTGCGAAAGCTACACCGGCTGTGATGAACCAACCACCGATTACACTCAATACACCTGTTACACGGAATACGGCACTCTCGCGGCTCCATGCTCTATCAGCAAGTGAAGAACCCATAGCTACCATGAAGGTAACGTAGGTGGTAGAGAGAGGCAACTTCAGGTTGGTACCGATGGTGATTAGCATGGAAGCAAGTACCAGGTTTACGGCTGCACGAACCACGTCGAAAGCAGCACTCTCCTCGAGTTCAACATTATTCTTGTCGAAACGGCTGTTGATCCAGTTCATCAGTGCCTTTGGCATAAACTGCTTCAACCATGAATCTGTAGCCTGGCAGTTGCGTACAATCACGCGGGCTGCAGAAGAACTGCCGAACATCTCATCGCCCTCGTCCTGACGGCTCAAGTCAACAGAAGTCTTGATTACGTTCTGTGCCTTCTTGGATGTCGCCATGGCGATAATCATCACGGCACCGGCAGCAAGCAGGAAGCCAGGAGTGGTCTTGGCGCTCTCCATCAATGAAGTCATCATAAACTGGTTTGGCGCTGCACCGTTGGCATTTGCCATATAGTCCTGATAAGAAGAAAGACCAGCCAGAGGCACACCGATGAAGTTGACCAGGTCGTTACCAGCGAAAGCCATAGCCAGGGCGAAAGTACCCATCAGCACCGTAAACTTGAAGATGTTGACACGGCAGAGGTGCAGGAATTCCATCACAACAGCAGACACCACGAAGGTGGTGCAGATGAGGAAACCGAGATTCTGGTCGATGTAATCGCGCACCTCAGCAGGCAGGTAAGGACTCTTGCCCAAACCCTTCATGAAGATGAAGTAAGAGAGGGCTGTAAAGGCGATACCGCCGAAGATAGCGATGCTGTAGCGGCTGTGCTTGCGGTAGTTGAAGGTGAAAATGATACGGGAAAGCCACATCACGAAAGCACCAAACACGAAGGCGATGATGACAGATGAGAAGATACCCATGATTACCTCCAACGCCTTGTTACTGTTCAGCAAAACGCCATAGTTGAGGCTGTCGTCGCCATACATCTTCAGTGTAGCGAGGATGAAAGCACCACCCAGCAACTCGAATACCAGAGAGACGGTAGTAGATGTCGGCATACCTAAGGTATTGAACACATCCAGGATGATGACATCAGTCACCATGACCGCCAGGAAGAGCGTCATTACCTCTTCGAATGTAAAGTGGTCAGGACTCATGATACCATGGCGGGCGATATCCATCATTCCCGATGACATGATGGCTCCGAGAACCACACCGCAGGATGCGATAATCAGCACCGTGCGAAACTTAGCCACCTTAGCTCCGATGGCAGATTGCAGGAAGTTGACAGCGTCGTTGCTGACTCCTACGAAGAGATCGAACACTGCTAAACAGAGCAGGAAGATCACAATACATAAATAAATTGTACCCATATATTTTATTAATGTTTATATACCTTATTATATAGGGGCTTGTCTCAACATAGCTAGACACATTTCTCCCCTTGCTTTTCCGGATGCAAAGGTACGAGTACAATGTTACAGGTGATTTAAACAGGTGTTACAATGTTGTTAAGATGTTGTTGTGCTGGCGATTTAATAAGAAAGTTGCCACCGAAAACAAAGAAAAGTGCGAAAATGTTTGGAAGTTACGGAAGTATTTTATATTTTTGCAGTCGGATAGGGTGTATTCCCTTTCCACTGATTTTTGAGATTTAAGAAGCGTTATGCTTATCATGATGTCGGAAACCTAGGAAATTTCCAAGATGTTCGTGTGGTGGCATAGTGGTTCTCACGCATAGCGTGGGCTGCTATTGTTGCATCTATGAACATGGGCTTTCCTAGGGCCTCCGACAGAAGATGTGGGCATTGCAGTTCACGCTTCTCTGTTTAATAGAAAGACCTAATAGGACTGAAAAGGCCAAGAAAGGATACTGTTATGTATTGTAAATATTGTGGTAAGGAAATTGCTGATGATTCCAAGTTTTGCTCAAACTGTGGAAAAGCATTGAATGGTTCTCTAACGACAGAACTGCGTTCGAAGTGTCATGGAATATGGAGTAAATTGCTGGAAAATAAAAAGTTGAGCTATATTTATTCTTTGTGGCTCACCTTGAATTTTGCTCTCTTGTTATTGGGAAACAATGATGTTGATTATACTCCTGCCCATTATTTTTATCCAGAAGAAGGTTTAGGTGAAATATCAATTTATGATATTAGAGAATTCATATTTTATACTTTCCTCTTGCCATTTGCTGTTTGGCTTGTATCTAAATTACATAAATGTTATAAGATGAAAAATCATAAATAATATGGAGAAACAATCTTTTTTGTCTAATCTAATAGGTAGAGCTAATTATCATGGCTTTAAAGAGGAGTATGCATTAGTCATATTCTTCATTGGCACAGGTTTGCTTGCTATACTGACACCTTTGACTTTCTTTTGTTATTGGGGTATTTTAAGCTCGTTTTTTAATTTGATAACAGGAACATCCTTGTTGTTTATAGTTTATGTAGCAGCTTTAATAGTGCTCCTTGATAAAGAAGTTAATGTAGAAACTCATTCTGGTCGTACGGTTACTGAGCAAAAAATAAAGAAGCCGTTTACTTATAAGCTAACAATTATATGGGGGCTATTCTTGATTGTTGGTGGAATTGTTGCTATTTATGGAACCAATAAGTATAGGCGTTATTATGAATTCCAGTGTAAAAAGGTCTTCGTTGTGAACAAAGGGGATAAATTTTATCATCTTTATGAGGAGTGTAGCCATTGTGAAAATGCAGAACATTTGTATGTTGCTAAAGGTTATCAGATGGAGAAAGCACATTTGAAGCTTTGCCCAGAATGTGCAGAATTAGCAGAGGAAAATGATGAAATGGCTGCGGAAAGTCAAGCCAGGAGACCATAAAATACCCGTTGGCGGAATTAATTTAGCGCATACTTAACCCTGCCAATCGGTCTGTTGTTTACATAATTAATATATTGCAAGACTGTAAATGCGCTGATTTTCCCGATGAT
>QSCI01000331.1:0-505 GCA_003463005.1 Segatella copri | reverse complement strand
TAGATGTCCTGTCGCTGACCGACCCACTTGTCCATAGAAGTCTGGTCTGTACCCAATGGAGTGAATGCCATCGTGAGAGGGTCAACCTTGTCGTTCTCGTTTTCAGGCAATTTCAGCAATGACTCGTCAATAGGCTTTGCATATCTGCCCTCTGCCGAGTTATAAACAAAACCTCCCCAGCCACGGTAAAGCATACCGAAGCCAAGATTGTCATTCTCTGCATAGAATCCAGCAAGCACATTCTCTGTTACGAGACCTGCCGCATCTTTCAGAATGGAAACAGAGGCTGAAGTAACAGTTTCATTAGAGATTGCTGCCGGATAGCTGTATTCAAACCAGATGTTCTTTCCTGCAATAGTTGCAAATCGCAGAGTATCGGCTTTCAAGATGCCATTCTCGATATTGAAAGACTTCTTGCCGATGAGTGCATCCTCTGTCTTGGCGGTCAAAGTAACCTGTCCATTGATGGAATTGTCAGAAAGGGTAAGCACTGGCGACACAACCA
>QSCI01000330.1:0-515 GCA_003463005.1 Segatella copri | reverse complement strand
TGCTTGACGAGAAAGGCTTTTCATCAGGAACCATCACCATCTATGTGTCGCTCTTCAAGAAGATGTGCCGCATCGCCTTTGAGCGAGGCTTGTGCAAGAACCTGCTGTTCGCCCATTATCGGGTTGGCACTCCAAAGGTTACGACACCCAAGTCTCTCAGCATGTCTGATTTCATAAAAATCCGTGATGTGGAACTGCCCGAAGACAAGCCGAGACTATCCGTTAGCCGTGACCTGTTTCTTTTCGCCTGCTATGCAGGAACAGCCTTCATAGACACCGTTTCCATCACGAAAGCCAATGTCAGGGTGTTGGAGGATGGTGACAAATGGCTCATCTATAACCGCAAGAAGACCGGAACACTTGCCAGGGTGAAACTCCTGCCCGAGGCGTTGGAGCTGATGGCGAAATACGAGGACGGGGCAAGAGATACCCTTTTCCCATTGCTGAGCACGAATCGTGTTCGTATCGATCTCATCACCATCTGCAAGTTGGCGGAAACGAGCAAGACCTATTCC
>QSCI01000033.1:0-34239 GCA_003463005.1 Segatella copri | reverse complement strand
AGACTCCTTTAAATGAATTGTTTAACAAAGCTGTTCCAACAGAAGAGACGGAGGATTGGCTATATCCTAGCCTTTTCAGGCCCGATGATTTCTAAACGGGACAGCAGTGGCAGACAACAGCCGTTTCGGTGTTGTTCTGAGTGAAGTGATGAAGAACCATCATGTATCTGGTTCTGATCTGATGTATTATGCTGGGATGCATAAGGAAAACATTTTTGCAATCTAAAAGGGTAAGGGCGATTATCGGCTCAGTGTTTATGTGAGGATTGTTTCTGCTCTTCGGTACTTCATCGAAGATCCGGAAGAATACGCCCGAGTAAAGCAACGACTTATCGAAGCAGCCTCGATGATGGTTACTTTTTTAACAAGTAATACTTTTGAATTGGTTTTTTTAATTAAAAAGTGGAATCCGGCGGTTGTCGGATTCCACTGATATCGTATTTTCACCCTGTGTGGGTGGAATTTCGCAGATACAGGAATGAGGTTAGGCAAACTGATTTTCGGGGGGATTGGCAGATTTATTGCAAATTTCTTGGTGGTTTCGAGAAAAAGCGTATTTTTGTGGCGAAAAGTTAAACGTTTAAATTAAAAGTTATGGAAACAACAATGTTTAATCCGGTTCAACAACATCTATTAAAGATGTTTGCTTTTGATGGTTCTGAAGAAAGGCTTTCTGAGGTGAAAACTGTTTTGAGTGATTACTTTTGTAAGAAAGCTGATACATGTTTGGAGGCACTTTGGGATTCAGGCAAGCTGAATCAGGCAAAGCTTGATGAACTTCGCCATCAGGACTTACATGCAATGCTGAAAAAGTAGTTTTATGGAAAAAATAGTTCTAGATACTAATTGTCTTGTACAGAGTATATCACCAAGAAGTCCATATCGTAGAATTTGGGATAGCTTTTTTGATGGTACTAATCTGTTTTTCAATTCGCAGATGACGCTGATATCTTTTTAGTTCTTTTATGTCCCACACGCCCTGAACCAACAGTCGCCGGCGCGTAGCGGAATTGAAAATGCTGGTCGAAGGGTAAAGCAAAGGTAAAGGGCTAGGCTTCAATGATGTGATGAATGACATATTGGATGATTATCAGGAACAAAGGTATTTTGGACGAAAATAAAGTTGTATATGCAATAGTTTCTTTCCGTTAGGCGTTAGGGAGATACGCAAGTCCGCTAGGCGTTCCTAATGCCTAACGGACTTGCGAGCTGTTGATTTATGACACACCCTCTTGTGGAGATATATGCATGTCATATGACAAAACGTTTTACATGGATAGAGTAGAAAGAGACCTGCATTTCTTTCTACTCTTATTCCTATAAACCTTTATTGGCATTTTACCAAGTGATAACCTTATCTACGATTTCTTGTTGCTCAATGCTGCTTCTTCGCAGATAGATACGTGTCGTTTCGATGCTTTCATGCCCCATAAGGTCTGCAAGCAGGGCAATGTCGTTGAACTTCTCCAAGAAATTCTTGGCATAACGATGGCGGAACGAGTGAGGGTACACCACTTTTTCATTCAATCCATACTTCACCGCATAGTTCTTCAGCTGCTGTGATATGCCTCTTGTAGTAATACGCTCGCCAAAGCGATTGAGAAAGAGATAACCACTTGTACGGTTGAGTGTCTGCAACCACTTTTCTGTTTCCGTGCGCAATGTCTTGGGGATATAGATACGCCGTATCTTGCCACCCTTGGTGTAGATGTCGTAATAGCCTACTTGCACGTGCTCAACCTTGATTTGCACAAGTTCGCTCACTCTGGCACCAGTCGCAGCTAAGAAACGCACCACAAAGTACCACTCCAAGTTGTCTTCCTTCTTCAACTTGTTCTTCAAGAAGGTGTAGTCGGCATTGCTGATGACATTCTCCAAATAAGAACGTTGCTGCACCTTGACCGACTTCAAGCGGAGTTTCGTCTTGCCCACAAATACAAGGTACTTGTTCAACGCCTGAATACGGAGGTTCACCGTCTTTGGTTTGTAAGTCTCAATCAAGTAGGTCTTGTAAACCAACAAGTTTCTCTTGTTCAACTCTTTGTGTCGAGAGCCAAACTCCTTCACGGCATACAGATATGCCGAAATCGTGTTCTTAGCCATATTGCCTTGGCTTAGGAACTCTTCAAATTTGTCTAATTCCATTTCTATTCGTTTATTAGTAAAACATAAAGTTGTCCATATAAATAGGCATGGTATTGTTCTATGAGTTCCTATTATGAGAAGATGCTCGCTACGGGGGAGGTGAAATGTATTGATGAGGAGGTGCCGTTTGAGATACCGCAGGGGTGGGAATGGTGTAGATTAGGAGAAATCTCAACTTATGCCCAAACAAAGAGAAAAATCAACGCATCGAATGCCGATACTCAATTATGGGGATTGGATTTGGAAGATATAGAAAAAGGCGGAAGATTGCTGAATATTAAAACTGTTGGTGAACGAAAAGCCATCGGTGACAAGACCATCTTCAACCGTGGTGACATTTTATACAGCAAACTTCGTCCATATTTATTAAAGATACTTGTTGCACCTGAAGGAGGTATTTGCACTCCCGAAATCATACCTTTCACTTGCTACGGCAATATATGCAAAGATTATATTGTTAGCTTTTTGAAATCACCTTACGTAGATGATTACATTAATTCTGCAACGTTTGGTGTAAAAATGCCTCGTGTAAGCACAGAAACAATGACGTCTCTGTTAGTTCCACTTCCACCTCTTTCGGAGCAGTTCCGTATTGATACAAAAGCAAAGGAGTTGATGCCATATATAGATGAGTATGGAAAAGCGCAGGATAAACTTAATAAGTTAAATGAAGAACTTTCCTATACTATTCGTAAGAGCATCCTTCAAGAGGCTATTCAAGGCAAACTCGTTCCGCAAATAGCAGAAGAAGGTACTGCACAAGAGTTGCTTGAACAGATAAAAACAGAGAAGCAGAAACTCGTCAAGGAAGGTAAGCTAAAGAAGTCCACCTTGGCTACTTCTGTAATCTTCCGTGGTGACGATAGCAAGTATTATGAGCAGATAGGCAAAAAGTGTTTGGATATAACTGACGAAATACCATTTGTAATTCCTGAAACCTGGCAATGGGTAAGGATTCGTGATGTTTTCCAATTAAACCCAAAGAATGAAGCCGAAGATGAGAAGTTGGTAGCTTTTATTCCTATGGAGAAAATTAGTGCCGGCTATAAATCAGACTTTACTTTTGATACTGCCAAATGGGGAACTATCAAAAAAGGATTTACTCATTTTGCGAATGGTGATGTTGCTTTTGCAAAAATAACGCCATGCTTTCAAAACAGGAAGTCTGCAATTTTCCATGACTTACCCAATGGAATCGGGGCAGGAACAACAGAATTAAAGGTATTGAGACCCTATGAAAATACAATAGATAGGTGGTATCTGTTGTATTTCTTAGAGTCTCCGTATTTCATAGATGAAGCAACTTTTAAGGGAACCGCTAATCAACAACGTATTGTTGTGGGTTACTTGGAAGACAAGCTATTTCCTTTGCCTACTCAAAAAGAGCAACAACGCATTGTTGCTCAAATAGAAAAATTATTTGAGCAACTGCATTAATTGTCCAATCTTCTGAACTATTCTTCTCTGCTCTTGTAGTGATGGAATACCTATAATAAGCCCATAAAACAATTCTTTGTTGAGGTGTGGTATTGCTGCACCTTTCTTGGAGTTGCGCAATGTCTCTTTATAGAACTGTATAAAAGCTAAAACATAAGGTTCGTACATTGAGGAACTTATCCATAGTTGCTTGAAAGTACTACCCATATAGCCATCTTGTGGAACGATGAAAACTTCACCAGAGTTTTCACCGTCCACAAGTACTATATTGTCACCCTTATAGACAAGTTTGCCTTGTTCAACAATAGTTCCTGAACTTTTACCACGCAGATATTTTGCATCTAATAAGCATTGTTTGCCAGTGGCTTTTAAGCCGTCTGTAAGTTGGCAAACAGCATTTAATCGAGCAAGAGACCAAGAATTTGGAATTCCAAAAGGCAGTTCTATTTCAGATACTTCGCTTCCTATCAGCTCATAATACTTGTTATCGTCACCTTTGAAGATAACACTATCGTTGAGGGCAGACTTCTTTAGCTTGCCATCTTTGACGAGTCTTTGTTTCTCTGCCTTTATCTGTCCAAGCAGTTCTTTGGCTGTTCCTTCTTCTTCAAGTTGTGAAACAAGTTTTCCTTGTATTGCTTCCTGCAATACACTCTTTTTAATGATGTCTTTTACTGTTTTATTCAACTCATCCAGTTTATTCTGAGCATTATTATATTTTTCGATTTGTGGCAGAAGTGCTTCCAATTTGTTAATGATTCTCTGTTGCTCCTTAGAGGGTGGAAATGGAATTAATGTGTTCTGAATGCTACCTTGCGACACATTAACCTGAGAAGCAGCCATTCCAACAGTTGCACTCATTACTAATTCATGTATTGCAGAACTATTAAGTACGAAAACAAGAAACTTTGGATTACAATAGTCATGCATATAATCTATTCTAACGGTCTTGTCTGAAAGAATCAGCTTATCACAATTATTTTCAACCATGCAAACTATGCCTGTCCGATTAACAGGACCAGCTCGTGTTATAAGTATATCACCATATCGTACACAATGTTCTGGGGTTATTACGTAATGCTTTGGCAATACTTTGTTCTCGTTAGATAAAAAAGCATTCTCTTGAATTGATGTAGTTGTCAATACGCCCCATTCCTCTGACTTCTTAGGTCGTTTTTCACAATTAGGGCTTTTACCAGCATTTGTACCTAAAATAATATCACGCAATCTGCACCATTCCCACCCATTAGGAACTTCAAATGGAATCTCCTCATCAATACATTTCACCTTTCCCGTAGCGAGCATCTTCTCATAATAGGAATTGTCCTCACCACGGTAGATAATGGATGCGTTCTTGTCACGCTTGATTTTCTTTTCCTTGATCAAGCGTTCTTTCTCTTGGCGAATCTTATCAAGCAAAACGCTTGCAGGTTCATCATTAGGGTCTTGCGGTACAAGTTTGCCTTGTATCGCCCATTGTAATATGCTATTCTTTAATTGCTTTCCGTTCATTGTTCTCTTTATACTGTTTAATTCACCACAAGTTGGTGACGAATTTGTGAGACGCTGTCTCACAAATCCTTTTAACCTATATTGTTTTCCTCAAACTCTGCAATCCATTCCTTTACCTTGGCTTGCAGCAAAGCCTTGTCTGGCAAATATAATTGATACGCAGAAGCATATACATGAGAGTCTTTCGGCAAAGTTAACTCTACAAGTGCATCGTTCTTACTCTCACAAAGCAAAATGCCGATGGTTGGTTTCTCGAAGTCTTGCTTCACAAAGCGGTCATAATAGTTGACATACATCTGCATCTGTCCAAGGTCTTGATGAGAAAGCTTATCTGTTTTCAAATCAATAAGGACATAGCATTGCAACAATCTATTATAGAAGACCAAATCTACATAATAATTGTCTTCATCAAAGGTGAAACGCTTCTGGCGTGCCTCGAAGAGGAAGCCTTTGCCTAATTCGAGTAGGAACTGTTGCATCTTGCTGATAATGGCATTCTCCAACTTCGACTCAGAGTAAGCGGCATCTGGCTTCAAGCCCAAGAATTCCAAGGTCAAAGGACTTTTGATAACATCAGAAGGTTTCTCTACAGTTTGACCTTCCTTTGCCAAACGCATCACCTCATCTTTTTCACGGCTCAAAGCCAATCGCTCATAGAGGCAACTGCCCACTTGACGACTCAGCTGTCTTTTTGACCATTGCTGTTGGACGCACTCTATTTCATAGAAAGAACGAGCGTCTGGATTTTCCACTCGCATCAGAATCAAATAATGACTCCAAGAAAGCTTAAACATCTGATTATCACTATCTTTCGAATTTGCTAACCACTGGTTAGCATTTTTGTTTTCAAAAGGGAAACCAGTGGTTGACCTTTTTGCATATACAATATAGAATTGCCTAATATTGCGGAGATTTGGATATGACCAACCTGCCCCAAAACGAGCAGTCAAACTCTTTGACAATTCTTGCAAGACTTGCTTTCCATATTGCGCACGAACATTCCCTTCCTGTTCATACTCCACTATATACTTGCCTATATAATACTTGGTATAGACCTCAGCAGTATTGACCGAAGTCTTCACGTAAGTCCTTGCCTGTTCTATAAGACCAGACACCTTATCAAGTAGGTCTTCAATATTATCCGAAGTCTTTGTTATTTCGTTTGCCATAATTCTGTATTATTATCAGATTTTGGGGACACGTCCCCAAAATTCCTATTTCAAATAAGTGAGACAATGTCTCACCTTTTTATATCAATCTGAATTTGCGGGACACCGTCCCACATATTACAATTCGTCCACATTCACCTCAATCCCCAATATACGTTGTATCTCCGCCAATGTCTTATCTATTTCATGATCAAGAGCCTTGCGCTTCTTGAAATAGTCGGCAAGCAGTTCGGCAGGAGGCAAAATCTCCTCATCCTCTTTCGGGAACTTGCACAAGTCGAAGTTGCAATCGGAATCAATCAACTCTTGTACAGGATAGCAACGGGATTTCTCGTCACCATCAGCAATAATAATCTCCTTACGGTCGTTCCACCACTCACGGATTGGGTTGCAATGTTCCGACTTCATGGACTTTGTCTTGGAGAAATGCTTGTAACCCTCTGGCATATCCAAACGGTAGAACCATGTTTCCTTTGTAGAATAACCTTCTGGAGCACCATCCGCACTGGTATTGTCGAAGAACAGAATGTTCGTGGCAATGGAAGTGTAAGGTGCAAAGATGCTGCCTGGCAAACGGATGATGGTATGCAAGTTGAAATCCCTGAGCAACTTTGTCTTAATGGCAATCTTTGTGTTATCTGCTCCAAAAAGGAAACCATCAGGAACAATGACAGCAGCACGGCCATTTTTCTTCAAGCGATACATGATAAGCACCATGAAGAGGTCGGCAGTCTCGCTACTGCGCATATCAGAAGGAAAGTGAGATTTCACGTCGGCCTTTTCATTACCTCCGTATGGTGGATTCATCAAAACAACATCAAACTTGTCTCCGTCTGTATAGTTGAGTACATCCTTTGTAAGCGAGTTGTCGTGATATACCAATGGCGTGTCGATACCATGCAGCAACAGGTTTGTCACACATAGCATATACGGGAATTGTTTCTTTTCTATGCCAAATACAGACTGATTGTACTCTTTGCGGTCTTCAGCAGTCTTTACCTTTTTGTCCAATTCACCCAACCAACTTGTGATGAAACCTCCTGTACCACAAGCGAAGTCTGCCATTTTCTCACCAATCTGCGGATTGACTATCTCTGCCATAAATTCGGTCAAGGCTCTTGGGGTGTAGAACTCACCTGAGGAACCTGCCGACTGCATTTCTTTAAGGATAGTCTCATATATCTCACCGAAAGCATGACTCTCTTCATAGTCACCAAGGTTCAGTCCGTCAATCACGTTCAGCACCTGGCGGAGCTGAACGCCATCTTTCATATATTGGTTGGCATCCTCAAAAGTTGTCTTTACTATTGCCTGACGAATTGGGGTATCAGGTGTAACCTCTATGTTTTTGAGTTCAACAAACAAGGTGTTGTTGACAAACGAAAGCAGTTCGTCACCAGTCAAGGCATTGCCACTTCCATCATCATGTGCCCAGTTGCGCCAACGGCATTCTTCTGGAATAATAGACTTGTAATCATCATCGTCCAACTCCCAATCATTCTCTTTCTCGTCATAGACTTTCAAGAACAGCATCCACGCCATTTGTTCTATGCGTTGCGCATCACCGTTGATACCGGCATCATTGCGCATGATATTGCGTACTCGTTTTACGAAATTAGATAAACTCATTTTATATTGTTTCTTTTTATGCTATATTATATATTGATTGCTCCAACTCTTTTACGGCCTTCAGATACTCTCTCTTGCCACCGAAGAACTTTACTATATTTGCCTTAGAGCCCAATCGGCGGAAAGGATCGTTTTCAAGCACAGTGAGACTTTCAAGTTCAGAAATGCCTTCTTCCATGTACTTCTCCAGCAAATTCTCAAGTACCAGCCGTGCCTGCTCACCATACTTGGTAAATATATCACGCTTTTTCACTTGCTCAGCACGTTCCCGCCTCGTCAGGGTCTTCTTTCCGTATGCGATATGGCAGATGAAATCAAAATCATCCACATTGCTCATTTCCTGTGAAGTTTTTAATTCTGCAAGATCTATGCCTCTTTCTTTCAGCATATCAGCAATGTCTGACTTTTTCTTTATTTCATTCCATTTGGAGGTAAATGTATCAATGGTAGCAAACGAATCAAGGATATTCTTCTTCGTGTAGTCGGTAATACTCTCCGTGCGAAGCAGCTTGCCATCGGCATCGTAAACGGACACTACCTTATTGACAACCATTACCTGGCAGCCATCTTTATCTACAAGAGGCTTTGGACGAGTGATAGGATCACCAACTATTGGCGGTGTATCATCTACAGGCAGAACTGGAGTTTTTGCCTCTCTGGACTTTATAGGATAATCGGGATCCATCTCGATAGGTCCGTCCCAATCTGGGTCAGCAAACAAGCGTGTTACATTTCGAAAGTCCATCACCGTGAAATTGGTCTTTCCCTCATTCTCACGAAGACGGGTTCCGCGTCCTATAATCTGCTTAAACTCCGTCATGGAACCAATCTGTTGGTCAAGCACTATCAGCTTTACCATCTTGCAATCCACACCGGTAGAAAGCAGTTTGCTGGTCGTTGCAATGACTGGATATTCCGAAGATACTGAAATAAAGTAATCCAACTTGCTTTTACCATACTCATCGCTACCTGTTATGCGAACCACATAGTCAGGATTTTTCTTGCACATATCAGCATTGGCATTGGTCAATGCCAGACGCATACGCTCCGCATGTGTTTCATCAGCACAGAACACTATGGTCTTAGCCATGCGGTCAGTGCTTTTCAGATAGTTGGTTATCTCTTGCGCAACTTCCCTTATACGGTCTTCTATAATAATGTTATAATCATAGTCACTGTTGTTATAAATGCGGTCTTCTATCTCGTTGCCGTATATATCCTTTTGTCCCTTTGTCGGTCTCCACTCATCGCCAATGTTGGTTGTGATGTTGATTACCTTGAAAGGAGCTAGGAAACCGTCCTCAATTCCGTTTTTAAGACTATATGTATATATAGGCTCACCAAAGTAGCCAATACTTGACTGGTACTTTGTTTCTTTTGGTGTTGCTGTCATACCTATATGAGTAGCCGAAGAAAAGTATTCCAAGATGTTTCGCCAGTTGCTATCATCCTTTGCGCTACCTCTATGACACTCATCAACGATAACAAGATCAAAATAGTCTGGATTAGGAAACAACTCCTTATAGTTTTTGGCATCATTCTGTCCAATCAACTGTTGATAGAGTGCAAAGAACACTTGATAAGACCCCAATTCTTCCAAGTGGTTCTTGTCTTTTGAGTAGTCTATCTTGTGCGTTACCTTTTCTAATGGTTTGAAGTCTTGCTGTATGGATTGATCAACCAATATATTGCGGTCTGCAAGATACAACACTTTCTTCTTCAAACCACTTTTAAGTAAACGCCATACAATCTGAAATGCAGTATATGTCTTGCCAGTGCCAGTTGCCATGACAAGGAGCACACGGTTTTGTCCTCTCGCAATAGCATTGACAGTGCGGTTTACTGCATTGCGCTGATAATATCGTGGCGGGAATATATTCTGACCAGTGCAAAAAGGCTGCTTTATGATAGCCAGCTCTTGTTCGTTAAGTCCGTTTCCATCGTTAGCCTCATTTTTATATCTTTCGATAAGTTCTTCTTTTGTTGGAAATTCGTCCATAGCAAAAGTGCGTTCCTTGCCTGTCAAGAAGTCATGTTCGGCAAACCCTTCACCATTTGAACTGTATGCAAATTTCACATCAAGCATTTGGGCATAGGTCATGGCTTGTTGCAATCCATGTGAAACAGAATGATTGGCATCCTTTGCTTCTACAATAGCAATGGGTGTTGCCTTATTTGCATAAAGTACATAGTCGGCAAACTTCGGTTTCTCTCTATGCACAAGATTACCATGAAGGCTAATTTTACCGTCAGTAAATTTAACCTTCTGTTCCATGAATATACTATCCTTTGACCATCCCTTGCTTGTGATGGCTTCGTTGATATAGCGGAACTTGATGTCCTCTTCTGTTAAATCTTTGCTTATGCCCATATTCAAATAATATTTTATTATCAGAAGTTCTACAACATACTTGCTGAAATCCCCTTGCTGTCTAAGACATCTTTTATCTTGTTTAGTTTCATAAATTCACCGAATTTTACTGCAAATATACATTAAAATTTGCGATAATCATTATAAATTAAGCTATTTTATGTAAATTACTGAACCACATGCGAAAGTTCAGTCCCCAACTCTTAACGCAAGAACTTTCCTGTAAGGCTTGCCTTGCAGGCAGCTACTTTTTCCGGAGTTCCGGCTACAACAAGATTACCGCCCTTGTCGCCGCCTTCAGGACCGAGGTCGATGATATAGTCGGCACACTTGATGACATCCAGATTGTGCTCAATCACTACCAGCGAATGGCCCCTTTCTATCAGGGCATTGAAGGCATGTAGCAGGCGCTTGATGTCGTGGAAGTGAAGACCCGTGGTAGGCTCGTCGAAGATGAAAAGCGTAGGCTCCTGTTCTTCCTTACCTATGAAGAAGGCGAGCTTTACACGCTGATTCTCACCACCCGAAAGCGAACTTGAATTCTGACCGAGCTTGATATAACCCAGACCCACATCCTGAAGCGGCTTCAGGCGGTTTACGATGATGCGGCAGTTGTCAAAGTCGCCCTCATTGCGCTGCAGCTTTTCATCGCTGAAGAACTCAATGGCCTCATTTACCGTCATGTTCAGCACATCATTGACATCTTTTCCGCCATAGCGTACCTCCAGGATGTCGTGCTTGAACCGCTTGCCCTTACAAGCCTCGCAGGTCAGCGTGAGGTCTGCCATAAACTGCATCTCGATGGTAACATATCCCGCACCCTTACATTCCTCGCATCTTCCGCCTTCAGTATTGAAAGAGAAGTACTGCGGCGTGAATCCCATCTGCTTAGCCAGTGGCTGGTTGGCAAAGAGGGCACGTATCGCATCGTACGCCTTCAGATAAGTGGCAGGGTTGCTGCGGGTACTCTTTCCGATAGGGTTCTGGTCAACAAACTCTACATGATGGATGCTCTTCCAGTCGCCTTCCATCGATGTATATTCGCCTGGGGCATCTGCTACGAGGTCCAGACGGCGACGCATGGCAGGATAGAGGATTCCCTTGATGAGCGAACTCTTGCCTGAGCCTGATACACCGGTTACACAGGTGAATACATTGAGCGGTATCTTAACGTCGATGCCGCGCAGATTGTTCATCCGGGCTCCCTTGATTTCGATATACTGGTTCCAGGCACGGTGGCTCGTTGGCGCCTTTATCTCCTCGTTGTGGGTCAGGTACTTGATGGTATAACTCTCCGGATATTCAGCCAGCAGCTTTTCCTGTTCAGCCTTGTCGGTGGTTGAATATTCTGATGACGGACCGGCGTAGACCACTCTTCCGCCCAGTCTGCCGGCATCGGGACCGATATCGATGAGATAGTCGGCTGCCCGCATAATCTCTTCGTCGTGTTCTACCACAACCACCGTATTGCCCAGTTGCTGCAGTTCTTTCAGCACCTTAATCAGTCGGGCGGTATCGCGGCTATGGAGTCCGATACTAGGTTCATCGAGGATATATACGCTACCCACGAGCGATGAGCCAGGTTGGTGGTCAGGTTGATGCGCTGACTCTCACCGCCGGAGAGGGTGTTGGAGAGTCGGTTGAGCGTAAGATAACCCAGACCAACATCCAGGAGGAACTGCAGGCGGTGGGTGATTTCGGTGAGCAGACGCTTGCTGATTTCCTTCTCATGCTCAGAGAGTTCCAGCTTCTTGAACCATTCGCTCAGGTTCACAATCGACATCTCAACCAGTTCGGTGATGCTCTTTCCGCCAATCTTCACATAGTTGGCTTCCTTCTTGAGTCGTGTACCATGGCAGTCAGGACAAATCGTCTTTCCACGGAATCGGCTCAGCATCACGCGGTATTGTATCTTGTACTGGTTCTCCTTTACCATTCTGAAAAACTCATCGATGCTCACCCTTTCCTGCTGTTTACGTTTCTTCTCGCCAGGCAGACCGTGCCACAGCCAGTCCTTCTGCTGCTGAGTCAGTTCGAAATAAGGCTTGAAGATAGGGAAGTCGTATTCTGCAGCTCTGCGGATGAATTCCTTGAGCCACATACCCATCTTTTCGCCTCGCCAGCAAACCACACATCCGTCATATACGCTCATCGAAGTGTTCGGGATGACGAGTTTCTCATCGATGCCTATTATGCTGCCGAAACCTTCGCAGGTAGGGCAGGCTCCGAGAGGGGAGTTGAAGGCAAACATATTGTCGGTAGGCTCTTCAAACTGCATGCCGTCAGCTTCGAACCGGGTAGAGAAGTCGTAGCAGATGTTGCTTGGCAGGAAGACGAGGCGGCAGGCTCCATCGCCCTCATAGAAGGCAGTTTCGGCAGAATCCATCAGTCGGCTGATGTCATCCTTCTCATCGCTTACCGAAGCACGGTCGATGACCAGGAAGATTTCTTCATCCTTCTGCTGCATTCTCTTTCTCAGTTTGTCGCCGCTTACTTCCAGCAGTTCCTTGTCAGCCTGCTCTATGAAGTCTTCGATGCGCACGAATTCACCTTTTATATATATACGCGCGTAACCTTCCTGGTTGTACATCTCCAGCTGTTTGCCCAGACTGCGCCCTTCGATGACGTGGATAGGGGCGAGGATGACAAACCTGGTACCCTGGGAATACTGTCGGGTACAGGCGAGTACATCTTCGGTAGTATGGCGTTTCACCTCCTGTCCGCTGATAGGCGAATAGGTTTTTCCGATGCGTGCGTAGAGCAGTCGCAGGTATTCGTATATTTCGGTGTTGGTGCCCACGGTAGATCGTGGGTTGCGCGAAATCACTTTCTGTTCGATGGCGATGGCTGGTGGCAATCCCTTGATGAAATCACATTCCGGTTTGCTCATACGTCCCAGAAACTGGCGTGCGTACGAAGAGAGCGACTCCACATAGCGGCGCTGGCCCTCAGCATATAAGGTATCAAAAGCCAACGATGATTTTCCCGATCCGGAGACACCCGTAATGGCAACAAACTTGCCCTGAGGTATCTTTACATCGATATTCTTGAGGTTGTTGGCTCTTGCCCCTTTTATTTCTATATATTTATCTTTCCCCATTTTTTTTACCTTTTTACTTTTTTACCCTTATTCGTGGTGGTAAGGTTCACCTTTTATAATAGTACATGCGCGATAGAGCGCCTCGGTAAAGATAAGGCGCACCATCTGATGCGAGAAGGTCATCTTGGAGAGGGAGATCTTCTCGTTGGCGCGGTCGTAGACAGACTGTGAAAAGCCGTAAGGACCGCCGATGACAAAGACGAGCCTTCTTGCCGTGGCCTGCTTGCGCTCTATCCATTTGGCAAACTCGATGCTTCGGAATTCCTGTCCATGTTCATCCATCAGCACCACGGTATCTGAAGGCTGGAGGAGTTTCAGAATCAGTTCTCCTTCCCGTTCCTTCTGTTGCTGTTCGCTGAGACTCTTGGTGTTCTTGAGCTCAGGAATGGTTGTTATGTTGAAAGGCATATAATGGGTGATGCGCTCGGCATAATCCTTGATGCCCGCAATGAAATGCTTGTTTACGGTCTTTCCGACCAGAATGAGTTCTGTCTTCATTTTGTTGGCGTTTTCTTCCTATACACTTTCATGTTTACTCTTCGCTTCGTCCCTGTAATATCCTGTTCCTATCCTTTTCGGATTCTTCGGGAACCAGCCTTTCTCGCAGCGTTGTCTCTGTTCGAAGAGTTCACCGATGCTCCAAAGGCATGAAGCACCTACTACGCCCAGTATGGCAGAGAAGAGCACGTTGGCAACCAGGAAGGCAGCTCCGATGCAGATGATGCCTGCAACGAGGAAAACCCACCAATAGCGGGTGCCCGTATAATATTCCGTCTTCATGACGATAGGGTGAAAGATACCTATTATTAAAAAGGTGGATACGGCGATGATGACGCCCGTGTAATATACTTCCATATTCTATTGTTTTATATTTTGTTCATTCAACTTTTGTTATCTTACCAATACAATATTGCTAAATATTAGCCTTATTCTATTTTCAATTCCATTTCAAAGTGCAAAAATACAAAAAAAACTTCATTCTTGCTTGGTTTATCAAAATTTTTATATAACTTTGTACGCAAATAGAGAAATTATGCATTGTTTTCGTGCACATCCTTCTCGATAAGAATTAATTAATTACATAATATAATCAAACTATGGCTAATAACGCAGAATTGATCAAGCAGTGTGAAGAAAGAGCACAGCAGTGGCTCACACCTGCTTTTGACGAAGAAACCCGTAAGGAAGTAAAAGCAATGCTCGACGCAGAGGATAAGTCTGCTCTCGTTGATGCATTCTATCAGAACTTGGAGTTCGGTACTGGTGGTTTGCGCGGTATCATGGGCGCAGGTACCAACCGCATGAACAAGTATATCGTTGGTATGGCTACACAGGGCTTTGCTAACTACATCCTCAAGGCTTTCCCAGGTGAGGAGAACCTTTCAGTAGTGGTAGGTCACGACTGCCGTAACAACTCCCGTCTCTTCGCTGAGACCGTAGCTGCCATCTTCTCTGCCAATGGCATCAAGGCTTATCTCTTCGAGAGCCTCCGTCCTACACCAGAGATTTCTTTCGCTATCCGTGAGCTCGGTGCCAAGGCTGGTGTCAACGTAACTGCTTCTCACAACCCTAAGGAGTACAACGGTTACAAGGCTTACTGGAGCGACGGTGCTCAGGTTTTGGCTCCACACGACACTGGTATCATCGAAGAGGTGAACAAGGTTACTATCGACCAGGTAAAGTTCGAGGCTAACTGGGATTTGATCAAGATTATCGGTGGTGAGATGGATTACGACTACATGACAGCCGTTCATTCTGCTATGATTGACCAGGATGTCATCAACCGTCAGAAAGACCTCAACATCGTTTATTCAGCTATGCACGGTACAGGTCGTGTCATCGTTCCTCTCTGTCTGCGTTCTTGGGGCTTCCAGAACATCAATGTAGTTCCTGAGCAGATGGTTGTAGATGGTAACTTCCCAACAGTGGTTTCTCCTAACCCAGAGAATGCAGAGGCTATGACCCTCGGTATGAAGCTCGGTACCAAGTTGAACGCTGACCTCGTTGTAGCTACTGACCCAGATGCTGACCGCCTCGCTATCGTTTGCCGTGACGACAAGGGCGAGTGGATGATCATCAACGGTAACCAGACAGCCATGATGTTCTGCTACTACATCATCGAGAACAAGAAGAAGTTGGGTAAGTTGAAGCCAACAGACTTCCTTGTAAAGACCATCGTAACAACAGAAGTTATCGCTGAGATTGCCAAGAAGAACAACGTAGAGTTGCGCGACTGCTACACCGGTTTCAAGTGGATTGCACGCGAGATTGCTATCTCTGAGGGCAAGCAGCAGTACATCGGTGGTGGTGAGGAGAGCTTCGGTTTCTTGCCATACGATAAGGTACGCGATAAGGATGCTCCTGCATCTATCTGTCTCATCTGCGAGATTGCAGCATGGGCTAAGGATCAGGGCAAGACTCTCTACGACCTCCTGATGCAGATTTATGCAGAGTATGGCTTCAGCAAGGAGTTTACTGTAAACGTAGTTCGCCCAGGTAAGACCGGTGCTGACGAGATTAAGCAGATGATGGCAGACTTCCGTGCCAACCCTCCACAGGAGTTGGGTGGCAGCAAGGTGGTAACCTGGAAGGACTACCAGAGCCTGGAGGTTAAGCATGCTGACGGCAGCGTAGAAAAGCTCGATATGCCTGCTACAAGCAACGTACTCCAGTGGTTCTGCGATGACAACACCAAGGTAAGTGTCCGTCCATCAGGTACAGAGCCTAAGATTAAGTTCTATATTGAGGTTAAGGATCCTTCATTCAAGTGCGCTGGCTGCTACAACCGCTGCACAGCTGCTGCGATGGATAAGATCGAGGCTATCAAGAAGAGCCTGAAGCTGGATTAATTTCATAGGAAATCATATCATGGCGCTCCGGTAATTATTGCCGGAGCGCTTTTCGTTTCAGTAGCCTTTTATTCTTCTCGAAATAGGGTAGCAAGTTACCCTCATTATCATGTTTTTATAGAAAAAAAGCAAAAAGACTTGCATATTTTCTGATTTTTATTTATCTTTGCACCCATATTACAAAATTATAACATATAATTATACTCTTATGGGAGGCATTTTCGGAACTATTTCCAAGAAAAGCTGTGTCGCTGATCTCTTTTACGGCACAGATTACAACTCACATCTCGGCACACGCCGGGGCGGTTTGGCAACCTACAGTAGTGAGAAGGGCTTCGTGCGCTCTATCCACAATCTGGAAAGTTCATACTTCAGAACGAAGTTTGAACCTACACTCAACAAGTTTGAAGGAGCTACATCGGGCATCGGCGTGATTAGCGATACAGATGCCCAGCCACTCATCATGAACTCTCATCTTGGCCGCTTTGCCATTTGCACTGTAGCTAAGATAGTAAACAAGGATGAACTTACTCAGCTTCTGCTCGAAAAGAACATGCACTTTGCAGAGATGTCTTCGGGTAGTACCAATCCTACTGAGTTGGTGGCTCTGCTCATTATTCAGGGTAAAACCTTCAGAGAAGGTATCGAAAACGTTTTCCATCACATCAAAGGTTCCTGCACCATGATGATCCTTACCGAGGATGGCATCATCTGTGCGCGTGACAGTTGGGGACGTACTCCAATCATCATCGGCAAGAAGGAAGGTGCCTATGCGGCTTCCAGCGAAACCACCTCGTTCCCTAATCTCGATTATGAAACAGCATATGAGGTAGGACCAGGCGAAATCGTGAAGATTACAGCTGATGGCATGGAGCAGATCCGTCCTGCCAACAAGAAGATGCAGGTTTGCTCTTTCCTCTGGGTTTACTACGGATTCCCTACATCTACCTACGAGGGCAAGAATGTAGAGGAGGCGCGTTTTACCAACGGCTTCAATCTCGCCAAGACCGATGATGTGGAGGTAGACTGCTGCAGTGGTATTCCTGATTCGGGTACAGGTATGGCGATGGGTTATGCTGCCGGAAAGGGTGTGCCTTACCAGCGTTGCATTGCCAAGTATACTCCTACATGGCCTCGCAGTTTTACTCCAAGCAACCAGAGCATGCGTTCACTGGTAGCCAAGATGAAGCTGATTCCTAACAAGGCGATGCTGAAGGGTAAGCGTGTGTTATTCTGCGATGACAGTATCGTTCGTGGTACCCAGCTTCGCGACAACGTGAAGGTGCTTTTCGACCAGGCTGGCTTGAAGGAGTGCCACATGCGTATAGCGTGTCCTCCATTGGTATACGGCTGTCCGTTCATCAACTTCACTTCTTCCAAGAGTGATATGGAGCTGATTACCCGTCGCATCATCGAGAAGTTTGAGGGCGATGCCAACAAGAATCTTGAGAAATACGCTACCACCGGTTCTCCTGAGTATCAGAGAATGGTAGATGAGATTGCTAACCAGTTGGGCTTGACTTCCCTGAAGTTCAACACCATCGAGCAGCTGGTAGAGGCTATCGGTCTTCCTAAGTGCCAGGTATGTACCATTGTTTCGATGGCAGCAGCACATATACTCTGAATGAGTTTGCTGATGAAGACTAAAATAAGAATATAAGTTCTTGATAGATTAGAAGATAGGTCTAGCGACCCCGCTTAGCGCGGTGTAGCTAGACCTATTTTTATATTATTTCTCGGCAAAATCTTCTTTTGCATAAAATGTATTATTTTGCATAGAACGTAAACTTGTTCTTGTAATCTCTGTTCACGCAGACGGTTGCCTTGCGCTGGGAGAGATTGTATACCACCGACCACTGGGTATGGCTCGTTGGATTGCCTGGAGTTTCTGCCTGACTCACACCATTGAGCAGATTCATGGCTCCTTCCTCTGACAACTGGTTACTGTTCTGCTTGATGACGAATTCCATCATGTCGTAGCGGGTCTTGCCGTGGTTCGAGAGTTTCGGACCTTTATCTGAACATGCCATGGTTTCAGATACATAGAAGTTGCTGGCATAGCGCTTTTCTATCACCTCGCGGGTGTTTGGCAATACGTCAGGATATTTGAAATAAGTCTTTCCGTCTTCACCCGTATATTCATCGTCGATGTAAATCTTGCTTTGGTGATCCTTGTCATATACGAATTCTACGATGGCATAACGGCCCGTGGCATCTGCCATGTAGAAATGATAGTTGCCGTCATTATCCGGTATCCAGAGGTCATATCCGTCCAGAATCTTGAGAGCTTCATCTACCGTCTTGGCATGATCCAGCATCATACGTAAGGCAACTGTTGTTGTCAACTTCTTTCCTGTGCTAGCCTGCTGGGTTGGCTTGCCGTCAAGATGAAGAACGGAAACGGCAAAGCCTGCCTCGTTCATGCCGTCCATCAGAAGATATGGGAATGCCATGATATAGGAAAGGTCTTGCGTCTTATGTTTCTCAAACTGTTCCTTGTTATATAGGATGTAATGCCAGAGATCCTGCCGGTAACCTATCCAGTAGGCATCCACCATGCTGATGGATTTCAGTCCACCTTCTGGAGCCGTGCGAACCAGGGCTGCTGCAATCGGTTCATTATCGTGAGAGTAGTCAAAGTTGCGCCCCATCAGATAATCACCAGTATCTGGTGTCGTAACAGCAAAGGCACTGCAGCCGGCATCCAGCTTGACTCTTGCCTTGAGCCAGGATGGTGTTTTGTCGCAGAGGGTTTTTAATACGGCACCAATCAGTTGGGTGTTGTCGGTAAGATTATAGCCTGATATGGTAGAGAGTTTGTAATCCTCCGTATAGTCAAGATAGAAGAATCTTCCGTCTTTCAAGTCCTGGATAGACCGGACCATCTCCAGTTTCTTGGCATCGGTCAGTAGACTGGCTGGTACGTCCTGATAGTGTGCCTTATTGTTTACTTCTGGGCTGTCATCATCGCTGCATGAAGATAGCAGAAACATACAGAATGTGATGCTGAAACTTAAGCATAAAAACAGAAACCATTGTATGTGCTTACTGTTGAAAGTGATATTCTTTTTCATACGTAATTAGTATTAAATGATTGATAAATGATTTGAATTTTCAAATGCAAAAGTAATGGAAAACCACTCTCGGTAGGGAGAAAAGTACACTGAAAAATGCTGATTTTTCTGGAATTATAAAAAAATATCCCTCAAAATACATCAAAACCAATCTTTTTTATTATTTTTGCAAGAAGAAAAAGCGAGTCGTCTGTCTGTGCAAAATGATTCGTCAGTCAGGGCAAACCTGCCTCATCTGTCAATACGAAATAATTTATCTATCCATTATGAAAATGAAAGAAAAGAACGCAAAGAAATCTAAGATACATCAGTTAGGGTTCTCTTTCCTGAAGAGAGAATCTAATTACTTGGACCGCCAACGTCAAGCTATCCTTGTGTGTTTCTCCGTGATGCTCTCTTTGGGCATCCTGTCAAATATCCTGGGCTTTTCTGGAGCCTTTGATCCGTTTTTTACCGTGTCTAACATCGTTTTTCTGATAGTCGTGTTATCCTCCTTCATGGCTTATCTCTTCGGGAAAATCCCAATGGTGAGGGCAATCGTTTGTATCGCTATCGCCACCCAGTGCTTTATCGGAGCCGATATCCTCTACAGTGCCTTTATGCCTACGCTGAAAGATAACAGAATGGTGATTCTCATCAATATGCTTATCCTTTCAGGCAACATGTTTTTCTCGCTGGCGGCTTATCAGGCGCGTCTCACACGCTGGCTGGTGGGAATAGCTTTTGGGGTTTATATATTGAGTGTGATTGTAACGGGGGATGAATCGCTCATGGATTATTTCTTCATGATGATGCTCATATTGCTTTTTATCAGCGTGCTGAGTCTGGCTGTTGCCAGAAACGGTGAGTATCTTGTCAATGCGAACAGAACGTTGCAGTGTGATGAGGAAGAACTGCTCCAGGTGCTGAAGATAAACAAAAAGCAGATTAAGGCATACGTGGCTCTGGCGAAGGAAAGGCATGATGTTAAACTTACCGCGCATTTGCTGGATCTTCTGGGTGAGGCTTCGCAGAAGAATGTCATAGACAATGTGATGCAATATCTCCAGACCCGCGAATTGAGCAAACAGAACATAGAACGCGTCTTTCCCGAGTTGAGTGCCTCTGAACAGGAAATCTGTTACCTTATCCTGCAGAACAGAAAGCTGAGTGAGATTTGCACGCTGCTCAACAAGTCGGAATCGAACATCACTACCCAGCGGGCCAACATCAGAAAGAAGTTGGGAATGGGCTCTGCTGATAACCTGAAGAAGGTTTTGGAGAAGCGCATAGCTGAAAGCCAGTAGGCCGATGAGGCTGATACTGAACCATATCCTGTTATTTTCGGAAATTTTGAACATATTGTGATAAGATGTGAATAGTCATTTATCACCGAAAAGCCGTACCTTTGCACCCAGATAATAAATGAAACGTAAATCAATAGAAATCATTAAGAAGAAATGAAGAAAATAATCATCTTATGTTTCGCGCTCGGAGCTTTCCATACACTTGGCGCACAGGAGACGCTTACGCTCAGCCAGTGCCTGCAGATGGCAGTGGATAATAACCTGTCGCTCCAGAGCAGCCGAAACGAAATAGCTAAGGGAAAGTACGCTATCAGCGAAAATCAGGCTAAACTCTATCCGCAAATCAATGCGGTGGCACAGCTCAACGACAACTTTACGCCGCCTGTTTCGGTTACCGACGGCTCGGCTTACGGCAAGCCTTATAATGTAACCAAGACGTTGCAGTATAATGCTTCGGCGGGTGTACAATTGCAGATGCCACTGTATAACCAGATGATTCTTACCGCCATCGACATTACCAAGATTGCCGATAAACTCAACCAACTCTCTTATGAGAAGGCGCGTGAAGACCTCATAGTGCAGACTGCCAAGATGTATTACATGGCGCAGAACACATCTGAGCAGATTCGTCTGACGGATGACAATATCAAGCGACTGGTAGAACTCAGAAACATCACCCAGGCTTTCTATGACAACCAGATGAGTCTGGAGGTCGATCTGAAGCGAGTGAATCTCAATATCGAGAACCTCACCGTGCAGCGCGATAACGCCATCGCCATGCTCGAACAGCAGTATACCATGCTCAAGTATGTGATAGATTATCCTGCCGAGAAGGAGATGAAGGTGACTGCCGTAAATCCGGGAAAGATAGAGATGGTGAAGGCTGACGGACTGGATACGGGACTCTACGAACTCCAGTTGCTGGAACAGAAGAAACTGCTCACCCAGAAGCAGACCAAACTAGCCAAGGACGGTTATCTGCCATCGCTCTCGCTGACCGGAAATCTGATGTATTCTGCCTTTACCGATAGGATTGATCACTGGATTCATTCGGGCGAGTCAAACCACTGGTATGGTTCCAACGGTCTGGGCATCCAGCTGCGAGTGCCTGTATTCGATGGCTTTGAAAAGCGTTCTAAAATCCGAAAGGCGAAGATAGAGGAGGAGAATGCACGCATCGGTTACGAGGACGCCCTGAAGGGACTGCAGGCAAACTATATGAATGCGGTGAGCGAGGTGAACAACAGTCAGCGCAACTATAAGAAGCAGTTTGATAATTATACCATGGCGCAGGATGTTTACAACGTAACAGCCGACCAGTATAAGGAGGGTGTGGCTTCGATGACAGCGGTGCTGCAGGACGAGATGCGCATGAGTGAGGCGATGAACAATTATCTCACAGCCTACTATCGCTACAAGGTTGCCAATCTCTCGCTGCTCAAATTGACTGGACAGCTCAACCAGATTTCGGTTGCTAAATAACGGAGAAGAATAAATCATTAAAAAATAAAATATAAACAGGAAAACGGGATGTAAAAAACTTTACTTCATATTCCCTGATTCCAAATTACAATAAAACTATGGAACAGAACGAAAATAAAAATGTAGAAACTGCAGAGGCTACACAGGTATCTCACGAGAAACCAGGAAGAAACTCAAGAAACAGCGCGTAAGACAGATTATCGCCAGTCTGATAGGTGTTGCTATTCTGGCTTTCGGACTCTGGAAAATCGTATGCCTCTTCCTCGATTATAACTCTAACGAAACGAGCAATGATGCTCAGATAGAGCAATATATCTCACCGGTTAATCTCCGTGCATCCGGCTATATCGCCAAGGTATGCTTCAGAGAACATCAGGAAGTACACAAGGGAGATACCCTCCTTGTGCTCGACGACCGGGAGTATCGTATCCGTCTGATGGAGGCTGAAGCAGCTCTCAAGGATGCCAAGGCAGGAGCCAATGTCATCAACGCTACAGAGCAGACCACCGAGACATCAGCTTCTATCTATCAGGCATCTATCGATGAAATAAATGTACGACTTGCCAAACTTGCCAAGGACTGCGAACGCTATCGCAACCTGGTAGAAAAGAAGGCGGCTACTCCTATCCAGCTCGAACAGCTGGAGGTGGAATATGCTGCTACCAGGAAGAAACTCGAAGGGGTAAAGAAGCAGCAGGCTGCTGCCTATAAGGGCGTAAACGAGGTAACTACCCGCAAGCAGAATGTGGCTGCTTCCATCGAGCGTGCCGAGGCTGCCGTAGAGATGGCAAAGCTGAATCTCTCTTACTGTGTGGTTGTGGCCCCTTGCGACGGTAAACTGGGTCGCCGCTCTATCGAGGAGGGACAGATGGTGAATGCAGGAACCACCATTACCTACATCATTCCAACCAACAACAAATGGGTGATTGCCAACTATAAGGAAACCCAGATAGAGAATCTCTATGTAGGACAGAAGGTGCGTATGACCGTAGATGCCATCAGTAACAAGGAGTTTGAGGGTACGGTGACCGCCATTTCTGGTGCTACCGGTTCGAAATATTCGCTGGTACCTACAGACAATTCTGCTGGCAACTTTGTCAAGATTCAGCAGCGTGTGCCTGTAAGAATCGATTTCAACAACCTCAGCAAAGAGGATAATGAGCATCTTGCTGCCGGCATGATGGTGGTTGTCAAGGCTGAGAGAAAGTAAAAAACAGCTAGATGGAAATGAAGTAATATATGGAAGAAGAATATAAGAATTATCCGTTTTATGATTGGGTGCCCAAACCGCTCGGCATCATCTTCATGATCATCCTCTTCGTGCCGATGATTACGATGAGTGGCGTCTATTCTGCCAACAGCGGCGAGATGATGAGCGGGCTCGGCATCCAGTCGGAATACATCGCCTTTGCGGGCTTCTGCACCTCGATAGGAATGGCGGCTTTCTCGCCGTTCTTCTATGATCTGGTGTGCATCCGTAGAGAGAAGATGATGTGTATCGTGGGCTTCTCCATTCTCTTTATCCTCAGTTTCGTGTGTGCCCAGACCGACTCGCTGTTTATACTCGGACTGTGCAGTCTGCTGATGGGTTTTGTCCGCCAGACGCTGCTGATGGCGCATCTCTTCGTGCTCATCAGATATGGTTTCGGAATAGAGGCTACGAGGAATATCACTCCGGGATGTGAGCCTACTACCGAGGAAGCATGGGATGCGGTAGATTCGGAGAAGATGGTTTCGCAGCCGGTCATCTATCTCTTCTTCATGATTATCGGACAGTTGGGAACCTGGCTAACGGCATGGCTTGCCTATGCCTATGAGTGGCAGTATGTTTATCATTTCATGATGGCATTCATGCTGGCAGGCATCATCATCGTGTTCTTCACCATGCCTTATCATGAGTATCCGATGCCTAAGTTCCCGATAACGATGTCGAAGTTTGGCAATGTTACGGTGTTCAGTATCATGCTCTGTTCGTTTGCTTACGTCATGGTTTTCGGCAAGACGCTCGACTGGTTTGATGATCCAACCATCCGTTTCTCTTCGGTGGTCTGTCTTATCTTTACCGCCCTGTTCATCTATCTGGAGAAGACGAGGCGTTCACCTTATTTCATCATGGAGGTGTTCCAGCTCAGGGTCATCAACTACGGAATCCTGCTCTTCTTCCTGCTGATGGTCTGCAATTCGAGTGCCATGTTTGTCAACGTGTTCACCAATGTGAGCATGAAGATAGATAACTGGCAGAACGCCACCTTGGGCAACTGGGTGATGGTGGGCTACACCGTGGGACTGATATTCGCCGTCATCGCCAGAGCCAAGAATGTTCACCTGAAGTGGATGTACTGTCTGGGCTTCCTCTTTATCGGAGCCTATGCGCTGTACATGTATTTCGAAGTACAGAACGACGGTATGTATGAGCGTATGAAATGGCCTATCATCATCCGTTCTACGGGAATGATGCTGCTCTATTCGCTCATCTCCACGATAGCCAACCAGCGCATGCCTTACCGCTTCATGTCAACCTGGGTGTGCATCATGCTTACCGTTCGTATGGTCATTGCCCCTTGCATCGGCTCGGCGCTCTATACCAATGTGCTTCAGCACAGACAGCAGTATTATGTAACCCGCTTTGCCCAGGATTACGACCGCACGAACATCGAGACGGCAAAGACTTACGACCAGACGGTGAGAGGCATGCAATATCAGGGCAAGAGTGTAACCGAGGCGCAGAACATGGCTGCCATGAGTACGAAGGGAAAGGTACAGGTACAGGCCACGCTGGTGAGCATCAAGGAGATGGCCGGCTGGACCTTCTACGGCTGTCTGCTGTGTGCCGGACTGATGCTCGTTCTCCCTTGGCGCAAGCGCAATATCGGGGAACTGACGCGTGAATATCTGCTGAAGAATGTAGATGTGAAATCCCTGGGAAGAAGGTAGGGGAGTGCTAAAATATCATAAAAGATACAGGCTGCTCATCTGATGAATGGATATTTTTGTTATCTTCGCAGTTAAATCTGAAGATAACAGACCCATATTCATCATGAAAATAACAGATAATATCATCATATATGAGGCTCATGAGTTTCCTCAGCTGTTGATGCAGCCTTTCTACTCCGACTATGTCGGTATCGTAATCTGTCATCAGGGGATGTTCCGTTTCTGTGTAGACGGAACATCCTTTGTTGCATCTGAGGGTGAGACCGTTTTCCTCTCCAAAGGAGTGATGTTTCATGTGCAGGAAACGGGCAAGAACCTTAAATATACCCTTCTTTTTTACCGTGCTGAACAGATTCGTCACATGTTGGGAAACACCGTGGTTACCATGCGTCTTTATGCTACGATTTATCCCAAACCCTGCCATGTAAGGACGACGGGCTATGAGGATATGCTTACTTCTTATGCCCTGATGCTGAGGAAACTGGAGCTGGAAAAAGAGAAGAGTGGTGAACTGGATGCCTATTGTGTGCATGAGCAGAAACTGTTGCTGATGGCAGTTACCTACCGTTTGTGCAGCATCTTCTCGGCATCGTTCAAGGCTGCCGGCAAGGAGATGGAACGGAAGATTGCCATCTTTGAGTCGTTGGTGCTGCTGATAGAGAAGAACTATATGCGTGAGCGCAGTGTGGCTTTCTATGCAGATGAACTCTGTCTTACACCGAAATATCTGTCGGTACTGGTCAAGTCGGTTTGCGGTCAGACGGTCCAGCAGTTGCTTTTCAAGGCGATGATCCGTCGCAGTATCTATCTGATGAAGAACACCACGAAGACGATACAGCAGATAGCCAATGAACTCAGTTTTCCCAATGCTTCAGCCTTCGGAACCTTCTTCAAGAAACATACCGGTTTGTCGCCTAAGCATTACCGTAATTGGGAAGAGGGGAATGAACCGCCTTCTTTCAAATAAAGATTTCATCCTATTCCTATAAAATAAAAAAGGGACAGAGGAATCGTTCTGTCCCCTGTCCCGAAACTGTGATATAACTAAAACAACTGAGCGAAAGCTTCGGCTGTCTTTCCTGTATAGGTCTTCATCTCTGTAACCGGCTTGTAACCGAAATCCTTGAAGGCAAGGAGCTGTGTGGCAACAAACTGGTGGTCGTCAGAGATGCAAGCCTGTAACTTCATATTACCCATGCTGATGGCAGAAACAGGGAAGTTGCTGATCGCTGTTTCTACATCCTTAGGGGCTGCACTGAGGATATTCTCAAGCTTTCTTCCATCCTCTGCAGAATATTCCTTCTCTTTTATCTTAATCACACTGTTGGTAGGTTGATAGATGAGCTTGACAGTCAAACCCATGAAACCTTTCTTTACCTGTACATCCTGGAGTGCCAAAACATCAGCACCCATCTCTAAATGATTAATCTTTGCCATAATTTTATACTGTTATTTGCTTATTCTTAATTCTTGAAAAATAATATATATTGAACTGTTTTTTGTTTTGAATAGGGGTGTAACCAGTCTTATCGCAAATCTTAGGAAAGATGCGATAAATCTATATGAAATTTTAAAAAGAGAAAAGAATAAGCACTAACAGAGCAGACGTCGCAGGCAAATGACATAATACTTGCTGGCGACATCAAAGTGGATTGGGGCAGTTTCCTGTCGGAAAGGCTCCATGCCACCTTCTATAGCTGATAAAAGGGATGAAAAATATCGGATTCTATTTGTAAGCAATCTGCTGGCAGTCTGACTGTTGTGCATGTTGCCACTTGGCAATAAGCGCTGCGGACGGCTGCTACAGATGCGGTAAGCAAGCTGTGAAGCGTTTTCAAGCTGTGCCTCAGGCTGGCTCTTGTCATACTCAACCTTCGCCAAGCCATCTTTCTTATGGCTTGCATCTTCGGTATAAGAATCCTCGGGAGTAAAAGAAATAGAGGCAGCAGATACCTCTCCATAGCCTGAGAAGACCATGGACACCAGAAAAAGGATGTATAGTATCAACTGCCTCATATTAAATATATTATGGTGTCAGGATGAACTCCCGACACCGGGGATGATTAATAACTTCTTGCGATGATGACACGAGCTACGGCAGGCTTGCCGCTTACCATATCTACACCTGGAGTCTGCTCGTAAGCGAAAGGCACGCAGCGGATGGTAGCCTGAGTCTCCTCCTTGATCTTAGCCTCGGTCTCGGCTGTACCGTCCCAGTGGCAGAGGAAGAAACCTCCGTTCTTCACACGCTCCTTGAACTCCTCGTAGTTGTCGCACTCATAAACGTGAGCATCACGGTAAGCACGAGCCTTCTCGAAGATATTCTTCTGGATGTCTTCCAACATATTCTTTACGCGCTCAACGATGCCGTCGAAGCTTACGTTCTCCTTCTCCAAGGTATCACGGCGCATGATTTCGATGGTGTTGTTCTCCAAGTCACGGCCACCCATAGCCAGACGAACAGGAACACCCTTCAACTCATAGTCAGCGAACTTGAAGCCAGGACGCTTAGCAGGGTTATCATCATACTTCACGGTGATGCCCAACTCACGGAGCTGGTCGATGACAGGCTGCAACTTAGCAGTAATCTGAGCCAACTGCTCGTCGCCCTTGTTGATAGGAACGATAACCACCTGGATAGGAGCCAGCTTTGGAGGCAATACCAGACCGTTGTCATCGCTGTGAACCATGATGAGGGCACCCATCAGTCGGGTAGAAACACCCCATGAAGTAGCCCATACATACTCAGGCTTGTTCTCCTTGTTCAAGTATGTAACATCGAAACTCTTGGCGAAGTTCTGACCCAGGAAGTGAGAAGTACCACTCTGGAGAGCCTTGCCATCCTGCATCATTGCCTCGATGGTATAGGTGTTGAGAGCACCGGCGAAACGCTCAGTCTCACTCTTCACACCCTGCAATACAGGAACGCCCATGTAGTTCTCTGCAAAATCAGCGTAAACCTTGAGCATCTCCTGAGCCTTTGCCTCAGCCTCTTCCTTAGTGGCATGAGCGGTATGACCCTCCTGCCAGAGGAACTCAGAAGTACGGAGGAACGGACGGGTACGCATCTCCCAACGCATTACGTTACACCACTGGTTGCAGAGGATAGGGAGATCACGCCATGAATGAATCCAGTTCTTATAGGTGTTCCAGATGATGGTCTCAGAAGTAGGACGGATGATGAGCTCCTCATCGAGCTTTGCGTTAGGATCCACCTCAACCTCTTTGCCATCCTCTGTAGAACGGAGGCGGTAGTGGGTAACTACGGCACACTCCTTGGCGAAACCTGCACGTGCTCAGCCTCACGAGAGAAGAAACTCTTCGGGATGAGGAGAGGGAAGTATGCGTTCTGTACACCTGTCTGCTTAAACATCTTGTCGAGCTGCTGCTGCATCTTCTCCCAGATTGCGTAACCGTATGGTTTGATAATCATACAACCACGAACTGGTGACAACTCAGCGAGATCAGCCTTTACTACCAAATCATTGTACCACTGACTGTAGTTGTCAGCGCGCTTGGTTAAATTCTTGAGTTCTTTAGCCATATTGCTTTATTCTATTTATTTTGTTTTTTATTTCTTCTGTTACTTATATATTAAGGTATAAGCATGAGCCTTCATCATCTGCTGACGGCAGTTCATCTGTCTGCAGGTGTCTGAAATCCTACTTTTAGGGATTTTCCACCCCCAAATAGGTGATTTCCTAGCTCTATTTCGACAAATACCCTTAAATTTGCATGCAAAAATACAAAAAAATATTAGAAAACTCTCCATTATGGAGAAAAAAGAGTTATCTTTGCAATTAAATAACATAAATATAGGAGATTTTAAAATGAAAAAGACTAATTTTGCAGTTGCAGGCCTCTCTTTGTGCTTGCTTTTCTCAAGTTGTGGAACCAATCAGAAGACTGGTACAGCTGTAGGTGCCGGTTCTGGTGCAGCTTTGGGTGCTATCGTTGGTGGATTGCTCAATAATAGCCATCGTGGTACAGGTGCTCTCGTAGGTGCTGCTATCGGTGCAGCTGTTGGTGGCGGTGCTGGTAACCTCATCGGAAAGCACATGGATAAGGTGAAGGCTGAGGCTGAACGGGTGAAGAATGCACAGGTTGAGACTGTAACAGATGCCAATGGCTTGTCTGCCGTTAAGGTAACATTTGCTTCTGGTATCCTCTTCCCAACTAACGGTTCTACTCTCAGCAGCAGCGCAAAGACTGATTTGGCTCAGTTTGCTGGTGTATTGAAGAACAATACCGACTGCGAGGTTTCTATCCAGGGTTATACCGATGCTACAGGTAATGATGGTATCAACTTGCCATTGAGCCAGAAGCGTGCTGAGGCAGTTTACAACTATCTCGCTTCTTGCGGTGTTACCAGCCGTCAGGTAAAGAATGTTCAGGGTTTTGGTTCTGCTAACCCTGTTGTTAATACTACTGCTGCTTGCGCCCAGAACCGTCGTGTAGAGGTTTACATGTATGCTAGCCAGGCTATGGTTAACGCAGCCAACAACGGTACATTGAAGTAATAAGTTTCATGCTCCCGGAAGGGAAAAACTAAATAGATGATTTTGAAGAAAATCAAGAATATAGTAAAATGGGTGGTGGTGCTGTTTTTCAGTACCACCATTCTTGCTGTAGTGGCATATAGGTTCATTCCTGTGTATGTCACTCCTCTGATGTTTATCCGATGCTTTCAGCAAGTAGCTGATGGAGAGAGTATTACCCTGCATCATCATTGGGTTTCGATGGATAAAATTTCGCCTCACATGCCAGTGGCGGTAATGGCGAGCGAAGATGCGAGATTCCTGAAGCATCACGGTTTCGACTTCAATGCCATCGAGAGTGCGGCGAAGAATAATGCACATGGTGGAAAGGTGCATGGAGCCAGTACCATCAGTCAGCAGACTGCTAAGAATGTCTTCCTGTGGCCTGGTCGTTCATGGACCCGCAAGGGATTTGAAGTCTACTTTACCTTCCTCATCGAAATGATGTGGAGCAAGCAGCGCATCATGGAGGTTTATCTCAACAGCATTGAGATGGGACCGGGTATCTATGGTGTGGATGCGGTTGCAGAATATCATTTCGACAAGAAAGCGAAAGATCTGTTTCGTGGCGAGTGTGCGCTGATAGCAGCTACACTTCCTAATCCGCGCAAATTCAGTTCGCTGCATCCTAGCGCTTATATGAAAAAGCGCCAGCGACAGATAGAACATCAGATGAGATTTATCCCTACCTTCCCTCGTGAGGGCGAAGATTTCGACCCGGGCACGGCTGTGGGAGGATATAGGGTGAAGTAATACTTAGTTGATAGTTTATAGTTTATAGTTGATAGGGGTGACCTTAAAATAGTTTTTAGCCTCAAATATTGATTCATGGATTTACTGAAAGACTTGAACGAAGCGCAGCGTGCTGCGTTAGAATATATTGACGGACCTTCGCTGGTGATAGCCGGTGCAGGTTCGGGTAAAACGCGTGTGCTTACTTATAAAATAGCTTATCTCCTGAGCCAGGGCATGAAACCCTGGAGCATCATGGCGCTCACCTTTACCAATAAGGCGGCAAGGGAGATGAAGGAACGTATCGGAAAACTGGTGGGAAATGATCTCGCCCAGCATCTCTATATGGGTACCTTCCATAGCATCTTCTCCCGAATCCTGAGAGCGGAGGCTGAGCATATCGGCTTCAACAACAACTTTACCATTTATGACGAAAGTGACTCGCGCTCGCTGATCAAGGCGATAGTGAAGGAGATGGGGCTGGATGATAAGAAGTATAAGCCTGCTGCCGTTCATGCCAAGATTTCGATGGCGAAGAACAACCTGATGAGTGCTGCGGCTTATGAGAGCGATGCGGCTATCTTCGAGCAGAACAAGCGTGCGCAGATGCCTGAGGTTGGTAAGATTTTCGTGGCTTACGTGCAGCGCTGCAAGCAGGCTAATGCCATGGATTTCGATGATTTGCTGACGCTTACCTATCAGCTCTTCAGGGAACATGAGGATATTCGCCACAAATATGCCGCCCGCTTCGATTATGTCCTGGTGGATGAGTATCAGGATACCAACCACGTTCAGATGTCTATCGTCATGCAACTCTGTCAGGAGAAGCAGCGTGTTTGTGCCGTGGGTGATGACTCGCAGAGTATCTATAGTTTCCGTGGTGCCAATATCGATAATATTCTCAACTTTCAGCGCCAGTTTCAGGGCACGCGTCTCTTCAAACTGGAGCAGAATTACCGTTCTACCCAGACCATCGTTGAGGCGGCTAACAGTCTGATCAAGCATAACCGCAACCAGATTCCTAAGGATGTGTTCAGCGAGAATGCGAAGGGTGAGAAGATTCAGTATAAGCCTGCTTACAGCGACAAGGAAGAGGCGGCGATTGTGGCGAAGGACGTGAAGCGTATCCGGCGCGAGGATGGATGCCAGTATAGTGATTTTGCCATTCTCTACCGCACCAATGCCCAGAGCCGCAGCTTCGAGGAGGAGTTCAGAAAGCAGGGTATTCCTTATCGCATTTATGGCGGACTGAGTTTCTACCAGCGCAAGGAAATTAAGGATATTATTGCTTATTTCCGTCTGGTGGCGAATCCGGATGATGAAGAGGCTATCAAGCGTATCATCAACTATCCGGCACGAGGAATAGGGGCTACTACGGTGCTGAAGATTGCTGACTGTGCCCATCAGAACCAGGTGAGTTTCTGGGAGGTAATCGGTGCTCCTGAGCGGTATGGACTGGCGGTAAACAAGGGTACGATGAACAAGCTGGAAACCTTCCGATTGCTGATTTCTTCGTTTATCGAACGGGCTCAAACTACGGATGTTTATGAATTGGGTGATGCCATTATCAAGGAGAGTGGTATCAGTCAGGATATCATGTCGGGCAAGGATGCCGATGATCTGGCACGTCAGGAGAACCTGGAGGAATTCTTGAGCGGTATGTCGGCTTTTGTGGAGGAACGCCGTGAAGAGGGTAGGTTTGATGAACTCTTCCTGCAGGATTATCTGCAGGATGTGGCGCTGCTTACCGATGCTGACAGCGATGGTGATAAGGATGAACCTCGTGTTTCTCTGATGACGGTTCATGCAGCCAAAGGTCTGGAGTTTCCTACGGTCTTCGTGGTAGGATTGGAAGAGAATATCTTCCCGAGTCCGCTTTCTGCTGCTTCGCTCAGAGAACTGGAGGAGGAACGGAGATTGCTTTACGTAGCCATTACGCGAGCTGAGAAACATTGTATTCTGACGAACGCCAAGAACCGCTGGAGATATGGCAAGATGGAGTTTGATAATCCGAGTCGGTTTATCGATGAGATTGACGGCAAGTTGATTGATAGCCTGGATGAGGCTGGTGGAAGCTTGTTTGGCTCTATGTCTGACCAGCCGGAGTGGGCGAGAGCGCAACGTCCTCGCAGACCGTGGGAGGATGCTGAACAGCCTAGATACAGTAGCAGGTATCAGAATTCCAAACCGGTAGCATCGCAGTTTGTAGCAGATCCTAAGCCTTCTCTCTTTGATGATGAACCGGAGACTTCACGTACTTCCGGACGCTCATCTGTTTCCGGACGCCCATCTCTCTCTGAAGGTAATTTCAAGTCTGTTAGAGCGCTGAATGCAGCTAAGCGTTACATGGAGACGCATTCTTCTCATCCTGCTTCTCGCAGTACTGGATCTGCTGCATCATCAGTTTCTTCTTCTGCAGCTTCATCCGCTGGCAGTTCTTCTTGTGGTTTGCAGGAGGGAATGAAGATTGAGCATCAGCGTTTTGGACGGGGAACGGTATTGAAGATTGAGGGAACTGGTGAGAATACGAAGGCTACAGTAGAGTTCGTTCATTCTGGTACCAAACAGCTTTTGCTGAAATATGCCAAGTTTACGGTTGTAGATTAAGCCTCGTATTTTACATTAGTAAGTACGAAATACAGACATCTATTCTTATTGGCAACGAGTATGTCTTTTGTCTGTAATTTTAGGTTTTTTACAAGATATTGGGCTCTTTAGTACGTAAAAGTATTAAAGAGTCTTAATTTTCCATCTATTATTCGTTTTTCTTATAACTTTTCTTTACTTTTGCACTTGTGTTTAAGAACGATATGAAAAAAATAATTTGATATAAGAACTAATAAACAGAACGATTATGAAAAAATTAATGATGGTGGCAGTAATTCTGCTTACTAGTGTAGGGAGTGTAATGGCGCAGAGCGATTACAAGCGTGGTTTCTTTAACCATGTAGGTCTTAATGTAGGCGCAGGTACCGAGGGTATTAGTGTAGGTTTGGCAGCTCCTGTTACTAACTTCCTTGAGGTAGAAGCAGGTGTGAACATCATGCCATCTTTTAAACTGTCTGGTGATTTGGATGTAGATGTCAATACCGATGATTTACCTCATGTACCTAATGTTCAGTACCCATCCAGTGCAACCATTCATGCAGAAGGCTCATTCGACCGTACCACCTTTAATGTAAAGGCTAATCTGTATCCATTCGGTGGTGGTAGCAAGTTCTTTATTGCTGCTGGTTTGTCTATTGGTGGTGAGAAGATTGCTGAGGTTACCGGTTCTTGTGATGAACTTCGTCAGTTCTCTGAGAACAACTTGCATACTCCTGAATTGAAGGATCAGTTCCGTAAGGCTATATCAGCCAACTTGGGTGGTTACAACTTGGAGCTCGATGAGAACTATAATCTTCAGGGCGATATCCGTTGCAAGAATGTTCGTCCATACCTTGGTTTAGGTTTCGGTCGTCTGGTTCCTAAGAATCGTATCGGTATGCGCTTGGAGTTGGGTTGCCAGTTCATGGGTAAGCTCAAGGTTTACCAGAATGGTAACGAGATAGATATCAATAAGGCATTGGAAGATGCTGGCGAGGATGATCTCTCTAAGTTCGTAAAAGACTTGAAGGTTTATCCTGTTTTGAAGTTCTCTCTTACAGGTAGAATCTTATAATATAGATAAAGAGTTATAAAAATAGATTGGGCAAGACCATCTCTGGTCTTGCCCTTTTTGTTTCTATATACTATAAATTGAAAAAGCGTCCCCGCAGTAGCCTCACGGTCACTACGGGGACTTATATTACTAACATCTAACTTTAGCATTTTTGTTTAAACTTAAAAACAAATTCTTTATGAGAGTAATTTCTCCATTATCTATAAACATAAACCAAGTATCTCATATATTGCAAGTAACTTGTATCCTGCAAATATCTTGTATCCTTAAATGCAAGTTCTTAGAAAAGTCAAACCCATAGACCAGTATCTCTACTAATA
>QSCI01000329.1:0-515 GCA_003463005.1 Segatella copri | reverse complement strand
GGAATAGGTCTTGCTCGTTTCCGCCAACTTGCAGATGGTGATGAGATCGATACGAACACGATTCGTGCTCAGCAATGGGAAAAGGGTATCTCTTGCCCCGTCCTCGTATCTCGCCATCAGCTCCAACGCCTCGGGCAGGAGTTTCACCCTGGCAAGTGTTCCGGTCTTCTTGCGGTTATAGACGAGCCATTTGTCGCCATCCTCCAATACCTTGACATTGGCTTTCGTGATGGAAACGGTGTCTATGAAGGCTGTTCCTGCATAGCAGGCGAAAAGAAACAGGTCACGGCTAACGGATAGTCTCGGCTTGTCTTCGGGCAGTTCCACATCACGGATTTTTATGAAATCAGACATGCTGAGAGACTTGGGTGTCGTAACCTTTGGAGTGCCAACCCGATAATGGGCGAACAGCAGGTTCTTGCACAAGCCTCGCTCAAAGGCGATGCGGCACATCTTCTTGAAGAGCGACACATAGATGGTGATGGTTCCTGATGAAAAGCCTTTCTCGTCAAGCA
>QSCI01000328.1:0-515 GCA_003463005.1 Segatella copri | reverse complement strand
TGCTTGACGAGAAAGGCTTTTCATCAGGAACCATCACCATCTATGTGTCGCTCTTCAAGAAGATGTGCCGCATCGCCTTTGAGCGAGGCTTGTGCAAGAACCTGCTGTTCGCCCATTATCGGGTTGGCACTCCAAAGGTTACGACACCCAAGTCTCTCAGCATGTCTGATTTCATAAAAATCCGTGATGTGGAACTGCCCGAAGACAAGCCGAGACTATCCGTTAGCCGTGACCTGTTTCTTTTCGCCTGCTATGCAGGAACAGCCTTCATTGACACCGTTTCCATCACGAAAGCCAATGTCAAGGTATTGGAGGATGGCGACAAATGGCTCATCTATAACCGCAAGAAGACCGGAACACTTGCCAGGGTGAAACTCCTGCCCGAGGCGTTGGAGCTGATGGCGAAATACGAGGACGGGGCAAGAGATACCCTTTTCCCATTGCTGAGCACGAATCGTGTTCGTATCGATCTCATCACCATCTGCAAGTTGGCGGAAACGAGCAAGACCTATTCC
>QSCI01000327.1:0-521 GCA_003463005.1 Segatella copri | reverse complement strand
AAATGCGCTTGATGGTATTCTTCACTGCTGTCCCTGTTACATTCAACAGTTCGGCAATCTCCCAAACTGTCATCCACACCTCACCATGATGTGGGGCGTAGATGACCATATCTTCTTGTATTGTTATCACTTGTCGTTTCATACTCTGCCATTTATAGTGTTAGTATTATCGTTGCAAACATTTCCAAACGTGAATTCCTCAATGTTATTTATTTGCTGAGACAACTTTTCCACGTCTTTGCTCAATTTTTCCTTGGTAATCTTGGCATACACCTGGGTTGTCTTTATGTTCTTGTGACCAAGCATTGAACTCACGGTTTCTATTGGAACTCCGTTGGAGAGGCAAACCGAGGTTGCGAACGAATGACGGCTCATGTGCCAGGACAGCGGCTTGGTGATGCCACATTTCTTTCCCAGTCTTTTGAGCGAATCCATACAACTTTGGTAGTTGGGTACTGGAAACACCCTGCCGTCTTCACACAATCCACGGTATTTTTCCATAATTTGCTTGGGATAATCAA
>QSCI01000326.1:0-521 GCA_003463005.1 Segatella copri | reverse complement strand
AAATGCGCTTGATGGTATTCTTCACTGCTGTCCCTGTTACATTCAACAGTTCGGCAATCTCCCAAACTGTCATCCACACCTCACCATGATGTGGGGCGTAGATGACCATGTCTTCTTGTATTGTTATCACTTGTCGTTTCATACTCTGCCATTTATAGTGTTAGTATTATCGTTGCAAACATTTCCAAACGTGAATTCCTCAATGTTATTAATCTGCTGAGACAACTTTTCCACGTCTTTGCTCAATTTCTCCTTGGTAATTTTGGCATACACCTGGGTTGTCTTTATGTCCTTGTGACCAAGCATTGAACTCACGGTTTCTATTGGAACTCCGTTGGAGAGGCAAACCGAGGTTGCGAACGAATGACGGCTCATGTGCCAGGACAGCGGCTTGGTGATACCACATTTTTTGCCCAGTCTTTTGAGCGAATCCATACAACTTTGGTAGTTGGGTACTGGAAACACCCTGCCGTCTTCACACAATCCACGGTATTTTTCCATAATTTGCTTGGGATAATCAA
>QSCI01000325.1:0-524 GCA_003463005.1 Segatella copri | reverse complement strand
TCAAGTCGCTTTATGGGGTAAGGGGATTTTGTGTCTGCGACATTTCTGTTGTGCAAGAAATATGTACAATAAAATGAATTTTGTCGCTTTGCAAGCAAAATCCCACTAACCCTATAGGTTGCGGATTTGAGGGTTTAGAAAAATATCTGTTTGTTAGTTCACTCTATTATAATAATGTTTAAGACTGTGCGGCTGTGCATTTTCTAAAATGCGTTAAGCCGTGTTTTCGATTGCAAATATAATATGATTTTTTGATAATTCCTAACCCCTTCAACAGATAAGTGGGAAAAACACTTGCTTTAAACAACTTATATCGTTAGTTTTCAGATACTTATCTGTTTTTAATAACTATACGAAAGTGGATGGGGTAAAATGGAGAAAATGAGGCTAGAACACCCATGAAACGTTATATCAGACCTGTTGGCGGAATTAAAAAACCGCCTGAAAATTAGTATATTTTTATGGAGAAAAAGTTGTGCATCTCGTTGATTTTAAGTAACTTTGTAGTGTCCAATTATAAAGTT
>QSCI01000324.1:0-527 GCA_003463005.1 Segatella copri | reverse complement strand
AGGCTTGGCGCAAATTGTGAGAATTAAGGTCTGCGACCTTGGACGTGGATAGCTGAAAGGCTGTAGTTCCAACTAACGTGTTCTGAGAGGGAGCGAGGTTATGTTTTGGGAACCCCAAAACGCCTCGCTCCACCATGAGGGCGGAGATTTTTTGCTCCCAACGGTCGCAGAAAGTGAGTGTACCAACTGTAAACAGTGTATCGAATGACAAGCATACATGAACAGGACAAGAAAAAGGGCGGAAGACCGCCCACAGGCAGGATTCACAAGCTGTCGAAGTCTGTCACGGTGAAGTTCTCGAAGCCAAGCTACGAGGCATTGAGACTGAGGGCGAGAAAAGCCAACCGCAAGTTGGCGGAGTACATCCGTGAGTCCGCCTTGAACGGCGAGGTGGTCAGTGGACACAACACTGAGACGATAGCCATCGCCAAGAATCTCATTGGCATGGCGAACAACCTCAACCAACTTACCAAGCTGTCGCATCAGAGAGGTTTCCATGAAACCCATGTATATGTGGTGGACTTGTT
>QSCI01000323.1:0-528 GCA_003463005.1 Segatella copri | reverse complement strand
TCTCATGCGTTACAGTCAGCATCACCTTTCTTGTTTCTTCCTTGCTCTTACGTGTCTTGAATGCGAATCGCCACACCAATAGGAATAATACGAAAAACACCAATATCAACAATCCTATCATCCCTATATAATAATAGGTATAATTGCCTTCCAAGTCTGCGATTTGTCGCTCACGAACTTTGATGCCTTTATCTACATTCTCATCAGCTATGCTGATTACTCTTTGCAACTGCTTATTGATACCTTCATTTCTATTTCCAAGACTATCCAATATCTCCACTACCTTACGGCTTTGCTGGTGATGTTTAGCAACAACCGTTTGGTTTAGGTTGGTGAGCATCTTTTCTGTTTGGGTTAAACGGTTGCCTGTTGTTACTGCATTTTCTTTCTTGCCGAACAATCTGCTGAAGAAACCTCGTTTCTTTGGCTTTGCCTGCTGTGGCATAGCTGAAAGTCTTTTGCTTTCAGTTTTATTCTGCTCTACAATTCTTGGAACTTCTGCGGTCAGCTTTTCTTGAGTGGCATTCA
>QSCI01000322.1:0-528 GCA_003463005.1 Segatella copri | reverse complement strand
TCTCATGCGTTACAGTCAGCATCACCTTTCTTGTTTCTTCCTTGCTCTTACGTGTCTTGAATGCGAATCGCCACACCAATAGGAATAATACGAAAAACACCAATATCAAAAATCCTATCATTCCTATATAATAATAGGTATAATTGCCTTCCAAGTCTGCGATTTGTCGCTCACGAACTTTGATGCCTTTATCCACATTCTCATCAGCTATGCTGATTACTCTTTGCAACTGCTTATTGATACTTTCATTTCTGTTTCCCAGACTATCCAAAATCTCCACTACCTTACGGCTTTGCTGGTGATGTTTAGCAACAACCGTTTGGCTTAGGTTGGTGAGCATCTTTTCAGTTTGGGTTAAACGGTTGCTTGTTGTTACTCCATTTTCTTTTTTGCCGAACAATCTGCTGAAGAAACCTCGCTTCTTTGGCTTTGCCTGCTGTGGCATAGCTGAAAGTCTTTTGCTTTCAGTTTTATTCTGCTCTACAATTCTTGGAACTTCTGCGGTCAGCTTTTCTTGAGTGGCATTCA
>QSCI01000321.1:0-529 GCA_003463005.1 Segatella copri | reverse complement strand
TGGTATCGCTGGAGTAGCTGTAAGAACCTCCTATTGTATTGCCTTTCCATTTGCTTCCGTCCCAAGGTCCCACACCTGCATAGAACGAACCGCTTACAGAAGAACTTGTAGTACCGCCGAGTGCCGTAGGCTTGTCGCTGAATCGCTTGCTGACAGCCTTTAACGGATTGATGAAGCCTGCATCAAGTCCATCATCATGGGTGTTCCATTTTTCGGAATCATCCTTGAAAGGAACATAACCCTTTTCAGCCTGCACATCATCATAATAGTCGAAGTTCTGGAAAGCCACTTCCTTTCCTGTGTTGTCATACTGTCTGACACCTGTGAGCATTTCCTTGTGGAATGCACCCTCCTTATAGTCGAAGGCATAGCTGCGCAGGGTCGCGCCTTGGAAATTCACGGTCACTTTCTCCAACAGCTTGTTGGAGGAGGCGAGGAATCCATAGCGGGCATTGTTGGTCTTTACCTGCTTTACCTTGTTGCCATCAAAGAGTACAACGGTGTGCGGTTCCTGTCCTGCATTACCTGC
>QSCI01000320.1:0-533 GCA_003463005.1 Segatella copri | reverse complement strand
CTTGCGGTCGTCAATCCTTGGAACTTGGAGGAAGGTCTGCTGATACTCCTCTAATGTCGCCTTGCGCTGCTTGCCACTGATGCGCTTCTGCGGATTCGGTGGCGATTGAACCTCGTTCGTAAGCTCGTCCTCCATACAGGAGGTTGTTGCAGCCACATTCTCTGTCACAACTTCTAAATCGGAGTTCTCCACCTCTTCAAAGAAAGAGCTATGTTTTTGGGCATAGTCTTTACCATAAGTGGATGGGTGAAGCGAAGCCATCACCTCCTGTGTCATTTTCTCCTGCTGTTCAGGAAACATTTTCGTTTCTTTTGTTCTTGCCATAGCTTATGCTGTTTTATTTGTTAGTATAGTGGTCACAGTTTGCACCATTGACCGATTGTCGGGTGCAAAGTAAGTGTACTGAGTGCAGCCATGCAACTGATTGGGTGTAACGTGGCAATTTAGTTGTGGCTTGCTTATTTGCATACCGAGATAGTTGTGAGAACTTCAACGTATTTCTCAACTCATCATTGTTCATGTATTCGTTGCAG
>QSCI01000032.1:0-35604 GCA_003463005.1 Segatella copri | reverse complement strand
TAAAAAAGGTAAAAAGAACCTTAACCCCCTTTCGCCCTCCGTTCCTAGCGATTCCATCGCTAGTCCCCCAAGTCCTTATTATAAAGGTAAAAAAGTAAAAAAGTAAAAGGCAACCCGCTAGGCGTCAAAGGAGGAACGCCTGGCGGGGTTGCGTTTTATGGTTGTACAACTAAAGGGTTTATGGTTGTACAACTAAAAGGTTTATGGTTGTACAGCTAAAGGGTTTATGGTTGTACAACTAAAAGGTTTATGGTTGTACAACTAAAGGGTTTATGGTTGTACGACTAAAAGGTTTATGGTTGTACGACTATAAGGGTTGTAGTTGTACGATTAAAAGGTGTTGTCACTAGGCTCGGCAGACCTGCTGACTGCAGTCGGCAGAGCTGCTGACTAGGCTCAGCAGGTCTGCTGAGCCTAGTGGCAACCTCGAGAAGCAGTCTCTTTCAACTCGAGAAGCAGTCTCCTAAAACTAAAAGAGACGTCTCTTTGAACCCAAAGAAACGTCTCCTTTCGCTTATTCAATCATCTCCTTTCGCTTATTCAAACATCTGAATACGCTTATTCAATCATAATCTTCTGCTTATTCAAACATCTGAATACGCCAGCAGAACTATCTCCTTCCTCCGGAAGAGCCGGATGCTTTGTAGAACTTACCTTTCTGGCGGGAGATGAAGATGCCGCCTTGAGCTGAGGTCTTATCTACTTGCTGGCCATTGAGATTATAGATAATCTCTTTCTCATCCTTTTTATGAAGGGTAGGAGAGGCGATGAAAGTTGTGCCGGAAACAATGTCGAAGCGGATGAATTTTTGGGTAAAAATTCCTACTGTTCTGTTCCTTTTTGCCACAAAATACGCTCGTTTTCTCTGTTTCTGATCCACCATTAATACTGTCTGTTAACTGATGAAATCAGGCTGTTTTTTGTATTTTTTTACTTTGGATGCAAATTAAACCATAAAAAAATGTGCTCTTTCAGAAAAAAGTGTTACCTTTGCAACCGCTTAGAAGCATTTATATAAAATAACGTTATAACAAATTTATGAACTTTACACTATTTATCACCGTTTTGCTGACGGCTGTAACCTTGGTGGTGGCTGCTTATGTCATCGCGAAGTTGATCGGTCCTCGTTCATACAATCCGGTAAAGGGTGAACCTTTTGAGTGCGGTATTCCGACTCGTGGCAGCTCATGGTTGCCATCACACATCGGCTACTACCTCTTCGCCATCCTTTTCCTGATGTTTGACATCGAGACAGTATTGCTTTATCCATGGGCAGTCGTAGTTAAGCAGTTTGGATCTATGGCTCTCGTGAGCATCGGGTTCTTCCTGTTGGTATTGGTATTTGGCCTTGCTTATGCTTGGCGGAAAGGAGCATTGGAATGGAAGTAAACAAAAGAGCCTCTATCAAGAGTATTCCTTACGACGAGTTTAAGGACAATGATACCCTCGAAAAGATTGCACAGGAGCTCAATGAGGGTGGTGCTAACGTGGTAGTCGGTTCGCTCGATGCTGCCATTAACTGGGGACGCAGTAACTCACTCTGGTCTTTGACCTTCGGTACCTCTTGCTGTGGTATCGAGTTCATGGCTGTAGGTTGTGCGCGTTACGACTTCTCACGTTTCGGTTTCGAGGTAACCCGTAACTCTCCACGTCAGGCTGACTTGATCATGTGTGCCGGTACTATTACCAATAAGATGGCACCTGTTTTCAAACGTTTGTACGATGAAATGGCTGAGCCTAAGTATGTGGTAGCTGTAGGTGGATGCGCCATCTCTGGTGGTCCGTTCAAGAAGAGCTACAACGTAGTTCGTGGTATCAGCGAGTTGGTTCCTGTGGATGTTTATATCCCTGGTTGTCCTCCACGCCCTGAGGCTATCCTTTATGGTATGATGCAGTTGCAGCGTAAGGTAAAGGTTGAGAAATTCTTCGGTGGTGCTAACCACAAGATGTCTCAGGATGAGAAGGAACTTTCTATGAGTAAGGGTGGCCTTCGCGGCTTGAGCAACGAGAACCTCTCTGACAGCGAGAAGCTCGGACACAAGGAGCCTATCATCGTAACTGAAGTACCTGAGGATTTCGACCCTCAGAAAGGTCTAACTGATTAATATAATAAGGTATAAGAACATGAAACTGAATAATATTGAATTGAGTTTTGATAATTTCGCTTCTGAAATGGCGAAGTTGAAGAACGAGAAGCATTTCGACTACCTTGTTACCATCATCGGTGAAGACTTCGGTGAGGAAGGTCTCGGATGTATCTATATTCTCGAGAATACTCAGACCAACGAGCGCTGCTCGGTAAAGACCATCGCCAAGAAGGTGGATGGCAGTGATGTAATTCCTACAGTAATTAACCTTTGGAAGGTAGCTGACCTTCTGGAGCGTGAAGTCTTCGATTTCGTCGGCATCAAGTTCCTGGGTCACCCAGACATGCGTCGTCTCTTCCTCCGCACCGATTTCCAGGGCTATCCATTGCGCAAGGACTTCGATATGAGTCCTGAGGCAAACAAGTTCCCTTGCACTGATGAGCCTGAGGATGACTTTACCGTGGAGTATTCCTTGAGCGAGGATGGACATCTCGTTGCTACAGAGAAGCGTCGCTTTGATGAGAACGACTATGTTGTCAACATCGGTCCTAACCACCCATCTACCCACGGTGTGCTCCGATTGCAGACTGTTATTGATGGTGAGACTGTGAAGCGCATCTATCCACACCTCGGTTATATTCACCGTGGTATCGAGAAGATGTGGGAGAATATGACTTATCCTCAGACCTTGGCATTGACCGACCGTCTGAACTATCTTTCTGCGATGATGCACCGCCACGCATTGGTAGGCGTTATCGAGGAGGCGATGGGTATCGAACTCTCAGACCGCATCCGCTACATCCGTACCATCATGGATGAGTTACAGCGTATCGACTCACACTTGTTGTACCTCGGCTGTACCGCACAGGACTTGGGTGCCTTGACCGCATTCCTTTACTGTATGCGCGACCGTGAGCACGTATTGAACGTAATGGAGGAGACAACCGGTGGACGTCTGATCCAGAACTACTACCGTATTGGTGGTCTGCAGGCAGATATCGACCCTAACTTCGTTCAGAACGTGAAGACCCTCTGCAAGTATCTCCGTCCGATGATTCAGGAATACCTCGACGTATTCGGTGACAACGTGATTACTCACAACCGTCTCGAAGGTGTAGGTCCAATGAACTATGAGGATTGTATCAACTATGCCGTAACCGGTCCTGCTGGTCGTGCATCAGGTTGGAAGAACGATACCCGTAAGCGTCATCCATACGATATGTACGACAAGGTAGAGTGGAAGGAAATCACCCTTACCGGTTGCGATTCTATGGATCGTTACTATGTACACATCCAGGAGTTGTATCAGAGCTTGGACATCATCGAGCAGTTGATTGACAACATTCCAGAGGGTGAGTACTACATCAAGCAGAAGCCAATCATCAAGGTTCCAGAGGGACAGTGGTACTTCTCTGTAGAGGGTGCCAGCGGCGAGTTTGGTGTATATCTCGACTCAAAGGGTGACAAGAGTCCATACCGTATGAAGATGCGTCCGATGGGTCTCTCACTCACAGGAGCCTTGGACCCAATGCTCCGTGGTCAGAAGATCGCCGACCTCATCACTACAGGTGCAGCAATCGATTTCGTAATCCCTGATATTGATAGATAATTATGTTTGATTTTAGTATAGTAACAACATTCATCGACAATCTGCTTCGCCAGACCTTGGGTCTGGGCGACTTCCTGTCGATTCTGATTGAGTGCGTGCTCGTGGGTATCTGCATTTTGACAGCATACGCCCTCATCGCTATCGTACTTATCTTCATGGAGCGTAAGGTGTGTGCCTACTTCCAGTGCCGTCTCGGCCCTATGCGTGTAGGTCCTTGGGGTATCTTCCAGGTATTCGCCGACGTGCTCAAGATGTTGATCAAGGAGATCTTCGCTGTAGATAGAGCCGACAAGCTGCTCTACTACATAGCACCATTCCTCGTGATCATTGCCTCTGTAGGTACTTTCTCATTCCTTCCATGGAACAAGGGAGCTCATATTCTTGACTTCAACGTAGGTGTATTCCTCATCACAGCCGTAAGTTCTATCGGCGTGCTGGGTGTGTTCCTCGCAGGTTGGGCATCTAACAACAAGTACTCTGTGGTATCTGCCATGCGTGGTGCCGTACAGATGATTTCTTATGAGATGTCTCTCGGTCTCTGTCTGATTTCTGCAGTCGTTCTTACCGGAACCATGCAGGTAAGCGGTATCGTAGAGGCACAGACTGGTGCTTGGAACTGGTTGATTATCAAGGGTCATGTGCCAGCTATCCTGGCTTTCCTGGTATTCCTCGTAGCAGGTAATGCTGAGGCTAACCGTGGTCCTTTCGACTTGGCTGAGGCTGAGAGTGAGTTGACCGCAGGTTACCACACTGAGTATTCAGGTATGGGCTTCGGTTTCTACTACCTGGCTGAGTACCTCAACCTCTTCGTGATTTCTGGTATCGCTTCTACCGTATTCCTCGGTGGTTGGGCGCCATTGAACATCGGTATCGAGGGCTTCGACAATCTGATGAACCTCATCCCAGGTTTCATCTGGTTCTTCGGTAAGACCTTTGCTGTGGTATGGCTCCTGATGTGGGTACGTTGGACATTCCCACGTCTGCGTATCGACCAGATTCTGAAGTTGGAGTGGAAGTATCTGATGCCATTGTCACTGGTCATCTTGATCTTGATGACAGTATGCGTAGCATTCGGATTCCACGGATAATCTTTAATACACATTATTATAATAATAAGAAAGTATGTCTAACAATTCATATTTCGGCGGTATTGCAGCGGGTTTGAAGACCCTCGCTATCGGTATGAAGACTACCATGAAGGAGTACTTCACACCAAAGAGCACAGAGCAGTATCCTGAGAACCGCAAGACTACACTCCACATCTCTCCACGTTTCCGTGGTCGCCTGGTCTTTGTTCGTGATGAGAACGAGGCTTACAAGTGTGTGGGTTGTACATTGTGTGAGAAGTCATGCCCTAACGATACCATCAAGATTCAGACCGAGATGGTGGAGGACCCAGAGACAGGCAAGAAGAAGCGCAAGTTGGTGGATTACCAGTACGACTTGGGCGACTGCATGTTCTGCGAACTCTGTGTGAACGCATGTAACTTCGGTGCAATCAAGTTTGTCAACGATTTCGAGAATGCAGTCTTCGACCGCAACAAGTTGGTGATGCACCTTGACAAGGAGGTTTATAAGGGCGGAAGCTTCCTAACCTCATCGATGGTGGTGCCCCATTGGAAATCGGTAAGTTTAACACCAAGACTAAGTAAGGAGGACTTTAGACAATGATAACAGCAAATTTATTTATGTTCGTCATCTTGGCAGTAGTCATCCTTGGCTCAGCCATCATGTGCGTGTTCACCAAGCGCATCATGCGTGCGGCAACCTTCCTGTTGTTCGTACTCTTCGGTGTAGCAGGCATGTTCTTCCTGCTCGACTATACATATCTGGGTGCAGCTCAGATTTCTGTATATGCCGGTGGTATCACCATGCTTTATGTCTTCGCTATCCAGTTGGTATCAAAGCGTACTCTCCAGGGTCTTTTGGAGCATGTCAAGGGTAGCAAGATTGTAGGTCGCGCACTCGTCTGCCTCGTTGGTTTCGTAACCTTGGCAGTCATCGTGTTGAAGAATCACTTTATTGATATGGCTGCAACCGTAGCCGACACCGAGGTGCCAATGGACCAGGTAGGTTCTGCACTGGTAGGCGCTGACAAGTATGGCTATGTATTGCCATTCGAGTTTATCTCTGTATTCCTGTTGGCATGTATCATCGGTGGTATCTTAATCGCAAGAAAGGAGGATAAGAAATGATTCCAGTACAATATTTCTTCGTGCTCTCAGCACTCTTGTTCTTCATCGGAGTCTATGGCTTCTGTACACGCCGTAACCTCGTTGCCATGCTCATCTCCATCGAGCTTGTATTGAATGCAGCCGACCTGAACTTCGCTGTGTTCAACCGCATCCTCTTCCCAGGACAGTTGGAAGGTTTCTTCTTCACATTGTTCTCTATCGGAGTAGCAGCAGCCGAGACAGCCGTAGCGCTCGCTATTATTATCAACGTTTACCGCAACTATCACAGTGACCAGGTGAACAGTATTGAAAACATGAAATTCTAAAAGACAATGGAATACAATTATGCATTTTTGATACTTCTTCTGCCATTCCTGAGCTTCCTGGTTCTGGGACTTGTGGGTATGAAGATGAAAAGACCGGTAGCAGCACTCATCGGTACCGTATTGATGGGCTGTGTATTCGCGATGTCTGTCTATACAGCATACGAGTACTTCTTTGCAGTGGGTCGTGATGCCTCTACAGGTATGTACCCAACTGTTACCGTATTTAATTTCACATGGTTGAAGTTTACTGAGTTGCTCACCTTCAACATCGGTTTCCGTCTGAGCCCAATCTCCGTATTGATGCTCATCGTGATTACCACCGTCAGCTTCATGGTTCACATCTACAGCTTCGGCTATATGGCAGAGCGTGATGAGAACTACAAGGTTGAGGAATACGAGAAGGGTATGCAGCGTTTCTACGCTTACCTGAGTCTCTTCACCATGTCAATGTTGGGCCTGGTAGTAGCTACCAACATCTTCCAGATGTATCTGTTCTGGGAGTTGGTGGGTGTTTGCTCATACCTGCTCATCGGTTTCTACTATCCAAAGCATGCTGCAGTTCATGCCAGCAAGAAGGCGTTCATCGTTACCCGTTTCGCTGACCTCTTCTTCCTCATCGGTATCCTGTTCTACAGCTTCTACGTAGGAACCTTCAACTACGACTTGAATGCTCAGCCAGAGCTCAACTCAGCTTTGGCAGGTGCAGCTTGGGTAATGCCAACAGCGTTGTTCCTCATGTTCATCGGTGGTGCCGGTAAGAGTGCGATGTTCCCATTGCATATCTGGTTGCCAGATGCGATGGAGGGTCCAACTCCTGTTTCTGCGTTGATCCACGCCGCTACCATGGTTGTAGCCGGTGTATATCAGGTAGCCAGCCTCTTCCCAATCTGGGTACAGTATGCTCCTGAGACATTGCACTATGTAGCTTACATTGCAGCCTTCACCGCATTCTATGCAGCAGCCGTAGCTTGCTGCCAGCGTGATATCAAGCGTGGTCTGGCTTTCTCTACTATCTCTCAGATTGCCTACATGCTCGTAGCTCTCGGCGTCTGCTTCGCAGTAGATAACCACCACGGTGGTTTGGGTTACATGGCTGGTATCTTCCACCTGTTTACCCACGCTATGTTCAAGGCATTGCTCTTCCTCTGCTCTGGTGCCATCATCGTCATCATCGGCAGCAACTTCAAGGAGTACATGGGCGGTCTGCACAAGTACATGCCTATTACCAACATCTGCTTCCTCATCGGTTGCTTGGCGATTGCAGGTATTCCTCCATTCGCAGGTTTCTGGTCAAAGGATGAGATTATCTCAGCATGCTTCCAGTTCTCTCCATTCATGGGCTGGTTCATGACAGTGGTAGCTGGTATGACAGCATTCTACATGTTCCGTCTCTACTACGTAATCTTCTGGGGACAGAGCTACTATGAGCTTGATCCAGAGAACCGTCGCAAGCCACAGGAGGTTCCTTTCGTGATGTGGGGTCCATTGGTATTCCTCGCCATCATCTCTTGTCTCTGCGGTCTGATTCCATTCGGTCACTTCGTATCTGCTACAGGTCAGAGCTACGATATCCATATCGATATGAGCGTGGCAACTACATCTGTGATTGTTGCAATCATCGGTATCGGTCTGGCTACTTACATGTATGCTCCTAAGAAGACTCCATTGGCAGACGCTTTGGCTAAGAAGATGCCTAAGTTGCACAAGGCAGCGTTGAACCGTTTCTATATCGACGATGCTTGGCAGTTCTTCACCCACAAGATTGTCTTCGGTTGCTTCTCAAAGCCAATCGCATGGTTCGACCGTCGCGTTATTGATGGTACCTTCAACTTCATGGCTTGGGGTACTCAGGAGGCAGGCGAAACCATCCGCCCATGGCAGAGTGGTGATGTTCGCAGCTATGCTATCTGGTTCCTCACCGGTACCGTAGCATTGACATTGTGCCTGCTCGCACTTCTTTAATGAAAGTCTCACAATTAAGTAAATAGAAAAGAAATGAATTTAAGTATATTCGTCATAGTACCACTCCTGATGTTGCTCGGCCTCTGGTTGGCACGCAACGACAAGCAGGTTCGTGGTGTGATGGTAGCAGGTGCCAGCGTATTGCTCGGTCTCTCCATCTATTTGGTGTTTGCATTTCTCGAAGCTCGTGAGACAATGCCAGCCGACCAAGCTCCGATGCTCTTCACCTACTGTGTGCCTTGGTTTGAACCATTGCACATCAACTATTCACTCGGTGTGGATGGTATCTCAGTGGTGATGATTCTCCTGACTTCTATCATCGTGTTCACCGGTACATTTGCTTCTTGGCAGATGGAGCCAATGAAGAAGGAATACTTCCTCTGGTTCACACTCCTGAGCATCGGTGTATATGGCTTCTTCATCTCTATCGACATGTTCACCATGTTCATGTTCTATGAGGTTGCGCTGATTCCTATGTACCTCCTCATCGGTGTATGGGGTAGTGGTGCAAAGGAGTATTCAGCCATGAAGTTGACTTTGATGTTGATGGGTGGTTCAGCCCTTTTGGTTATCGGTATCCTGGGAATCTACTTCTACAGTGGTGCTCAGACCTTCGAAATCCTCGATATCGCTCACCATACTAATGGTGCTCATGCGATTCCAGAGAGCGTACAGAACGTGTTCTTCCCATTGCTCTTCATCGGTTTCGGTATCCTCGGTGCACTGTTCCCATTCCACACATGGTCTCCTGATGGTCACGCCAGTGCGCCAACAGCCGTATCTATGTTGCACGCCGGTGTATTGATGAAGCTTGGTGGTTACGGTTGCTTCCGTATCGCCATGTTCCTCTTGCCAGCTGCTACTCACGGATTCTGGATCAAGGTGTTCCTCGTACTGACTACTATCTCTATCGTATATGGTGCTTTGTCAGCATGTGTACAGACCGACTTGAAGTACATCAACGCTTACTCATCAGTATCTCACTGTGGTATGGTGCTCTTCGCTCTCTGTATGATGACCGAGACAGCTGCTACTGGTGCAATCCTCCAGATGTTGTCTCACGGTTTGATGACCGCCCTCTTCTTCGCCGTTATCGGTATGATTTACCATCAGGCTGGTACACGTGACGTACGTTATCTGGGTGGTTTGATGAAGATCATTCCATTCCTCTCTGTAGGTTATGCAGTAGCTGGTTTGGCTAACCTCGGTTTGCCAGGTTTCTCTGGTTTCGTAGCCGAGATGACCATCTTCGTAGGTGCCTTCCAGAATGCAGATATGTTCCATCGTGTATGTACCATCATCGCATGTACCTCAATCGTAGTAACAGCGGTTTACATCCTGCGTTGTGTTGGTAAGATCCTTTATCAGAAGGTTCCTAGTCCTAAGTTGGAGAAGCTTCACGATGCTACCTGGGACGAGCGTATCGCTGTAGCAGGTCTTATCGCCTGCGTTGCAGGTCTCGGTATGTTCCCACTCTGGGCAGAGAAGATTATCATGGACGCTGTAGGTCCTATCTTTAGTGTAATCATGTAATAAATATCAGAAGAAATGAATTACAGTCAATTTTTAAATATGATTCCAGAAGCTACCCTGATGGTAGTTCTGTTGATCACTTTCATTGCTGACTTCTGCAGTTCCAAGAGCGCAGACCGTAAGTGGTTCAATCCTCTGGTATGTCTCTTGATGGTGGCTCACATTGCCATCAATATCTTCCCAACAGAAGCCACAGAAGCATTTGGCGGCATGTACACAACAGGTCCTGCTGCCGGTGTCTTGAAGACTATCCTGGCGCTTGGTACCCTCATCGTGATGGTACAGGCTAAGGAGTGGTTGAGCCGCAAGGACACAGCCTTCAAGGAGGGTGAGTTCTATATGCTGATTATCTCTACCTTGCTCGGTATGAACATGATGGTTAGTGCCAACCACTTCCTCCTGTTCTTCCTCGGTCTCGAAATGGCATCTGTGCCAATGGCTTGCTTGGTAGCATTCGATAAGTACCGTCACAATTCTGCTGAGGCAGGTGCTAAGTTCATCCTTACCGCTACTTTCTCAAGTGGCGTGATGATCTACGGTATCTCTCTGCTTTATGCTGCTTGTGGTACTTTGTACTTCGATGATGTAGCAAAGGTTATTTCAGTATCACCATTGACCATCGCCGGTATGGTATTCTTCTTCAGTGGTCTCGGTTTCAAGATTTCCTTGGTTCCTTTCCACTTCTGGACAGCCGATTCATACCAGGGTGCACCAACTACTGTTACAGGTTACTTGTCAGTAGTATCTAAGGGTGCTGCAGCGTTTACTCTCTGCGCTATCCTCATGAAGGTGTTCCAGCCAATGGTAGAGTATTGGACCGTGTTGCTTTACATCGTGATTGTACTTTCTATCACTATCGCTAACCTGTTTGCCATCCGTCAGAGCGACCTGAAGCGTTTCATGGCATTCTCTTCTATCTCTCAGGCAGGTTACATCATGTTGGCAGTGGTAGGTAACTCAGCGATGAGCGTGAGCGCCCTGACTTACTATGTATTGATTTACGTAGTAGCCAACCTGAGTGTCTTCACCATCATCTCATCTATTGAGGAGCACAACAACGGTACAGTTCAGATGGACAGCTACAATGGTTTGTACAAGACCAATCCACGTCTGGCATTCCTGATGACCTTGGCATTGTTCTCATTGGGTGGTATTCCTCCATTCGCTGGTATGTTCTCGAAGTTCTTCGTGTTTATGGCAGCAGTTGGTACACACGACATCCACACCACATTGGGAGCCTGGGCATACGGCGTAGTATTCATCGCGTTGGTAAACACAGTTATCAGCTTGTACTACTATCTGCTCATCGTGAAGGCTATGTTCATCAAGCACAGCGATAATCCGCTTCCTACTTTCCAGAGCGCATGCTCAACCAAGTTGGCGCTTGCAATCTGCACCGTAGGTATCGTAGCATTCGGTATTTGCTCATTCGTCTTCGACTGGATTTCAGTTGCAGTGAATGCGTAAATCATCAATAATTTATAAAAATCCCAGCAATCGGTAAAAGATTGCTGGGATTTTTTTTGGTATTGTCTGAATTTTGCAGTAATTTTGCACCCCGAAAGAGGCATGGTGCCTCAAGTAATCAATAATAAATATTAATTAATCAATATAAAAAGGATGGATAAGTTACCAATGAATGATGTTCCGATGCTCGTAAGCGCCATCAACTTCCTGCTTCGTGACCACGAGTTTGAAACACTCGATGAGATTTGTAATCACTTCAATGTGAACCGTGCGGCATTAGAAGCCCAAATGGCTACCCAAGGATTTGAGTGGTCAGAGCAGCAGAAGAAATTCTGGTAAAACCCACACGCCCAGAAATGTATAGTCAGCACGCCCTGTAAGGGCAGAAGCTCCTCGCCCAGGGCAACACCCTGGGTAAATATAATTGCATTTAAAAACGCCCTGTAAGGGCAAAAGCTTTAAAAAAATATAAATTGTAAATTATTAATTAATTATGACTCCTCCTCGACCCTTGTGGAAGTCTGTACAAGACTATGTTTTGATTGCGATAGGTATGATATCCTACGCTATTGGATGGAACGTGTTCCTCTTGCCAACCAATGTAACAGCAAGCGGACTTCCTGGTATCTCCAGTATTATCTATTGGGCAACGGGTTGCCCTGTGCAAATTCCGTATTTTATCGTCAACGCCACCTTATTAATATGTGCGTTCAAGATTTTGGGAGCAAAGTTCTGTGTCAAGACTGTTTATGCCGTTATAGTAGTAACCATCCTGACCTCTTTCTTCTCCAGCCGTTTAGGTGATTTTCATCTTTTGGAAAACCAACCTTTATGGGCTGCTTTCCTGGGTGCCGTTTTCTGTGGCTGCGGAATAGGACTCGGTTTCTCGGTTGGTGGAAGTACGGGTGGTACGGATATCATCGCAGCCATCGTCAACAAGTATCGCGACATTTCTCTAGGTAGAGTGATTATGATATGCGACATCTTCATCATCAGTTCCAGCTATCTGGTGGTACACGATTGGGAGAAGGTGTTATATGGTTATGTAGTTCTTTGCGTTCAGGCATTCTGCATCGACCAGGTGGTAAACAGCAGAAGACGAAGCGTACAGTTCTTTATCATTCACAGAAGTATGAGGAGATAGGCAAGCGCATCAATGTAGATGCCGATAGGGGAGTAACGGTGGTGAATGCCAGCGGTTTTTATTCCGGTCAGGATGTGAAGATGCTTTTCGTGTTAGCCAAGCAGCGTCAGGCTCCTGCTATCTTCCGTCTTATCAGCGAGATTGATCCCCATGCCTTTGTCAGTCAGAGTGCCGTTATCGGTGTGTATGGTGAAGGTTTTGACAAGATTAAATATAAAAGCAAAAAAGAGCACGGAGTTTAATATTCCGTGCTTTTTTTTATGCATCAGGAAAAGTCACATGGTACCATGCTATCGTCATATTTTATATTGAAATAAAAATTCCCCAACCCGCTTAAGAAAAGTAGGTTGGGGGATTTTTTCTTCTGCCACAGCCTTCGTTCCTATCCTGATTTATTCAGGTTTCCCTGATTTCTTCAGTAAAGGGGCGAGGAACTTGTAGGTATATCCCTTCTGCTGCTTCACCATTTCTTCTGGTGTACCTGCAAAGAGAAGCTGACCGCCGCCTCGTCCACCTTCCGGACCCATGTCGATGAGCCAGTCGGCGAGTTTGATAACATCGAGATTGTGCTCGATGATGATGACCGTATTGCCACGGTCTACCAGTTTCTGGAGTACATCCATCAGGATGCGGATGTCTTCGAAATGCAGACCGGTTGTCGGTTCATCGAGAATATAGAGCGTCTTGCCCGTATCACGCTTCGAGAGTTCGGTAGCCAGTTTTACGCGCTGACTTTCACCGCCAGAGAGGGTAGTGGAACTCTGTCCTAACCTGATGTATCCGAGACCTACATTCTGTAAAGCCTTGATCTTCTGCAGTATCTGAGGAACATTCTCGAAGAAATCTACCGCCTGGTTGATGGTCATGTCGAGAACATCGGCGATGCTCTTTCCCTTGTATCTTACCTCCAGCGTCTCGCGGTTGTAGCGTTTGCCGTGGCATACCTCACAAGGTACGTAGACATCTGGCAGGAAGTTCATTTCGATGGTCTTATATCCGTTACCCTTACATTCTTCGCATCTTCCACCTTTCACATTGAAGGAGAATCTGCCCGGCTTGTAACCGCGGATCTTTGCCTCGGGAAGTCCTACGAAGAGCGAGCGGATATCGCTGAACACGCCTGTGTAGGTAGCTGGATTGCTGCGAGGCGTTCTGCCAATAGGACTCTGGTCTACATTCACCACCTTGTCGATATTCTCGATACCCTCGATGCTCTCGTATGGCATCGGTTTCTTGAGCGAACGGTAGAAATGCTGCGAGAGGATAGGCTGGAGGGTCTCGTTGATGAGAGTGGATTTGCCTGAGCCGCTGACACCCGTTACGACAATGAGTTTGCCGAGTGGAAAATCAACATCCACCCCCTTGAGGTTGTTACCCGTAGCTCCGTGAATGGTGATATGCTTGCCGTTGCCTTCTCTGCGGAGGGCAGGCACCTCAATAGCCATCTTGCCGTTGAGATACTGGGCGGTGATGGTATCGGTCTTGAGCATCTCCTGGGGAGTGCCCTGGAAGACAACTTCACCTCCCTTGCGTCCCGCCTTCGGACCGATATCTACTATCCAGTCGGCAGCCCGCATCATATCTTCATCGTGCTCCACCACAATAACGGTATTGCCCAGGTCGCGAAGTTCCTTCAGACTGTTGAGCAGACGTTCGTTGTCGCGCTGGTGCAGACCGATGCTCGGCTCATCGAGGATATAGAGTACATTGACCAGCTGGCTACCAATCTGAGTAGCCAGACGGATGCGCTGGCTCTCGCCACCCGAGAGAGAAGCCGACTGGCGGTTGAGCGAGAGATAATTGAGTCCCACATCGAGGAGGAAGGTAACGCGTGAGCGCAACTCCTTGATGATTTCGTGGGCCACCTTCGCTTTCATCGAAGGCAGATGCTGTTCCACTTCTTCGAGCCAATCGCGCAGTTCATCGATGTCGAGACTGGCTACTTCGGATATATTCTTATCCCAGATCTTGAAAGAGAGCGATTCTTTTTTGAGTCGCAAACCATGGCATTCAGGACATTCGATGGTAGAGATAAACTGGTCGGCCCATTTCTTGCCCGCCGCGCTCTCGTCATCCTCCATCACCTTCTGCAGGTAGTCGATGATGCCATCGTATGCGCAGAAATAGTCGGTAGAGGTATGCACCTTTTCCTTTTCTATCTTCACGTTTTCGAGCGAACCATAGAGAATTTCCTGCATGGCATCGCCTGGAATCTCACAGATAGGTGTCTTCAGGTTGAGGTCATACTTGCTGAGCAATGATTCTATCTGCCAGAAAATCATCTGGTTCTTGTATTTGCCGAGCGGAGCGATGCCGCCTTCATGGATGCTGAGTTTATCATCGGGAATTACCTTCTTGATATCAATCTGGTTCACCTTTCCCAGACCCTTGCAATGCGGACAGGCACCTTCGGGAGAGTTGAAGGAGAACATGTTAGGAGCTGGATCCTGGTAGGCGATACCCGTTACAGGATCCATGAGACGCTTGGAGTATGTCTTGGCCTCCTTGGCACCTTTCTCAAGAACCATTACCATGCCGTCGCCCTGTTTCATAGCCGTTGCCACACTCTTGCGGATGCGTTCCTCATCTTCTTCCTTCACCACCAGTTTATCTACCACAGCTTCTATATTGTGGTTCTTGTAGCGGTCGGTTTTCATATTGGGAACGATTTCGAGGATGTTGCCGTCGAGTCGCACGTAGAGATACCCCTTCTGCGCATGCTTTCGAAGAGTTCGCGGTAATGACCTTTGCGTTGGCGTACGAGGGGAGCGAGCAGGAAGATAGCCTTGCCCTTATAATCGCTGAGAATCATGTCGATGACCTGTTCCTCGGTATATTTCATCATCTCCTCGCCACTCTGATAGCTGTAGGCAGTACCGGCGCGGGCATAGAGCAGACGGAGATAGTCGTAAATCTCGGTGGTTGTGCCCACGGTAGAGCGGGGATTCTTGTTGGTGGTTTTCTGTTCTATGCTGATGACCGGACTCAATCCCGTAATCTTATCAACATCCGGGCGTTCCATATTACCCAGGAAGTTGCGGGCATAGGCAGAGAATGTTTCGATATATCTGCGCTGACCTTCGGCAAAGATGGTGTCGAAGGCCAGTGAACTCTTGCCCGAACCCGAGAGTCCGGTAATCACGGTGAGGGAATCACGCGGAATCTCCACATCTATGTTCTTGAGGTTGTGGACCCGTGCGCCCCATACATTTATCTTTTCTTCTGAATTCATATTCCAATTCTGCTAATTGCTGTTTGCCTAATAGTTACTGTTCTGCTCTTCGGTATAACCTCTGAGCAGGTTGACATCACGTTTGATGTTATACACAACGCCATCTGCCCCCTTCGCCTTGACGAGACAGAAGTAGACACCCTCCTTGACCGGTTTTCCGCGGTAGGTGCCATCCCATCCCGTGGCAGGGTCGGTCCATTCATAGAGTTTCTGTCCCCACCTATTATATATATAGGCGTGGAACTCTTCGATATTCCGGTAACCATCCTTGGGCTTGTAGATGTCGTTGATGCCATCGCCATTTGGAGAGAAGGCATTCGGCATGAGAAGAGAACTGACCTTGGTCGTCTCTTCTGTGTTGTCCTCCTCGTCGTCGTTGACTTCCTGAGCGTGTAATTGACACGTCAAAAGTGGCAACATGATGCAAAGTAATGCTATTTTTCGTCTCATTTCTAAAATAATTTGTGCAAAGATAATAAAAAGATGAGAGATATTGCGTCAGATGCAAGATTTTTTGTATTTTTGCAGATGAAAACATGAAATATTTGAAGATATCGTTAAAAAAATCTTGTGATATGAGACAAAAAATGAGATATTTCCTGCTGCTCGTTGGGCTTCTGCTCAGTGTCAGCATTGGCGCGCAGACTGTAAAATGGCGCGACATTTACACGGTTAAGAAGAAAGATACCATCTTTGGTATCGCCAATAAATACGGATTGAGCCTTCCTGAACTGATGGATGCCAATCCGGAGATGAAGCGTGAGGGATACATGCTGCAGAAGGGAGCTACGCTCTTTATTCCATACACCAAAGACCAGAAGAATCCTAATCAGGTGAACGGTCAGAAGTCGGGGAATGGGGCGACGGTTCAGAAAACTGCTACAGCTCCGGCAACCTCAAAGGCTGCTGTTGCCAGAAATGCGGTAAAGGTAGGCGTGATGTTACCTTTGCATAATGTTGATGGCGACGGCAAGCGAATGGTGGAGTATTACCGCGGTTTGCTGCTGGCTTGCGAAACCCTGAAGCAGCAGGGCGCCGATATAGATGTGCGTGCCTGGAACGTTCCTATTGATGCTGATATCCGGAATACACTCTTGCAGGAGGGCGCTAACCAATGCGACATCATCTTTGGTCCACTTTATACCAAGCAGGTGGCTCCGCTGACCAACTTCTGCAAGACCTACGGCATCAAAATGGTGATTCCGTTCTCTATCAGCGGAGATGATGTAGAAAGAAACAAAGAGATTTTCCAGGTCTATCAGAGCGATGATGCGCTGAATGATGCGACCATCAAGGCATTCCTGAGCCGTTTTACCAATGTGCATCCTATCTTTGTAGACTGCAATGATTCTACTTCGAGAAAGGGCAACTTTACGTTCGGTCTGCGCAAGGAACTGGAACGCAGGAAAATCAATTATAGCATCACCAATGTGAATTCAAGTATCGATCAGTTTGCCAAGCTTTCATGCCTTCCAAGCAGAATGTGATTATCCTGAATACGGGACGTTCGCCACAGTTGACTCAGGTGTTGAACAAGCTCGACGAATTTGATGCGAAGTATCCGGGTGCAGCTATTTCGCTCTTCGGCTATACTGAATGGCTGATGTATGCCAAGTATAATCTGGAAAGATTCTATAAGTATGATACTTATATCCCTTCCACCTTCTATTATAACCCGAACTCAGCACAGACCAAGGCGCTTGAGAGCCGTTATGAGCGATGGTTCCATCAGCCTATGATGGTGGCACAGCCAAGATTCGCCATCACCGGTTTCGATCACGGAATGTATCTGATTCAGGGCGTCAAGAGATATGGCAAGAACTTTACTGGTGAGCGCCAGCAGATGACTTACCAGCCCGTGCAGACTCCACTCCGTTTCGAGAAGACCAGTAGAGGAGGATACAAGAACAAGAGTTTCCAGTTGATTCACTATACCTTTAATCATCAGATAGAGGCGGTGAAGTACTAGTTTATAGTTTACAATTTATAGTTTACAATTTATAGTTGATAATGAATAGAAATATTGGGCTGCTGATTCTGATGCTCATCTTCGGAATTCCAGTTTCGGCACAGATAGGAGAGCATCGTAATGATTTCGCCATCGGTTTTAATGGGGGCTATATGATGAGTAGCGTAGGATTCATACCCGAGGTACAGCAGAAGCAGCACGGCGGACTGACGGGCGGTTTCTCGATGAGATATACCTGTGAGAAATATTTCAAGACCATCTGTTCTATCTATGCCGAAGTAAACTATGCACAGGCAGGATGGGAAGAGGATATCCTGGATATGGAGAATAATCCGGTGATTATCACCGAAACCAAAGAGGCGATGGCTTACAAGCGTACCATTAATTATATTCAGGTGCCAATCTTTGCGCATCTGGCATGGGGTAGGGAGACAAGAGGACTGAATATCTTCGTGAATGCCGGTCCGCAGTTTGGTCTCTATCTGAGTGATTCGCAGAAGACCAACTTCTCGGTAGAGCACATGCCGGCAACCGACAATAACCGTGTAAGTCCGGTGGTGGCTCAGGATACGATGGCAGTCAAGAACAAGCTCGATTATGGTATCGCCCTGGGTCTGGGTGCAGAATACAGTATTCCGAAGGTGGGGCATTTCCTTGCCGAAGCCCGATACTACTATGGTCTGGGAAATATCTACGGTGCTTCTAAGCGTGATTATTTCGGAAAGAGTAACTACGGACAGATTGTTCTGAAACTCTCTTATCTCTTTGATATCACCAGAACGAAGAACGTGAAACGGAAATAGATGATAATTAATAATTGATAATAAATAATGATAACGGGTTTATCATTTATGTTTTAAAGAAAATGAGTACAACAGAAAAAATGCAGATGAAATTGAGCGACTCTAAGTCAGCTCGCTGGACCGCCCTCCTCATCGTGAGTATCACGATGATGTTCGGTTACTTTTTTACAGATGTGATGTCTCCACTGGAGCCTCTCTTGACAGCAGCCAAGGGAGCAGAGAATGGTCTCGGACTCGGATGGAATTCGGATGAGTACGGCTTCTTCTCTGGAGCTTACGGATACTTCAATGTGTTCCTCCTGCTTCTCTTCTTCGGTGGTCTTATCCTCGATAAGTTTGGCATCCGTTTCACTGGTATCCTCTCTACCGTCCTGATGTTTGGTGGAGCCTTGTTGAAGTGGTATGCTTTAGGTCATGAGTTTGACGGAATGGTTGCTGTACCATTCTTCGGTACTTATAGTACGCAGGTAGTGATAGCTGCTCTTGGCTTTGCCATCTATGGTGTAGGATGCGAGATATGCGGTATCACAGTGAGCAAGGTCATCGTGAAGTGGTTTACGGGCCATGAGTTGGCTCTGGCAATGGGTGTACAGGTTGCTACGGCTCGTTTGGGAACTGCTGCAGCTCTGAGTGCTTCTCTTCCTTTTGCCAAGGCAATGGGCGGTGTTTCTGCTTCTGTTGCTTTAGGTGCCGTATTGCTTTGCGCAGGTGTACTGGTTTATCTGGTTTATTGCGTGATGGACAAGAAGGAGGATGCTTCTGCAGCAGCTGTAGCTACAGAACCGGAAGAAGGTTTCAAGTTTTCAGACTTGGGCGGTTTGTTCAAGACAACAGGTTTCTGGTATGTGGCATTCCTTTGCCTGATGTTCTATGCCGGTGTATTTCCATTCCTGAAGTTTGCCACCAAACTGATGATTTTCAAGTATGGTGTGGATGCTAATTTGGCAGGTCTGATTCCTGCGATGTTGCCATTCGGTACCATCTTCCTCACACCGCTCTTCGGTAGTATATACGATAAGTATGGCAAGGGTGCTACGCTGATGATTATCGGCAGTTGCCTCCTGACCTTTGTACACGTCATGTTTGCCCTGCCAATCAACTCATGGGTGCTTGCCATCGTGCTGATGCTCATCCTGGGCATTGCATTTGGACTGGTACCATCAGCATGTGGCCATCTGTGCCAAAGATTATCCCAATGAAACTCTTAGGAACTGCATACGCCCTTATCTTCTATATCCAGAACATCGGACTGGCTCTCATTCCGGTATGGATTGGTAAGGTGAACCAGGCTAACACGGGTGCTGATGGTGTTATCGACTATACCCAGACGATGACTATCTTTGCAGCCTTCGGTGTGATTGCTATTATCATCTCTTTCCTCCTCTTGTTTGAAGATAAGAGAAAGGGATATGGATTGCAGAAGCCTAATGTGAAATAAGTGAAGAGTGAAAGTATAATTTTTAAAAGAAAGGAAATAACCATGAATGCGACACCTGAATCATTGATTAAGGACTATGCTGACCCGATAGAGCAGCAGGAGATTGACAAGTTTGTATGTTCTGAGATGGGCAGACAGATACACCGGTATATCAAGGGTATGTCGGGTACCAAGCAAGCTATGTTGAAATTTGAGGAAAGGCTAGCCAGCCTCTCTGTACCAGAGAAGGAGAAGGCGATAGCCAAGTATATTGATCTGAACAGAAAAGCATTGGATGGTCTTGACTTGAAGATGATTCTGGTCCGTTCGGTAGCCAACTATTGTGACACCTTCCAGTATATGCTGGATTTTGTCAACGATAAGCGCAAGATGGTTTTCTATTACCAGCGCATCAAGGCGAAATACATTCAATATCATGAAGTATTTGAGCAGGATGGAAAGTTCGGTATGAAAGATCATCAAGCAACATCTTACTCTCGCCAATTTATGATTTCTTGCGCACCTGCTACATTTATAATGATGACTTGAGCATCATGCCGGTAATAGCTGAGAAGAATGGTAAGATGGGACTGGTAATGCCGGATGGTAACGATACGGTAGTGGCGGATTTCCTTTACGACGAAATTTGCTTGCGTGATGAATATCCTTACTTCGAAGCATCAAAAGATGGCGAGAACGGATTTCTTGACAAGACTGGTAACTTTGTGAATAGTTAATAGTTAACAGTTTATAGTTAATAGAGAAAGGGCAATCAGATTGGGATGAACCAACTGATTGCCCCTTTTTACTTTCGTTGCTATGAGCAACTTGGTTTTATCTATTTTTCTCTCGTCTTCAAAACTTAGTGAAGAAAAGCAAAAGAATTCTTCACTCTTCACTTAACTTATCCCAAGTACTTCATCAAGATTTTGATCTTACCGCTATCACGGAGCTTGATGATACTCTTTTCGCGAATCTGGCGAACACGCTCACGGGTAAGGTTGAACTCGCTACCGATTTCCTCCAAACCCTTCTCGTGGCAACCGATACCATAGCAGTAGCACAGAATCTTGCGCTCACGGTCTTTCAATACAGAGTTGAGAACGCGGTCAAGCTCGCTCGCCATAGACTCGAAGTCAACACCCTTGTCGGTACGGCTGTCATCACCCGAAGCCATCACGTCGACCATCGCATTGTCGTCATCATCGCTACCGAATGGAGCATCGATACTCATGTGGTGATTATCTGCCTTGATAGTCTGGTCAATCTTGCTTTCTTCCATCTTTGTAATTTGAGCGAGCTCAGCAACAGAAGGTTTGCGCTGGTTCTCCTGCTCAAACTTACTGATTTCTGCACTAATCTTGCTCAATGCACCTACCTGGTTCAAAGGCAGACGAACGATACGGCTCTGCTCAGCAATAGCCTGCAGGATGCTCTGACGAATCCACCATACGGCGTATGAGATAAACTTAAAGCCGCGGGTCTCGTCAAACTTTTCAGCAGCCTTTACCAAACCGATGTTACCCTCGTCGATGAGGTCGGTAAGAGAAAGACCTTGGTGCTGATATTGCTTAGCAACAGATACAACGAAACGAAGGTTTGCTTTTACCAATTTCTCCTTGGCACGTTCTCCCTCACGACCGCCTTTGCGAATCTTCTGGGCAAGTTCGATTTCTTCATCGATAGAGACCATAGGCTCTCTACCAATCTCCACCAAGTACTTGTCGAGTGCTTCACTGGAACGGTTGGTTATACTCTTACTAATCTTAAGTTGTCTCATAAATATCCTTTTACCTTTCTATTTAGAATTTTTTGAAGTATTTTTGTGTATCCCGAAACCTCCTCATGGTTTCGGGGTGCAAAGGTACGAAAAAAAATGCAATTACGTTGTAATATAAACGGATTTTTTTAATCTGATTTGTCTGTTTTTTAGAATTTTAGCCGGTTCCTAGTAGAAAAATGCTATGTGAAGTGCGCTTTTTGGTGCAATAAGTTTGAAATATGGAATAATTTATGTATCTTTGCACAAAAATTGCGAGAAAAGAATAACTAAATAATAAAATAACAACAAAACAAAAAATTATGTTTGAGAATCAACCAAAAGGTCTGTGGGCCTTAGCTTTGGCAAACACGGGTGAGCGTTTCGGCTATTACACCATGCTTGCTGTGTTCTTGCTTTATTTGCAGGCCAACTTCGGTTTTGAAACTGGATTGGCAAGTACTATTTATTCTACATTCCTGATGATGGTTTATTTCCTTCCTATCATCGGTGGTATTGCAGCCGACAAGTTTGGCTTTGGACGTATGGTTACCACAGGTATCTTCATCATGTTCATCGGCTATCTTGTTCTCTCACTTCCTCTTGGCAAGGAAACCGTTGCCGTTGCTGCTATGGGTATTTCACTTATTCTCATCGCTTTGGGAACCGGTCTGTTCAAGGGTAATCTGCAGGTGATGGTAGGCCGTCTCTATGATGAGCCACAGTATGCCAGCAAACGTGATTCCGGTTTCTCACTCTTCTATATGGCTATCAACATCGGTGCTATGTTTGCTCCTACTGCTGCCATCAAGATTATGAAGTGGGCGCAGGAGAGCCTGAGCGTGTCGGTGGAAGATTCATACCACTTCGCATTCGCCGTGGCTTGTGCTTCACTGATTTTCAGTATCGCTATCTACTATGCCTTCAGCTTTACATACAAGCATGTTCTTGCTTCAGAGACCAAGAGTAAGGATGATAAGACTTCTGCCAAGGAGACAAACGAACTTTCTAAGGCTGAGACCAAGGAGCGCATCATCTGCCTCTGTCTCGTATTCGCTGTGGTTATCTTCTTCTGGATGGCTTTCCATCAGAACGGTAATACATTGACACTCTTTGCCCGCGATTATACACAGAAGACTTCAGAGGGTCTGCAGTCAATGGCGTTCGATGTTACCAACCTCGTAGCCTGCATCTTCGTGGTTTACGGTTGTTTCGGTCTGGCACAGAGCAAGACTGGCAAGGGTAAGGGCATCTCTCTTGGTGTTATTGTTGCTGCCATCGCTTTCCTCTTCTACAAGTACAGCAACCTTGAAGGTGCCGTAGATGTTGAGGCTCCTATCTTCCAGCAGTTCAACCCATGCTATGTAGTGGCATTGACACCAGTGAGCGTTGCTTTGTTCTCATGGCTCCACAAGATAGGCAAGGAGCCTACATCGCCAGAGAAGATTGGTTTGGGTATGCTCGTTGCTGCTCTCGGTTTTGTATGGATGGCTGTAGGTTCTATGGGTTTGGAGCTTCCTTTGACACAGGGCGATCCTACTACAGAGGGTACACGTGTAAGTGCTAACCTCCTCATCTCTACATACCTCATCCTTACATTCGCAGAGCTTCTGCTTTCTCCAATCGGTATTTCATTTGTATCGAAGGTAGCTCCTCCAAAGTATGCTGGTTTGATGATGGGTCTCTGGTTCGGTGCAACAGCCATCGGTAACCAGTTGGTTATGATTCCTGGCATCATGTGGGGTCAGAACTTCAACCTCATTGCCATCTGGGGTGTTCTCGCAGGTATCTGTCTGGTTTCAGCTCTCTTCATCTTCTCTATCATCAAGAAGTTGAACCGCGTAAGCTAAATCTTAGAATTATAATATATAAAAAAGGCTTGCTTCATTACGGAGCAAGCTTTTTTATTTGTTATTTCTTTAACCACTTGTCTAACCAGCCGAAGAAGGTGCGCTGCCAGAGCACGCCGTTCTGTGGCTTCAATACCCAGTGGTTCTCATCAGGATAGATGAGGAGTTCGGCTGGGATGCCACGCATGCGGGCTGCATTGAAGGCGCCCATGCCCTGGTTGGCATTGATACGGTAATCCTTTTCGCCGTGGATGCAGAGGATTGGAGTATCCCACTTGTCTACAAACTTATGAGGACTGTTCTCGTAAGTCTTCTTGGCGTTGGCACTCTGGTCCTTGTTCCAGTAAGCATCCTCGTATTCCCAGTTAGAGAACCAAGCCTCCTCTGTATCGGTGTACATGCTCTCCAGGTTGAAAGCACCATCGTGAGAGAGGAATGCCTTGAAACGCTTATTGTGATGACCGGCGAGATAGTATACTGAGAAACCACCGAAGCTGGCACCTACACAACCCAAACGATCCTTGTCTACGTAAGGAAGATTGTTGGCAGCATCATCAATAGCTGAAAGATAATCGTTCATGCACTGGCCTGTCCAGTCGCCAGAAATCTCTTCGTTCCATGCGCTTCCGAAACCAGGGAGACCGCGGCGGTTTGGCAATACGACAACATAGCCGTTGGCTGCCATGATCTGGATGTTCCAGCGGTAGCTCCAGAACTGGCTTACCGGACTCTGAGGACCACCCTCGCAGAAGAGAAGGGTAGGATACTTCTTGTTGGCATCGAAATTAGATGGTAACATGATCCATACCAGCATCTGCTTGCCGTCGGTAGTCTTCACCCAGCGCTGCTCACACTTACCCATATTCAACTGGCTCAGAATATGGTCGTTCTCGCGGGTAATCTGCTCTACCTTGGTACTCTTGGCATCCTTGCCTGGAGTTACGATGTAGATATCAGTAGGATGACTCATGCTAGCCTTGGTAGCGAGAAGCTTGTTGCCGTTGTTGGCAAGCGAGATGCTTCCGTAGTCAGCCCACTCGTTGGTAATCTGCTTCACTTCGCCCTTGAAGTTAGCCTGATAGAGGTTCAGGGTTCCGTGCCATACGCCGATGAAGCTGAGGCTCTTGTTGTCCTTGTTCCATACGAAGCCCTCTACGTTAGAGTCGAACTTCTCTGATACATAGTTCTTCTTGCCGGTAGCGAGTTCGTAAACACAGAGGCGGTTGCGGTCGCTCTCGTAGCCGTCGCGAGCCATGCTCTGCCAAGCGATGTACTTGCCGTCAGCAGAGAACTGAGGGTTCACGTCGTAACCCGGATTGTTCTTCAGATTCTCAGGAGCGTTGACAGCCTGGTTCTTCATGCTCTTGGTAGCATCAATCTTAGGCTCAACATAGCCAGCCTCCTTGCAGAGGTTCTTTGTCTCGCGCGTACCTATATTATATAGATAGATATCAGAATCGGTAGAGATGGCATACTGAACGCCCTCTTTCTTGCGGCAGGTATAGGCGATGGTCTTGGAATCCGGACTCCATGCCAGCTGCTCGATGCCACCGAATGGAGCCATAGGGCACTCGAATGGTTCATCCTTCAGGATGTCTTCGCCGGCATTGATGGTACCGTCTTCAGCCACATCAGCCACGAAAGGATGGAGAAGGCTCTCTACGTAGTGGTCCCAGTGGCGATAGTTCATATCAGTTACGAGACGGCCGGTAGCCAATGGGAGATCAGAAGGATTCTCCTTGATGGTTCCGTGGTAAGGGAGTTCCTTGATGAGGATTACCTTCTTGCCGTCAGGAGAGAAGCGGAAGCCCTGGATGCCCAACTTGTCGTTGGTAAGCTGCTTTCTGCCTGTACCGTCAGGGTTCATGCTCCAGAGCTGTCCGTCGCGGATGAAGGCAATCTTCTGTCCGCCCTGAATCCAGGCAGCATCTGTTTCGCTCTTGGCATCGGTGGTCAATGCCTTCTGGTTCTTGCCGTTGGCATCCATGATGAAGAGCATCTGATGACCCTTGTTCTCCTTTACACTGTAGTAACCCACCTGGTACACCACCTGCTTGCCGTTAGGCGAAGCTTCGGCGCCACCGATACGTCCCATTGCCCAGAGTGCCTCAGAAGTCATCAGGTGGTTTTCTACCTTGATGTCATTTTTCTGAATCATAGTCTGTGCATCAGCTGCTGTGCTCATCGTGAGAGCTGCAGCAGCTAAAATCATAGCTTTAATCATGTTTCTAATTTTACTGTTATAATGTTGCTTTGTTGTTATGTATCCTATTGGTCTTAAATCTGATCCAAAGCCTGCTTGATATCATCGAGGATGTCTTCTACATCTTCGATACCTACAGAGAGGCGAATCAGATCTGGCGCAACACCTGCTTCCTTCAGCTGCTCTTCGCTGAGCTGGCGATGAGTGTGACTGGCTGGATGGAGCACACAGGTGCGGGCATCGGCTACATGGGTTACGATGTTGATCATGTCGAGAGAATCCATAAACTTGATGGCTGTCTCGCGATCTCCCTTCAATCCGAAGGCAATAACACCGCAGGTGCCGTTTGGCATATACTTCTGGGCAAGCGCATGATACTCATCGCCCTCCAGACCGCTATAATGAACCCAAGCCACACGCTCATCGTTCTGCAGGAACTCTGCACTTTCTGTGCATTGGCACAATGCTGGCGCATACGGAGGTGGAGACTCTGAAGACCGAGGTTGAGGATGAACGAATTCATTGGGGCAGGGATGCTGCCGAGATCGCGCATCAGCTGAGCTACGAGTTTGGTGGTGTAGCCCATCTTGCCGAAAGCCTTCACATAGGTCAGACCATGGTAGCTGTCATCCGGTGTGCAGAGACCTGGGAACTTATCTGCATGAGCCATCCAATCGAAGTTGCCGCTGTCTACTACCACGCCACCTACCTGTGAAGCCGTACCATCCATATATTTGGTAGTACTGTGGGTAACGATGTCGGCACCCCATTCGAATGGGCGGCAGTTGATAGGCGTAGCGAAGGTGTTGTCAACGATGAGAGGCACCCCATTCTTGTGAGCAATACGTGCAAACTTCTCGATGTCGAGTACTGCGCAGCCCGGGTTGCTGATGGTTTCGCCGAAAACAACCTTGGTGTTAGGGCGGAAAGCCTTCTGGATTTCTTCTTCGCTATCGTTCGGATTCACGAAAGTACACTCGATGCCGAGTTTCTTCAGGGTTACGCCGAAGAGATTGAAGGTACCACCATAAATCTCATTAGATGTAACGATATGGTCGCCCGCTTCGCAGATGTTGAATACTGCATAGAAGTTGGCAGCCTGACCGCTGCTGGTTAATACGGCTCCCACGCCACCTTCGAGTTCGGCAATCTTCTTAGCCACAACATCGTTGGTAGGGTTCTGGAGACGGGTATAGAAGTAGCCTTCCTTCTTCAGGTCGAAGAGCATAGCCATCTCCTCAGAGTTGTCATACTTGAAAGTAGTGCTTTGATAAATTGGCACTTCAATCGGTTCGCCGTTCTTTGGCTCATAGCCTCCCTGCACGCAGATAGAGGCGGTACGTAAATTCTTTTTCATTTGTCGGTTATGTTTTCTTTTAAACTTCATGTTTTTGCGATATGACATGTTATGCTGCCCATTGCAAGATGCAAAGATACGGCAAATCCTTGAGAATTAAGAATAATTTGCGTAAAACATTGTTCTATAGCCAGTTTTTTTTGTACTTTTGCAGTCAAATTTGCAAAATAATAGCGATATAGTTTTATTTAAAGTAGTATGAAGATAGGTTTCGATAACGAGAAGTATCTGAAGATTCAGTCAGAACACATCAAGGAGAGAATCTCACAGTTTGACGGAAAGCTTTACCTCGAATTGGGCGGTAAACTTTTTGACGATCATCATGCCAGCAGAGTTTTGCCGGGTTTCCAGCCTGACAGCAAACTGCGCATGTTCCAGAAAATCAGCGATAGCATCGAGATTGTTATCGTGATTAGTGCAGCCGATATAGAGAAGAACAAGAAGCGTGCCGACTTGGGCATTACTTACGATGAGGACGTCTTGCGCCTTCGTGGTGAGTTCCAAAACCGTGGTTTCATGGTGGGTTCTGTTGTCATCACTCATTATAATGGCCAGCCTGCCGCCATCGCCTTTAAGCAGCGTCTGGAGCGCGAGGGCATCAAGACTTACTGCCATTATCTCATCGAGGGCTATCCTCACAACGTGAGTCTGATTGCCTCTGACGAGGGCTTCGGTCAGAACGATTATGTTGAAACAGAGCGTCCTCTGGTTATTGTTACTGCGCCGGGTCCTGGCAGCGGTAAGATGGCGGTTTGCCTGAGTCAGCTTTATAATGAGAACAAGCGTGGTGTGCGTGCCGGTTATGCCAAGTTTGAGACCTTCCCTGTGTGGAATCTCCCATTGAAGCATCCTGTGAACATCGCATACGAGGCAGCTACTGCCGATCTGAACGATGTGAATATGATTGACCCGTTCCATCTGGAGGCTTACAACAAGATAGCCATCAACTATAACCGTGATGTAGAGATTTATCCTGTGCTCAATGCGCTGTTCGAGGGTATCTATGGTAGCAATCCATACAAGTCGCCTACGGATATGGGTGTGAACATGGTAGGTTTCTGTATCTCTGATGATGAGGCTTGCTGCGAGGCATCCAAGAATGAGATTGTCCGCCGTTACTATGCGGCTACCAACAAGATGGCGGCTGGTGCTTGCAATGAAGATGAGATCAATAAGATTCAGATGCTCTTCAATCAGGCTAAGATTACTACTGATTACCGCAAGGTAACGGTAGCTGCCAAGAATCATAAGAAGGAGACGGGGCATACCTCTTCTGCCATTGAGTTGGAGGATGGTACAATTATCTGCGGTCATAGCAGCGAGTTGCTGGGCTGTAGTGCCGCCTTGCTCCTGAATGTTACCAAGCACTTGGCAGGTATTGACCATGAATTGAAGCTGATTCCTCAGTCAATGATTGAGCCTATCCAGCATACCAAGGTGAATTATCTCGGTGGTCACAATCCTCGTCTTCATACGGATGAGGTTTTGGTAGCTCTTTCTGTTCTTTCAGAGAATGATGAGAACTGCAGGAAAGCATTGGAGCAGTTGCCTAAGCTTCGCGGCTGTCAGGCTCATTGCACCGTGATGCTGAGTGATGTAGACCAGAAGATTTTCAAGAAGCTCGGTGTGGATATCACCTGCGAGCCGGTATTGAAGAAGTAAATTTGGGTTGGATACTATTGAAGAAGCAAATTTGCTTTAAACAATATACCCCCGAAAAGTTATAGTTAATCTCGTAGATTGATTAATTATACCTTTTCGGGGGTGTTTGTTTTTATTTTATACAGAAACATTATCTTAATGCCATAACTCTGCTGAGAATCAGTTTCTTGTATTCCTTCTTCATGCTGTCCGGAAGGAAGGAGGCTTCTATCAGGTCGAGCCATTTTACGATGGATCGGCGGAACTTTTTGGCGATGTTGTTGATTACCTTCTCGCTGAGGCCCGAGGCGGTCATTACCTTGACGAAATCAGATTTCTGAATCTTTCTCTTTCTTCCGTTGAGTGTCAGGGCGAGCTCCTCGGTATCTTCTGGCATCACAATCTTCGTGCAGAGGAGGTCGTAGGCTGGAGTTAAGCCATAACCCAACTTGCGGTTGTTGTAGAGCGAGAAGTTCTTGAGGTGCATGTCAGCGTTGCCCGTAATCCATGAGAAGATGACCACTTCCCAATAGTTCACGAGGTCGAGCTGCGAGAACGATGAATACTTCTTGATGAGTCTGGCTATCTGCTCGTAGGAACCTTTATATTTGTATTCGGTAAGGCGCTCTGACAGCTGACACATATCTTCCATCGGAACCTTTTGTCCATCATCCAGTCGGTCTATTCTCCGGGTGATATAACAGAGTTCACCATCGGCAAAGCGAATCAGTCCGTGGGGAACCACAGCTATCTTGGCGGCTTCGGCGAGATGCATCGTGAGGTCTTCTATTTCCGGTAGACAGCGGTAGCGGTCGGTTTGTGGCTTGAGGATATATTTTCCCCAAAGACCTACGATGGTGAAGCGGGATGGTTCGTTCTTTCCGCCCGGATTTACATCGAGCGAGAGCTTTGCCTGCACACCGGTGAGGGTGGTCTGGGCACGCACTACCTGTTTTGCCAGGTCGCCAATTTCCTTTCTAACGTAGGGTAAGACAGGGGCTTCCTTGGTGCCGAAGAGCTTGCGTGCGCAGGCGGGATGGTAATCTACCTGACCAGGTTTGAGCGGTTTATAACAATATAGACATTTCTCCATATCTTATTCTCCTTTCTGTTTTTGGGATGAACCATTCGTTTCTTCTGCTGGAGATTCGTTTGTAGGAATCACGCTGACTGCTCCGATGCAATCCTTGCAGCAGGCAAGGAGGAGCGACATTCTGTCGCGCTGGTTGATTTTCCAACTGCTTTCTGCAATGTTCAGCAGCCAGCCTTCAGGGATTAATCCATCGAAGAATGGAAACAGCACGGTATCGTGGTAGGGCTCATCGGATAAGGGAAGCGTCAGACTTACGGCTTCCGCACCATCCGATGCCAGATAATCTGAATCATAGGCGAAGGTAAAGCCTGTCTCGTCTTCCGTCAGCAGACCTACGTATTGGTCGTAGAGATATATTTTTCCTTGTTTCATGATATTTTATTTTTATTCTTTTTTGATAGGAACGGGGCCTATTTCCTGACCGAACAGGAGGAGGACCTGATTTACTTTATCGAGTCGCAAAGTTTCCTTTCCCTGTTCCAGTTCTCTTACGAATCTGAGTCCTACGCCCGATTTCGCTGCCAGATCTACTTGCGTCAATCCGAATTGCTTGCGCATTTCCTTGACGTATGATGATAATGTATTGCTCATATTCTTGTTGTTTTATACCCTATCGGGTAATATTATATATGGGATAATATTATATTATACCCTTTCGGGGGCAAATATACGAATAAAAAATGAAAATACCCCCGAAAAGGTATAATTTATAATATCATTTAACAAATTATACCTTTTCGGGGACAAAAAAAGCGTAATGAACACCTTTTCCAGGTAATCCATTACGCTTTCATTTTTATCTGGTAATCTTTATTTTCCGAGATTATTTTTCTTCTCGTTCAGTTCTGCCTGCTTGCGCATCATCTCTTCCTGCTGCTTGCGCTGCATCTCCTGGAGAGCCTGCATTCTTGCCATCAGGCCGCTTGCCTTCTTAGGGTTGTTCTTGTTCTCCTGATAGCGCTTCTCAAGGATGGCGAGGAGTTTCTCGTCGTCGGTTGTCTTGCGCAGGGTCCACATGATAGCGGCACTGAAGAACAATGAGATGAAGTAGTAGAAGTTCAGACCGGCTGAGTAGTCATTGAACATGAAGAAGAACATCAATGGCATGAGATACATCATCCACTGCATCATCTTCATCTGCTCTGCCTGCTGACCTACCATCTGGTCGCGCTGCTGACGCATGGTCATCCAAGAGTACAACAGGTTGGCTACACAGAACAGGATACAGGTCAAACTCAAGTGGTCGCCAATCAGCCAGATGTTGGTGTTCCATTCTATGATTGGGTCGAAGGTACTCAAGTCGTTCATCCACAAGAACTTCTCACCACGAAGCTGGATGGCATTAGGCACGAAGTTGAACATCGCAACCCAAACCGGCATCTGAATCAGCATAGGGATACAGCCAGATAATGGGCTTACACCATACTTGGCATATTCCGCCATCATCGCCTGCTGCTTCTGCATCTGGTCCTCAGGCTTGTTATACTGAGCTGTAGCAGCTTCGAGTTTTGGTTTCAGCACGCGCATCTTGGCTGAACTCATGTAGCTCTTCTTCACCATAGGGTAGGTGATGAGCTTGAGGAGCAAGGTGATGAGAATCAATACGATACCCATTGGGAACACGTTGCTCAACCAGTCGAATACGTAGAGTGTGAAGAAACGGTTGATCCAGCGGATGATAGGCCATCCCAGGTATACGAGCTTCTGGAATTCCAAGTCCTTGCCGAAGGTACTTTCCTTCTCGGTATTCTTCAGAATCTGGAAGTCGTTAGGACCGAAGTAGAACTCAAACTCAGATGCCTTCTTACCGGTTGGGTCGAAAGCTGTCTTCATCTTAGCCTGGAACTGCTTCAGATAACCCGAACCCTTCTCCTGAGGGATAGATGTCATGAACGCATCCTTCTCAAAGTTATCCTTTGCTACGATGATGGCAGAGAAAAACTGGTTCTTGAAAGATACCCAGTCGATGGCTTCTTCTATCTTCTCGTCAATCTTCTCGCTACCTTCGTTGAGGTGGTCGGTACCGCCTTCTGCATTATGGTAGGTGAGGGTAGTGTAACGGTTTTCGAACATGAAACCACGTTCCTGCTGGCGTGCCTTGTCGCTCCAGTCAACATCCATCTTATTATAATTAGGTGAGAACAGACCCGCCATGCCATTTGCCTGCAGGGTCATGTGCAGCATGTAGTCATTGCCCAATGTATAAGTCAGGGTGAGCGTCTTGCCTTCACCAGCCACAGCGGTCAGGGTTACAGACTTGTCGGTCACGTTGGATGGAGTGAAGTAGAGATCGCTGGTGATGATGTTGGCCTCCTTAGCCTCGAGCATGAACTTGAGGCTCTGGTCGTTACCGTCGAAGAGGGTTACGTCCTTGGCATCAGCCGAACCGTCTTTCACCTGCAGGTTGTGTCCCACATAGCCCTTGATGACAGCCTTCTCTACAGTAGCACCCTTGGTGTTGAGTGTTAATTCTACCTTCTCGTTTTTCAATACAATCTTCTTAGCCTGGCCTTTGAGTGCCGAATAGAAGAGGGCGGTTGAGTCTGCCTCAACCTTTGCTTTGGCATCAGTCTGGCGCTTAGCAGCGGCAGCCTTGCTGGCCTTTTCCATCTCGGCATGTTTAGCTTGGCGATGGAGTCCTGAACGAATGCCGTTCTCTGTTCTTCGGCAGATGGCTGGTTATACCAGCTAAAGCCAATCAGCACTACGGCAATCAGGAGGAAACCGATAATGTTGTTCTTGTTCATTTTTAAAATTTGAAATTAAAGGAGTAAAGGGGATCACTCCTTTAACTCCTAATATTTACTTTTTGTTTTCTATTGCTGTCTTTACGAAATCCATGAAAAGTGGATGTGGTTTCAGCACCGTACTCTGGTATTCAGGATGATACTGTGTACCTACGTACCACTTCAAGCCTGGGATTTCTACGATTTCTACCAGGTCGCTCTCAGGGTTTCTGCCTACGCACATCATGCCGTTCTTTTCAAATTCCTGCTGGAACTCGTTGTTGAACTCATAGCGGTGGCGGTGGCGTTCCTGAATATGCTCCTTCTTATAGATATTGAACACGCGTGAACCCTGTTTCAGCACACACTCGTAAGCACCGAGACGCATGGTTCCACCCATGTTTGATATGTTCTTCTGCTCCTCCATGATGTCGATGACATTGTGTGGAGTCTTCTCGTCCATCTCGCGTGAGTTGGCATCCTTGTAACCCAATACGTTGCGGGCAAACTCGATGACCATCATCTGCATACCCAGCAGATGCCGAAGGTAGGGATGTCGTGGGTGCGGGTATAGTGGCGGCGATAATCTTGCCCTCGATGCCGCGCTGGCCGAAGCCTGGGCAGATGACGATACCGTCCTGTCCCTTCAGCTGTTCTGCCACGTTCTCTTCTGTGAGATATTCTGAGTTGATGAAGGTAATCTTCACCTTGTGGTCATTGTAGGTACCGGCATGCGAGAGACTCTCGCGGATACTCTTGTATGCATCCTGCAGGTCGTACTTGCCTACGAGACCGATGTTTACCACCTCTGTAGCCTTGTTTCTGCGGTCGAGGAATGTCTTCCAAGGACCCAGCGCAGGTGTTTCGCCGATAGGCTCGCCCATCTTGCGGAGGATGGCGGTGTCGAGGCCCTGGTTCTGCATGTTTACAGGCACCTCGTAGATGCTAGGAAGGTCTTCGCTCTGAATCACGCAGTCCAGGTCTACGTTACAGAAGCTGGCTACCTTCTTCATGATTCCCTCTTCGAGATGTTTCTCGGTGCGGAGAATCAGGATATCTGGCTGAATACCTACGCTCTGCAGTTCCTTCACAGAGTGCTGGGTAGGCTTTGTCTTCAACTCGCCTGCTGCCTTCAGATAAGGCACATAGGTAAGGTGAACGTTGATGGCGTTCTTGCCCAGCTCCCATTTCAGCTGTCGGATAGCCTCCATGTAAGGGGCGCTCTCTATGTCGCCGATGGTTCCGCCAATCTCGGTAATCACGAAGTCATAGTGATACTTCTTGCCGAGCAGCTTCACGTTGCGCTTGATCTCGTCGGTGATGTGAGGCACCACCTGGATGGTTTTGCCGAGATAATCGCCACGACGCTCCTTGTCGATGACTGCCTTGTAGATACGACCAGTGGTGAGAGAATTCGCTTTCGTAGTTTGAATGCCGGTGAATCGCTCGTAGTGTCCGAGGTCGAGGTCGGTCTCCATACCATCTACCGTTACGTAGCACTCACCATGCTCATACGGGTTCAGCGTACCCGGGTCGATGTTGATGTATGGGTCAAACTTTTGGATAGTAATGTTGTAACCTCTTGCTTGAAGAAGTTTACCGATGGATGAAGATATGATTCCTTTACCCAAAGAAGAAACCACACCACCAGTTACGAAGATGTACTTTGTTTCAGCCACGATATTTATAATTTAAATTAGAATTATTTGGGTGCAAAGTTACGACATTTTTGTGAAATGAGCAAAAATATTTCTAATAAAGGGCATAGATTTATGAATTATTTATTACCTTTGTGCCCAAATTTATAAAATTAAGGTATGAAAATAAAATTTGGATTACTCGTTCTTGCGTTCCTTTCGGCTCTGTCGCCTGTTTCTGCCCAGCGCAAATTGAAGAAGGTGGCGCCCGGAGAGGCATCGAAGAACAGGTTGGCTGAAATCTATGCAGACTCGCTCTTGATGTGCCGTCAGCGCATCGATTCCATGAAGATGGATTCCGGGGATAGCAGATATGCCCAGCTCTTTACGCCGCTCACCTTCTATCATGGGCCGGTAGCCCGCATGTTGCGACTCAAGCCTCAGGATGGGGTGAAGGATTCGCTCGGAACGATGCTCGACCAGACGCTGATGGAGGTATATCTCAAGCGTCCCGACCTGGTGCGCAATACAGAGTCTCATCTCAAGGAGGTGGGGGCACCGCTGGCTGCGCAGAGCAAACCGAAGAAGAATCATACTGACATCGTAGAGCAGGTGGCTCCGAAGGCGATTGAGGTGGATGCGGCACCGATGGATATCGTCATCACCCGTCCTAACTTCTGGACCATAGGTGGCGATTATTATCTGCAGTTCCTGCAAAACTATGTTTCTGACAACTGGTATAAGGGTGGTGAGAGCAATTATTCGGTGCTCGGAAGAGTGACGATGTTTGCCAATTACAATAACAAGCAGAAGCTAAAATGGGATAATAAGGTGGAGATGCGCCTGGGTTATCAGACTTCGAAGGGTGATACGGTTCATACGCTGAAAACGAGCGACGATATGATCCGATACACCGGAAAGCTCGGTCTGCAGGCTTCCAGGAAGTGGTATTATACCATCCAGCTGATTGGCCAGACTCAGTTTACGCATGGTTACAAGAGTAATGACAAGACGGTTTATTCCGATTTCTTCTCGCCATTCAATCTGAACCTCTCTGTCGGTATGGATTATAATGTAGACTGGTTCAATCACCGCCTGAAGGGTAGTGCCCATCTGGCTCCTCTGGCTTTCAACTGGAAGTATGTGGGCAGAGCGTCGCTGGCTACGCGGTACGGACTGGATGAGGGGAAGCATGGCATGACCGATTACGGTTCTGAGTGTACCTTCGACCTGTCGTGGCAGATAGCGGACAATATCAAGTGGAAAACCCGTCTCTGGGGATACACCACTTACAAGCGTGCTGAAATAGAGTGGGAAAACACCATTACCTTCCAGTTTAACCGCTATATTTCTACCAACATCTTCCTCTATCCGCGTTTCGACGATGGTGTGAAGCGCAAGGATGACCAGAGCTACTGGCAGTTTAAGGAATTCATGTCAGTAGGTTTCTCTTATTCATTCTAGGATTGTTCGCCCCACACGCTAAGATCGTTTGCCCCACACGCCCTGAAAGGGCAGAAGCTCCTAGCCCAGGGCAACACCCTGGGTTGAAAACGCGATTAACAAAGTCGCCCTGTAAGGGCAAAAGCTTTCTAATGTTTTTAAAGCTTTTGCC
>QSCI01000319.1:0-547 GCA_003463005.1 Segatella copri | reverse complement strand
TAAGGAGCGGCCTAGGGCGAAACTGGTAATTGGGGCTAAGTCGTAACAAGGTAGCCGTACCGGAAGGTGCGGCTGGAACACCTCCTTTCTGGAGAGACGAATTTCCTATGAAGATTTAGGAACAGGACTTAAAAGTTCGCTTCTCTTCTTGTACGCACCATCTGTTTAATTAAATAAGAGATAGAGAATGTTCGGCAGAGATGCTACTCTTTACCAACACAGTCCTATAGCTCAGTTGGTTAGAGCGCCACACTGATAATGTGGAGGTCGGCAGTTCAAATCTGCCTGGGACTACACATCGGCGCAGCCAATGTGTAATCAAAGTTCAACTTTGATTCATTCTTTACTTCTCGATTTGGGGGATTAGCTCAGTTGGCTAGAGCACCTGCTTTGCAAGCAGGGGGTCAACGGTTCGAATCCGTTATTCTCCACCATGCCTTTAAGGCAAGAAGATCTTTGACATATTGACACAAGCAAAACTGTAAGTAATGAACTTTAGTTCAGACTAAAGTAAATCAAATCGCAAGATGAGATTTCACTTTGTTAG
>QSCI01000318.1:0-548 GCA_003463005.1 Segatella copri | reverse complement strand
AGAGAATGCAATGGCATAGACCTGCCATAAAGCAACGTTCCTTGGAGGCTTTGCGCCTCCAGCCACTTGGGCGAACCACCGCAGTGTGTTTTAGCATGGTATTAGATTTTATACAGACCATACGGAGAACACTCGGCAAACACGACCAACTCGGTATAGCCAATAAAACGAGGCGACAACCTATAACAGCCACACTCGGTAAGTTATACGTTGTCGCCTTGTTCATTTCACACACTCATCAAGGATATTCTCCTATACACCTTTCATTCTGTACGCTTCACGATAGTTAGCCATCAGAATCTTCTGAATGTCGGATTCGCGGTAGAGTATCTTTCCGCCAAGCTGGATATACGGGATGACACCGTTGTTTCGGTAGTCCTGCAGGGTTCTTCGGCTCAGTTGCAGCCTGGCACAAAGCTCCTTGTCCGTCATGAAGCGCTCACCGTCAAGCATGGGGCGGTAGTTCATCACGGCACGTTCAAAATTGTCAACCATTCGGTTGAGGTGGTTCACGATGTGGTTCATCCACTCGCTGTTTCTTGTCATTA
>QSCI01000317.1:0-552 GCA_003463005.1 Segatella copri | reverse complement strand
AAAAGCTTGAGCCGTATGAGGGGAAACTCTCATGTACGGTTCTTAGGGGGGAAGAGGGCAGCAATGCCCTTGACCTACCCGATCGACCGTCAGACTTGGCACAGCGTGACGGTCGAGGTGTGCGTGCCGGCAACGAGATTGCCAAAATCTATGCCGACAACAAGGTGGATGTCATCATCTATGCGGTGGAAAAGTCGCTTGACTCTTACAAGTTCAACCTCCTGCACTGCAAGCAGACTTTTATCTCGCAGTTGAAAAGCGGAGCCTTGGGAGCGAGAACCATTGACGAGGGAGCGATGGACGAGAAATCGGGCATGAATTTTTCAGAGTATATGGCTATTCTCTCCGGAAATACCGACTTGCTTGATAAGGCGAAGCTGGAAAAGAAGATTGCATCCTTGGAGGGTGAGCGCAAATCGTTTAACAAAGGCAAGCGTGACTCGGAAACAAAATTGCAGTCAAAGACGGCAGAGCTGGGCAACAACAAAGCCTCTCTCAAGGGAATGACCGAGGATTACGGCAAGTTTATGGGCAAAGCCAAGAAAGACAAGG
>QSCI01000316.1:0-554 GCA_003463005.1 Segatella copri | reverse complement strand
AGAGAATGCAATGGCATAGACCTGCCATAAAGCAACGTTCCTTGGAGGCTTTGCGCCTCCAGCCACTTGGGCGAACCACCGCAGTGTGTTTTAGCATGGTATTAGATTTTATACAGACCATACGGAGAACACTCGGCAAACACGACCAACTCGGTATAGCCAATAAAACGAGGCGACAACCTATAACAACCACACTCGGTAAGTTATACGTTGTCGCCTTGTTCATTTCACCCCACTCATCAAGGACATGTATTTCTCCTACAAGCCCTTCATTCTGTACGCCTCACGATAGTTAGCTATCCGAATCTTCTGAATGTCGGACTCGCGGTAGAGTATCTTTCCGCCAAGCTGTATATATGGGATGACACCGTTGTTTCGGTAGTCCTGCAGGGTTCTTCGGCTCAGTTGCAGCCTGGCACAAAGCTCCTTGTCCGTCATGAAGCGTTCACCGTCAAGCATGGGGCGGTAGTTCATCACGGCACGTTCAAAATTGTCAACCATTCGGTTGAGGTGGTTCACGATGTGGTTCATCCACTCGCTGTTTCTTGTCATTA
>QSCI01000315.1:0-562 GCA_003463005.1 Segatella copri | reverse complement strand
TGTATGCAACTTCGGTAGCCCATCGTCTGGCATAAATACGATACGCTTCAAGGAAGCTAAGAGAAAGGTCTGTGGTCAACAACCCATTCCAGTTTCCCTTGCGTCCTCGTTTGCAAAAGAACAAACGGACTGGCACGCCATCCAACTTGACGTCCATTGTACAATAGGTACAGCGAAGTATTTTGTTGTGTTTGCATGCCTTCTCCTTTTGCAGGTGCTTGATGATTTGCTTGGCATTCATCTTACCATGCTTCGTTGCATAGTTGGTTTTGCCCAGTTTAATCATGCCCAACAGGTGACACTTGATATGTCTGCTGGAAATGAAACGCACAAGCTTAGTGTTTGTAAACCAGCTATCTACGAGTAAGTAATCAAAGCGAACACCTCGCTTGATGGCATACTTGACCATATCTATGGCCTTGTCTGTCTTCTTCATCAGATATTCATCCACACGCTCTTTTACCGCTTGCCCTTCGTGGTCCTCGGTATAGCGAGCTTTGCGTTGCTTAGCAGTAAGTCCCTGAACCTTTTGCTTGTCCTTTCCCTCCTCACCATGAAGAGA
>QSCI01000314.1:0-562 GCA_003463005.1 Segatella copri | reverse complement strand
GGAAACCTCTCTGATGCGACAGCTTGGTAAGTTGGTTGAGGTTGTTTGCCATACCGATGAGGTTCTTGGCAATGGCAACCGTCTCTGTGTTGTGTCCGCTCACCACCTCACCGTTCAAGGCGGACTCACGGATGTACTCCGCCAACTTGCGGTTGGCTTTTCTCGCCCTCAGTCTCAAAGCCTCGTAGCTTGGCTTCGAGAACTTTACCGTGACAGACTTCGACAGCTTGCGAACCCTGCCTGTTGGCGGTCTTCCGCCCTTTCTCTTGTCTTGTTCCTGTATGTTTGTCATTCTATATACTGATTACAGTTGGTACACTCACTTTCTGCGACCGTTGGGAGCAAAATTCCTCCGCCTTCATGGTGGAGCGAGGCGTTTTGGGGTTTCCAAAACATAACCTCGCTCCCTCTCAGAACACGTTAGTTGGAACTACAGCCTTTCAGCTATCCACGTCCAAGGTCGCAGACCTTAATTCTCACAATTTGCGCCAAGCCTCGAAGTCCTCTTCATAAAGGCTTAGGTGGTGGCGCACGATGTTCTCGATGATGCCCGATACGCTCA
>QSCI01000313.1:0-563 GCA_003463005.1 Segatella copri | reverse complement strand
TCCCTTTTCCGACATTTTTTTTGCGTCTTCCTGTCGCATCGGTCGTTTCGTTTCAGGTGCCTTTCAAGGGCGGCGAGGCTGGAAATACAAGGTTTTTCGGAAAAAGAATGACTAAAAAAGCAAAAAATAGCAGATTTGAGCTTTTGTTTTGAGTTTCAAGTGGTTGTGGCAGTCGTTGGCTTTTTGTGGCATTCGTGAGGAAATGCGAAAATGGCGGATTTGAGAAGTAGAAACGCTTTCAAGTCATTACCTCAAAGAAACGCCCTAATAAGCATTTTTAACGGCTTCGGTTTTTACTTCTCAATTCTGCACAGGTTGTGAATTTGCCATGCAACTCTCATGATTTAATTTTGCACAGAACAAAAAGCAAGGAATTATGAGAAGTACATTCAAGACAGTCTTCTATGTAAACGGAAGCAAGGAGAGAAACGGAATTGTCCCTATCATGGGACGTGTGACAATCAACGGAACTATCGCACAGTTCAGTTGCAAGCTGAGCGTGACCAAGGCGATATGGGATGCCAAGGGCAACAGAGCCAAAGGCAGAAGCAAGGAAGCCAATG
>QSCI01000312.1:0-567 GCA_003463005.1 Segatella copri | reverse complement strand
CATAATAGGCGAATGTGAACACATCGCTTCCGCTTCCGTCTGCATCCCATAGGATATTGCGGAATATGGTCTTGCCCCTTGTCATATCAGGCTTGGAGCATCTTATGTTGCTGTTGCTGTTGATGTCGAAATCACCTTCTCCGCTTGGGTCTATGAGCATGACGGTACGCTTGCGGCAATAGTCCGAGAACTCCCTGTCCGGTGTGAGGTCATAGCTCAACTCTGCCATATAACCGACATCATCTATTCCTCCTGTCCTCAAGCCTGCCATGTTCAAGGCGGACTCTGCTCCTTCCGTTCGGATAATGCCCATATTTGTGTCTGTGTCAGTTGCATCCGAAAGGGATATGGTTCTTGTAGCACTTCCTGTTCCGTCAACACGCAGATAGATGTTTTTGCCTTCCTTGCGGATGGAAATGTCCGTTCCGTCAACATCCGTGGCGATGTGTGAATTTGAGACCGCTCCGTTGATGATCGGATAAACAACTCCAGCATTGGTGAACCGGAATCCATACTTGCATGTGCTGCCACCGATGCTTCCGAAGCCAACGTCAAAAGTCGGGTGAC
>QSCI01000311.1:0-567 GCA_003463005.1 Segatella copri | reverse complement strand
CTCGTATTTCGCCATCAGCTCCAACGCCTCGGGCAGGAGTTTCACCCTGGCAAGTGTTCCGGTCTTCTTGCGGTTATAGATGAGCCATTTGTCACCATCCTCCAACACCTTGACATTGGCTTTCGTGATGGAAACGGTGTCTATGAAGGCTGTTCCTGCATAGCAGGCGAAAAGAAACATGTCACGGCTAACGGATAGTCTCGGCTTGTCTTCGGGCAGTTCCACATCACGGATTTTTATGAAATCAGACATGCTGAGAGCCTTGGGTGTCGTAACCCTTGGAGTGCCAACCCGATAATGGGCGAACAGCAGGTTCTTGCACAGGCCTCGCTCAAAGGCGATGCGGCACATCTTCTTGAAGAGCGACACATAGATGGTGATGGTTCCTGATGAAAAGCCTTTCTCGTCAAGCAGGTAATGGTGAAAGTCACTGATGAAAGGCTCGGTCAGCTGTCCGAAAGCCAAATCAGTCAACCTATACTTCTCCCCGATGAACTCAGCGAGATTCTTGCGAATCTTTCTGTAAGTCCAGACACTGCTCTTCGACATATCGATGCCCTCATGGGT
>QSCI01000310.1:0-569 GCA_003463005.1 Segatella copri | reverse complement strand
TGAGCGTATCGGGCATCATCGAGAACATCGTGCGCCACCACCTAAGCCTTTATGAAGAGGACTTCGAGGCTTGGCGCAAATTGTGAGAATTAAGGTCTGCGACCTTGGACGTGGATAGCTGAAAGGCTGTAGTTCCAACTAACGTGTTCTGAGAGGGAGCGAGGTTATGTTTTGGGAATCCCAAAACGCCTCGCTCCACCATGAGGGCGGAGGAATTTTGCTCCCGGCGGTCGCAGAAAGTAAGTGTACCAACTGTAAACAGTGTATCGAATGACAAACGTACAGGAACAAGACAAGAGAAAGGGCGGAAGACCGCCCACAGGCAGGGTTCGCAAGCTGTCGAAGTCTGTCACGGTGAAGTTCTCAAAGCCAAGCTATGAGGCATTGAAACTGAGGGCAAGAAAAGCCAACCGCAAGTTGGCGGAGTACATCCGTGAGTCCGCCTTGAATGGCGAGGTGGTGAGCGGACACAACACAGAGACGGTTGCCATTGCCAAGAACCTCATCGGTATGGCAAACAACCTCAACCAACTTACCAAGCTGTCGCATCAGAGAGGTTTCCATGAAAC
>QSCI01000031.1:0-36361 GCA_003463005.1 Segatella copri | reverse complement strand
TCTTCTATCAAAGCTTCACTGAAACAAACGGTTTTGGCTCCGTAGCTCAACCGTAGCTCAACTGAATAGAGCACTTGACTACGGATCAAGAGGTTCAAGGTTTGAATCCTTGCGGAGTCACCAACAAATAGTTGCACCCTTAGCTCAGTTGGTAGAGCAACTGACTCTTAATCAGTGGGTCTAGGGTTCGAATCCCTAAGGGTGTACAAAAAGAGCATTTCTTTATAGAAATGCTCTTTTTTGTTATTTATTTCTCCCTACCATTTAATATCACCTTTAAATATCACTTTATATCTCTTTAAATATCACTATAAAAAAGTTGCAGCCATCCAAAGTTTACACCCAGACAACCGCAACCAATTTACCAATCAAAAATATCTAAAATCTTATCCCGTCATCATTACACAACTCTACTATCAACAGAAGAGCCAGTAAAGAACTGCCAGCACGGCTACCATAACAACAGCTACCATTGCTTTAATCATGCAGGTAGCCACCTTCTTTAAGACAAACAGCCCTACAACAAGGACTACCAATACCAGCGCATAATATCCAAAATCATTCATATCACATTATTATATAGTATAAACTACCAATCAGTATTCATCACCCTATTAACGGTCATTCTTTAATGCCCTGCGGAATTCAGCCGGTATCGGAGTTTCAAATTCCATAGGCTGATGCGTTACGGGATGATAGAAACACAGCACATAGGCATGCAGGCACAAGCGCTGGCATGGATCATCACCATTACCATACTTGATGTCACCACACACCGGATGCCCCATATCAGCTGTATGAACACGAATCTGATTCTTACGGCCCGTTTCGAGTTTGAACTCCACCAGAGAATGAGCCGTGGTACGCTCTAATGTATGGAAATGGGTAACAGCATACTTGCCGCCATTATCCGTATCACTACTGTAAGTAATGTAGGCCTTGTTATCTTTCAGCCAGTTGGCAACGGTACCTTCATCTTCTTCCATCTCTCCGGAAACCAGAGCCACATATCTGCGGTCGTACACATTATGATGCCAATCATCCTCCAAAGCCAACTCCGTCTGCTTATCCTTGGCATAAATCATCAAGCCCGAAGTATCACGGTCAAGCCGGTGTACTACATGCGCCTGGCAGTTCTGGCGAGTCTTATGAAAATAATCATCAAGTACCGTTTTCACATTCAGAGTAGAATGACCGGCTGCCATACTCAAGATACCAATGTTTTTCTCGACAACAATCAGATATCTGTCTTCATAAACAATCTTAAGGTATCTGCTTTTAAATACTTCCTGATTCTTCTTTGTCTTGCTCACACTCACCTTCATACCCGGCTTCAGGGCATAATCAAACTGGGTAATGGTTTTGCCATTTACCTTGATTCCCCTACCTGCAGAGTCTGCTTCACCTTGGTCTTGCTAGGTCCCTTCACATTCTCCATCAGCCATTCCAGCAACGGAGCAGGTTTTTCTACCTTGTAATGCTCATATTCATTTGGGTTTCCGTAGCCATAAGCATTATTGGTATGCTTATTAAAATTTCCTTTTCTATTTTGTTGTCTCATATTGTTATCGATATCATTTTCTTAACATGAAAAACACAGAATCAATGCTGCATTTTCTCCGTTTCAGCCTACAAAAGTAAGACTTTTCTGCAAAATAACAAAAAGCCACCATGTTTTTAACTAAAAATTAGTAACTTTTGCCAATAAATCATTGTGTTTCAAATATTTTTTTGTAATTTTGCAGCAGAATTAAAGATATAATCAGAATAAAAGATATTTAGGAACAAATAATGATTACAGTACAAAATCTTGCGATCCAATTCGGAAAGAGAGTGCTTTACAAGGATGTAAACCTCAAGTTCACTCATGGTAATATTTATGGTATCATCGGTGCTAACGGTGCCGGAAAATCTACTTTTCTCCGCGCTATCAGCGGCGACCTTGAACCAAACAAGGGTACAGTAGAAATGGGACCAGGCGAGCGACTTTCTGTCTTGGAACAGGACCACTTCAAATATGACGATTTCCGCGTGATGGATACCGTTCTGATGGGTCATCAGCCATTATGGGAAAACATGAAGGAGCGCGAGCGCCTCTATGCTAAGCCAGAGATGACAGAAGAAGATGGTAACCTCGCTGCTGAGCTGGAGCTCAAGTTTGCAGAAATGAATGGTTGGGAGGCAGAAAGTAATGCCGCACAACTTCTGCAGAACCTCGGTGTAAAGGAAGACCGCCACGACAAACTCGTTGGAGAACTCTCTAATACAGAGAAGGTGCGCGTGATGCTGGCAAAGGCACTCTTCGGCAACCCAGACAACCTCCTTCTCGATGAGCCTACCAACGACCTCGACCTCGACACAGTTGAGTGGTTGGAAGACTATCTCAGCAACATTGAACAAACCGTACTCGTAGTATCTCACGACCGTCACTTCCTCGATGCTGTAAGTACCCAAACCGTAGATATCGACTTCGGTAAGATTACGATGTTTGCAGGTAACTACTCTTTCTGGTACGAGAGTTCTCAGTTGGCTCTCCGCCAGGCTCAGAACCAGAAGATGAAGGCTGAAGAGAAGAAGAAGCAGTTGGAAGAATTCATCCGCCGATTCTCAGCTAACGTTGCCAAGAGTAAACAGACAACATCCCGCAAGAAGATGCTGGAGAAGCTGAACGTTGAAGAAATCCGTCCTTCAAGCCGTAAATACCCAGGCATCATCTTCCAGATGGAGCGTGAGCCAGGTAACCAGATTCTGGAGGTAGAGGGACTGAAAGCATGCGACGAAGACGGAACAGTGCTCTTCGACAATGTAAACTTCAACATAGAAAAGGGCGAGAAGGTAGTATTCCTTTCTCACAACCCTAAGGCGATGACAGCACTCTTCGAAATCATCAACGGCAACCGAAAGGCTGACGCAGGTGACTACAAGTGGGGTGTTACTATCACAACAGCTTATCTCCCACTCGATAATACAGAATTCTTCCAGAGCGACAAGAACCTGGTAGACTGGTTGAGCCAGTATGGTCCAGGTAACGAAGTTGCCATGAAGGGCTACCTCGGAAGAATGCTCTTCAGCGGCGAAGAAGTACTGAAGAAGGTAAATGTCCTCTCCGGAGGTGAGAAGATGAGATGTATGATTGCACGCATGCAGTTGCAGAACGCCAACTGCCTGATTCTTGATACACCAACCAACCACTTGGACCTGGAGAGTATTCAGGCATTCAACAACAACCTGGTAGGTTTCAAGGGCAATATCCTCTTCTCTAGCCACGACCACGAATTCATCAACACCGTGGCAAACCGCATCATCGAGCTCACTCCATCAGGCACCATCGACAAGCTTATGTCTTATGATGAGTATATCTACGATGAAGCTATCAAGGAGCAGAAGGCTAAGATGTACGGATTCTAAACAGAAAGTTATTCTGCTGTTTTAAACAGCAACCACAAATTATCTTATAATTAATAGTGCCAATTCGATGAGAATCGGGTTGGCACGCTTTTTGTCAAGCAACCAATAATAAGAATTATCATGTTTAAAAAATTTAAGACTATGTCAAAAGAAAAAGAAATCAATATAGAGGACGGAAACGTTCAGAAGACTGTTCAGAACGAAAATAATGAGCAGACAACTCAAAATGAAAATACTGAGGAAAATCAGAATACTGACAACAAGGCAGAAGAAGGTGACAACAATACAGACGCTGCTGACAAGAAGGCAGAAGAGATTGATCCTTTAACAAAAGCACAGCAAGAGGTAGAGGAACTCAAGAAACAGTTACTCTATAAGACTGCTGAGTTTGAGAATTACCGTAAGCGTACTCTTAAAGAGAAAGCAGAACTGATTTTGAATGGCGGCGAGAAGACTGTAGCTGCTATTCTGCCTATTCTCGACGACTTTGAGCGTGCCATCGCTGACAAGAGCGAAGACCCTAAGGCTATCAAGGAAGGTGTCCAGATGATTTTCAACAAGTTCGTAAAGACACTCGAAGGTCTTGGCGTAAAGAAGATTGAAACCAACGACAAGGATTTCGATGTAGATTTCCACGAGGCTATTGCTATGGTTCCAGGAATGGGCGATGACAAGAAGGGAAAGATCATTGACTGCGTCCAGACAGGTTATACGATGAACGACAAGGTGATTCGCCATGCCAAAGTAGCTGTAGGTCAGTAAGAAAGAAATATCAAGAATTATTTTTCAAAATCCAGAACATTCCATTAGAATTCTGCAAGAAAATTCAATATTTGAAATAAGCAAATGGCTAAGAGAGACTATTATGAGGTGCTGGGCGTAGACAAGTCGGCATCAGAAGACGAAATAAAGAAGGCGTATCGAAAGATAGCCATCAAGTATCATCCAGACCGCAACCCTGGCAACAAAGAGGCGGAAGAGAAATTCAAGGAAGCTGCCGAAGCTTACGAAGTTCTCCACGATGCCCAGAAGCGCCAGCAGTATGACCAGTTTGGTTTCGACGGTCCACAAGGTGGATTCGGCGGATTCGGCGGTGGTGCCAGCATGGACATGAACGACATCTTCTCTATGTTTGGAGATATCTTTGGCGGACACGGCGGATTCAGCGGCTTTGGTGGCGGTGGATTCGGCGGCGGCTCACAGAAGCGGGTTTACCAGGGTGGCGACCTTCGCGTAAGAGTAAAACTGACTCTCCAAGAGGCAGCAACAGGTGTTACCAAGCGCTTCAAGATTCGCAAGGATGTAACTTGCTCTGCATGTCACGGAACAGGTTGCGAAGGTGGTGCTCAGCCAGAAACATGTCCGAAATGTCATGGAAGCGGCTATGTCTTAAAGACGGTGCGCAGCATGTTCGGCATGATGCAAACCCAGGCTGCCTGTACAAAGTGTGGCGGTGAGGGAACTATCATCAAGAACAAATGTAAGGAATGCGGTGGCGACGGAATCGTGAAGGGCGAGGAACTCGTAGAAATCAATATCCCTGCAGGTGTCGACAACGATATGGTTGTTACAGTTGAAGGAAAGGGTAACCAAGGCAAGCACAATGGTCTCTACGGAAACCTACAGGTAATGGTAAGCGTAGAAAAGAACGATGATTTCGAGCGTGTTGGTCAGGACTTATACCATAATCTTGTTCTTGACTTTGCAACTGCCACTTTGGGTGGCGAGGTAGAAGTCCCTACCTTGGATGGTAAGACGAAGATCAAAATAGAACCAGGCACACAACCAGGCAAACAGATCCGTTTGCGTGGCAAAGGTATGCCGGCTATTCAGGGATATGGTTATGGCCGTGGTGATATTATCGTCAATATTACCGTTTTCATCCCTACCTCTCTGACCAAAGAAGAAAAGAATCTTGTTGTGAAATTCAAGGAATGCGATAATTTCAAAGCAGATAATGCAGAGAAGAAATCTCTCTTTGAAAGTTTCAAGAATCTCTTTAAAAAATAAACAGTAAAGAGCAATCCCCGAAGAGGGCGAACTATCTTCGAAAGAACGGTTCGCTCTTTTCGGGGATTATCTGTATATATAATAAGGTATAACATATAACATGAATTATCAAGAAACTGTTGAATATCTTTTCACCAGCACGCCGGTTTTTGAAAAGATTGGAGCCAAGGCATACAAACCTGGGCTTGATACGATGTATAAAATGGATGAACACTTCGGACATCCTCATAACCAATATAAATGTATCCACATTGCAGGAACCAACGGAAAAGGTTCATCATCCCATACCCTTGCTGCAATCCTGCAGAGCCAGGGCTATAAGGTCGGTCTGTTCACATCTCCACATCTTGTAGATTTCAGAGAACGCATTCGCGTAAATGGTGAGATGGTAAGCGAAGAGTATGTAATCGACTTTGTAGAAAACAACCGGAAATTCTTCGAACCGCTACATCCTTCGTTCTTTGAACTGACCACCATGATGGCATTTCAGTATTTTGCAGAACAAAAGGTAGACTTTGCTGTCATCGAAGTTGGATTGGGAGGAAGACTGGATAGTACCAACATCATCACTCCTATCCTATCCGTTATCACGAACATCAGTTTTGACCACACCCAATTCCTCGGGAATACACTCGGCGAGATTGCAGGCGAAAAGGCGGGTATCATCAAGCCACAGATTCCTGTCGTTATTGGCGAATGGAACGAAGAGACCCAACCTGTGTTCATCAAGAAAGCCCATGAGCAGAATTCTCCTATCCATTTTGCACATACAACTGACGCAGACACGAACTTCGAACTGAAAGGCAACTATCAGAAAAAGAACTTCTGCACCATATCCGCAGCCGTAGAATGTCTGAAGGAAGAAGGAATAGAAATCAAAGATGAAAGCATAAAGAACGGCTTCGAACATGTATGCGAGCTGACAGGCTTACGTGGCAGATGGGAAAAACTCAACGAGCACCCTCTCACCATCTGTGACACGGGACATAACCTTGCCGGATGGGAGTATCTGGAACCTCAGATTGCATCCGTCAAAGCCGATACGAAACATATTGTCTTCGGAATGGTTGACGACAAAGATGTAGAGCATGTAATGGGACTATTAGAAAAGTTGCCAAAAGAAAGCACGATTTTCTATTGGACACAGCCATCAACCAAAAGAGCGATTCCTGTAGACAAATTATACGGATACGCACAAAAGCACGGCTTAAACGGAACATGCTATCAAACTATCGCACAGGCATTTAACAAAGCAAAAGCAAACGCAAAAAAAGATGATTTTATCTTTATTGGCGGATCAAGTTACGTCGTTGCCGATTTGCTATCAGAATCGTTTTAGGATTTTTTAAATCAAAAAGTTCATAAAATATTTGTAATACTCATTTTTTTTAGTTACTTTGCAGTACATTACTTAAACCAAAGTAAGGTAACTAAAAAAAAGTGAGATATTATGAATACAGAACCAGCAAATAAGTGTGGTTTGAAAAGAGAAGATTTTCAGACCACAGTGAATGGCAAGAAGACTGATCTCTTCGTGTTAAGAAACAAGCAAGGCAACGAAGTTGCAGTGACTAACTATGGTGGAGCAGTCGTAGCCATCATGATGCCTGACAAGGATGGCAACTATGCCAACCTCATCCAAGGCCATGACAACATACAGGACGTCATCAACTCACCAGAGCCATTCTTGAGTGTGCTCATCGGTCGTTATGGCAACCGTATTAAAGAAGGCAAGTTCATACTTCACGGCAAGGAGTATCAATTGGCATGCAACGATGGTCCAAACCACCTGCATGGTGGACCTACAGGTTTCCACACCAAAGTTTGGGATGCAACCCGCATGAGTGATAGCGCTGTAGTGTTGAAATACACGAGCCTTATGGTGAAGAAGGCTTCACTGGTGAGTTGACAGTTTGGGTAGCTTACACATTGACCGACGACAATGAGTTCGTTATCAAGTATCAGGCTACAACCAACAAGACAACCATCTGCAACCTGACACACCACGCTTTCTTCTCAATCCAGGGTATTGCTAATCCTACCCCAACAGTTGACAATATCATCTGTGAGGTGAACGCAAACTACTATCTCCCTATCGATAAGTATTCTATCCCTACAGGTGAGATTTTGAAGGTTGAGGGCACGCCATTCGATTTCCGTACACCAAAGCCAATTGGTCAGGACATCAATGCAGACAACGAGCAGATCAAGAATGGTCAGGGTTATGACCACAACTATGTATTGAACAAGACAGAAGAAGGTGAGTTGAGTTTCGCTGCCCGTATAAAAGACCCTGTAAGCTGCCGTACCATGGAGGTTTATACCACAGAACCAGGTTTGCAGATGTACACAGGTAATTTCCTTGCAGGTATCTCAGGACAGTTTGGTGCAACATTCCCACGTCGCAGTGCAGTCTGCTTCGAGGCACAGAAGTTCCCAGACACTCCAAATCACACCTATTTCCCAAGTTGTAGATTAAATCCGGGTGAAACATACACCCAGAAGACAATCTATAAGTTTGGAATTGACAAATAAATCAGAATAAATCATGGAGCAGGTACTCTAAACAGCACTTGCTCCATTTTCGCGCTTGAATGACAAACCCCATCCAACGCGACAACAATCTTAAAGAGAAGTCTTAACGTCTTTAAAGAAGAAACAACCTCTTAGAAGAAAAGAGTAGCAACCTCTTTACCATAAAAGAGAATCAATAACCTCTTCAAAAAGAGTATAAACAAGCTTTTCGCAAATAATAATAACAAATAACAATATCAACTATCAAAAAATGGAAAACCAAAGTAAAAATGGCAATATCATCGCCATTATCACGATGATGTTCCTCTACGCCATGATTTCGTTCGTAACGAATTTGGCTGCTCCTATCGGAGTTATTTGGAAAAATGTATTCGCTGACAGCGGAAGTGCTAACATGATCGGTATGTTGGGTAACGCCATGAACTTCTTGGCTTACCTCTTCATGGGTATCCCTGCAGGTAAGTTGCTCACCAAGATTGGTTACAAGAAGACCGCCCTCACCGGTATCGCTACCGGATTCGTAGGCGTGCTCATCCAGTTCCTTTCCGGTAAGTTCGGTGCCGACATCTCAGGCTTCGCTGTTTACCTCTTCGGTGCGTTCATCTCAGGTTTCGCAGTTTGTATTTTGAATACTGTTGTAAACCCAATGTTGAACCTCATCGGTGGTGGTGGTAACCGCGGTAACCAGCTGAACCTCATCGGTGGTACATTGAACAGTTTATCCGGAACTTTAACCCCAATGCTCGTAGGTGCCCTTATCGGTACTGTTACTGCTAATACCAAAATGGTAGATGTGAACCTCGTACTTTACATTGCCCTTGCCGTATTCGCAGCAGCATTCGTTATCTTGAACTTCATCCCTATCCAGGATCCAGAGATGGGTAAGACTACAGACAAGACTGTATTCGAGCATTCACCATGGGCTTTCCGCCACTTCAACCTCGGCGTTATCGCAATCTTCGTTTATGTAGGTGTTGAGGTAGGCATTCCTGGAACATTGAACTTCTACATTTCTGATACAACAGCAAATGGTGGTGGTTTCATCAATGGTACAGCCTTGGCAAATGCAGCAGCTATCGGTGGTTTCGTTGCAGGTACATACTGGCTCCTGATGCTGGTTGGTCGTCTTTGCTCTAGCTTTATTGCTGACAAGGTATCTAGCCGCATGATGATGATGATTGCCAATGGTGCAGGTATGATCTTTATCGTCCTCGCCGTACTTCTCGGCAAGTCAACAACAGTAGAAATGCCTGTATTTACAGGTACATCATTCCAGATGGTAACAGTGCCTATCGCTGCCATGTTTCTGGTACTCTGCGGTCTCTGCACTTCTATCATGTGGTCTTCTATCTTCAACCTTGCTACTGAGGGTCTTGGCAAGTATACAGCCCAGGCTTCAGGTATCTTCATGATGATGGTAGTAGGTGGTGGATTGATGCCATTGGTACAGAACTTCATCGCAGACAACGCTGGCTATATGGCTAGTTACATTGTGCCTCTCATCTGTATGGCATACATGTTCTTCTATGCTGTAGCTGGTTGCAAGAACATCAACAAGGATATTCCTGTTGATTAATAACACGAAATAAATTAGCCCTAAGGCTTATATAGTCTTGGGGCTAAATCATATAATCAAATCTTTAGTAACAACTCAACAAAAACTTAACTAATTATGGATATTGAAAAAGTAAGAAGCCGCTTCATCAAGCATTTCGATGGTAAAACAGGTAACATCTACATGTCACCAGGTCGTATTAACTTGATTGGTGAGCATACCGATTATAATGGTGGATTTGTTTTCCCAGGTGCAGTAGATAAGGGTATTATGGCAGAAATCCGTCCTAACGGAACAGATACCGTCATGCTCTACTCTATCGACTTGAAGGACCGTGTAGAATTCAAGGTTAATGATCCTGAAGGTCCACGCGCTTCATGGGCACGTTACATCTATGGTGTTTGCCAGGAGATGAAGGCTTTGGGCGTTGACGTAAAGGGTTTCAATGCAGCATTCTATGGTGATGTGCCTCTTGGTGCTGGTATGTCTTCATCTGCTGCTCTTGAAAGCTGTTTTGCTTTTGCTTTGAACGACCTCTTTGGTGACAACAAGGTTTCTAAATGGGATCTCGTTCTCGCAGGCCAGGCTACTGAGCACAAGTATGTAGGTGTTAACTGTGGTATCATGGACCAGTTTGCTTCTGTTTTCGGCAAGGAAGGTAAGTTGATGCGCCTCGATTGCAACAGCCGCGAATTTGAATACTTCCCATTCGAACCTAAGGGCTATAAACTCTGTCTGGTAAACTCTAAGGTAAAGCACGAGCTGGCAGGTTCTCCATACAACGACCGCCGCAACTCTTGCGAAAATGTTGTTAAGCACATTGCAGCAAAGCACCCAGAAGCTAAGTTCGAAACTCTCCGTGATTGCACATGGGAACAGTTGGAAGAGGTTCGCGCAGAGGTAGGCGAAGAGGATTACAGCCGCGCTCACTTCGTATTGGGCGAGAAAGACCGCGTTTTGGCAGTCTGCGATGCTCTTGAGAAGGGCGACTACGAGACAGTAGGCCAGAAGATGTACGAGACTCACCACGGCTTGAGCAAGGAATATGAGGTAAGCTGCGAGGAACTCGACTTCTTAAACGATGTTGCTAAGGAGAACGGTGTTACTGGTAGCCGTATCATGGGCGGTGGCTTCGGTGGCTGCACCATCAACCTGGTAAAGGACGATATCTACGACAAGTTCGTTGAGGACGTTACAGCTAAGTTCACAGCCAAATATGGTCATGCTCCAGAGATTTACCCTGTAATCATCTCTGAGGGTTCTCACAAGGTTTGCTAATATATACATTATATTATAATATAAGGAACTGCAGTTAGTATTTGCTAACTGCAGTTTTTTTTTGTCCCAAATAAGACAAAAACAGACGTTTTCATACAAATAGTGTTAAAAAGACACTTTAGAAGAAAAAAAGTTAGGGGAAACGCTTGCAGATTCGAAATAAAATTGTAATTTTACACCCAAAATGAATAGACAATAAAAAACAGCCTAAAAATGAGTACATTTAAGACCCTATTTATGGGAGTTGGTTTTGCGGCTATCGCTACCCTCTCAGCTTGTTCATCAAGCAGCAATGCAAGTCTCACACAATCTGGTTTGAATCCTGCAGATTTCGATTCAACAGTATTGGGCAAGAAGACTGAGTTAGTAACTCTCAAGAATGCAAACGGCATGGAAGTTTGCCTCACCAATTATGGTGGACGCGTCGTTTCCATTTCCGTTCCAAACAAGGACGGAAAGCCAACAGATGTGGTTCTTGGTTACGATAATATCCATCAGTATGCTGACACCCTTAACTCTCCTTCAGATTATGGTTCTTCTGTAGGACGTTATGCCAACCGTATCAAGGATGCTAAGCTTTCACTTGCTGGTTCAACATACCAGTTGAAGGCAAATGATAATGGCAACTGCCTGCATGGTGGTGGTGCTACAGGATGGTTGAACCAGGTTTACGACATTACAGAGAAGAACGACTCATCCGTTACCTTCACTATCAATGCGAAGGATGGCGAGAATGGTTTCCCTGGCAACGTAACAGCAACAGCTAAATATACAGTCAAGAGTGACAACACACTCGACATCGAGTTTGGCGCTACAACAGACAAAGAGACCGTTGTCAATATGACCAACCACAGTTACTTCAACTTGAATGGCGATCCATCTAAGGAAGGTTTCGATCAGGTAATGTACATCAATGCAGATAAGTTCACTCCTGCAGATTCACTTTACATCCCAACTGGTGAAATCAAGAGTGTCGAGGGAACCCCTATGGATTTCCGTAAACCTGCAGAAATCGGCAAGAAGGTTGATTATAACTTTGATCAGATTAAGAATGCCACAGGTTACGACCACAACTGGTGTTTGAACACATATAAGAATGGTAAGGGCGATGACAAAACAGTTTGCGCAAGCCTCTACTCACCAAAGAGCGGTATCCTTCTTGAAGTATTTACCAACGAGCCAGGCATTCAGGTTTACACCGGTAACTTCCAAGGCACAGGTATTGCCTGCAAGCATGGCATCAAGTATCCTAAACACGTAAGCGTTTGCTTCGAGAGCCAGAAATATCCTGATTCTCCAACCAAGATTACTCAGGGTGTAAAGGATTGGACAGATGCCACATTGAAGCCAGGAGAGAAATACTATTCTCACCTCGCTTACAAATTCAGCGTTAAAAAGTAAGCGTAAGTTAGTTTAAAAGTTAGCTGTTCCGGCGGATAAAGTCCGCCGGAACAGCTAACATCCAACAAGAAGTTTTCGCAATGACAAAAAACGAAATGTGCTGGATAAGAAACTAACATAATAAGCATCCAATAAAAGAAAAGAATAAACAAATAATAATAAACAAACAATCTTATAGTAATTATGAATTGGAATTCAACAGAATTCGTATGGCTTGATTGGGCTATACTCGCCATTGGAGTTATCGGCGTAATTTGGGCTGTCTGGCACGCAATCGTGAAAGACAGAAAGGCTCAGAAAGGTGAAGACTCTTCTGCCTACCTCTTCGGTAAGGGTGAGCCATGGTATGTAATCGGTATGGCTATTTTTGCTGCCAACATTGGTTCTGAGCACCTCGTTGGTTTGGCTGGTACAGGTGCCAAGAGTGGTGTCGGTATGGCACACTGGGAGATGCAGGGCTGGATGATCCTCATCTTGGGTTGGCTGTTCGTACCTTTCTACCAGTTGCTCATCAACAAGATGGGTAAGATCATCACCATGCCAGACTTCCTGAAGTTCCGCTATACCCAGCGCACAGGTTCATGGCTCTCTATCATCACCCTCGTAGCTTACATCCTTACTAAGGTGAGTGTTACAGCCCTTACAGGTGGTATCTTCTTTGAATATCTTTGGGGCTTGAACTTCTGGGTTGGTGCCATCGGCTTGATTATCCTCACTACCATCTTCACCGTATTCGGTGGTATGAAGGGTGTGATGACATTGTCAACCATCCAGACTCCTATCCTCGTCATCGGTTCTTTCCTCGTACTCTTCCTCGGTCTCTCTACCCTCGGCGGTGGCAGCATCTCTGCCGGTTGGGCCGACATGATGGATTACTGCGGCAAGCTGAACAATGGTTATGGTACAACTCACATGTTCCACTGGGAGGCAGGTGACTCTATGTATCAGGATTATCCTGGTTTCGTAGTATTCATCGGTGCAACCATCATCGGTTTCTGGTACTGGTGTACAGACCAGCACATCGTTCAGCGTGTACTCGGTCAGGTTCCTGGCGAGAGCAACGTAGAGGTTATGAAGCGTGCCCGCCGCGGTACTATCGCAGCCGGTTTCTTCAAGGTACTCCCTTGCTTTATGTTCCTCATCCCAGGTATGATTGCAGCAGCCTTGGCTCAGAAGGGCGCTATCCAGATGAACGAGACTGATGCAGCCTTCGCCATCATGGTAAAGACCGTACTTCCTGCAGGTATCAAGGGTATCGTAACCATCGGTTTTATCTGCGCACTCGTTGCTTCATTGGCAGCATTCTTCAATAGCTGCGCTACCCTCTTCACCGAGGACTTCTACAAGCCATTGAAGAAGGGCATGTCTGAGGCTCACTACGTACTCGTTGGCCGTATCGCTACCGTAGTAGTTGTAGTTCTCGGTTTCGCATGGTTGCCAATCATGATGAAGATGGATACATTGTACAACTATCTCCAGGGTATCCAGTCACTTCTGGCTCCAGCCATGGTAGCCGTATTTGCAATGGGTATCTTCTTCAAGAAGATTACTCCAAAGGCAGGTGAATACACCATGATTACCGGTTTCCTCATCGGTATGCTCCGCCTCGTTACCAACGTCATTACTGACACAGGTAAGGCAACAATGGATGGTGCATTCTGGGATTACACCGCATGGTTCTGGCAGACCAACTGGCTCGTATTCGAGTGCTGGTTGCTCGTATTCCTCATCATCTTCATGGTAGTAGTAAGCTGCTTCACTCCAGCTCCAAGCAAGGAGCAGGTAGAGGCAATCACCTTCACATCTGACTTCAAGAAGTCTATCCGTGAGAGTTGGAGTGCCTTCGATATTATCGGTACCCTCGTAGTAATCGGCCTCTGCGCAGCATTCTACGCATACTTCTGGTAAAATATTATTCACGTCAGGAGTAAGAAGTGAGGAGTCTGGAATTTTCTCAAAGATCAGACAAAACTGTTTCTGTTGAAAAAATCCGCGATCCTTTCTTCTCCTTCTTACTCCTTGATTTTCCTCTCGAGCCTGCTCTATGAAGAGCAAGCAAAAGAACACAACTATACATACATTGAATCATTACATCAAAACAGCAGAAAGACCATGACCCAGTTTTATAATGAATACTCCAAAGTATTAGTATCCGTCGATTGTATCATTTTCGGTTTCGACGGTAGTAACCTCCAGGTACTGATAGGCAAACGCAAGATGGACCCGGGAAGAGGCGAATGGTCACTCTATGGTGGTTTCGTTGGCGCAACAGAAAATCTCGAAGATGCAGCTAACAGAGTCATCCTGGAACTTACTGGAATGAAAAACCTCTATATAAGACAAGTAGGAGCTTTCGGCCGCATCGACCGTGACCCAGGTGAGCGAGTTATCTCTATCGCCTATTGCACTCTCATCAATGTGAAAGACTATGATGACAGCCTCCGTGTAGAACACGGATTGGAATGGGTTAGTCTGAACGAACTTCCAGAACTTTACTCAGACCACAAACTCATGATCCGCAACGCTATCGCACAGATACGCCGCCGCATCAATCATGAGCCATTAAGCTTCAAACTCCTCCCAGACCTCTTTACGCTGACACAGCTTCAGCATGTATTCGAGGCAGTAATAGGCGAAGAGATTGATAAGCGCAACTTCCGCAAACGCGTGAAGGATATCGACTTCATCGAGAAAACAGAACTCATCGATAAAGTCAACTCGAAACGAGGCGCCGCCCTCTACCGCTTCAACAAGAAAGCATACGAGGAAGACCCATCGTTCAACTTGAAATAGAATAAACAACTTAAAACAAAAGATATTATGTTAGAAGAATTAAAAGAAAAAGTGTTCAAGGCAAACCTTGATCTCGTTAAGCACAACCTCGTGCTCTTTACATGGGGTAATGTGAGTGGTATCGACCGCGAGAAAGGTCTGGTTGTCATCAAACCATCAGGCGTCGATTATGACACCATGAAGGCTAGCGATATGGTAGTGGTAGACTTGGAAACAGGTAAGGTAGTAGAAGGCGATCTGAATCCATCATCTGATACACCAACCCACCTGGTTCTCTACCGCGCATTCCCAGAGTTGGGTGGCGTAGTTCATACTCACTCTACTTATGCTACCGCTTGGGCACAGGCTGGCTTGGACATCCCTAATATTGGAACAACTCATGCTGATTACTTCCACGATTGCATCCCTTGTACTGATGCGATGACAGAAGATATGATGGCAGAATATGAGCACAACACAGGTGTTGTCATCGTTGACCGTTTCAAGAAAGATAACATCAACCCAGTTCATACTCCTGGCGTATTGGTTAAGAACCATGGTCCTTTTACATGGGGTAAGGATGCTGACCAGGCTGTTTATCACGCAGTAGTAGCTGAACAGGTAGCAAAGATGGCTTTCATCTCATTCTCTGTGAATCCAAACACCACCATGAACCCATTGCTCGTAGAGAAGCACTTCAACCGCAAGCACGGTCCTAACGCTTACTACGGACAGAAAAAGCACTAATCAACAGTGCTTCAAATAAAGATAATAAATCACATAACAATAACAATTAATACAACAAACAATCATGATTAAAGCATTTGAAAATTTAGAGGTATGGTTTGTAACTGGTGCACAGCTTCTTTACGGAGGCGAAACAGTTAAGATAGTTGATGGTCACTCAAAGGACATGGTAGATGGTCTGAACAACAGTGGCATCATCCCAATCAAGGTAGTTTACAAGGGCACAGCTAACTCTTCTGCAGAAGTAGAGGCTGTCATGAAGGCTGCCAACAACGATGAGAAGTGCGTAGGTATCATCACATGGATGCACACCTTCTCTCCAGCTAAGATGTGGATCAAGGGCTTGCAGGCTCTCGAGAAGCCTCTCCTCCACTTCCACACTCAGTACAATGCAGAACTCCCTTGGGATTCTATCGATATGGATTTCATGAACCTCAACCAGTCTGCCCACGGCGACATCGAGTTCGGTCACATCTGCACCCGTATGCGCATCCCTAGAAAGGTAGTTGTAGGTTACTGGAAGAGCGAAGAGGCTCAGAAGCAGATTGCAACATGGGCTCGCGTAGCTGCTGGTGTTGCTGATGCTCACAACGTACGCTGCTTGATGTTCGGTATGAACATGAACAACGTTGCCGTAACAGATGGCGACCGTGTAGAGTTCGAACAGCGCTTGGGTTACCATGTAGATTACTACCCAGTATCTTCACTCATGGAGTACTACAAGAAGGTAACTGATGCAGAGGCTGATGCTCTCGTTGAGGAGTACAAGAAGGAGTACACCATCAAGATTGATGAGTCTGGCGAGGAAGTATATTGGGAGAAGGTGAAGAACGCAGCTAAGGCTGAGATCGCTCTCCGTCGCGTATTGAAGGATGAGAACGCAGTAGCATTCACAACCAACTTCGATGACCTCGGCGATGCTGACATCGACGATCCAAACTTCTGCGGTTTCGACCAGATTCCTGGTTTGGCTTCACAGCGCCTGATGGCAGAGGGTTATGGTTTCGGTGCTGAGGGCGACTGGAAGACAGCTTGCCTCTACCGCACACTCTGGGTAATGAACCAGGGCTTGGAGAAGGGTTGCTCATTCCTCGAGGACTACACACTTAACTTCGCTGCCGACCGCACATCTAGCCTCCAGAGCCACATGCTCGAGGTATGCCCATTGATCGCAACAGACAAGCCAAAGCTCGAGGTTCACTTCCTCGGCATCGGTATCCGCAAGCAGCAGACTGCCCGTTTGGTATTCACATCTAAGACTGGTAAGGGTGTTAAGGCAACTGTAGTTGACCTCGGCAACCGTTTCCGTCTCATCGCAAGTGAGGTAGAGTGCATCGAGCCAAAGGCAATGCCTAAGCTCCCTGTAGCTTCAGCTCTCTGGGTTCCACAGCCAACATTCGAGATTGGTGCAGGTGCTTGGATCCTCGCTGGTGGTACTCACCACAGTGCATTCTCTTACGATATCACTGCTGAGTACTGGGAAGACTTCTGCGAGATTCTCGGTATTGAGTTCGTTAACATCGACAAGAACACAACTATCAGCAGCTTCAAGCAGCAGCTCCGCAACAACGAGATTTACTACATGCTCAACAAGGCATTGCGATAATTAAAGTAAAGAGTGAAGAACGAAGGGCTAAAAAGTAATGAAATTCAACACTTTACCCTTTGTTCTTTACATTAAACATTTAAAAGAAATGAGCGCAAAAACTATTATAGAATCAGGTAAGGCCATTCTCGGTATCGAGTTTGGCTCTACCCGAATCAAGGCTGTCTTGATCGACACCGACAACAACCCTATCGCACAGGGTAGCTTTGAGTGGGAAAACCAGTTGGTTGATGGTCTCTGGACTTACAGCATCGACACAATCTGGAAAGGTTTGCAGGATTGTTATGCCGACCTCCGCAAGAACGTGAAGGCTGAGTACGACTGCGAAATCAAGCAGTTGGCTGCCATCGGTATTTCTGCGATGATGCACGGCTACATGGCTTTCGGTAAGGATGAGAACATTCTCGTTCCTTTCCGCACATGGCGTAACACCAATACAGCCAAGGCTGCAGCTGAACTTTCAGAGCTCTTCCACTTCAACATCCCATTGCGTTGGAGTATCTCTCACGTATATCAGGCTATCCTGAATGGTGAGAACCACATCAACAAGATTGACTTCCTTACCACTCTCGCCGGTTATATCCACTGGCAGCTCACAGGCAAGAAGGTTTTGGGCGTAGGCGATGCTTCAGGTATGCTCCCTATCGACTCTAACACCAACAACTACGATGCAGAGATGGTAGCTAAGTTCGATAAGCTCATCGAGCCTAAGAACCTGGGCTGGAAGATTCTCGACATTCTCCCTGAGGTACTGAACGCAGGTGAAGATGCTGGCGTATTGACCGAGGAAGGTGCAAAGAAGCTCGACCCATCAGGCACACTCCAGGCAGGCGCCCCACTCTGTCCTCCAGAAGGTGATGCAGGTACTGGTATGGTAGCTACCAACGCTGTTCGTCAGCGCACTGGTAACGTCAGTGCAGGTACTTCTTCTTTCTCTATGATTGTATTGGAGAAAGCCTTGAGCAAACCTTACGAAGTCATTGATATGGTGACAACTCCAGATGGTAGTCCTGTTGCCATGGTTCACTGCAACAACTGTACTTCAGACCTCAATGCATGGGTAGGTTTGTTCAAGCAATATCAGGAGTTGCTCGGTGTTCCAGTAGATATGAACGAGGTATTCGGCAAGCTCTACAACCACGCTCTTGAAGGCGATGCTGATTGCGGAGGATTGATTGCTTACAACTATATCTCTGGTGAGCCTGTAACAGGTCTTGCAGAAGGTCGCCCTATGTTCGTACGTTCTGCCAACGACCACTTCAACCTTGCCAACTTCATGCGTGCCAACCTCTATGCTTCAGTAGCTGTATTGAAGATTGGTAACGATGTATTGTTCAAGGACGAGAAGGTACAGGTAGATCGCATCACAGGTCATGGCGGTTTGTTCAAGACCAAGGGTGTAGGTCAGCGCATCCTCGCTGCAGCCATTAACTCCCCTATCTCTGTCATGGAGACAGCAGGCGAAGGTGGTGCATGGGGTATCGCCCTGCTCGCAGGTTATCTCGTTAACAACGAAGAGAAGTTGAGCCTGGCAGATTATCTCGACAAGAAGGTATTTGCAGGCAATACTGGAGTAGAGATTGCACCTACTGCCGAAGATGTAGCCGGTTTTGATAAATATATTGAAACCTACAAGGCTGGTCTTGCAATCGAAAAGGCAGCAGTTGAGAACAAAAAATAAATAAACGATAAATACGTGTGGGATTCCTCCTCCACAAACGTATTATACTTAAAATCGACAACAATTAATAAGAACAATGATGAAGAAACTTTTCGCTACCACATTGCTTTCAACAGCAGTTGCATTCTCAGCACAAGCTCAGGATGTAACAGGAACAATCCATGCCAACCAGGGAACACAGAAAATCAATAAAGAGATTTATGGCCAGTTTGCCGAGCATCTCGGAAGTTGCATCTATGGTGGTCTTTGGGTAGGTCCTGATTCTAAGATTCCTAACACTCAGGGTTACCGCAACGACGTGCTCCAAGCCCTCAAGGACCTGAAAGTGCCTGTACTAAGATGGCCTGGAGGATGCTTCGCTGACGAGTATCACTGGATGGATGGTATCGGTCCACGTGAGAAGCGACCAAAGATGCAGAACAACAACTGGGGTGGAACCATTGAGGACAACTCTTTCGGTACACACGAGTTTCTGAATCTCTGCGAGATGTTGGGTTGCGAGCCTTACATCAGCGGCAACGTGGGTTCCGGCACCGTTGAGGAATTGGCAAAGTGGGTGGAATATATGACCAGCGATGGAGATACTCCTATGGCAAAACTCCGCCGACAGAACGGCCGCGACAAGGCTTGGAAGGTAAAATACCTCGGTGTTGGTAACGAAAGTTGGGGCTGCGGTGGCAACATGCGTCCTGAGTATTATTCAGATCTCTTCCGCCGCTACTCTGTTTATTGCCGCAACTATGACGGAAACCAGCTCTATAAGATTGCATCTGGAGCGAGCGATTACGATTATAACTGGACTAAGGTATTGATGGACCGTATCGGCAACCGTGCCAACGCCATCTCTCTACATTATTATACAGTAACAGGCTGGACAGGCAGCAAGGGTTCTGCCACCAAGTTCAACAATGAGGATTACTACTGGACCATGGGCAAGGCGCTCGGCATAGAAGATGTCATCAAGAAGCACGAGGCTATCATGGACAAGGCTGATCCAAAGAAGCAGGTAGCCCTCCTCGTTGACGAATGGGGAACCTGGTGGGATGAGGAGCCTGGCACTATCAAGGGGCACCTCTATCAGCAGAACTGTATGCGCGATGCCTTCGTTGCTGCACTCTCGCTGAATGTATTCCACCGCCATACAGAGCGTGTGAAGATGACCAATATCGCACAGATTGTCAACGTACTCCAGTCAATGATCCTGACAGATACAAAGGGAACAGGTCACATGGTTCTGACTCCAACCTATCATGTATTCAACATGTACAAGGACTTCCAGGAGGCAACCTATCTCCCAATGGATGTAAAGTGCGACTCTATGGATGTTCGCGGCGATGATCACGCAAAAGATGGAAGAAAGATTCCATTGGTATCTACTTCAGCAGCCAAGAAGGCAGATGGAACCATTGTGGTTGCTCTTGCCAATGTCAGTCTTGACAAGGCTCAGCAGGTAGAGTTTAATCTGGATGGTGCAGCTGCTCCAAAAACTGTAACAGGACAGATTCTTTCCTGCAACAAGGTGAGCGATTACAACGACTTCGCACACCCGGATGTAGTGAAGCCTGCAGTTTTTAAGGATGCAAAAGTAAAGAAAAACACCCTTAAAGTAAAAATTCCGGCAAAATCTATCGTAGTTTTGAAAATAAAATAGTATCTTTGAAGGCGAAAAAGGAAGTATCCTTCTTTTGAGTAGCCTTCAGAGCTGGAAAAACAAGAATATTTCAGCAGAAATAACAACAATAATAAATATAAAATTATGAACGACATTAAAGTAATGAATCATGCAGCTGATAACATCCGTATCTTGGCTGCTTCAATGGTAGAAAAGGCAAATTCCGGTCACCCAGGTGGTGCTATGGGTGGTTCTGACTTCATCAACGTGCTCTTCTCTGAGTACTTGGTTTATGATCCAGCAGATCCAACATGGACTGGTCGTGACCGCTTCTTCCTCGACCCAGGTCACATGAGCCCAATGCTCTATGCTGGTTTGGCTTTGCGTGGTTTCTTCTCAATGGAAGACCTCAAGCAGTTCCGCCAGTGGGGTTCTGTAACTCCTGGTCACCCAGAGCTCGACCTTCAGCGTGGTATCGAGAACTCATCTGGTCCTCTCGGTCAGGGTCATGCCCTCGCAGCTGGTGCAGCTGTAGCAGAGAAGTTCCTCGAGGCTCGTTTGGGTTCAACCATGATGCAGCACAAGATTTACGCATACATCTCTGATGGTGCTGTAGAGGAAGAGATTTCTCAGGGTGTTGGTCGTATCGCCGGTAACCTCGGTCTGAACAACCTCATCATGTTCTACGATTCTAACGACATCCAGCTCTCTACAGAGTGTGGCGTTGTAATGAACGAGGATACAGAGATGAAGTACAAGGCTTGGGGCTGGAATGTCATCAAGATCAACGGTAACGACGTAGCTCAGATTCGTGAGGCGCTCGATGCTGCCCAGAAGGAGCAGGACCGCCCTACCCTCATCATCGGTAAGACCGTAATGGGTAAGGGTGCTCTCCGCGCAGACGGCACAAGCTACGAGGCTTGCATCAATACTCACGGTGCTCCTCTCGGTGGCGATGCTTACGTTAATACTATCAAGCACCTCGGTGGTGATCCTGAGAATCCATTCGTTATCTTCGACGATGTAAAGGAAATCTACGCTAAGCGTGCTGAGGAGTTGAAGAAGATCGTAGCTGAGCGTAAGGCTGCAGAGGCTGAGTGGCGCAAGGCTAACCCTGAGAAGGCTGCCCAGATGGATGAGTGGTTCAGCGGCAAGGCTCCTAAGGTAGACTGGAGCAAGGTTGAGCAGAAGGCTGGTTCAGCTACACGTGCAGCATCTGCTGCTTGTCTCGGTGTTTTGGCAGAGCAGGTTCCTAACATGATTTGTGCTTCTGCTGACCTTTCTAACTCTGATAAGACAGATGGTTTCTTGAAGAAGACCAAGAGCATCGTTCGTGGTGATTTCTCAGGTGCTTTCTTCCAGGCTGGTGTTGCAGAGTTGACTATGGCTGATATGTGTATCGGTATGATGCTCCACGGTGGTGTGGTTGCAGCAATGGGTACATTCTTCGTATTCTCAGATTATATGAAGCCAGCTGTACGTCTCGCAGCCCTGATGCAGGTTCCTGTTAAGTTTATCTGGACTCACGATGCATTCCGCGTTGGTGAGGATGGACCTACTCACGAGCCAGTTGAGCAGGAGGCACAGATTCGCTTGATGGAGAAGTTGAAGAACCACGCAGGCAAGGACAGCGTTCGCGTATTCCGTCCAGCTGATGCTGACGAGACTACAGTTTGCTGGAAGCTCGCTATGGAGAATGTTGAGACTCCTACAGCTTTGATCTTCTCTCGCCAGGGCATCGCTAAGTTGCCAGAGGGTACAGACTACGAGCAGGCTGCTAAGGGTGCTTACATCGTAGCAGGCAGCGACGAGAATCCAGACGTTATCTTGGTAGCTAGCGGTTCTGAGGTTTCTACATTGGAGGCTGGTTGCGAGGCTTTGCGTGCTGACGGCATCAAGGTTCGCGTGGTAAGTGCTCCATCAGAGGGCTTGTTCCGTGGTCAGAGCAAGGAATATCAGGAGAGCGTATTGCCAAAGAACGCTAAGATCTTCGGTATGACTGCCGGTCTTCCTGTAACACTCCAGGGTCTCGTAGGCGCTAATGGTAAGGTTTGGGGTATGGAGAGCTTCGGTTTCTCTGCTCCTTACAAGGTACTTGATGAGAAGCTCGGTTACACAGGCGAGAACGTTTACAAGCAGGTAAAGGCTTTCTTGGCAGAGGCTTAATTAGCATAAACTAAACAGGAGTTGGAAGCTGGAGTTGGAGATTTTGCCGGATGGCAGATTTCCATTTCCGGCATCCGACTCCTTTCACTCTTTTAACATTAACCTTGTGAAGGATAAGGGTTTACCCCGTTTTCTTCACTTAAAAACTTAAGTATTATGGAAGTAAAGACAGTTGGTATTGCATGCGATCACGCAGGTTTTCCATTGAAGCAATTTGTATTGGAATATTTGGAAAAGAAGGGTTATCCTGTAAAGGATTATGGTACATACAGCGATGCGAGTGTAGACTATCCTGACTTCGGTCATGCTCTTGCTAAAGGCATTGAGAGTGGCGAAGTATATCCAGGTATCGGCATTTGCGGCAGCGGCGAAGGTATCGCCATGACATTGAATAAGCATCAGAGTGTACGTGCCGGATTGGCATGGTGCAAGGAGATTGCTCATTTGGTTCGTCAGCACAACGATGCCAACGTATTGGTACTTCCAGGTCGTTTCGTAGACAACAAGACCGCCGAGGCTATTCTCGACGAGTTCTTTGCCACAACATTCGAGGGTGGCCGTCACGAGCGTCGCGTCAAGAAGATTCCTGTTCAGCAGTAAAGTTCTGAATGGATAAGAAAGAATTAAGGCTGAGTCATCGCATGATGGCTCAGCCTATTTTTATGGAATACGGACATACCAAGAAGATTTTTACGACACATGAACAACTTCAATAAATGCACACAAGCGTAAGATACAATCGCAGAATACGGAAGAAGTTGTCGGAAAAGACAGATGAAGTTGTCGGAAAAAATAGTATAGGTTATCGGAGAAGTTAGCTCCGTAGGCCGCACAACACCTGTTGTGCATGCGTAGACCAGCTGATGGACGCCTATAGCAAACCAACATTACTCGCTGATGTTTTTATCAATCATTTAGCCACTAAAAACACAGTTCTATTTGTTATCTTACCGGAACGACCCTATCTCAAAGAAACAAAAAAAAGGGATGCCACACTAGGTGACATCCCCCTATGAGAATCAAATACTTATTTGAAGCTTAAACTTTACTTGCTCTCAGCCTCAGCCTGCTTGGTCTCTGCTGCGTTAGGACCATAGTAGCCATAGTAAGCCTGGTAACGGGTGTAACCCCAGTTAGCCTGAGCCTTCTCTGGATCGAGCTGCTTAGCCTTGTCGAGAACCTTGATAGCCTCCTGGTAAACAACCTTGCGACCGTTAGGATCCTGCAAGTTACCAGCCTTGCTGTTGTAGCATGCACCCAGATAAGTAAGAACAACTACGTTATCCTCCTTTGCAGCAAGAGCCTGCTTCAAACACTTGATAGCGTTGTCTGCATCGTTCTTCTGGATATACATCATACCCTTGTTGGCAAGAGCTACAAAGTTGTTAGGGTTCTTTGCAATAGCTGCGTCCAAAAGTTCAGTCTGCTCCTTCTCCATCTTCAATGAAGAGTACATAGAGTTCAAACCATCGAGAACAACATCATTGGTCTCGTCCTTTGCAAAGATATCCTTGAGCTTGTTAACATAGGCAAGAGAATCCTCGTGAGTCTTCAAGCCGTCCTTCATCACATAGAGCTTGAGGTTGAGGGCATCCTTAGCCTCCTTCTCACTCTTCATGGCGATGTCGCAATACTTCTCGCAACGGGCAGCATCCTTAGCCTGGTATGCATAACGGGCTGCAAAGAGAGCAACCTGACCGATATACTCCTTCTCGCTATCCTTCTGCTTCTGGTCTACAGAAGCGAAGAGAGGCTCATTGTCTGTATCGAGGAAAGCACCCCAATACTTCAATACCTCATCAGCCTTACTGTTCTGAGCTGCAGTCTGACCCGCATTAACGAGCTGAACACGAGCACCCCATACACGGCTAGCGTTGTTGTTAAACTTAGGAGCAACCTTACCCTTAGCGTTAGGAAGCTGGTCGTACTTGTAGCACTCAATAGCATTGATCAATGCATTGTAAGCGCCCTCAGACATAGCAGCCTCGTCAACCGGGTCGTTCTTCTTCATGATCTGATTGGTCTGCTGGATGCTCTGCTGGTCGTTGAACTGCTTCATAGCGAGATCAACGAGCTTGTTGTAAGCCTTGGCCTTCTCTGCATCGTTAGCCATCTGACCCAAATTCTGCTTAACCAAAGCCTCAGCCTCGGCATAAGACTTAGCTTCATGACAGCCTTGAGAGCGTCACTGTCGCCTGCGAATGCTGATGTGGCACCTAGTACCATCATTGCAGCTACTAAAAACTTTTTCATTTTTCTTAATGAGTTTAAAAGTTGTTGTTATTTATTTTTTACGCGTCTTTTCTTTTATTCGAAATCTACGTTGCCCGAATCGGTATCCTCAGCTTCTGATGCTTCGTCAGCGAGATGAGCCTCAGCCTCGGCAGCCTCTTCAGCAGTCTTGGCACCTACTGTATCGTTTTCGATTTCCTCGCTCTTCTTTGCCCAGGCAGAACGGCTCTCCTCTTCTACAGAAGCCTCGAGCTCTGAACTCATCACCTTGCATACGCTGGCAATGACATCATTCTTCTTGGTAAGATTGATGAGGCGGACACCCTGAGTAGCACGGCCCATGACACGGCAATCAGCTACTGCAAGACGAATCACGATACCACTCTGGTTGATAATCATGAGGTCGTTATCATCGGTTACGTTCTTGATAGCTACCAGTCGACCGGTCTTGTCGGTAATACTCAGTGTCTTCACACCCTTACCGCCACGCTTGGTAACGCGGTAATCGAGTACGTCAGAACGCTTACCATAACCCTGCTCGCTCACTACCATCACGGTTTCCTTCTCAGGATCGTTGACAACAATCATACCTACTACGGCATCATCACCCTCATCGAGGCGCATACCACGAACACCAGTAGATGTACGGCCCATTGTACGAATCTCGTTCTCGTCGAAACGGACAGCACGACCATTGCGGTTGGCAATAATCAGCTCGTTATGACCATTTGTCAGACGAACATCTACCACCTCATCGCCCTCTACGATGTTGATAGCAATCACACCGTTGGCACGTGGACGGGAATATGCCTCCAGACAGGTCTTCTTCACCGTACCATTCTTGGTAGCGAAGACTACATAATGGTTGTTGATGAACTCAGCATCATTCAAACCTCTCAGACGGAGGAATGCATTCACCTGGTCATCGCTCTCGATATTGAGGAGGTTCTGGATAGCACGACCCTTGGAGTTGCGGTCGCCCTCAGGAATCTCATAACACTTCAACCAGTAGCAGCGGCCCTTCTTGGTGAAGAACAGCATGGTCTGGTGCATGGTAGCAGGATAGATATACTCGGTGAAGTCCTTATCACGGGTACGGGCTCCCTTAGAACCTACTCCGCCACGAGCCTGCTCACGGAACTCTGACAATGGGGTGCGCTTGATATATCCGAGATGACTCACGGTGATAACCACTGGGTCGTTTGGATAGAAGTCTTCTGGGTTGAACTCATGGTCATCTGGTTTGATCATGGTACGACGTGCGTCACCATACTTCTCCTTCACCTCGTTGAGTTCATCCTTCATTACCTTCTTGCAGAGCTCAGGATCGTTCAGAATCTGGTTCAAGTAGTCGATGGTTTTCATCAACTCGTTGAATTCATTGTGCAACTGCTCCAGACGCAAGCCTGTCAACTGGCTGAGGCGCATATCCACGATGGCCTTACTCTGAAGTTCATCAAGTTCGAAACGCTTCTCCAAGTTGCGCTGGGCATCAGATGGAGTCTTGCTGGCTCTGATAATATGTACCACCTCGTCGATGTTGTCGCAGGCAATGATCAAGCCCTCGAGAATATGAGCACGCTCCTGAGCCTTCTTCAGTTCGAACTGGGTGCGGCGGATCGTAACATCATGACGATGCTCTACGAAATACTTCACACACTCCTTCAAGCTCAAAAGACGTGGGCGGCCATTAACAAGAGCGATGCAATTCACTGAGAATGAACTCTGAAGAGCAGTCAGCTTAAAGAGTTTGTTCAGAAGAACATTAGCATTGGCATCACGCTTCACATCAACAACGATACGCATACCCTGACGGCCAGACTCATCGTTTACGTTAGCGATGCCATCTACTCTGCCTTCCTTGGCAAGGTCAGCAATAGCCATCACGAGCTGCTCCTTGTTAACACCATAAGGAATCTCGGTGATAACAATCTTGTCATGGTTTTCACTACTTTCAATCTCGGCAGTGGCACGAACCACGATTCTGCCTCGACCCGTTTCGTATGCATCCTTCACACCCTGTATACCATAGATGGTAGCACCGGTTGGGAAGTCAGGAGCAGGGATATACTGCATCAATCCATCGGTGTCGATGTCAGGATTATCGATATATGCACAGCAACCGTCAATTACCTCACCCAGGTTGTGGGTAGGTATATTGGTAGCCATACCTACTGCAATACCATTACCACCATTTACCAGAAGATTAGGAATCTTGGTAGGCATCACGGTAGGTTCCTGCAGGGTATCATCGAAGTTGTTGGTCATATCAACCGTTTCCTTGTCAAGGTCATCCATGATATGCTCACCCATCTTGGAGAGGCGGCACTCTGTATAACGCATGGCAGCAGGAGAGTCACCGTCAACAGAACCGAAGTTACCCTGTCCGTCAATCAAGGTATAACGCATGTTCCACTCCTGTCCCATACGCACCAGAGCGCCGTAAACAGAAAAGTCGCCGTGAGGGTGATACTTACCGAGCACCTCACCAACAACACGCGCACATTTCTTATAAGGTTTGTCACTGGTGTTTCCAATGCCGAGCATACCGTAAAGAATACGGCGGTGCACAGGCTTGAAACCATCGCGTACATCAGGGAGGGCACGAGCCACGATAACTGACATCGAATAATCGATGTAGCTCGACTTCATCTCCTCCTCAATGTTGATCTTCATGATTCTATCATGATCCATTGTCTGATTTTCGTCCATTTCTTATATTAATGTATTATTGTTTATTCGTTACTTTCAAAACGCTTGTTTTCCATCCGGAAATCGCGTTTAAGGGCATTTCCTTGCGTTCTAAGCCGTTTTACCCTTTTGAAATTCCCGACAAAGATACAAAAAAAAATGATACCAAAACGCTTTAGGGGCGAAAAATCGCATTATTTTAGCATTATTTGTATTTTAACAATGCAAAAAAGTTGGCATATCATTTGCTATTATTGAAAATAATGTGTACTTTTGCACTGAGATTTTTTTAAATATAAGCAAATATGATAAATCCGTTTTCACATATACAGGACATACTGAACAGAAGTAGCAAAGAAGCAGCACGCACCTTGGGAAGAGAAATCAGCGTGGAGCATCTGATGCTGAGTCTGATCAGCCAGAACGACAGCGATGTCAACAAGCTTCTGAAGGGCGCAGACATCAGTCCGATGGCTTTCAGCGGAGTCCTTAACAGCAAACTGGAAAAGCGTGTGGAAGAAACTCCTGCCGATAACGTGAAGGAGAACAGCCACATCCCATTCAGCCAGATAACAGACAGCATTATCAGAGACTCTATCCGCGAGGCAAACAACTACGAGCACTCCAAGATTGTAGAGCCAAGACATCTGCTGCTTGCCATCTTGAGAAATGACAAGAACCCTGTAGCCAACTGGCTGAGTCAACTGGGCTTAAGCTACGACCGTGCCATCGAAATGCTCTATCCTACAGACAAGGATGATGAGCAGAAGCCAGAAGAGCCGAAGGATTTCAAAATGGAACCCCAAACACCAGATTCAGAAGCCCCTGATGCTGACAGGCAGGAGGAAGCAGAGAACCTGGAGATGGCAGGCGGAATAGAAGCAGAAGATGACTACAACGGGCAGAACGACATGATGGAAACAGACGAAGAGCCATTCGATATGGAAAAGGACCAGAACCCGATGAGACTGTCTACCCGTTCAAATGGAACTCCGCGCAAAAAGAGCAGCACCCCTACCATCGACAAATTCAGTTTCGACCTGACCAAGCTGCAGCCGATGGAAAACTGGATCCTGTCGTGGGCAGAGAGAAGGAGATTCAGCGCGTGCTCGAGATTCTGGGTCGCAGAAAGAAGAACAACCCAGTATTAATAGGTGAACCGGGCGTAGGAAAGAGTGCCATCGTAGAAGGACTGGCACAGCTCATCAACAACCAGGAAACATCGCCTATGTTCTTCAACAAGCGTTTGGTAAGTCTCGACCTGACTGCCATCGTTGCAGGAACCAAATTCCGCGGACAGTTTGAAGAGCGCATCAAGAATGTCATCAAGGAACTGGAGGACCATCCGGAGATCATCATCTTCATAGATGAGATTCACACCATGATAGGCGCCGGTTCCGGCGAAGGAAGCATGGATGCCGCCAACATTCTGAAACCAGCCCTGGCAAGAGGTATCATCCAGTGTATCGGTGCCACCACGCTCGATGAGTATCGCAAGAGCATTGAGAAGGACGGAGCCTTGGAGCGCCGTTTCCAGAAGGTTATCGTTGAACCAACTACACGCGAAGAGACCCTGCTGATACTGCACAACATCAAGGAACATTACGAGAAGCATCACTGTGTGAGATATACAGACGAGGCTCTCGAGACATGTGTCAAACTGACAGAGCGCTATATCACCGACCGCCACTTCCCAGACAAGGCTATCGACGTGATAGATGAAGCCGGCTCGCGCGTACATATTAATAATGCAAGTGTTCCTGCTCCATATATCAAGTTGGAAAAAGAACTGAAAAAGATAATCAGCAAGAAGCAGCAGGCTGTAGCAAACCAGAACTTCGAGATGGCAGCCTCATGCAGAGACGCCCAGACCAAGATCGAGAAAGAGATTGAGGACATGAAGGCGCAATGGCAGCAGGGAGAGATTGGCGAATATGTTGAGGTGACAGCCGAAGACATTGCCAACGTTATCAGCATGATGACCGGCGTACCGGCTCAACGCATGGCAGAGGGTGAAAGCAAACGTCTGAAAGATCTGGAACACAACCTGAAGCACAAGGTGATTGCTCAGGATAATGCCATCAACAAGATGGTAAAGACCATTCTGAGGAACCGTGTAGGCTTGCGCGACCCTAACCATCCTATTGGCGTATTCATGTTCCTGGGTCCTACAGGTGTAGGTAAGACCTATCTTGCCCAGAAACTTGCCGAGGAAATGTTTGGTTCGAAAGATTCACTCATCAGAATAGACATGAGCGAATTCTCCGAGAGTTTCAACACCTCACGTCTGGTAGGTGCACCTCCAGGATACGTAGGCTATAACGAAGGTGGACAGCTGACCGAAAAGGTACGCCGCAAACCATACAGCATCGTATTGCTCGACGAAATCGAGAAAGCCAACAGCAAGGTATTCAACCTGCTCTTACAGGTACTCGACGAAGGCAGACTTACCGATGGCAACGGCCGACTCATCGACTTCCGCAACACCATCATCATCATGACCTCTAATGCAGGAACCCGCCAGCTGAAAGATTTCGGCAGAGGCGTCGGCTTTACTTCTGCAGGTATAAAAGGCGGATTGGCGATGGATGAGAAAGACAAGGAGTATGCCCGCAGCATCGTCCAGAAGAGTCTGAGCAAGCAGTTTGCTCCAGAGTTTCTGAACCGCCTCGATGACATCATCACCTTCGACCAGTTGGATCTCAATGCCATCAAGCGCATCATCGACCTCGACCTGGAAGGACTGGTCAAGAGAATAGAAGAACTGGGATACCATTTCCAGATTACCGAAAAGGCAAAGGAGATGGTAGCTAAGAAGGGATACGATGTGCAGTTTGGTGCCCGCCCACTCCGCCGCGCCATCCAGACCTACATAGAAGATTCCGTTTGCGAGATGTTACTCGATGGCACAATGAAGCCAGGCGACACTATCTCGGTAGGCAAAAATTCGAAAAAAGAAGAATTGACATTCAAGAAACTATAATCTGAAGAGAGACTATCCACTGGCGATAGTCCCTCTTTTGTTATGAACCCGGTATAGCAACCAACGAACTTTAGTTAATAAGAGTTAACCACAAGAAAAGTTTAGGCAATAATTTCTTATTTCAAAAAATATTCATTACCTTTGCATCTGCTTTCGGGCAAAAAGCCATGATGGCTCAGTTGGTAGAGCAACGCATTCGTAATGCGTGGGTCGCGGGTTCGAGTCCCGCTCGTGGCTCTTTCTTGTGAAAGGAGTTAGTATTTTCCTTCGCGAGATTAGCACATCGGTAGTGCACGGGCTTCCCAAGCCTGTGAGGCGGGTTCGACTCCCGTATCTCGCTCAGAACATCAGTAACCCAGGGTTGAACCCTGGGTTTCTTGTTTTATTAACATCTTTTCAATCTTCTACAACAACAAAATAACTCATTTCGAGTTATTATATAAATTAAACTAAGATAAAAGAATAATAATGAAGAAACATATCATACTTGTACTGGCGCTCGTCCTGTCTTCAGGACCTCTTTTCGCACAGAGTTCACACATGACCGATGATCAGGTCATGAGCTTTGTGGTGAAAGAACATGAGCGTGGCACAGCCAATTCGCAGATTGTTACCAAACTGATGCAGAAGGGCGTAGACATCTCCCAGATTCGACGTGTACGCAATAAGTATCAGAAGATGTCGCAGCAGAACGAGCTCTACAGCACAACCGCTGCAGGAAATGCAGGCAACAAGAGAATGCGGACCAATAATGGTAAGCATAGAGAAGATTACCAGGACAAGGACAAAGAGAAGCAGGCTTCAACCTATAGCAACTATCGCATCCAGAGCAAGCAGAACGACAGCTACTACTCATCTTATGATGAAACCAACCCAGATTATGACGATTTCAGCAAGGAAATGAACGCCCTGGTACCCGATACAGCTACCATGGTAAAACAGCTGCAGGCTGAGCTCAACCAGAAGCGCAGTAAGGTTTTCGGCCGTGACATCTTCAATAACAAAGACCTCAGTTTCGAGCCAAATATGAACATCGCTACCCCACAGAACTATCGTCTGGGGCCTGGCGATGCCGTCATCATAGATATCTATGGCGCCTCTCAGAAAACCATCGAGAGCACCGTTTCGCCAGATGGTGAAGTAACCATCGAGGGTTATGGACCGGTCAGCGTTTCAGGCTTAACCGTAGCTCAGGCTAATGCCCGCCTGCGCAATACCGTGGGCAGCAGATACCGTTCAAGCCGCATCAAGCTTACCGTAGGACAGACCAAGACCATCATGGTAAACGTAATGGGCGAGGTTAAGATTCCGGGCACCTATACCCTCTCAGCCTTCGCTACCGTATTCCATGCACTCTACATGGCTGGCGGAACCAACGATCTGGGTACATTGCGAAACATCAAGGTATACAGACACAACAAACTGGTAACGGTTGTTGATATCTACGACTATATTCTGAACGGCAAACTGACGGGTAATGTCCGCCTTGCCGACAACGATGTTATCGTAGTAGGTCCATACGATTGTCTCGTAACCATCGCCGGAAAGGTCAAGCGCCCGATGATTTACGAAATGAAGAAGAACGAGAGTGTCAATTCCCTTCTGAAGTATTCCGGTGGTTTTACAGGCGATGCCTACAAGAAATCAGTAAGACTGAACCGCAAGACCGGCAGAGAACGTGCCGTATATAATATAGAAGAGTTCGACTTCTCCAGTTTCCGCATCGATGACGGCGACTCAATCAGCGTAGACAGCATCCTGCCACGCTACGCCAACACCGTAGAGGTGAAAGGAGCCGTATTCCGTCCGGGCATGTACAATCTCGGCGAAGAAATCAACAGCGTACGCACCCTGGTAGAGCATGCCGAAGGATTGACAGAGGAAGCCTTCACCAACCGTGCCGTAATGCACCGCATGAAGTCAGACCGCTCACTCGAGGTAGTAAGTGTAGACATTGCCGGCATTATGAACGGCAAGACTCCAGATATCCCGTTGAAGGAAAACGATGTTCTCTTCATCCCTACCCGACAGGAAAAGATTGTAGAGCGCACCCTCACCATCCGTGGCGAAGTGCAGTATCCAGGCGTCTATCAATATGCCGACAATGAGACCCTCGAAGACTTCGTTCTTCAGGCAGGCGGGTTAACCGACAAGGCTTCAACCGTTAATGTAATGGTAAGCCGTAGAGTGATGGATGCCAAGGCTTTACGTCCAGATAGCGTTATCGCCAAGACCTACACCCTATCTCTCAAAGACGGCTTCGTTATCGACGGCACCCCAGGTTTCAAGCTGATGCCATTTGATGAAGTAATGATCCGTCAGAGTCCAGCTTATGTAGAGCAGCAGAACGTATCGATTACCGGTGAAGTAATGTTTGCCGGTCTCTATACATTAGACCGTCGCAACGCCCGCCTGAGTGAACTCTTCAAGAAGGCAGGTGGAGCTACCGACCAAGCATATCTCAAGGGAGCCCGCATCATCCGCAAAGCCAACGAACAAGAGAAGCAGCGCATGGAGGCAGTATTGAAGATGCAGCGCGAAGAGATACAGAAAAACCTTCTGCAGCTAGCCTCCAGCAGCAACAATGCCAGTGCCATCTCGCAGACCTCTAAGGATGTAGAGCGTACCAACATAGAGAAGTTCAACGTACCTAGCGAATACCCTGTAGGTATCGACCTTCCTGAAGCACTGGCGAACCCAGGCAGTGATGCTGACATCATCTTGCGCGAGGGTGACCGTCTGGTCATTCCTCAGTACAATGGTACGGTAAAGATCAATGGTGCCGTAATGTTTGCCAATACGGTAGCCTACGAAAAGGGCAAGAAGGCAAGCTACTATATCGATCAGGCAGGTGGTTTTGCCTCAGATGCATTAAAGAGCAAGGCATACATCATCTACATGAATGGCAAGGTAGCCAAGCTCTCTCATGGTGCCAAAGTGCAGCCAGGCAGCGAGATTGTCATCCCAGCCAAGCTGAAGCGCAAGATGAGTACCGCCGAAATGATGAGTATGGGAAGCAGCATGAGCAGCATCGCCGCCATGATTGCTACGATTGCTAATATGAGTAAGTAAGAATAATCAAACACCTATAAAAAAGGAGTCATTTTATGAAATATCCTATAGGAATACAAGATTTCGAAAAGCTACGTACAAATGGATATTCGTATGTAGATAAGAGCCGATTCGTGTACAAGTTGGCGACAGAGGGAGAATACTATTTCCTCAGTCGCCCACGCCGATTCGGAAAGAGCCTCTTTCTGTCTACTTTGGAAGCATACTTCCAGGGTAAGAAGGAACTCTTCGAGGGCTTAGCCATATATGACTTGGAGACAGAATGGAAGAAATATCCTATCTTCCATATTGATCTCAATACAGCCAACTTTCGAGAGAAAGACAGCCTGTATATGGTGCTTAATGACTACCTCACAACTTGGGAAAGCAAATATGGAGCCCGTGAGTCAGAAGCCACACTTGCCCTTCGTTTCAAGGGTGTGATAGCAAGAGCTGCGGAGAAAGAAGGATGTGGTGTCGTAATTCTTATAGATGAATACGACAAGCCTATACTCCAAACCCTGCACGACCCAGAGTTACAGGCAGAACACCGTGCACAGCTGAAAGCATTCTATTCGGTATTGAAGACCCAAGACCGATATATCAAGTTTGCATTCCTCACCGGTGTAACCAAGTTTGGCAAGGTTAGCGTGTTCAGCGACCTCAACAACCTGACGGATATCTCGATGGACCACCGCTATATCAGCATCTGCGGAATGACAGAGAAAGAACTGCTTGCGAATTTCAAGGAAGGTATCAACGAATTAGCCGAAGCTAATGGCGACAGCGAAACCGAAACTATAGCAAAGATAAGTATGCGTTATGCTGGCTATCACTTCGAAGAGAATTCTGAAGAAATATACAATCCTTTCAGTGTACTGAACACGTTAGCAAATTCACGCTACGATGATTACTGGTTTAAGGCAAATACTCACACATTCTTCATAGACATTCTGAAGAAGCATGACTATTGCATTACAGACCTCAATAAGGCACAGGTAAAGGCCAATATGATGAACAATGTGGATTCCAATCCCATTCCGGTCATCTATCAGAGCGGTTACCTAACAATAAAGAGTTACGATGAGCGATTCAAGAACAACCAGTTAGGCTTCCCCAACAAAGAGGTTGAAGAAGGTATTCTCAACATCCTGCTCCCCCATGGCTGTAAGACTGCGGAAATGGATTGTTAGGAGTTAAGGTTAATTATTAACAAACAGACATCAATGTAAAGGTTAATATGAGTAAATCAGGGAGACCTATTCATGGTAAAAAGTTTGCTTGTCATACTTGTCAAATTGAAGTGCAATATGAATGAGAGCATGTAAATCTTTATGAATTGCATAGCATCTATGATTGCAACAAGGTCTAATATGGAAAGTAATAAAGAATTGCCTAACATTTTAATAGGTATATAAACTAAAAGATTTCATCATATAAAAAATGTCGCAATTTTGCAAAGAATAATAAAAGAATAAAATGGAAACAATAGATATAACGTTAGTATTAAAAAAAATGTGGAACAAGAAGAAACTGTTCTTCATTGTATGGATTGTAGTTTTTGCTCTCTCCGTTTTATGGATTATGCCTCAACCCAGATATTATAGTTGTTCTGTATCCTTAGCACCAGAAACTGGAGGAGACAACATGGGGGGAATCAATTCTATCGCTTCTTCATTTGGATTGAATTTAGGAATACAGGGAAACGATGCTATTCACCCACTACTTTACCCAGAACTGATGGAGTCACCAGATTTTCTTGTAGAATTGTTCCCAATTCAAATTAAAACAATCAACGATTCTATCCATTGTGATTATGCGACATATTTAAGAAAATACCAGAAAAAAAATTGGCTGAAAGCCCCTTTTATATCCGCAGTAAAATCAGTTACGAATTTATTTACGACAGAAGAAACCGAGATAGTTAAGACTAAAGGCAAAAAATAAATGCATTTAATCTTTCTAAAAAGGATTATGATTTAATGAAAACAATTGGGGAAAAAATAACATGTGCAATTGATCAAAAGACAGAAGTAATCACTATTACTGTACAAGACCAAGACCGATTAGTTTGTGCATTAATGGCTGATTCTGCCAGACAACACTTAGAAGACTTTATCATACAATATAGAACAAAGAAAGCCAAAATAGACGTTCTACATTATCAAAGTTTAGCAGATAAAGCAAAAAAAGAATATGACAAGACTGTTGTTCGGTATAGTTCTTTCTGTGATGCAAACCAGGATGTAAATATGCAATCTTTTTTGTCCGAACGAGACCAATTGGAGAATGAGATGCAAATGAAATATAACACATATTCTGCCATGCAAACTCAGTTGGAAGCAATGAAGGTCAAACTGCAAGAAAAGACTCCTGCATTCACGACATTACAAAGTGCAACAGTTCCACAAAAACCAGCAGGACCGAAACGCATGTTATTTATTGTAATGATGTTAATTATTGCAACAATGGTAACTTCATGTGTGGTCTTAAAAAATGAAATGCATAAATTATTGATATTCTATAAAAAAATAATATAAATGAAAAGTGTCTTAACATACTTGAAAAGTCTATTTACACATAAAGACGTTTTTTTAAACATCTTTATGTGTATTGTATGGGGCAATATGTTA
>QSCI01000309.1:0-569 GCA_003463005.1 Segatella copri | reverse complement strand
ATCCAATACACCAACTCACAAGGTGGATTGAGTGGCGAAATCTACAAGGGTATCGGAGCTAATAACTCTGACAATGCTTCTGAGGCGTGGGGATATGGCGGCAATCCAGTAGCTTCCGTATCACAGATTACGAATTTGGCGAAAGGTGTAAAGCAGTCTTTGAGCAATGTACAGACAGAATGGCAAGCTCAATTCTCTATCACTGGCAGTGCACCAAGGAACACAGATGAAGCCGTAGAGTCATTCATTGACATCAATGGCGATGGACTTCCCGACAAGATTCTTTCCGACAAGAAAGTAAGATTAAATTTGGGCTATGCTTTCACAGAGCCTATAGATTGGGAACTTGACCGCATACAGAGTGGTAAGAGTCTTTCATACAATATAGGTGCAGGTGGGGATGTCAGTCAAGGATTTGGTCAAACAGAATACAAAGGCAATCAGATAAACAAGGCTTCAGGAAGTTTCTCTGCAGGCATTGGTATTGTTACCTCTGAAAGCGAAGAGGAATACAACCTTATCGACATCAACTCTGACGGTCTTCCAGATAAGGTCTGGAAGAATGGTGA
>QSCI01000308.1:0-579 GCA_003463005.1 Segatella copri | reverse complement strand
TTCTTTGGCTTTGCCTGCTGTGGCATAGCTGAAAGTCTTTTGCTTTCAGTTTTATTCTGCTCTACAATTCTTGGAACTTCTGCGGTCAGCTTTTCTTGAGTGGCATTCAGATCCTGCATGGCATCCTTTATATCCAGAAGGAGCTGTTCCTTTTCTGCAAGAAGACGGCAGATCGTATCAGAATCTTCTTTCGGACAAATATCTGCGATGCCTTCAAGCATACTGTCCACTTCCAATCGAAGCGAATGATACTCATTTACATCTGTTGAGTCCCAATCCGCAACCATTTCACCAAGCAGTGACAATTCCGTTATGTGCAAGTTTAAGTCATGCACATTCTTTCGCCACTGATGCAGTTCTGCATTTCTACACTCAATCTCCTTTCTGTCGCGCCATTCAAATAGGCCGATTACAATGGTACATCCTACGATGACGATGGCAGTCATGATGCCTAAAGCCATCCATCTACAGATATGCCCGGTCTGTTCTTTGCGTTCCATGTTGTTTACTTTTTACGTTTCTATTACTTCATTATTGCTTTGCACTAACATTTTAATCGGCAAAGATAATGGCAGGAAG
>QSCI01000307.1:0-581 GCA_003463005.1 Segatella copri | reverse complement strand
CGCTCCTTGTGGTCTGGGTCAACGTGGTACATGGCAAACGGATTTCTCTGTATCTTGCCGTTGTAGTGTGCTGCCGTGACGATATGCTTCAATGGTATGGAGTATATCCAAATGGTAGATTGCGTGAGTCCAATGACATTCTTCAAATACAGACAAAAATTACGGATGAACTCCTCGGTAAGCTCATTCATGGACATATCGCTGCGCTTGTACTGAAATTTGATGAACTCGGCAACGTACTTTCTTACCGTCAGATACTTGCGGTAGGTTCGGACAGCTCGGTCTTTTCCCACGCGTTGGGCAAAGGCTGCGTTCTCCTTGTCAAAAGCTCTGAGTAATGTCTCATACTCCGTACCTATGCCTTGATATGCGTTTCTCACCATTTCAGCGGTAACGAACGCCTCACGGTCGGAAAGCCGTTGGTAATGCTTAGCGATTTGAGCCTTGATGTTATCAAGCGCAAAGTTCACCTCATTGGCTTCCTTGCTTCTGCCTTTGGCTCTGTTGCCCTTGGCATCCCATATCGCCTTGGTCACGCTCAGCTTGCAACTGAACTGTGCGATAGTTCCGTTGATTGTCAC
>QSCI01000306.1:0-585 GCA_003463005.1 Segatella copri | reverse complement strand
CGTGGAGCACAGCATATGCGTGGAGCTTTGCGACATATAACATAGTATTAACTTAGAAAAAAGAAAAGTATGGGATTCATCGTATTCGAGGAAGAGGCATTCAACTATCTTGATGCCCAGTTGGAGAACTTCGTGAAGCGCATGGACAGAATCCGTGAGCGCAGTGAGGACAAGACCATGAACAAGTGGCTCGACACGCAGGACGTGTGTCAGACGCTCAACATCTGCCCACGGACAGTGCAGACGCTTCGGGACAACGGAACTTTGGCTTATACGCAAATCAGCCACAAGACCTACTACAAGCCGGAGGACGTGATGGCTATCGTAGCAGTAGTGGAGGACAGGAAAAAGGACATGCGCTTTCGCAAGCGCACAGGTTAGGCTGTCAATATACAACAGCCACTTTATCCAATGCAGCAAGTAAACCGAGTAACGTAAGTATCAACAATAAAACGAGACAACTATGAGCAATGAAGTAATGACAAGAAACAGCGAGTGGATGAACCACATCGTGAACCACCTCAACCGAATGGTTGACAATTTTGAACGTGCCGTGATGAACTACCGCCCCATGCTTGACGGTGA
>QSCI01000305.1:0-591 GCA_003463005.1 Segatella copri | reverse complement strand
AAAGTTTCGAGAAAATACTCATCGAGGTGATAATTTTGTTCATGGTAATACCAAGAAAGATAAATTTCACCCAAATGGGGAGGTATGGCTCGCATGTTGAGCAAACCTATCGCAACGCATTCGGCTTAAAAAAGTCGAAAAGCATTGACTGGCTCAAACTTAATGTATCCCTTGCCAAGCGCTTCTTTGGTAAACAGGGAAGATGGGCTATTGCCATTGATCCCAGCTACATCAGCAAAGCTGGCAAGAAGACTCCACATATCGGTCGTTTTTGGTCGGGATGTGCACAGTCTGTTAAACATGGTCTCGAAATCATGGGTATTGGCCTCATTGATATTGATACCAAAGACTGCATGATGTTAAGAGCCCACCAGTCGCTAAGTAATAAAGAACTGAGTCTTAGAAACAAGACTATGGTAGATTTCTATATCGGCGTCATTAAGCGTTATCGCAAGGAACTTCTCAAACTCTCAACCCTCATTGTTGCAGATGCTTACTTCTCTACAAGTACATTTGTTAATGGGATAAAGAAAGAAGGGTTCTCTTTGATAAGCCGCTTTCGTGACAATGCTTGTCTCTTTTATGTCTATG
>QSCI01000304.1:0-601 GCA_003463005.1 Segatella copri | reverse complement strand
GGTGGCGGTGCTTTTGAGTTCACCTGTCCGACAAGTCACCCGACTTTTGACGTTGGCTTCGGAAGCATCGGTGGCAGCACATGCAAGTATGGATTCCGGTTCACCAATGTTGGAGTTGTTTATCCGATCATCAACGGGGCGGTCTCAAATTCATACATCGCCACGGATGTTGACGGAACGGACATCTCTATCCGCAAGGAAGGCAAAAACATCTATCTGCGTGTTGACGGAACAGGAAGTGCGACAAGAACCATATCCCTTTCGGATGCAACTGACACAGACACAAATGTGGGCATTATCCGAACGGAAGGAGCAGAGTCCGCCTTGAATATGGCAGGCTTGAGGACAGGAGGAATAGATGATGTCGGTTATATGGCAGAGTTGAGCTATGACCTCACACCGGACAGGGAGTTCTCGGACTATTGCCGCAAGCGTACCGTCATGCTCATAGACCCAAGCGGAGAAGGTGATTTCGACATCAACAGCAACAGCAACATAAGATGCTCCAAGCCTGATATGACAAGGGGCAAGACCATATTCCGCAATATCCTATGGGATGCAGACGGAAGCGGAAGCGATGTGTTCACATTCGCCTATTATG
>QSCI01000303.1:0-601 GCA_003463005.1 Segatella copri | reverse complement strand
CATAATAGGCGAATGTGAACACATCGCTTCCGCTTCCGTCTGCATCCCATAGGATATTGCGGAATATGGTCTTGCCCCTTGTCATATCAGGCTTGGAGCATCTTATGTTGCTGTTGCTGTTGATGTCGAAATCACCTTCTCCGCTTGGGTCTATGAGCATGACGGTACGCTTGCGGCAATAGTCCGAGAACTCCCTGTCCGGTGTGAGGTCATAGCTCAACTCTGCCATATAACCGACATCATCTATTCCTCCTGTCCTCAAGCCTGCCATGTTCAAGGCGGACTCTGCTCCTTCCGTTCGGATAATGCCCACATTTGTGTCTGTGTCAGTTGCATCCGAAAGGGATATGGTTCTTGTCGCACTTCCTGTTCCGTCAACACGCAGATAGATGTTTTTGCCTTCCTTGCGGATAGAGATGTCCGTTCCGTCAACATCCGTGGCGATGTATGAATTTGAGACCGCCCCGTTGATGATCGGATAAACAACTCCAACATTGGTGAACCGGAATCCATACTTGCATGTGCTGCCACCGATGCTTCCGAAGCCAACGTCAAAAGTCGGGTGACTTGTCGGACAGGTGAACTCAAAAGCACCGCCACC
>QSCI01000302.1:0-601 GCA_003463005.1 Segatella copri | reverse complement strand
GGTGGCGGTGCTTTTGAGTTCACCTGTCCGACAAGTCACCCGACTTTTGACGTTGGCTTCGGAAGCATCGGTGGCAGCACATGCAAGTATGGATTCCGGTTCACCAATGCTGGAGTTGTTTATCCGATCATCAACGGAGCGGTATCAAATTCATACATCGCCACGGATGTTGACGGAACGGATATCTCTATCCGCAAGGAAGGCAAAAACATCTATCTGCGTGTTGACGGAACAGGAAGTGCGACAAGAACCATATCCCTTTCGGATGCAACTGACACAGACACAAATGTGGGCATTATCCGAACGGAAGGAGCAGAGTCCGCCTTGAACATGGCAGGCTTGAGGACAGGAGGAATCGATGATGTCGGTTATATGGCAGAGTTGAGCTATGACCTCACACCGGACAGGGAGTTCTCGGACTATTGCCGCAAGCGTACCGTCATGCTCATAGACCCAAGCGGTGAAGGTGATTTCGACATCAACAGCAACAGTAACATAAGATGCTCCAAGCCTGATATGACAAGGGGCAAGACCATATTCCGCAATATCCTATGGGATGCAGACGGAAGCGGAAGCGATGTGTTCACATTCGCCTATTATG
>QSCI01000301.1:0-603 GCA_003463005.1 Segatella copri | reverse complement strand
CAAACTTGAAAATGGATATTCTGCGCATGTCTATGATATGGAAGTGATTATCGCCATAGCACTTCAAATGGATACATACCAAGCCTTGTTGTTCAGACAATGGTTTATCAGTAAGGTTGTGAACCGCAAGGATTGCCAAACAGAGCAAGTAAAACACGAGTATCCGATGATTATTGTGATGAACGGAACGATGCCAAGAGGTGCAAGTTAGAATTTCTTATCTTTTAATAAGATTCCTACACCTTTATAATATAATAGCGTACAGGGGGAACGATTTTTGTCGTTGTACCCTGTACGCTATTCTTGTTTCGCTATTATGAAGCAGTACCCTCCCCTTGTGAAACAGTGCCGTCGATTATCGGCTTGCGGTAATTACCAGTGAGAAGTGCTTGTATCTCGGATTCCGGATAGAGGGTTTTGCCACATAATATAATGTAGGGCAAGATGCCTTGCCTGCGATATTCCTGCAAGGTACGGCGACTAAGCTTCAGGAACTCGGAGAGTTCCTTGTCGGTGAGGTATCGCTCCCCGTCCAAAGGTGGGCTGTAGGACTCGATGAATGAGGATAGCCAGTTGTTGGCTTTCTTCAAGGATTGCATGGCG
>QSCI01000300.1:0-606 GCA_003463005.1 Segatella copri | reverse complement strand
CAAACTTGAAAATGGATATTCTGCGCATGTCTATGATATGGAAGTGATTATCGCCATAGCACTTCAAATGGATACATACCAAGCCTTGTTGTTCAGACAATGGTTTATCGGTAAGGTTGTGAACCGCAAGGATTGCCAAGCAGAGCAAGTAAAACACGAGCATCCGATGATTATTGTGATGAACGGAACGATGCCAAGAGGTGCAAGTTAGAATCTCTCATCTTTTAATAAGATTCCTACACCTTTATAATATAATAGCGTACAGGGGGAACGATTTTTGTCGTTGTACCCTGTACGCTATTTTTGTTTCGTCGCTATTATGAAGCAGTACCCTCCCCTTGTGAAACAGTGCCGTCGATTATCGGCTTGCGGTAGTTACCAGTGAGAAGTGCTTGTATCTCGGATTCCGGATAGAGGGTTTTGCCACATAATATAATGTAGGGCAAGATGCCTTGCCTGCGATATTCCTGCAGGGTACGGCGACTAAGCTTCAGGAGCTCGGAGAGTTCCTTGTCGGTGAGGTATCGCTCCCCGTCCAAAGGTGGGCTGTAGGACTCGATGAATGAGGATAGCCAGTTGTTGGCTTTCTTCAAGGATTGCATGGCG
>QSCI01000030.1:17734-37403 GCA_003463005.1 Segatella copri | reverse complement strand
GCTCTCAAAACGTTCGTTTGCTGTCATAATTTGTTTGATTTTAAAATGATGGTGCAAAGGTACGAATAAATGAGAAGGCTACAATGGTATAAACGCGGAGCCGCTTACTCTTAGATGTTATGAAGGATAGTTTGTGGGGAGCTTATTCAGCCTCGGGAAATAAAATTATTCCTTTGTCTTACAAGAAAATAGTATTACCAAGCGAGCGTGGTTGTCAAGATTTCTGGGTGATGAAATCTGATAGTTTGTTTTATCATTTTAATGTGACATCGCAAAAAATATATGACTTAGGCTATGAGGCAGTTGCCAATTTTTCTAAGGGCATCGCTCATGTTCGCCCAGTTGGTATGAAAATAGAAAATTCAGAGGTAAATCGTTCTCAATTATTTGCCCCTAATACCAATCATAAGGATATAGCTTCTGTCAATCCTGAGGGACGGAGAGAGTGTTTTGGCTATTTGGTGAATACTAATGATGTGGTGCTGTTTGATTTACCGGTGTCTACTACCTATGTAGAACTCGTTATGGAACAGCTCAAAAAACGAGGAAACCGTAAGTTAACTGAGGCTGAGAAGAAAAATATCCTCTTGGATATAACTAAGGAAAATCGTAGTTATGATTTAAATTCAGTTTTGGATGAGGATGAGTGGAATTATTAAAATGTAGGAGATTATGAAAAAGATAATATTGACACTTATGATGAGTGCTGCCGTCATGGCTTCTTACGCCCAGGCGGATCATGAAGATGTGATGAACTATCGTCGCAGTTCTTTATATTCTTTGATGGTGAATCATACAGACCAACAGTTTGCTAACGAGATAAAGGAGGCTTTCTTACAGATTCCTGTTCCGGATAAGTTTAATAATCATGACCTTAGTGTAAAGGTGCTTAATCTTGATAAAAAGCTTGATGGCGCAAAGAGTGATAAGGAAAATCCTGTGATAACGAAATTCCTGAAAGACAATAATGTTGCAAGTCGCTTGGTGGGACGCTGGTTCAATAGGGATATCTATACTGGTGCTTGTGATATGGAGTTGGTAAAGGAACGCGGACTTTATAATGCAACAGAGTTTGACCGCCAGTTGGCTAAGCATTCTGCTCGTGGAATGGCGTTGTTACAAGATGCAGGTGAAGACTTAATTGGTAATACCTTTGTGGTTGTTAATGACATTCGATATATAGACAAGAGTAAGGGCTCTAAGACGGTAGGTTCTATCTTCAAGGTATTGGGACAGGTTGCCGCAGCATATACTGGTGTTGACAGTTATAAGGACTTGGGTGATAATCTAGGTGATATTGCTGAGAGTTTAAAGGGGTTCTCTGTCCGAATCAATACGTTCCTTTATCGTCTGGATTGGAATCAGGACCAGGCTAATTTGTTTTATCAGGAGCAATATGGCGTAGGGGCTGATGCTGCAAAAAAGCAAAACTTTGAAAAGGCGCGTCCTAATTATCATTTGAAATATGTAGGTAAGGTAGAAAGCCAGGGTGGTACTACCTCTTTCCTTGGTATCAAGGAGGATGAGCCAATTATGATGGTAAGAAAAGCTTGCCAGCGTGCCATTGATGAGAATGTGGTGGATTTGCAACGTAGTTATGAGGAATTTAGAACCAAGACTCCACTTTTGACAGCAGAACCTCTTACTGCTTATATTGGTAAAAAGGAAGGCGTAACAGCTAAGTCGAGATACGAAGTCCTTGAAGTTGTATTGTTGGAAAATGGTTCTCATAAATATAAAAAGGTGGGAGAAATTCAGCCTATAGAGGGGCAAATTTGGGACAACCGATTTATGGCTACAGAGGAAGGTGCAGTAGGCAGTAACTTGAACTATACTACGTTCCGTGCCATCAGCGGTAAAAACTTTGCGAAAGGAATGTTGATAAGGGAAATTACGAATAAATAAATTATTTGGAAAATGAAAAGAATTTTGAGCTTGTTATGCCTAATGCTAATGTTGTCTCTTGTTGCATTTGCAAAGGGTAATGAGATGCCTCAGTATGATATAACTGGGGCTGGATCTGGCAATGAAGGCATGCTGTTGGTTAAGGTCTTCGTATATTCCAAGAAGGTGACTGATCAGGACTTGAAGCGTGCTGCTGTTCATGGTGTTGTTTTTCGAGGATGTTCTGGAAATAATAGTGGTGCTAAACAGCCAGCGATGGCACCAGCAGAATCTGAAGCAAGCCATTCCGAATTTTGTAATGGATTCTTTGCTGCGCAGGGTGAATGTCAAAATTATGCTAGTATCATAGCTGGTTCTTATGAGCGTGTGAAGACATCCAAGGGAGTAAAGAGTGGCGCTATTGTTCAGGTAGACAAGAAGGCATTGCGCAAGGCTTTGGAAAAGGCTGGTGTAGTACGTTCTCTGTCTGCAGGTTTTTAACTTCTGATAAATATTGATGAATATGAGAATTATCAGTTTTATATTATTTGTATTGTTAGCATTGCCTTCTTTTGGTCAGTATCGTGATGTACGTATGCCAGAACAGCCTAAGGGCTCAAATTATCGTGATTATACTTCACAAGAACAGGGCTTTTGGTGTGCCGTAGAGACAGAAGGTGGTAGTAGCATCATGGAGCATAAAACTAATATGCAATATGTGAACCTAACCTTTACTGGTGGTTATCGCATAAACGAGTTTTTGCGCTTAGGTGTAGGTTTTGGAGGCAGGATGTATGTTAATAATGCTAGTGTGAGAAATACCAATAGCAAGTTTGGAATACCAATCTTTGCCAATGTCCGTGGTAATTTCATATCAGCTCAGGATAGGGATGGCGTTCCTTTTTGGTCGCTCAATGTTGGTGGTATCACCAAAGAAGGTGCTTTCTTTAGCCCTACCATAGGTTATAGCTTTGGTGGACTTCGCAATAACTTTCAGGTTGGTGTTGCTTATACTTTGTCAAATCTCAAGGATAATGCCGGTGTAAAGCAAAACTATAACTATTTTGGCTTGAAACTTGGCTATGAATTTTAAATATTACGATTATGAAGAAAGTTATTTTGTGTATGCTGATGGTCTTTGCGACCTCAGTTTCTGTCATGGCGCAGAAGCAGGCGATCTACGACCGTTCTTCAATCAAGTGTATGGGGGTAGAATTGGATGGCTCCCAGACATTGAGAGTACTGGGCTATGGTCGTAATCGTTCTGATGCCAAGGAACAAGCCATGAAGAATGCCGTTTGGGCTGTAGTCTTTGATGGTATCCGTGAGGGAGTATCGGGATGCAATATGCGTCCGTTGGTGACAGAAGTGAATGCTCGTGAGCGATATGAGGACTATTTCAATGTGTTTTTTGCAGATGGAGGAGAGTATAAAAAATATGTTACTCTTAGAGATACCAAAAAACGTTCTGCTAATAAAAGCAAGGATAAGGTAGGCTATTCGTATGAGATGACCATTAGAGTGCTTCGCTCACAGCTCAAGGCGCGTTTAAAGGCTGATAATGTAATAGATAAAGATCACTTATAAAAAGAAAATATTATGAAGATAAGAAAAATGCTGATGATAGCCCTGCTGTTTTTTTCTTCTGTTGCTGTTTTTGGACAGGCGAAGAAACCTACCCTCATGGTAATGCCAAGTGATGCATGGTGTAACGAGCATGGGTATATGCAGACTTATGACAACCAGGGAACTCAGGAAAAAGTACCAGATTATAAGGCTGCTGTTTCTACGGATAAACAGTTGAATGCTGTTATTTCGAAAATCAACAATCTGATGGCTGATAGGGGATTTCCATTGAAAGATTTGCAGCAAACTTTGAAAACCCTCAATAATGATGCTGCTGAGGATGCGCTCTTGACCAGCAAGGCTGGAAATTCTGTGGCAGAGAGCCCTTTGGATAGGTTGCGCCGTCGTGCCAAACCGGACATCATCATGGAAATAGATTGGACGGAGAATAAGATGGGACCAAAAAGTTCTATTACATATAATCTTCGTGCCTTGGATGCTTATTCTGACAAACAAGTTGCTGGTGCTGAGGGTACGGGCAAGGGATCTTTTTCTGCCGAACTTCCAGTCTTACTAGAAGAGGCAGTACAAGATCACATGGATGAATTTTGCGAGCGTTTGCAATCTCATTTTGAGGATATGATGCAGAATGGTAGAGAAATATCTCTTGTAATGAAAGTATTTGATAATGGCTCCGGCTTGGATTTCGAGAAAGAATATGGTGACTATGAACTCAATGAAGTTATCGATAATTGGCTTAGCGACAATTGTGTGAATCATCGTTTCAATAAGTCCGACGGAACAGAAACTACGCTTATTTACGACCAGGTGAGAATACCTTTGTATAAGGAGAATGGACAAGCTATGGATACCTATTCGTTTGCTCGCAATATGGCCCGTTTTTTCAAGGCTGCTCCTTATAATATTCCAATCAAGACCGTAAATAAGGGCCTTGGTAAGTGTGAGTTGATATTTGGTGAAAAATAAAGGTTACAGGCAATGAGAAAGAATATATATAAGTGTTTGCTGGCATCGACTTTGCTCTTGTCGGCGCAGGGGATGTTGGCGCAAGATTGCAATATCCCGATGTCGGTGATTGTGGATGAGGCTTTGCTCATGTTACCGCCGAGAGTGCTTCTGTTTTGCAGACACAGTTGGAACGTCTTATCACCCAGTCGAAATTGGATGTGGGATGGAAAATGCAAACTTTGCCATTACGGCAAAGTTTGATCAGTTGGACAGATATATTGTAAGTAGTGCGCCTACCCAGATAGCCAATGTATTTGGGGTTACATTGTATCTTGTGGATGTTTACAACCAAAAGCTTTTTGCTTCTGTATATGTTGAGGTAAAGGGTGTGGGCTCTAATGAAACAAAGGCTTCGCTGAATGCGATACGTCAGTTGAATGCAGGGAATGGAAAAATCAATACTTTCCTTTCTGGTGCAAAGAAAAAGATTATAAGCTATTATGATTCGCAACTACCTTCTCTAATTAAGGAAGCACGTTCCAAGGCTTCCTTCAAAAATTATGAGGAGGCTCTTGCCATGTTGGCGGTGGTTCCTACCTGCTGCAATGGCTATGATTCTGCAATGAAGGAGGCTATGAGAATCTATGTTCTTTATCGGGATACCTATTTCTTGGCTCGGTTGAATGAGGCTAAGGCTCTTTGGAGTTCCAATCCTACTCAGGCTGGTAGCGTACCTGTGGTGGCAATCTTGTCTTCGGTCGATCCTGATGCCAAATGCTATAAAGAAGCGATGGCACTTCTGTCGCAGGTTGCTAAAGTCGTAAAGACCGATGTGGATTATGAGACAAAGAAGAAGTATGAGGATGCTGTTGAACTAGAAAAACTACGCATCCAAACTATTGGGGAAATCGGTAAGGCGTATGCTGCAAATAGACCTATGAACCTTATATTTTTAGGACATGGCGGTGCTATCGCCACTCAGTCTCCAGTAGCAGTTCCATAATTAGATTTGATACTTGATATTTTAATAATTGAATGATATTCGACCACAAAATACTTTTATGTGTTTTGTGGTCGAACTTGTTCCGCATTTGCAAAACGAAGCGGGCATGAGAGCGCTACCATCGTCATGGTAACGCATAATGAGCATGATGCCAAGATAGCCCATCGCACCATCCGGTTGTTTGATGGACAGATAGTGGATGAGTAAAATCTTGTCTTATGGGAGTAAAGGTACCATATATATAGGTAGGCAGAGCACATTGCCATCTTTTTTCAAGTCCTTGGTGTAAACTAAGTATTTGTGCCCTGTTCTAGAACTGTATTTCTCGGAAAACTGATCGAGTGAAGCATGAGACTTATAGCCAGAAGACTTTACTTCTATAGGACTTATCTTGCTCCCATCTGCCTGCAAAAAATCGATTTCGTAATATCCTTTGCCGTCATGCTTGGGTATGGTATGGTAATACAAGTCTTTGCCGGAAGTTCTGAGCATTTGAGCCACTACATTCTCATAGATGTACCCTAGATTGGTGTCTAATTTGTCGCTCAGCAATTTGTTGTAGATGATATTGTCTGTGAATTTCTTAGACTTATAAGCCAATGTGACGAAGAGTCCCGTATCTGAAGTATACATCTTATATCGTTGCAAATCTTTTGTAAGGGCTAAGTCAACATTGGGGTCGTTGGAGTGGTAGGCTATGTTTGCCACTCTGGATTCTTCCATCAGTTGGACAATGTCGATTATCCTGTCTTGCTTTTCTCCAGGGATGACAGTCGAGATAGTATATCGTGAGGCATTCTTGCTCAGTTGTGAAGGTATGGCGTCGAACATAGCGCTTGCTTTGCCCGACGTATCTATTTTTCTGAGGTCTTCTTCGTAAAGGGCGATGATGTCCCGCTTCACGGTGTCTACTGCGCTAAGGTCGTTGGTTTTGATGTATTTGTCTACGGCTTGTGGCATTCCACCGACCAGCATGTATAGTCTGAAGTCTCTCATCAGTTTACGGTGGATTGCTTCGCCGAGAGGTTGTTTTTTCTCAAGTACAGTTTTTAGCAGAGTAAATGAGACGTTGTCGCCCATGGCCCATCTGAACTCTTCGAAGTCCATTGGGTGCATGGTGATTCGTGTCTCCTCGCTAGGAATGATGATGTTTTGTACATTCTTGCGGATGGAGATGAGTGAGCCAGTCTCTATATAGTCGTATCGATGGTCTTTTACTAGATGCTTGATGGCTTGTCGTGCCTTAGGATTATTTTGCACTTCATCAAAGATAATGAGGGATTTGCGCTCCTTCAAACTGACGTTGTAGTTAAGCTGTAAACGTAGGAATATATAGTTCAGGTCAGATAGGTCATTGAACAGGTCGTTGATTTCGGTAGCTGTCTTCGAGAAATCCACCAATATATACGAAGAATATTCGTTTTTTGCGAATTCTTCTACGATGGTAGACTTGCCGATTCGTCTCGCTCCTTCTATTAATAGGGCGGTTTCTCCCTGTCGCTCTTCTTTCCATCTGAGCATCTCTTGGTATATTTTTCTTTTGAATAAATTTGTTTGCTCCATATTTTGCTTATAATTAATGATTTACGTGTGCAAAGATAAGACTTTTGCCGAAATCCGCAAAATGTTTTAACCTTATTTTGCCGAAATCCGCAAAATGTTTTAGCGTGAATATGCCGAAATCCGCAAAATGTTTGAGCGTATTAGAAGAGGAATGTCATAAACAGCTTGGTGTTAGCCTCTTTCTGCTTCAGCTCTTCTTCCATTCTCTGTATTGCCATCTTGAAGAAGAAGCGGATGAGGTGCTCGTCGGTTGCTTCCGTACGAATCATACGGAGGGCAGAAATGTATTCCTGTCGGGCTTCGGATGGGATGATGAGGAGAGGATGATTCAATCTTAAGAGAATGTAGTTGCTGATGAGTCGTCCTGTTCTTCCATTCCCATCACGGAAGGGATGAAGATATTCGTAGAAGCCATGGAAGCGGGCGGCAAGAATCATGGGATGAACGGCTGCCGAAACGATGGCTTTTTCGGTAGATTCCAACAGCTTGGGAACTCTGGCGATGAGTTCTTCGTGGTCGCCAAATACCGTATCGCCTGCTGCCATGTCTGTGGTGGTGTATTCGCCCGGAATGGCTTCTGGAGAACGGTAGGAAAGCGTGTGGCAGGTAACCCGTCTGTTGATTTCTTTCAGAAGATTCTCGTCGAGTGGATGTTGCGTGTTTTGCATCATGTACTCAAAGGCTTCGAAGTGGTCAAGCATTTCGAAAGCCTCGAAAAGAGTCTTTCCGGCAGGAATCATCCCTAATCCTTTCTCCTTCAGTTCCCGGGTATCATCTACGGAGAATGAATTGCCTTCAATGGCGCACGAAAAAGTAGAGAAGAGTACTTCATTATATTTGATGTACTCTTCTCTATCCATTTTATTGATGATAAGGGTTTGATATTTTCCTCTCAAATCCTCGTATTTCTTGATTTCCTTTTCGAATGCCATAATCTTCTGTATTTGTGGGGACAAAGATACGATTTTTACGGATAAACACCAAACTTTTCTCTCAAAAAATGTGCTTATGCTATGGAATGATGATGCGGAAGGTGGTGATTCCCTGTGCCTTGTCCTGATGGAGCGAGAGGCTGCCGCCGCTTACTCGCATAATTTGGCGGGAGAGGGAGAGACCGATTCCGCTTCCTTCCGGCTTCGTGGTGAAGAACGGGATGAAGATGTGGGAGGCTACATCTTCGGGGATGAGACCGGCATTGTTGCTCACGTCGATGATGATGGATTCCTGGGCATTGGCGTAGGCATGGAGACGGATAAATGCCTTCTTGCTTGCCGCGGATTGCAAATCCGCGGAGCGGCATTCCTGCTTGTCTTCTCTTTCCTTTTCCCTGAAAGCTTCTACGGCATTCTTCAGAAGATTCGTTACCACGTGAGAGAGGAGGCTCTCGTCGGCGTAAACCAGCAAATCCTTGGGAGAAACTTCTATCTCTACTTCGTGGTTGCAGAGCAACGCCATTCTTTCCAGAAATGGCTCCACATAGAAGAGGGCAGGCTGAGGCTGGGGAACATGGGTAAAACGGCGATAGTTGTTGACGAAAGCCAACAGTTCGGTTCCTGTTTTGTGGATGGTTTCCAAGCCTTGCTTCAGGTCTTTATCCTCTGTAACCCGGGTAAGCAGAGTCTCGCTCAGCGAAGTAACCGGCGTAATGGTATTCATGATTTCATGGGTCAGCACACGAATCAGCTTGATCCAAGAATCCACTTCCTGGTTGCTCAGCTCATGGCTCACGTCGCTTAGGGCGATGATGCGCACGTGCTTGTCTTTCAGCATGGCTTGCGTCTCATGCTTTGCCAGGTGTTCATCCTTCAGTTTTCCTTTTACCTGGTTCATGTGGGTAAGCACATCCGTATCGAGCAATCGGAGGGCTGCCTGATTATGCTGCAGGATGTTGTCGTGACTATCCACCACCAGGATGCCCGTATCCACCGCATTCAGAATCTGCTCGTAATATTTCTCCCGATCCATCTGCTCCTCTCTCGTATGCTGCAGGAAGAGCTTGATTCGGTTGAGGGACTGGTGTAGAATATTATCTTCCTTAAACCTCTTCTCCGTAGGAAAGTTGAAGGAGAAATCCCCATTATCTATCGCATCAAAAAGGAAGGTTACCTTCTTGATGTTCCGGCGATAGTGGCGGTAGAGCCAGATGTTGACTGCTATTAAAACCACCAAAATCACCAATAAAACGATGATTGCTAACTGACTATTCATCTAGAAACTTTGAACTTTGAGATTTGAGCTTTGAACTTTATGATTACTAAAGCTATTGTCTTAACTCCTTAACTTCTTCTACAAACCGTATCGCTTAATCTTATTATAAAGCGTCTGGCGGGAAATGCCCAGTCTTGCGGCTACCACCGACAGGTTTCCTTCACATTCCCTGATGGTTTTCTCTATCATTCGGCTTTCCATCTCGTCGAGCGTCTGAACCTCTTCCAGAGGCTTCTCTTTTCTCTGCTGGTTTCCGCCGTCAATATCTTCGGCAGAAATCATTCCGCCATCAGACAGAATCACGGCTTTCTCGATGGCGTGCTGGAGTTCACGGATGTTTCCGTACCATGGCAAACTGGTAAGTTTTTCTCAGCCTCTTCCGAAAAACGGAGATTCAACTTATTATATAAATCGCCATATTGATGGAGGAATCTTTCTGCCAGCGGAACGATGTCTGGTTTTCTCTGTCTCAGGGCAGGCAATTCCAGATGGATGGTATTGATGCGATAGAGCAGATCCTCTCTGAATTCGCCATCGTTTACCATCTGCTGCAGGTTGCGGTTGGTGGCGCAAACCAGTCGTACGTTGATGGGAATCTGCTTACTTCCGCCCACTCTTACGATGCTTCTGCGTTGCAGGGCGGTAAGGAGTTTTGCCTGAAGACTGTAGGATAAGTTTCCTATCTCATCCAGGAAGATGGTACTGCCGTCGGCAAGCTCAAACTTGCCCGGTTTATCCACCTTGGCATCGGTAAAAGCACCCTTCACATGACCGAAGAGTTCGCTCTCGAAAAGGGTTTCCGTAATGGCTCCCATATCCACAGGCAGCATCTTTTTCCCACATCTTGTGGATAAACGATGTATCTCGTTGGCTAACACCTCTTTACCTGTTCCGTTTTCGCCTGTAATGAGGATGTTTGCATCGGTTGCGGCAACCTTTTCCACAATGCTTCTCAAATTGTTCATAACTTCGCTATCTCCCCAATACATAGCACTTTGTACATCTTTTCCACCCGGTTTTCCACCATTCCTGTTAATAACGTTATCCACAGCCTTGTTCTTATCCCTAGCCTCTACCAGCGTACGATCATCTTCTCGTTTTCAAAAGGCTTCACGATGAAGTCGGCGGCACCTTCCTTGATGCCTGTTACGGCAAGTTGGATGTCGGCATAGGCGGTAAAGAGCACCACCTCGGTTTTCGGGCTGAGGCTCTTGATTTCCCTGAGCCAGTACAGTCCCTCGTTTCCCGAATTGATTCCGCTGGAGAAGTTCATGTCGAGCAGCACCACGTCGGGATGCTCCTCTCTCAGCTTGGCTGGGATGGAGTTAGGGTTGGCGATGGTGATGATGCCATCGAATATGGGTTCCAGCAGCATCCTCACCGTAGTAAGAATGTTGCGGTTGTCATCAACAATCAATATCGTTCCTTGTTTCTTAATCATGGTGCAAAGTTACGAAATATCATAGAAAAGTAGTAATGTTTGTCTAATAATTAGACGAAAAAATGCCGATAATGGCGCCAAAAGTTGCTTTTCCGGCAGCTTTTGGCATCTTTATCGGCACTTGTTTATTCAAAATTCTGATTCCTGATGCAGAATTGCTTATCCTAAAAGGGGAGTTACAGCTCTATCGGAACCACTATCTTTATACTGAAGTTGCGGCCCATATTGTAAACGCCTCTTCTGCCTGTAACCTGGTTTACGTCAAGATACTTCAGACGGCTCAGGTGGTTCTGGTAAGCACGGTTGGCAAGGTTCTCGCCCGAAAGATAGAGCGAGAGAAGGCGCTTGCCATGGAGCTTCACGTCGGTACCGGCATACATATTTAATAAGGTGTACGATGGCGTAGCGGTCTCCGTATCGTTGGCTGCGAAATAATGGTTCTGGCGGAGATTGCAATCCATCTGTAGCTTTACGAAGAGATGGTCGAAAGTCTTGCCGTCGCAGACAAACTCATACCTTACATCCGAAACCCAGCGAGGGGCTGGGGTGAATGGCAGATACTTTGATTCGGATGGCTGATGCAACTGAACCGAGTTGACATACGAGAAGGTGTTGCCGATATGCAGATGCTCCACAGGATGGATGTCGATGCTCGCCTCTCCACCCAGAATGCGGGCGTCGCCCGAAGTAAACTGATAGGCTGGCGTGTCGTCGATGAGGACAGGCTGATTCTTCTCATCTGCCAACTTCTCGCTATAGATGTAATGGTTGATGCGATTGGCAAACAGCGAGAGCTCTGCCGAAATGATAGGCGAAGAATAATCCAGACCAAGGTCGAATTGCCAGCTGTTCTCAGGCTTCAGACCGGTATTTCCCAATTCGTATCGCTGTGTTCCTTCGTGCACACCATTCGATGATAATTCGCTGATGTTAGGCGCACGGAATCCTCTTGCCAGGTTCAGCTTCAGATTGAAATCAGGCAGGATTTCATAAGCCAATCCGATGCTTCCGGTTACTCCCTCAAAGCTGCGCTTAAAGGCTTGAAAACGGAAAGAATCATTCAATTCAGAACCATTTGATTCAGAACCATTCAAAACAAATCCATTCCAATCAGAACTATGCGAATCTGTATCATCTTCTTCTCTTAAAGCTTCGCTGTGCAGGTGGCGATGATCGTATCTGATTCCGCCGCTTAGATTCAGCTTGCCTATTTTCTTGCTCACTGTGGCAAACACGCCATAATCGAAGAGATGATAGGCTGGCACCAGGAACTCAGAACCCTTGTTTATTGACTGCTGCCACATGCCGTTGATGCCCGTAGAGAACTTCCATCCATTCATTTCCGGCGAGAGATAATGCAGGTCGTAATTCATGGTATGGAGCATGAAATCGAGTCCGCATTCCTTCGGATTCTCTTCCTCCTCAAACTCCTGACGGCGGTTCTGCTGATAACCCAGGAGGAACTTCAGATTGCCGTCGCCCAGGAACCAGGAATTATCAAGTACAGCCTTGTAATGATGAATCTGCTGATAAGGCATCGGCTTGCCGTAACTCTTGGCATCGTAGCCTTCCGGAATTTCCAGTTCGCCCGTTTTCTCATCTCTTTCTCCCTCTACGATGCCTGGAGTGAGATGATAATAATCGAGTGTGAGATGCGAATGCCCCTGGCGGTAGTTCCAGCCTAGAAGCTGCGAGAATGCCTGCTCTCTGAGTGATGAACCGAATACATAACCATCGTATTTATTCTTGTAGGCATGCGCCATCTTTCCGCTGTAGCGGGTGTTCCATACAAATCCGCCCTGGTTGCCGGCAAAGTTGAGCGAATAATCAAAAAGTCCGTTGTTGGTTTGATAACCCGTTGAAAAATTTGCTCTCATGTCGCCCTTGGCAAGGGTAGGAGCGGAGTGGAAGATGAGGACGCCTGCCATCGCATCCGATCCATACATGAGACTTGCCGGACCTTTCAGAATCTCTGCGGAATGAACCGAAGCGGGGTCGATTTCTATTCCGTGTTCATCGCCCCATTGCTGTCCTTCCTGTCTGATTCCATCGTTTACCACTACCACGCGGTTATAGCCCAGACCACGGATCACGGGCTTTGAAATTCCGCTTCCCGTGGTAATCTGCGAAACGCCTGGCTGATGAGCGATGGCATCGATGATGTTGGTAGAAGGCTGCATTTCGAGCTGGCGGGCAGAAACAAAGGAGATAGGTGCAGGCGATTGCTTCAGTTTCTGGCTGCCCGTCAAGCCTGTTACCACCACTTCGTTCAGTTTCACGCTCGATTCCGTCAGCGGCTGGTGTCTGGTAGAATCGTTTGCTTCTTCTTCATGAATGTTTGCTTCCTTCTTATCATGATTTGCTCTGTTTATAGCCATAGCAGGGGCTGTTGCCGATGAGCACAGACTCATCAGCAATATTGATTTCAATATTGTTCTCATTATGTTATTTGTTACCTTATTCTGTTAATATTCAATTATTTATAAAAACAGAGAATAAGGTGGAGCACGGGTAGATTTTACCCCCTTCGCCCTGCACAAGCAAGGAGAGCAGAAGGCACGGCGAGGGGAGAGATGGAGCACGATGATGGCAACCCATACCACGAGGGATGGAGCCAGATAAGGTGTGCTTTGCAATTGGCAGAGCACACAGTCGTGCATGGTATTCTGCAGGGCTATCAGATGGCCGTCGTGATGAACATGATGGGCGCAATCAGCGCAATAGAAATCAGCATGAGTTCCCTGCGCTTCACCATGATGGTGAAACGTAACGGCAAGCAGCATCGGCAGGTAAACCAATAGCAGCAGCCAGGAAATTCTGATTCTCTTATGCGTTATCCTCTGCATTTATCTACAGTATTCTGTTTTTGTTTGCAAAAATAATCATTTCTGTCGGGATTATTCTTAGGATTCCGATATTTTAACGAAGATTATTTGTTTTTCAGCAGAAAAGCCATGTAGAGGGGAAAAATGTGTGTTTGTGGGGCTGTTCCCACATTTACATCTCCCAGTTTGATGGCTTGAGATACGTGATACTTTTCGGGGTTCGAAAGGATGGTCTTGGCACTTTTAATGTTTCCGTTGCTCGCCTTTACTTCTACCAGCGTGCATTTGCCTTCGTATCTTGTAACAAAGTCGATTTCCAAACCCGAGTCCTTGCGAAAATAATAGAGTTTGCGATTCATCTTGCCAAAAATGTCGGCTACCAGATTTTCAAAAATGGCTCCCTTGTATCCATAGAGATTGCCTTGTAGAATGTCAGCTGCCGTTCCTGGTTCGAGCATACTGATGAAAAGCCCTGTATCTGCCATGTAAACTTTAAACTGGTCGGGAATGGAGTTGCCATCAAGTGGGAGTTCGGGCGCTGACAGGTTGTAGCAACGGCGGATAATGCCAGCATCTTCTATCCATTGCAAACTGCCCTGATAGTCACGTCCTCTTCCGTTGGATCGTACTGTGGCGTATGCGAATTTCTTGTTTTCCTTACTCAGTTGACGTGGAATTGACTCGAAGCATTCTCTGATTCTCGACTTGTCTGCTTGTGGAGCATATTTCAGCATATCTACTTTGTATTCTTCGATGATGGCTTGCTGCATCCGTAGCACGTTTTGCATATTATGAGTTTCCATAAATACGCTCACGGCTCTTGGCATTCCGCCAACAATGCAATATTGCAGCAGCAGTTGGCGCATTCTTTCGTGGATGGCTTCTTGTACTGGAGTCTTTTCTTCCAGGCAGCGATGCAGGTAGTCGATGGTCATTTTCTTAATGCCATTTGCCCAGAGCCATTCCTCAAAATCCATTGGATACATGTCTATGATAGTCTCGTAACCAACAGGAATTGGAGCCTCTGACGAAGCATTGGTATGGTAACCGCTGACTCCCAGCAGGGAACCCGTACCGATGACATCGTATCTGCCATCAGTCTTGAAGAATTTCAAGGCTGTGCGAGCACGTGGGCATTCCTGTATCTCGTCAAAGATGATACAGGTTTTGCCCGATACGAAATTGGCATCAGGTATTAAGGTAGAAAGTGTCATGCAGAGAAGATCGATGTCCAGGCCACCATCAAATACCGACTTGTATTCTGGGTGCTGGAAAAAGTCAATATACACAACATGCTCATAATTCTTATGGGCAAAATCGAGTACAGAGAATGTCTTTCCGCATTGGCGACATCCTTTGATGATGAGAGGCATTTTGTGCTCATCACTTTTCCATTCTTTGAGATATTTCTCGATTTTTCGTTTAAACATCTGTTTTCTAATGATTTATGATGTATTGCCATTTATGCTGTGCACGTTTTTCAAGGGACTTTTCTTGAATTCATGCACGTTTTTCAAGGGACTTTTTGCTCTGTTCTGCCACTTTTCCAAGGGACTTTCGGTTGCAAAGATACGAAAATATTTCTAACTATACTTTGAAATAATCCTAGAAGGTGGCTTGTTTAAGGAAAATTAATGTTTTTCCTATGATTTTCTGTTCCTAAGGTGAAAAGCAAATGGATAGGTCTTGCCTTCTAGAGAAAAGGGGATTTCCTTGGGGGCTGCGTTCCAATTAGCTTGCTCCGGTTGGCTGCGTTCCGGTTGTTCCAGTTGTTCCAATTAATTTTGAGTGGGTATGCATCTTCAGTTTGTTCTTCTTTTTTACTTCTTTGTATTATATAACTTATTGATTATTAATTAATTATATATAATATATATATAAATATATATAAATATATATAAAATAGGGGTAGGAGGGATATGTTGAAAAAATAATTGGAACAACTGGAACGGGAACGCTTTCTTTTCTTCTAGAAGGCTTATTATCAAGTGGTTAACGCAATCGTCAATCTTCCGTATAACTTGAAAAAGGAATGTATCTTCCAAAAAGGAGCGATTTTGAGGGCTATATCTGTTTCATTTTTCTAGCTTTTGTGCTTTCTTTTGGGGTAACCATGCTCTCTTGTATGGCTGGGAATGAATCTGAAGCAATAAAGAAATCCGGAATTCGGGGTGAAACAAAACTGTTTTTTGGGGGAAATGAAAGTTATCTGGAACGGAATCCCCATTTTTTTTGTGGATTTTTTCCCCACTCATTCCCCATTTTCCCCACTCTCTTTTTTTGATACGGAAATGATAAGTGGCTGATAATCAGGAGAAGTAGTCGGTTTGCTCATTTTCTGGCACGCATCTTGTGATAATGAATAGCGGGTTCGATCATGAATCCACAACGAAAGTAAATAACAATATTCATTTGCAAAGCGTTATAATAGAGAAAAGCGTATTAGAAGTTTCATCAAGGTAATAGGTTATATTTTGGTTTACATTGTAATTGCATTTCCTAGAAAAAGAAAGTGTAAAATTTAGGTTCGGTTTATGGAAAAGGAGTCTGCTGGCAGGGATGCTGGCAGACTTCTGCTTTTTTGTTCGGGATGAGCAGAGTGTCTCAGTCTCAGAGTCTCAGTTATAAATAAAGGGGGTACCATTCTTCCGCTCTCTCTTTCTTTATCTTTATAACTTATTGATTATTAATTATTATATAATAATATATATATATATATAAGTATATAAGAAGAAGAGGGGGTGCTTGAAAAACAACTGAGACTCTGAGACTGAGACTATGGAAGCAAGTAAAAGGAAAAGAGACGATAATCTAATTCCCTAGAAAGCAACGACTTATGAAGGTTTCGCAGTTTTTTATTTCGGTCTCAGCCCTATAGATTATTCGAAAGATTTTACAAAAGCATTCTTTTTAGGTCTCCCAAACCCTCAAAATTGCTTTGTTTTTTGCTTTAAAGTAGATTTAGACCTTGCTGAAATACAAAATCATGTTTTCCTAAAAAATGCAAGTAAAAACGGGATAACTGAGACTATTGCCCGATTTAGAGCCGGAAAAACCGGAAAGTGAGTCTCAGCTGTCTGTTTTGAGTCATTTTCATCCTAAATATTTTCCCAGTTAGAGATTTTTATTTTCCTAACTGGAAATATTATTTTCTTCTCTTAGAAGGGTAATCGTCCCAGCGCAAAATTGCCCTAAAAATGATGCTTGTCGTCTATAAACGATAGAATTGATGCGTTTTTATCGTCTATAAACGATAAAATGTGTATTTGGATTACTGATGACATGCAAAAAGGCTGAACTTCGGGTTAGGAAGTTCAGCCTTTTGCTTATTTGTGATTTCAGGAAAATATAAAACTATTCTATCTGATACCATTATCTCTATCGCTATTGTTCAGCTTACGGCTGCCTGTATGGTATCTGCGGCCATGGCTGAAGTTGAAGCTGGCAGTAAAGACAAGCATGTTGCCCTGGTCAGCAAGGCGTACCTTGTTCTTCTGCTGCACATACTTGTTGAAAAGTTCATCCTTATACACGCAGCCATGAGGATAGAATACGAATAATCCGAGAACGCCAAACTGCCAGTTCTTATAACTGTAGGTTACGGCAAGATTGGAGGTTGGCTCTCCGCCGTTTGTCTTTTCTCCCCAAAAACTCTTTTCCACCTTATAGGCACCATAGCCAATGTTCCAATTGCCCGTCATGTACCGAATTTCTGCTCCATAACTGAAGTAATTGAACTCGTGGGAATAATCCAAACCCTTTGTCTTGACATTCTGATACTCGCACATAAGGTTCAAATCCAGATGATCCTTGATGAGGTGAACTTCAGGAGTCAACAGCAGGTGCTTGTAATTATGACTCTTCTGATTCTTAGGTTTGCTCACAAAGAGATAAGAGCCATCCTCCCGCTTTTCGGGCAAGATAGAAGTAGCTATAGGCTTGTCGTAATACGTCCAGTTTCCCTCCAGGTACACAGACATCAGCGGAATGTTCCAGGAAGCCGACAAGGTATTGTTGTAGCCGGTAAATGGCTTCAGACCGCTATTGCCGTCACGCGCCTCAAAGCTGTTGGAATATTGGCGCAACTCGCTCAAGTCGGAAAGGCTTGGGATGTCTGACGTGATTTTGCTGCTCCATTTAAAACTCAGACGGTCGCTAGCCTTTGCCTGTAAAGTTACCTGTGGTCGAAACAGCCATTTGCTGTATCCGTTCTCCCCCTGATGGATGGAAGACCTGGTTGCGCCAACTCCTACCTGATAACTGAACCACTTCTGCTGTCCCTGTAGCTGGGTGAAAAGATAGAGATTGCTGTACTTCAATTCCGTATCAGCATTACTGCTTCCCACATAGATGTTATCTGTGTGGCTGATATTATATTGTCCACCTACCGATAAAGCCATCTGTTTCCAGTTCTTGCTGTATGTTCCTTCACCAATAAGAGAGCGCTTTCTACCAGTTGCATCATAACTGTAATCGGTCAGCGGAGCGTTCTTTACAGATTCATCCGGCGATTTGTTGAACGTATATTCCCTCATACGATACTGGTAATCTGTGCCGATGTAAGTACCCACCAGGTTCAGAGCCAGGTTCTGGTCATGGGGCATGTTGAGCGAATAATAAATGTCCAGAGATGGAATCTGCTCTAGCATTTTTCTGTTGTTTTGCAGATATTGATTTGCCTTGCCGCTTTCCTGATAAAGCTGGTTCATGCCTCTCACAGGACTGTTGTGATTGTAGAAATTCAATCGTACATTCAATGTATATTTGTCTGGCTCACTAAGATTATAACCCAACTGTACATTATTGGTGGTGTATAGGAACGGAGAATCATAACCTAAATAATTGCGATGTAGAGTTTCTCCTGTGGGCAGATGATAAGTACCGAGACTCTCATAGCTTCGTTCCTCTACCGAGCGATAGGAGAAACTGTAGTTGAGGCTGAATTCCGATTTCTTCACATTGTATTTGAAATAACCGTCGCTATTATTGAAACCTGCCTTGGTGCCTTGCATCGTAGAAACTCCACCCACATAACCGGCATAGCGTCGGCGGACCTGGTAGTTGATGACTGCATCCAGATTGCTGTCTCCATATTTGAGTCCTGGAACATTGATGAATTCCACCTTTGTAACTTCATCCGGCTGCAAAGCCAATACATCTTGCATGCTAGCCTTGACATCGTTGATGCGTATTTGCACATCTCCGCCCTTTAATGACTGAACTTTGCGTTCTGCTCGATTTACGATAATGGTAGGCAAAGACAAGTTGTCCAACAGATCATAACCATTGGAAGCCGTTTTCACCTGCTCTTTTGTAGGGAAGATGATTTGTCTATCTACTTTTTCTACAACCTTTGCGGCTTCAACGGTCACACCTTTCAACAGGTATGAATTCGCCTGCATCCTCACATTTCCGATGCGGGCAATAGATACCAGCTTGCAAATCGTCTTGTAGCCTACGAACGAAACCTTCATGAGGACCTGTTTCTGCTGGCAGGGGATGACGAAATCGCCATTGGCGTTGCTCACGCCTCCACAGAGAAAGGAGGAATCCTTCGGGTTGAGCAGCTGGATATTGGCGAATTCTACAGGAAGATTGTGATTGTCTATCAGTCTGCCTATCAGCTTGCGCTCGCTCTTGCGCATGCATTCTACCGTGATGAGGCTGTCACCTACGGTCATCTGCATCGGATAGAAACCGATTACCTTGCGGATGGCATCGGGAATATTGGCTGTCTTCACGTTCTGGGTTACTGTGAAATCCTCCAGTTCGTTGTAGATGAAACTGATTTTGTAACGCTTGGAAGCCTTGTCGAGGTCGATGAGGACGTCCGACATGCTGCGGTCGTGATAGTTGCGCTGGATGTGCTGTGCGCTCATCGCCAGGGCGAACGTGCACAGCAGGAATATGATGGCTGAAAATCTTCTCATAATGATGTTGCTTTTTATTTGTTATTTTACAATCAGCTCGTTTTGTTGCAATTCGATGTTTACATTCTCGAATTGGTTCAGTTCTTTTACGATGTTCTCGATGCTCGAATGACTGTTCCATTCGTAATAGAGGCGGAGGGTCTTGTCCTCGTTATTCTCAAACTTCACTTGTAAATCATAATAAGAAGCAATCTCTGAAATCATCTGCTCGAAAGCCACATTCTCGAAAGTCTTGTGAATGACTGGCTTTTCTGGTTTCGGATGAGTCAGGGAATCCTTT
>QSCI01000030.1:0-17394 GCA_003463005.1 Segatella copri | reverse complement strand
TTAATAATAGGAGAGGGGCTTTCAAGTGCAGAATCCACTTCCACCATCGTCTGATAGAGTTTTCGGCATTCCTCATCCTGCAATATTTCACGAATCTCCTCATCAGAATACTTCTCCTGATGGTCGATGATATCCAGTATTTTTTCAAACTTGTCCATAATAAATCTGCTAAGGGTTAAACTTTTGCTTTAATTTTCTGATGCCTTGCGCCAGATGCTTATAAACTGCCACTTCGCTGATGCCCAATTCCGTAGCAATCTCCCGATATTTCAGTTTCTGCCGAAAACGGAGATCGAGTACCTTGCGGGTTTGTGGCGTGAGTTCAGTATTCATATAAGCTAGAATTGCCTCGTACTTTTCGGTCTCCCTGTTTATTTCGGCAATCATCGCTTCCTGGGGAACTATCGAAGGCGAAGTATCGGCTTTCAGGAGATGATGAACCCGGTCTTTCATCTTCTGTCGGCTCAACAGGTTGAGGCATTTATGGCGCACACACACCAGAAGGTAGCTCCCGGCGTTGGCGGAAGGCAGGGGCGAATTGCTGGCTATTGTCTCGTTATCAAGACCCAGTTGGGTCTTTCCGTCGAGCACATCGGCAAAGACTTCGCTCACCACATCCTTGCTGGCTGCATCATCCTTCAGAAGTACCCTGGCCAATTGGTACATCCTCAGATAATGCTGCCGGAAGAGCTGTTCTATCGTTTCTTTGTTTATTTGCATTACTTTATTTTCTTTTCTTTTGCCTATATTACAATCGAATTTTCATTTTCCTAACCCTTAGCAGAATATTTTTTAATGCAAATTTTAAAGCTTTTGCCCTTACAGGGCGACAGTTTTGCGACCCTAACAACCCAGGGTGTTGCCCTGGGCTAGGAGCTTCTGCCCTTTCAGGGCGTGCTGCTGCAATGAATAGATTTTCAAGGTGTATGGACTTGCTCCTTCTTCAGATGCTTATAAAGCCACAGGAAGGCGGGAATGAGGAAGAGATCTGCCATGACCCACGCTACAGGGTCGCCGAAGCAGACTCCCGTCCATGCTAGGCAGGCACCAGCCAGAGACTCACGCCGCATCTCGCAATCATTTCCATTACGCCACTCATCATCGAGAGATTGCTGTAACCCAAGCCCTGGATGCTGTAACGCAGGATGGTGAGCAAGCCCAGACAAGGATAGAAATAGTTGGCTATGCGCATAAACTGGGCTGCATAAGTCACCACCTCAGCCTCGCCCTTATCCACGAAGAGCATCATCATTTCATCGGCAAAAGGATAGATGAGCAGGAAGGTGAAGACGAAATAAACCACCATCATCCTGATGGCAGCCCTTACGCCCTGACCGATTCTATCCAACTTCCTGGCTCCCAGGTTCTGACCGCAATAGGTAGCCATCGCTACTCCGATGTTCTCGAATACGCAGGTAAAGAGATATTTGATGCGCATAGAGGCAGTAAATGCAGCCACATAAACCGTTCCCAGAGCGTTGTTGGCACTCTGCAGCATGATGAGACCAATGGCGGTAATCGAGAACTGCAGACCCATCGGAACGCCGTTGTTCAGCAGAATGCTTACCTTTTTATTATCAAATTTCCTTTCCTCACCCTTCGGAATCAGAATCTGCATCTTCTTCTTGATAAACCAGATACAGAGCAGCACGGAAATTCCCTGTGAAAGCCAAGTGGCAATACCTGCTCCCTCTACCCCTAACCCCATTCCGAGAATCAGAATGCCATCGAGAATAATGTTGATAACGGAAGCTGTGATGAGGAAATAGAAAGGCTGTTTCGAGTTGCCCAGAGCACGAATCTGACCGGAGAGCAGATTGTAGGCGATAGTGAAAGGAATCGCCGCAAACTGCAGCATCAGGAAGATGTAGGCATCATCGAACACCTCCTTCGGCGTATTCACCAGATGCAGAATCTTTCCGCAGAAGATGCAGGAAAGGAAGGTGATGACCACGGCAAACACCACGGCGATGCGGATGCTGTTGCTTACGTAAGCCCGCATCTTGGCATAATCCTTGGCGCCGAAAGCCTGGGCGACAGGAATGGCAAAACCGGCACAGGAGCCGTTGCAGAAGCCCATGATGAGAAACATGATGGAACTGGATGCGCCAACTGCCGCAAGAGCTCCCACGCCAATCCATCTTCCCACGATGGCGGCATCGATGATGAGATACATCTGCTGAAGGATGTAACCCAGGATGAGTGGAATCGCAAATTTGATGATGGCTCGCAAAGGCGAGCCTACAGTCATGTCGTTAGTAGAGTTCATTTCCCACTTTCTGTTTGATTTGTGCCATTTTGTTGCGGCGTTCGATGGAGAAGGTATCTCCGTGGGTTTCCACATAATCGAAGAGCATGAACGCCTTGTTCAGGAGTTCGTCTCTTGTGGGCTGTCCCACCATATCTGCCTCGTGATAATAGAGTTCGGCAAGCATATCCATCTTGGAGAGTCGCTTCTCCTCGTCCTCTATTCCTGCCATTGCCTTCATCACGTCCTCGATGGTGGCGATGCTGTAGAAGGCGTAAGGGCCTACGTATTGATTGTAGAGCTCCTTAATCTTCTCACGTCTCACCTCCACCTCTTTCTTTTCGAGCATTCTTTCGAGTGCCGCCATAAACTCGCGAATCAACCGCTGTATGTAGTCTCGTTGTAGCATATTTTTTTATTTTGTTGTTATTGTTGCGTTATCTAATAGACTCATTGGTATTGCCATGACTAAGGCAAAGTTCAGGGAGTATTGTGAGAAGAGTTCCTAGAAACTCTCCTCTACCCCGTACAATGGAACATTCTTCATCCACTCTTGCTCCTTGTATGGCGACATGGAGAAGCGGATGGCTCGCAAGTCGGGATGGGCGTCAAAGAAGGCGCGAAGTGACTTGGAACGCAGGTTCTCTTCCGCTTTTACCTCTATCGGAGTTATTACCCCTTGGTGCTGGGCAAGGAAGTCTATCTCCAAGCGAGCGTCTTCCCTACTATAATAATAGGTGTAAATGTCCTGTTGACATAATAGCTGGGTAAGGACGTAGTTTTCCGTGAACGCCCCCTTGCTCTCCGTCATGGCTTTGTTGGAGATGAGCATTTGGGCAGGTTCCATCTCGCTCAGCGCACCCAGGAGGCCGACATCCAGGAGAAACAGCTTGAAGGCATTGAGGTCTTCGTAAAACTTCAAAGGCATTCCAACTTCTCTTACTCGGGAAATGCGATAGGTGAGACCTGCATCCACCAGCCATTGTATTGCCATCTCAAAATCCTTGGCTCGTGCTCCGCTTCTCACCGCTCCATAGATGAACTTCTTGTTTTCCTTAGCAAGCTGGGAAGGGATGGATTGCCAAACCATGCTGATGCGAGTGGCTTCATTTGGGCTGACATGCTTCGACATGTCACTACGATAAATGGTGAGAATGTTGTTCTGAACCTGTCTGACGAGATTTGCATCGTTAGTTGCAAGATAAGTTTTCACAGCCTCAGGCATTCCCCCTACAAAATAATATTCTCTTAATATCTTGATGAGTTTATCATGAAGTAATGTGATGGTCTTCCAGTCTTTACTTTTCAATATGTTCAGCAACTGTTCTTCGTCTTTTGCCATAAGAAACTCTTCGAAAGACATAGGGTAGAGTCGAATGATATCAACCTTTCCCACTGGGGCGGATTCTCCTTGGTGCATGGCAACGCCTAAAAGTGAACCTGCTACAGCCACATGGTATTCTGGTGCGTTTTCACAGAAATACTTCAGCGAGGAAAGTCCCTTGTGAAGTTCTTGTATTTCATCCAGAATAATAAGCGTTTTGCCAGGGATTATAGGCTGTTTGCTAATGGCTCCGATAACCATTAGGACTCGCTTCATATCATAATCTTCTGCAAATATGTTGGTAATCTCAGAGTTTCCATCACAGTTGATGTAGGCAACGTGGTCATATTCCTGTTTCCCAAACTCCTGGAGGATATAAGTCTTGCCTACTTGTCTTGCTCCTGATAAGATTAAGGGCTTTCTGTAAAGGCTCTCTTTCCATGCTTTTAATTGTTCTATGATCGTTCTTTTCATCCTTACATACATTTTGAAGTTGTTAATGATGTTAATGACTTGCTGTTATGATGTTTAAACAGCTCTGTCGGTTGCAAAGATACACTTTTTTACACGATCTTCCAAATGTTTACAACACTTTTTTACACGAACTTTCATCGTATGCATACACTTTTTTACACGAACTTTCATCGTGTGCATGCATTTTTTTACACGAACTTTCCTCGTATTACGTTCATGACAACCGCTTTCCCATCTTATTCATAATTATTGATTGCCTCCACATACTCCCACAGTTTCTTGTAGAAAGGATGTTTCGTCATTGTGTCCTTGTTGCCCAGGATGATGAGCTTCATTCTGGCTCTCGTCATCGCCACGTTCATGCGGCGGAGGTCTTTCAAGAAACCTATCTGGCCTTCATCGTTGGAGCGTACCAGGGAGATGAGGATCACGTCTCTTTCCTGCCCCTGGAAACCATCTACCGTGTTTACGCTGATCAGACGGCGGTAAGGCTTGAAGAACTCATACTTCTTGATGAGTTTCTTGAGATATTGTACCTGGGCACGATAAGGCGAAATGATGCCTACATCGATTCTTTCCTCCAAAATGCGCCGTTTGCTTATCTTGGTGAAGTATTCCGCCAGGGTCAGCAGGGTAAGCTCGGCTTCTGCCTTGTTGATACGCCCGAAACTCTCACCCACAAACTGTTCCTTGAAGTTCAAATCAGAATTCTGATTGGCTGCAGAAGCTGCAGATGAGGCAGATGCAGAATCCTCGGGAGCATCTTCCCCCTCTATGGTTATCTGATTCTCCTCGTTTGATGTATCAATCCACGTTATCGGATGGTCGTAATCCAATACGCTCCGGTATTTGATCTGAGGCGCACTCTCCACCTTGCCCCCGTAGAACCAGTCGCTCGAGAATCGCATGATTTCGTCGTTCATGCGGTATTGGATTTTCAGCAGGGTTACCACCTCAGGCTTGTTTTCGGCGATGCGCTCCATCAGAGTCTTGCCCAGTCCGGCTCTTAATGCCGCAATACTCTTTACGGTAGGCGGCAGCTGACAATGGTCGCCCGCCAGAATCACCCGGCTGGCTCTCTTCATCGGAATCCAGCAGGCAGCTTCCAAAGCCTGCGCAGCCTCGTCGATAAAGAGGGTACCGAACTTCATGCCTTCCAGCAGATGATGGGCTGAGCCTACGAGGGTACAGGCGATGACACGCGCCTCGCCAAAGAGTTCTGCGTTGATGCGGAGTTCTATTTCGGCAGCACGGCTCTTCAGCCTGTCCATCTTCTGATGATAGTTTTCGCTACCCTTCTTTCTGTTCTTTCTTAATTCCCTGATTGCCTTGCGGATTGCCCAAAGCTGAGGGTAATCAGCATGGCTCTCGAAACGGCGCTCGTAGGTGAAGCCCAGCATCTTGTCGTTCACGCGGGTCGGGTTTCCGATACGGAGCACGTTGATGCCTCTATCCACCAGTTTTTCTGATATCCAGTCTACCGCCATATTGCTCTGTGCACACACCAGAACCTGGCTTTCGCGCATCAGGGTTTCGTTGATGGCTTCCACCAGGGTTGTTGTCTTTCCGGTTCCCGGAGGTCCGTGAACGATAGCCACATCCTTCGCCCAAAGCACCTCGTTTACCGCTCTTTCCTGGGTAGGATTGAGCCAAGGGAACTTCATCGGTTCGAAGGAGAATCTTCCTGCCTTCTGATGGGAATAGAATAAATCGCGGAGATAAGCCAGACGGTTGTTCTTCGCCTTCATCACACGGTCCAAGGCCTCGAACATCAGTTTGTAGCTGGTTTCGTCAAAGGATAGCTGTACGCCGATAGGATCGGTTGACTGCTGAAGTTCGAGCAGAGGGGCAGAATCGGGTACGGTAATCACCATTCTGTCGCCATCTACATAGCTCACGGTTCCGGTAAAGGAGAAATATTTAATACTTTGACCTTTGAGATTTGAATTTTGAACTTTATGATTAGCGTCTGAAGGGTTTTCTGGCTGCTGAAGGGCTGTGTTGCCCTGGTTCTCATTCTTGCCCATCTTCTTGACCATAAAGAACATGACGGGGCGACCGAACTCAAAATTGTGCTCGATATCCTGGTCAGAGGTTCGGAAAACCTCTATGGCTGTCTGGTTCAGCGAATTATAAAAGCTCTTTCCCACCTGTAGCGGGAACCAGGCATCACCTCGTTTCACCTTCCGCTGCATTCCCATCTGTTCGGTAAGCTTGCGGAAGGCTTCTTTCTCGGTATAATACTCCAGCTGGAGCAGGGTGCGTTGCTGCAATAATGCCTGAATTGGTGAAATCTGTTCCATAATTGGATGCAAAGTTACACCAATTCAGGCAAAAATAAGAAGATAATAGGATAAATTATCTAAAATTTATTTCATGACGCGTTCTACATCTTCGATGGTGCGGTTGAATGGTCCGTTGTGCTCCAGTTTGATGGTACACATGGCTGCCGCAAACTTGCCGGCTTCTACTGGATTGGCTCCCTGCAGGCGCTTGTAGAGATAGCCTGCCGAATAGGTATCGCCGCATCCGGTAGCATCTACTACTTCATGAGGAGGATAGGCTGGAATGTCGTAGAACGTATCATCTACATAAACCAGCGAACCCTCGCTACCCAGGGTGATGATAACCTCGGCTACGCCCCAGGCATGAATCAGCTTGGCGGCTTCCTTCGGGTCCTTCAGTCCGGTAATGGTCTCCATTTCGGTCTCATTCACCTTCAGATAATAGGTGTTCTTGAGCACATCGAGCTTGTCCTTCCAGTCGATGGCGTAAACTTTCTCGTCTCTCACCTCGCGCAGATATCCCTGCACATCGATGGAAACTTTTCCCTTCTTGGCAAGAAAGGCAACCACTTCTGGCGAGAAATCATCGCTCAGCAGACTGCCCAGGTGGAAGACCTTGGCCTCTACATGCTCCAGCTGCTGGATGGTGAAAGGATCTGCCTTGGCAAGCACACGCTGCTTACGGTCGTTAGGATTATCGCCATAAATATTCTCGAAGAAAACCGTATTGCGTGATGGGTTCAAGGTGACGTCTATTCCTGCCTTGAGCATCTTTTCAACCGGTTCCTTCTCTGTAGGATCCATCGCCGTAATGAGCGAGAAACTTACATCCTTTGGCAATTGGTTGATGGCGTAGGCAAAATAAAAAGAGGTGCCGCCAGCCATGTAAACCGTACTGTTCGGGGTCACGATTTTATCCTTTGTTACGTGCCCAATACAACAAATATCTTTCATTTTTATTACATTTTGCGGATGCAAAGGTACTGCAAATCGAGAATAATACAAAAAAAAATGGGAATTATTTTGTTTTGTTCGCATTTTAATGTACCTTTGCATCGATAAAAAGCAACTTTTAAAGTTTTATCTAGAATAGATATAAAGAAACATTATGTGGTTTGATAATTTAATCAACGTGCATTCGGCGGTGCAAGGCATCGTCATCCTGTCTTTGATTTGTACTTTGGGTCTTGCCCTCGGTAAGATTCATGTCAAAGGAATCTCCCTTGGCATAGCTTCGTATTCTTCGTAGGTATTATAGCGGGTCATCTCGGACTCTCTATTGACCAGAATATGCTGGAGTTTGCAGAAAGCTTCGGCCTTACCATGTTTGTGTATGTGCTGGGTCTTTATGTGGGTCCTAACTTCTTCGGTTCGATGCGTCACGAAGGCATTTCACTTAATCTCTGGAGTCTGGCTGTCATCCTGGTGGGAACCTTGTTCTCGCTCGGCTTGTGCTGGATTTTGCCAATCAGTCTGCCTGATATGATGGGCATTCTGTGTGGCGCCACAACCAATACGCCTGCCCTTGGTGCTGCCCAGCAGGCGTTGCAGCAGTTGGGCTTGCCTAGCGAAGAAGCGGCTCTGGGCTGCGCTGTTACTTATCCTTTGGGTGTAGTGGGCGTTATCCTGGCGATGATGCTCTTGCGCAAACTCTTTGTGAAACCGGAAGATCTGGAGATTCGCAAAAATGATGATGACGACCATACGTCTATCGGACAATATGTAATCGTGAATCCTGCCCTGAACGGCAATACCATCGCAGAGATTACGATGATGACGCATCGCAAGTTCATCATCTCCCGTGTGTGGAGAGGCGAACAGGTGATAGTTCCTCAGGCTGATACGGTTCTTCATACGAATGATAATGTGCTCGTGGTTACCAATAAGGACGAGGTCTCGGCGATGCAGATTCTCTTCGGAAAGAAGGTGGATAAGGAGTGGAATAATGATAAGGTAGACTGGAATGCGATTGATGCGAAGGTAGAAAGCCGCATTATCGTTGTTACCCGTCCGGGACTGAACGGCAAGCGCCTGGGCAGTCTGCAGATGCGAAATTCCTATGGCGTGAATGTGAGCCGAGTGCTTCGTGGTGATATCCGTCTGCTTGCTACAGATGACCTCCGTCTGCAGTACGGCGACCGACTGACGGTAGTTGGCGACCCTACGAGTATCGACCATGTAGAACAGTTCCTGGGTAATGCCGTAAAGACCCTGAACGAGCCGAACCTCGGCGCTATCTTCCTCGGAATCATTCTCGGTCTAGCCGTAGGAACCGTTCCTCTGGATATTCCTGGAATGACGGCTCCTGTGCGTCTGGGTATTGCCGGTGGTCCTATCGTAATGGGTATTCTGATTGGTGCGCTGGGGCCTCGTGTGCATTTCATCTCTTACATGACGCGAAGTGCGGGTCTGATGCTGCGAGAACTGGGTCTTGCCCTTTATCTCGGTTGCCTGGGATTGGCGGCTGGTGGACAGTTCTTTGAGACGGTAGTCCGTCCGGAAGGTTTGATGTGGGTAGGCATCGGTTTCCTTATCACGGTTGTGCCTGTGGTTATCGTAGGTCTCATCATTCTGAAGACCAAGAAGTATGACTTCGGCAGTATCTGCGGAATCCTCTGTGGAAGTATGGCGAATCCGATGGCTTTGACTTACGCCAACGAGACGCTGGATGGCGATACGCCAAGTATCAGTTATGCTACGGTTTATCCGCTCGGCATGTTTATCAGAGTGGTGATAGCTCAGGTTATCGTGATGTTCTTTGTATAAACTTTAGAAATCAGCCTTTCTTGTTATAGTCATTTTCTTTCCCGTCATCGGGTGCTCAAATGTGATTTCCTCTGCATGAAGATGCAGTCTTGTTGCCGGCTCGTTGCCGTAGAGCGGATCGCCGATGATAGGGGCATTCAGACCTTCCTGATGAGCACAATGCACTCTCAGCTGGTGCGTTCTGCCCGTTTTAGGATAGAGCGCCAGGCGAAGATGGGTATCGTCAATACGCTCTAGAACCTCGTATTCTGTAATTGCTTCCTTGCCCTGTTCGCGGTTTACCATCTGTCGTGGACGGTCTAGGAAATCTGCTATCAGGGGGAGCGAGATGTAACCTCTTCCGCTTTCTGCTTCTTTCAGAATCCGGTTGCACGATTCCTTGTCTTTTCCACAAACGATGGCTACGTATTTCTTCTGAACCCGATGATTCAGAAACTCCTTTTGCAGACGATGATAGGCAAACTCGGTCTTGGCAATAATCATCAGTCCGCTTGTTGCCATGTCCAGACGGTGGACGATGAGCGGACCGGTAGCTTCCTGATATTTCCTGCGCATCAGAGTGTAGATGGATGGCTGGGCTGCATCTTTCCCCGGAACCGAAAGTAAACCTTCGGGCTTATAGATGACTGCCAGTTCACGGTCTTCGTAAAGCGTTTCCACCTTATTATATATAGTAGCCTCGGCCTGTTGAGTTTCAAAGACCTGTTGAGGCAGCATCCAATGTAATATCGGCTTGCATTTTCCGTTGCAGGCAGGATAAAACTGAAGATGATGTCTGATTTCTTCTTTCGGACTCTCTCCCCACCAGAACATCGCCATCTGCAGAGGCTTGTAGCCATGCTGGTAAGCGTATTGCAGGAGTTTCGGCTCGCAGCATTCTCCACTTCCGGCAGGTGGAATCTTAACCGCCTCGTCCTTGAAAATCTCCAGCAGGTCCTTGGTTTCTCCTTCCGCATTCAGCATCTGGAATTTCGAAAACAGCCATTGCTGAAGTTCTTCAGATAACTGTTTGCGGAGCTGTTTCGCACTTTTCAAATCCTTTTCGTAGTTTTCATATAGCGTTTCGTACGCCGTCTTTTCGTTTATCGACTTTTTCAGCCTCTTCAGTTCTGCCTTCATAAACTGGCTCTCTTTTATCATCGCTTTCTCCTCTTCCTCGCTCAGGGGTGTTCCTGCCGAAAGGGCTTCCTGGCGCCTTGCATCTCGCTTTTCCTTTGCTTCTTTTATCTTTGTCTGATAGTTTGCGATAACTTCCTGGCGCTTTTGCTGCAAATTATCAATCAGGTTTTTCGCCTTTATCAGGGTTTCGTTGGCTTCAAACTGTCTGATTTGCTGGTTCATTTCCGAAATCTCAGCCTCATGTACCTTAAAATATCCGTCGGGTTGAAGATAATCGAAAACGGCTGGCACAAAACCTTCCCAGTCGCTTCTGCCGCCAATCTGTCCGCTATAAGCTCTCAGATAGCCAATCTTGCCATTCCCGGCTTCTACTATAAGTACGCCGAACATCTTTCCACGGTCTATTTCCTCCCGCCAGTCGTTTCGCTGTGAGAGTTCATCCTGCAGCTCCTTGCATGCTTCGATGCAGAGTGGATGAGGTTCGTAGCTGAATGGATTGTTCATCCTTTCAGGTATATTATTTAGTTCTATATTTTTGAATAAATGCATTTCCATACTACAAAGATACACATTTAAATGCGTTTTAGTTCATATTTTATATAAAAAATGAGTTTTTCAGTTATTTTTTTGTCTATTTGGATTTTTTGTTGTACTTTCGCAACTGAAACATAAATTCATTTAAATAGTCTATCATGGTAAGTGTATATAGAAAGATAATGACGATGCAGATTAAGAACGGACTGTGCCTTCTGTGGCTATTCGTTCTGATGCTGCTGTTTGCCGCTTGTTCTCATCGGCAGAAGGATGATGAGTTGTGGCATAAAGATATTGATGAATTTGTGTCCGGTCACCAATCTCTCATGCAGAGTCATCCTGATTCGATGATCATGCTGATAAGAAATTTCAAATGTGAAGGTAATCCCGATAAAAGCGATCAATGGAAAAAATTATTAATAGCTAAATGTTATTATATGAAGGGGGCTGATGCCCAATGCCAGTCGTTGATAGATTCGGTTAACGCTTATTGCAAACAAACTCCTGACAACAGAATTCTTTCTTATGCTGATAATCTGCAAGGCATACTTTTGCTGGTTTCCGGCAAAAGGAAGGAGGCTTTAATTTATTATGAGAAAGCTTATCATGAAATCATGAACCTTGACAGTTGCGGCGAGGCGATTGATGTATGTATCAATATTGCCGATGCGTCAAGACAGATGGGTAAGCTGGCGGATGCTTCTTCCTGGTATCGCCGTGCCTATTTCCTGGCAGATTCTCTGAATCAGCATGAAGCCCAGAACAGTATTCTCTCAGGACTGGGACAGGTTTATAATGATTTGCAGAACTATCAGCTGGCGCATCATTATTTCCAGAAGGCTGAACGCCTGTATCCGCCAAAGAATCCGAAAGATGTTCATTTCTTTTACAACAGTTGGGGAAATGTGTACAGCAGTCAGGAAAAACCGGCTGAGGCTCTGAAATGCTTCCTGAAGGCTCAAAAGGCTACACGGCAGATGGAACAGCCCCTGGCAACGGCTATTGTTGATGCTAATCTCGGACAGACTTATCTGGAACTCAACCGGTTGGATTCTGCACAGAAATATCTGACTCTTACCACGAAATTCTTCTTTGCCCAGCCCTCCATGCAGAGCGATGTACAGTTCTATGTGGATGGGTTGAATGCATCTCTGGCTCTGAAGCAGGATAGTCTGGCTAAGGCTACCGAGATTTTGAACAAGCCATACGATCTCTCCAAGATGTCGCCTAATTATCTTTACCTTTATCATAAGGGACTGGCGGCTCTTTGTGAGCGCAAGGGACAATATGCCAAGGCTCTGCAATATCAGAAACTGATGAATCAGTACGACGATTCGCTCCGTAATGCCACGATGGTTTCGAATGTTCAGGAGAATGAATTGAGATTCAAGCAGGATACGGCCATCGTTCGCCGTGATTTATCCCTTAGCACCACGCAAGCAGAGATAAGATCCTTTAGAGTCATCCTGCTCCTGATTATCGGCTTGCTGGTAATGAGCGCGTTGGCTCTCATCGCTTTCCTCCGTTACAAATGGTTGCGCAGCAAGCATCAGCATCATGAGGAGATGAACCGGATGATGGCTCTGAAGATGGAGAATGTGCGCAATCGTTTCTCGCCTCATTTTGTATTTAATGTGCTCAATATCTTCGTATCTAATCTTCCGAAGGGGGTTAATGTCAAACCGCTTCAGCTCCTGATACAGGTACTGCGTGCCTACTTGCTTTCTTGCGATAAGATGGCGGTAAGTTTGGAAGAGGAACTGCAGATGGTGACGAGCTATTCTACTCTTCGCCATGAAACCAATCCGTTCCTTCCGATGCCTCAGTTCCATGTTGCCAAGGATGTGGATATGAAGCTCATGCTGCCGTCTATGATTATCCAGATTCCTGTAGAGAATGCTTTGAAACATGCTTTTGTGGGAATGAAAGAGACGGAAGATAAGCCTTTGCTGGATGTAAACATCTGGGTTGAGGACGATATGCTCCGCATAGATGTTACAGACAACGGATGTGGAGTTTCGGGTACCGTTGGCAAGAAAAAGAAAAATTGTGCTGCCAGTACGGGAACCGGATTGAGAATTCTGAACAGTACCATCGAAATGCTTAATGCAAGCAACGAACGCAAGATGTTTTTCAAGATGCAGAGCAACAGAGGAGCATCAGAAGAGGAGGGTGGTACCAGGAATAGAGGAATATGTGTAAGTATCGGAGTTCCATGTAATTACGATTATAATGTCTTTAAGTAAGAAACTTTTCATAAGAATTTAAAACGAAATAACATGCAAGATAGAATTAAGGTTGTGATTGTGGACGATGAACCACAGAGCATCCACAGGTTACAGGATGATTTGGCAACTCTGGAAGATTTTGAGGTGATTGCCACATCCTCTTCGGCGGTATCGGCAAAGAATCTGGTGATGAGCATACAGCCCGATGTACTGTTCATCGATGTTGAAATGCCTGGACAGACGGGTTTTGAGGTGTTGCAATCTTTGAGAGATGAAATTCCGATGGAACTTATCGTAGTATTTTACAGCGCCTTTGATAAGTATATGATTGATGCGCTCAGAGCCTCTGCCTTCGATTTTCTGTTGAAACCTTATCAGCAGGATGAGTTTGAACTGGTGGTAGACCGAATCCGGCAGAAAATGAAAGATGGAGATGATGTGGATGAAGATGCTTCTTCCGTTCCAGAGTCCTCTTCCTGTTCTTCTGAATCAGTCTTGGCTTCTCAGAAGGCTCAGGATTTTTCGGGAATGAATGGGATGCTGGGAACAGCAGCCAAGCGTCTTGCCATTCAGACCATTTCGGGTTTATTGATGTTGAAGCCCGATGATGTGTTCAGTTGCACTTTTGATGAGGCTACTCATCTTTGGCAGTTGAAGTTGTCGAATGGGCAGGTTTATAAATTGAAGAGGCAGGTCACGGCAAAGACCATCCTTTCCATGTCGCCTTCTCTGGCTCAGGTTCGTCAGGATTGCATCATCAATCTCGATTATCTTCTCTGCATTGAGAACTATACGCTCCGCTGCATTTTTTCTCCTCCCTTCGACCATGAGGAAATCACGGTTTCCCGCCGCTGCTATAAGGCGGTAAAGGATCAGTTGGAGATATTGTAGGAATCGGGAAAAAAGAGGGTGTGCAAGATATAGTCTTTGCACGCCCTCTTCTAGCTCTGGTTTATAGCAGGGGTGTCATATAGAGTGGCAGATATACTATCCCATCTTTTTCCGCTAAGTCTGAGGTGTGAATGACGTAAGGAGTCGATAGGTAATACGTCGTGCCCCCATCAATGAGCAATGCGTTCTGCCCATTATCGTCTGATTTCCATCTTAATAATTGACTATAGATTTTACGTCTCATAACTTCTTGGTATTCTTGTTGTTGCACGTATCCTAGCTTTCAAAGTGCTAGATTTTACACGTTTCCTAGGTTTCGATATACTGGATTTTACACATTTCCTAGGATAAGGCAATGCTTTTCTCAGAGAATCTTGTCGTTTTTAATGTTTTTTACGTTAATCTCGGCTGTTTGTCGATTGGATGGAGGCTCATTTATCGGCTCATTTATCGGCTCATTCTGAATATGCAAAACTTGAGTGCAAAATCATTTTTTCTGCTTGCGCTAAGTTTTTTTCTCATTTTATCCATCACATCCCTCACGTTTCCTCTTTTTTAATCTTTAATCGTTTGATAATGAGGTGGTTGTATCTTTTGTGTAGCGTGATAGATGGACGAAATGTTTACAAAATCCATCACGCTATCCATCACTTATTGACTTTATCCATCACGCCTTTCAGCTTATCTTCTTGCTGAAAGTGCTTTTTTTATGCACGTGATTCGAGACAAAGATGAAAGTTTTCGGGACAAAGCTTGCATCTGGCTTTAAAATTTTGTATCTTTGCGGAGTGTTGACAACACAGATTCCACAATGGCAATAACCACTGCGAAACCTAATGTTTAATTTAAAATTTATTATTATGGAATTAAATCTTAATGATCCTGCGTTTATCAAAAGTCTGGTAGATTATCATTGGATGTACTGCTTCAATGCCGATTGTCCTCGGGCAGCAGAATGCATCCGATTCATCTCGGCAAAGTTCAAACCCGATGATGTTACTGCCGGAAATGCTGTTTATCCCGATGCTAACCTCCATGTATCTTGTTCCCATTTCATGCGTGTGTACCAGTTCAAGGCAGCATGGGGATTTTCCCATCTCTACGACCAGGTAAAACATGTCGAAATGCAGACCATCAAGTACCGCGTCATGGATGTTCTGGGCAACCGTACTACCTATTATCGTGTACATCGGGGGGAGAAACATCTTACGCCGGAAATGCAGGAGCAGGTGAAGAAGGTCTTTGCTGAATATGGTTATGGGGAACCTGCCTATGATCATTATGCAGAAGAAATCGGATTCGTTTACGAATAAAGCAGAATCCCCTGCCGATGTATCGAAAGCGGGAATGCGACGTATCGGTTTGTTTCACAGGGTGGAACAGAGTGTTTCTCCGCTTGAACCAAACTGTTTCATGGTATGAACCAAAGTGTTTCATATCGGTAAACTTTTTAAAATAACAGACAATGAAATTTACCATAACACATAGAAATAAAAAGAACCAGCTCCTGGTAAGTACCAAGAGTCTGGAACGTTTCCTGGGGCGTATCGTAAACGATGACGCCAGGAATACCGTGGAGAACTTCCGTGAATATGTACCTTATCTCATGAATGGTTATGATGGGTATAAGGATATGCCAACCTGGATGCATGTTCACCCTGCGGCAGAATTTCAGAAATCGGAGAATGGACTCCTGAAGATGAAGAAAAACAACGGCGTTCTGCTGCTTACGTTTGTTGATATAAATGAGGATGGAGGTATGGATGCCATCAAGCAGAAAGTAGCCAGTCTGCCTTCTACTCTTGCAGCCTTTGTGGGAGCCGATGGCATCAGTCTGCATGTTCTGGCGAAATATGCGCTGGCAAAGGGGACGTTACCTGATGAGGAGGTTGCAGCCGACAGGATTTACAAGCAGGCCTTCCTGACCTTTGCTCCGCTTTATCAGGCGCTAGTAAAGGCAAAGATGCAGATGCCCGAGCCTTCTATCTTTTCCGATTTCTTGATGACAAGAGATTCTTTTCCTTATTATCGTGAAGATGCCTTGCCCCTGACGTTGAATGAAGTCTTTCATGGCGCAGAAAAACCTGTGGAGAGCGTTGATGAGAAGGAGGCTGACCACTCTTCCGGAGGTGTGGATAACGACCGTAAGGAGTTGAGTGACAATATCATGAGTATGATCGGATTTCTGTGTAAGAAATATGATTTCCGTTATAATTCGGTAATGAAATGCACAGAATATAGGCCGAAGGAAAAGGATTATTGGGGCTATCAGCCTGTGGATGCCCGTGTGCAGAAGCGTATGACGCTGGAGGTACAGCTCGCCAACATCCGTGTGAGTATCAAGGATGTGCGCAATTATCTGGAGTCGGATCTTCTTTCTACCTATAATCCTGTAGAAAACTTCCTGTTCAAGTGTGAGGGGAAGTGGGACGGTAAGGATCATATCCGTGCCTTGGCGCGCACGGTGCCTACTGATAATCCTTATTGGGAGGATTGGTTCTATACCTGGTTCCTGGCGATGGTTGACCAGTGGCGTGCTTACAGTCATCGCAAATACGGCAACTCTGTGGCACCACTTCTCATCTCCAAGCAGGGCTACAACAAGAGTACTTTCTGCCGGTCTCTAGTTCCGCCGGAGTTGCAATGGGGGTATAATGATAATCTCGTATTGTCAGAGAAACGGCAGGTGCTTCAGGCGATGTGCCAGTCGCTGGTTATCAACCTGGATGAGTTCAACCAGATTTCTCCTCAGGTGCAGCAGGGATTCCTGAAGAACATCATCCAGTTGCCGAGTGTCAAGATAAAGCCTCCGTATGGCAGTCATGTTCAGGAGTTTCCGAGAATGGCGTCTTTTATCGCTACGAGTAATATGGAGGATATCCTCTCCGATCCTTCCGGTAATCGCCGTTTTCTGGGTGTGGAGCTCACGGGTCCTATCGATGTGAGTCTGCGTCCGAATTATGAACAGCTCTATGCTCAGGCGCTTTCTGCATTACGGGCAGGCGAGAAGACTTTTTTTGATGCGGAACAGACCCGACTGATTATGGCGAACAACAGGAAGTTTGAGGTAGTTTCTCCGGTAGACCAGTATTTCGATCTCTATTTCGACCTGACCGATGATGCCAAACAGGGTGAGTATCTTACGGCAGCCGAGATTTTCCAAGAGCTGAAGAGTCACATCGGTTCATCGTTGAAGTTGAACAGTCTCATAGCCTTCGGCCGCAAGCTTTCTCAGATGCCAACCATCCATCGCAAGCGTTTCAACGACGGAATGCGGTATCTGGTAGTGAGAAAATCGTGATGGATAAGTAAGCGGCTCCGCGTTTATACCATTGTAGCCTTCTCATTTATTCGTACCTTTGCACCATCATTTTAAAATCAAACAAATTATGACAGCAAACGAACGTTTTGAGAAGGCTTGGGGTTCCTTCTTAGTCTATCTGAATCGAAACCCCAAGGCCCAACTTACTCCTTTCTTGAAGGAAAGACATGTAAATCATCGCACCATGATGAACTGGATGTGCG
>QSCI01000003.1:0-116068 GCA_003463005.1 Segatella copri | reverse complement strand
CGGTGTCTACGGAATTCTTGATGTCGCGATATGCCATCTTGCTGGTCTCGTACTCCCTCATTTCCTGCGGAGTAAACTTGGCTATCTCGGCTTCCTCGAAGAGGCGGTCAAAGACCTTGTCGCACAGCTCTTTAGGACGCTGGGTAAGTTTATAGAGGTTCTTCAGAGCATAGAGCCACTTTTCGTAGAGCGTATCCAATTCTTCCAGGGTCTTGTCAAACTTGGCAATCTCTACATAGATATATTCGAGTTTGTCGTAAAATACTTTGTGGGTAGCTGTATCGCACAACTGCACATGATGGCGGATTTTCTCCTTGTCGAAGGCATCCTCGTTCATGCTGAAGTTGAGCAGGGCAACGGTATAGACATGATTGAGTTTGAAATCCCATTCATTCCCCTTTGGTGCCTGTTCACGGATAGGGAAGGTTGAGTAGAAAAGGGCGCGATCCTTGAAATACGTCTGGTACGCATTCTGCATTTCTACGATGAACTTCTCGCCGTTTTCGCCCTCGCAATATACATCAAAGATGGCTCTGCGGTCGGTATAGACATCTCCTACGTGCTCTGGATTCAGATACGATACGTCCTTCACAACCTGTCTGCCATTAAACAAGCTGTTGAGGAAGCAAATGAGCAAATCCTTGTTCATTGCTGTTCCAAAAATTCGCTTGAAACCGAAGTCGGTCAGCAAGCTGATATATCTTTCTTCTACCTGCTTCATAATCAACTGTATTAAAAATCCATGCCGCAAAGTTACGGTTTTATTTTCAAACCCGCAAGAGATTTCATGGAAAAGTTTCAGAAAATGTTTTATGGTTGTACGCAAGCACATGAAGAAGAATACTCAAGTGGTTCAGTCAGCTAACTCAAGTGGTTCAATCAAGCAACTCAAGTAGTTCAGTCAGCGAGTTCAGACGTCTCAGTTAGCTGATGCAGACGTCTCGATAAGCCTACGGATACGTCTCAATAAGCTTACGGATACGTCTCAATAAGCTTACGGATACGTCTCAATAAGCTTACGGATACGTCTCCGTTAGCTTACGCAGTCATATTCGTAACCCGATGCAGCCGTATTCGTGAATAAGTTTTATGTAATCATCTATCATCCATCACGATTTGGGGTTATCCCTCACGATATTCTCACTACACATTACCAGTCAGTAGGCGATCCTCCGGATTCCTGTAAGATGCAGACAAAAAGGGTTCGACTGCTTTATCGGTATAGGTAAAGGGAGATAAAGAAAGGTCAAGTAAAGCTTGTTGAAATGCTTTGCTTGACCTCTTTTCGTTTTCGGAAATTTGTATATTGTTTTCTTATTCTTTGTAGTTCTGTGTGATATTACCATTATTGTTTATCACGCTCTGAGGGAATGGGAATATCCACATTTTACTGTCTGGAGTGATGGTATAAGTCTTTCCAGCAAGTGTGCGGCTATAGTTCTGCTTCCAGCCATCGCACTGGTTCCAGCGCTTCTTGTCTATGAAGATATTGACAGAGTAAATGTCCTCATTCATGGTCACCTGCTTCACATGCTTGATGGCTTCTTCCTTGGTGCTGACTGTGCCTTTGAGGGGCTGATACTTGGCAGGATCGATGCGGTTTACGCGCACCTTGTCGAGATATTCCATGGCTGTATCGTAGTTGCCTTTGTGGGTCTCGCATTCGGCGATGGTGAGATACATCTGGGTAGAGCGAAGACCACCATCATTCCATAACGAGTTGAGATCAAAAGTAAAATTGAAACCAGTTTCACCCAGCATACTTACTCCGGCATCCATCATGTAATCATACATCATATTCATATTGCTCATCTTGTCCTTATAGGCATGTCCTTCCTCAAAGTTTGCCATGGTAGTTGGGGTGTAAGGATTGAAGGATTCATGATTTCCATTTAAGAAATAATCCTCATCGGTTCCTTTCTTGCCACGATTGATAACAGGATAAGTCCCGCCTGTTATATAACCTTGGGTACTACCAAGATATGAGGTATTATAGTTGTTAATAGTGCCATTGATGGCGATAGCTGCTTGGCCACTTCTTCTGCCTCGTCATACTTCTGCATGTTGAGCAATGCCAATGCCTTTACGGCATAAGCTGCGGGTTTACTGAAGCGCATTTTGTTAACGGCAGAGTTAGGAAGACCATCTATCTCAATTGCTTCATTGGCGTCCTTGAGTATCTGCTGATAAACTTCCTCTACGGTGCTTTTATACTGAGCAGTCTGGATATCTTTATCCTCTGTCATCAGGATAATTCCTGGATCTGTAGCAGCTGTAGCTGGATTGTAAGCCTTGGCAAACTTGTTGACCAACATATAGAATGACCAGGCTCTCAATGTCAGGGCTTCGCTTTTCAAAAGTTTCTTGTCTGCTTCCGTACCAGATGCGGCATCAACCTTTGAGAGAATTGGGTTGGCAATCGTGCCGATGTAGCCGTAGAAATTAGTGTAGTCTTGATCACTGGGAGTCAATTCTGCCATCTTGTCCATATTGGCTTCATCGTAAGTCCAGATGATGACGTTGCGGGTCTTAACTGGCTGACTGATGATTGTTGCTACATTGTTGTCGGCATATATCATATCACCAGCCATTTGTCGCATATCAGAGGAACATCCCTCATACTCTTTGTTGAGAAGCATTTCTAATTGGTCGGTTGTGGTAAGCAAGTTCTTGCCCTTTGGCTCCAATTCCGTGAAACTCTCACAAGATGAGAACAGCAATGCTGTGATTGCCAGTAAACTGTATATTGTTTTTTTCATTGTGATCTTACTTTTTATGTTATATGATTCTAGAGATTAGAAACTGATGTTCAGACCAAAGATGTATGAACTTGGATTGCGGAGTCCAAGAGTCTCTGGGTCAACATGCACATCGTTGGCTACCCATAGATACTTAGGGTTGTCTATCTGGAAGCGGAGAGAGAGGCGGTTAATGCCTGTTCCTCTGAACCACTCCTGCGGAAAGTCATAGCCCAATACGATGTTTCTGATTTTCAGGAAGTCTGCATGATGAATAGCATTATTGCTATAGGTCGTTTCAGAGCCAGTCGCTTTAGAGGCATATCTGCCAATGCCTGGAATATCTGTTGGGTGTTCTGGCGTCCATGCATTCAGGAAATAGCTGGCGATAGCGGTGCTCCAGGTGCTTGAGAATGTTTCATTATGCGCCAAGGCTCTCATCATGTGACCGCCATAGTAAGCCATCAGAATGCTGAAAGAGAATCCGTTCCATCTTACGCTGTTGTCCATACCCATGATAACCTTTGGCTCGCTCTGACCAGAGTATTCCAAGATGCTTATACTTTTGCCTGTTGCACTGTGAGATTTGCCCCCATCCTCAATGTAGAACAGAGATTGACCCTTCTCGCCTTCTTGGTCGCTGATGCCAGCAAAGCGGTATGACCAGAGGGCACTGGATGGCTTTCCTTTGACGTATGGTCTTTCAATCAACTGGGATGCTCTGTTTGATGGGTTCTCTACATCGGTTACAATATTACTGTTGTGTGACATGGTGAAGTTGGTGGTCCAACTCCAATTCTTACGGCTTGCCCCTCTCAGCCAATCATAAGTAATCTGCAATTCTATACCACGATTGCGCATAGAAGCCATGTTGACGAACATAGAGGTGAAACCCGTTGTTGGGTCGAGGGTGCGATAAGAGAACACATCCTTTGCCACCTTGTTATAATAATCGATGGAACCACGCAAGCGGTTGTCGAGCAATCCGAAGTCGATACCGATATTGGTAGTGCGGCTCTGCTCCCACTTCAAGTTAGGGTTGGCAGGACTTTCGATGGTGCCGTATGGCAAGTTGGTATATTGATTGAGTTCTCCTGATGTAGCTGTCATATAACTGGTTGCACCTTGATAGATGTTACCAGTCACACCATAGCTGGCACGGAGTTTCAGGAAGTTTACCCACTTGATATCCTTCATGAAGTCTTCATTATGAATCAACCATCCTGCACCTACAGACCAGAGTGGCGTGCCGCGGAACTTGGCGTTCAAGCATATACATCAGCATAGTCCTTACGGAACGAACCGAACACATTGTATTTCTCATCATAAGTATAGGTGAGGTTGAAATAACCAGAAGCATACTTGTGGTGAGTCTCAGGAACAACTCCCATTCCTTCCTTGATATAAGGATCGAATACAAACTGGCTTGCAGGGTAACCACCTGATGCGCCAAAGAAAAGAGGTGAATAGTTCATGGTACTCAATGTTCCCAAGTCTATTGTGTGGGTAGAGCTTGTCTGCAACTGGTCGTCATAACCCAGCATTAATGCCTTAGAACCTGTCAGTTTGGTTTCACGGAATTCCAGACCGGCAATGGCCATGATGTCGTGCTTGCCAAAGGTCTTGGCATAATTCAGCTGTCCACGTGCTGTCCAATAACGTCCGTCACTATTTGTAGTACGGAGCAGACCGCCAGTGGTAGGAACGTAGTTCTTGATAGTGCCATCTGCAGATTGATAATAATAAGCATTACGCATGGTACGCATCACATGACTATCTTGTGTTGCATTCCATTCTACGGTGTTATGATTGGTTTCATATACAAACTGGGCATTGGCAGTCAATCCGTCAATAATCTTGAAGAGCAAATCTCCATGATAGCGCATATACTGACGGCGGGTAACCTGAGTGTTATTGTAATACTCATCCACAGGATTGGAGCTTAAATCCTCAAAAGGAGAACCGAAGGTCATGTAATCATTGCCATCATACCAATAGTGTTGTCCTTTGACGCTTCCATCAGCATTATAGAATGGCATATAGGCTGGTTGTGCCCAGATATTGCTATAGGAGCCATTGTAGTCGTAGCCTACTTCCTTGCTCTTGCTATAGATGCCATTGATAGTCATGGAGGCTGTGAGCCACTTGGCTACATTGTAAGAACCCTTATACTGGGCATTGAACTGATTGGAGAAATGATTGATCAGTCCGCTGTTGTCATACTTATAGTTGATAGTCAGGTTGTTGGTGAACTTATCGCTGCGGCCACGAAGTGAGAGGTTGTACTGCTGCATCACTCTCTGCTTATATACGGCATCTGCATACTCCTTGGCATAGTTGTTCTTCTTGAAAGAAGCCAACTGGTTCTGCAATTCTTCCTCGGAAATTTCTCCCTTAGCTCGCTGGTAATAGGCATATTCGATAGGAGTTACTGCTTGGGTACCCATAGAGATTGACTGAGCAGTAGTACCGATAGGGTCAGCCACTTCACCATCATTATGGAAGAAATAGTAGTCCCAATACTTGGCCTCGGTATCCACCTGCTGTTCTGGAGTCATATAGAAATTGTCGGCATAATCTACGTTCTTCTTCTCATATACAGTAAGGTTGGCAGCGAAGTCGATGTCTATCTTGCCTGCCTTCTTGGCATTCTTGGTGGTTACTACGATGACACCATTGGATGCACGGGCACCATAGATGGCATTGGCTGCGGCATCCTTCAATATGTTTACGCTCTCGATGTCGTAAGGGTTCAAATCGTCGATGTTTCCCTCTACAGGTACGCCATCCACAACCAGCAATGGGGTGGTTTCGGCATAGAGAGAGGAGGTACCACGGATAGTCATCTTTCCATTATAAGTGGAAAGACCTGCCACGCGACCTTCGAGGTTGTTCATGATGTTGGTGGTGTAACGCTCGTCCAATTTGGCTGAGGTGATGGTGGTGACAGAACCTGTCATCTTAGGTTTGGAAATCTCCTGATAACCTGTTACCACAACATCAGAAAGCTGATTGTCGGTAACCATCTGTATGTTACGGCTTAAAGGTGCTCTACCGCTTCCCAGACGCAATTCTGCATTGCTCATGCCGAGGTAGCTGAACTTTAAGGTGCAAGCATTGGCTGGCACCTTCAAGGTATAGAAACCCTTGCTGTCGGTGATGGTGCAAACCTTGCTGTCGTCGATGCATACGGACACACCAATCAGCGGCTCGCCACTTTCATCGGAGACGACACCGGATACATTACGTACTCGTTCACCTGCTATACGGCGAGTGATAGTCACGATATTACCCTCAATCTCATAACGGCAGTTTACCTTGTTCATCACCTCGTCAAGTACTTGGCGCAACGGGCGGTTGGTGGCATTCACCGTGATGTGTGGCAACTTGGCTGCCAAATCTGTACTGTAGATGAAGTTCAAGCCAGTCTGTTTCTTGACTTCAGCGAAGAACTGTTTCACACTCATCGACTTTGCATTGATAGTTACCGTCTGGTGCTTTGGCTGCTGAGCCATAGCAGTACTGGTTCCTCCACATAGGGTTGCTCCTACAAGCAGGGAGGTAGCGAAAAGGATTCGTTTCATTCTTCCAAATTCTTTCATTCTCTCTTGTTATAAAATTAAACCAATATTTTTATAATTCTATCGTGATAGTCTTGCTCTTTGGCATCAGACAAACATGGCTATCGCAAGCCTGATAGTTGACCATAAAGGTAATCTTACCCGATTTGCCTTCTATCTTCTGACGGAAAATCTGCTCACCTTCAAGGATGATAGATTTAGAGCCTGCCATAGGTCTGCCAACAGGTTTCTGAAGTTCGCCTACCAGTTTGACATCGCCTTCTGCCTTGAGGTCATAAGTCGTCTGGATATAAGGGTCCTGATCGCTTACCTTTGCATAGATGTGATAGCCTGGATATATCTTCATGCGGATGATGAGTTCCTTGTCTTTGCCCACCGTGCTGACAGCTGATGATAGGGCAACAGGCTCTTCTTTGGTTGCTTTCTCTTGGATAGGAGCGATGTTGCTTTCATTGAATTCGTAGAATTTGAGAACGCTGTAGTCATTGCCTGGAGTCTTCGGATCGAGATCATTGACCAGCCACAGCCAGCCTCCGCTCTCAGTAAAGAAGAGTTTGCTCTGATATTTATTATACCACTCTCGCCATTGCTTGGCATTGTCGTAACGGAGCAACGTATAGCGATAGAGGATGCGCTTTGCCTTCTCTATGTCTTTGCCTTTTTCCCACATGGAGATAGCTTTGTCAAGGATACGCTTGTCGTTATTGGCGATGCCGATGCTCTTGGCATCTTCATCGAGCTTAATATCATAATCGTTCAGATTGCCATAGAAATATGGGCGATTTTCGGTATAATAGCTTGAATATTTGTCAACATCGGTGCCAAACATTTCATACAGTTCTCCTGCCCTTTCCTTTACATAGTCAATATAGGATGGAATGGGTTGAGGATTTTCTGCCATTTTCATATACATCTTGTCTGTTTCGCTCATCTTGCCGCCAGCAGCAACCACCTTTTGAAGTGAATCCGCCAGATGCTTAATCTGATTGTTGAAACCTTCAATCGAGTTTTTGTAAGCTTCGTAGTTTTCTTTGCTTACGGTATATTTGTGCTCATCAATTGTAGTGCGGGTAGAAATTCCCTCATTGAGTTTGCGGGCAATGATATGATGACCTTTAAACTTGTTGATATAAATAACTGCATTGAGGAAAACCGGCTTAGCTTCTTCTGTCATATCTGCAGGAGACGCAGAGAAACCCCAATGCAAGAAGTTGGCATGGCGACCGATGGCGATGGCTCCATAGCTCTTGGCACTTTCGCCACCCGATATGATTTCTGTATCAGGAGAATCCAGATAGCCCCACTGGCGAGTAACCAAACCTGCCTTATAACCCTTGGTGTTGCTATAGTCTTTATTCTGTACTTTCCACATCGGAATCATATCTGGAAGCTTCTCCTGGCACATTTCTGCATATTCCTTTGCGCCTGCAGGAGTTGGGCGATTTGTGGTGGTTATCTTCACCTTATAAGGACCTTTGAAGATGGCACTCTTGGTATTCATGTTGTAAGCATGACCAAGAAGGCAGAGACAATACCAGTCGTTTTTCACACCGATATAGCGACCTGTTGTCTCGCTTTCGTCTGCGATGGTGATGACAGGACGGTCAAAGTTCTCTGGGAAATACTTGGCTGGTATCAGCTTGCTGAATCTGTCATTTTCAATGATTGTGCGACGTGGCTCAATAGGAGTTGGGTCGCCATCAATGATGGTTACATCATAGTCGTATGACATCCTGTAGTTGTAGTCTTTTCCTTGTACCGTTTTCACTGTAGTGAAATATGTTTCAAGAAAGACTTTCCAGGCGGCAGTTCTTGTCACGATACTCTTGGCATGAGCTTCCTTGTCATAGTCTGCTACTCCAAAAGTCTCTATGTCGGAATGACCTCCTACATAGAGTACTTTCAGATTCGTCTTTTTGGCTGTGGCAGCCATTGTTGCGATGCACGCTAACAAGCTATTGCCATTATTGATAAAAATCTTTTCATGTTGTATATAATATTAATGTTTATATTCTCTGATGTTGATGATGCCTTCCTTGGCAGTTATCTTTAATCTTGTGATATTCTCTATTGCATTGAGAGTCTGTCCCATCGGTTCGTATTTGTCAATGCTGCCTGTGAATCGCAGTTCTTTCATGTCTTCGGACGAGAACTCCACCTTCATGTTGTACCAATGGGAGATAACTTCCATCAGATCTTGCAGCGTGCAGCCGTCGAACAAGAAGTTGCCCGTGTTCCAAGAGGTGTAAAAATTAACATCCACTTGCTGGATGTCTGGTGTTCTGCCTGCTTTCAGGGTTGCCATATCGCCTGGTTTCAACAGGTATTCTTTACCGTACTTGCTGCTCACACCAACTTTACCTTTCACCAGAACAACGCTGGTTACACCTTTTTCCTTCATCGTGTTGACATTAAACTCGGTACCATAGTCGTGTACATCTCCGTTGGCAGTCTCTACTATGAAAGGTCGTTTCTTCGAGTCGTTGGCCACGATGAAATAGGCTTCTCCCTTGAGCTTTACCTTACGCTCGCTGCTTACGAAGTGATTAGGATAGATGAGGGTGGTATTGTAGTTGAGATGCACGTAGGTTCCGTCGTCCAGTACCATCCAGAATTCCTTGTCTTTCTTTGTTATCAGGGAGCTTTCTGTTATTTCGTCGCTTCCAAAGAAACTGCTTCCATCCTTACTGTCAGCTACTTTTTCTGCTTGTGCCAATGCACTCTGTGCATCTTTCACCTTGATGGTTTTGCCGTTGATGGTAAGTGTAGCTCCATTCATGTCATTCTGCTGAACCCGTTCTATGGCTTGATGCAGTTCTGCGGTGATGACGGCTGGTGGGGTGGAACCTTGATGTCCGAAATACATCCATGTACCCATTAATATGAGGGCGATAGCTGCTGCAGCGGCTATGCGTCGCAACCAGATGATGGTAGCAGCTTTGTCATCATTTCTATCTTCCTGTTCCTCTGCATGTTGGAGAGATGCTTTGAATGTAGCTTTTGCTTTCTCGGCATCAATGCTCTTGTAGAGATGGTAGCGTTGGAGAAAATCATCTTCATTCATGAGATGCTCTATTTTGTCTTTTAGCGACGCATCTTGCTCTACTCTTGATAAGAGCTCCTTGCCTTCTTCCTCTGAGATTTCGCCAGTCAGTAATTTACTGACGAGTGTATTGATATCAATATTCTTATTCATATTTTCTAATACTTTTGTGATAGAATTATTCTCTGTATTTACTATTATAACACACTTGGGTGCGTTTGTGGTTACAAAAATCAAGAAAAAAGTGAAAAAAAGTTGCATTTTTAAATTTTACTGCATAAAAATGCGTATCTTTGCACTCATGAGTGAGAAAAGTGATATTGAAATTGCAATAATTTGCCAATGGGATAATCAGGCCATCGAGTTGTTGTACGATAAATATTATCGTGCCTTGGTGAGTTATGGTTGTCAGTTTGTGGAAATGACCATTGCAGAAGATATCGTGCAGGATCTTTTCTCTGTTCTATGGGAACGTCGCCCTTTTTTCAACAGTATTTCCAAGTTTTCCGCCTATTTATATAATACGGTGCATAACTCTGCTCTCAATCACTTGCGCCATCAAACGGTACACAACAACTATCGGCAGAGTATAGTTGATAATCTGCAGGAGTTTATGCTGGTGGATGATACCTTGGATATTTTTAATAAGGAAGAAATCTATCGTCAACTCTTTGCTGCGATAGATGAGTTGCCTCCTCGCCAAAAGGAAGTCTTTCTACTTTGTATGGAGGGGAAGAAAAACAGGGAGATTGCAGAGCAACTGGACATCTCCGCTGAGACGGTGAAGGTACAGAAGCGTCGTGCGATAGCTCGATTAAGGGATAAACTTTCTCCTATGTTAATTGAAATTATTCTTGTTCTGATAAGAAAAAGTTTTGATGCCTAATTACTTCTCCGTTCAGCGTCTTTATGCGGAACTTTCTTCTGGGAGTATAGTTTATTCATATAGAATTAAAGTGTTTTTTATATGCTTATAACAAATAATAAGCGGCATTCCTTGGATATGAATGCCGCTTATCATATAATTCGATATTTTTCTGAGTCATCTATGAAAGATTTGTCTTCTCGGTTTTCACAATCTTTCGACCTTCTCTTATTTCAGATATTCTCCGAAATCTGTCAATCTCATATCGCCCTTCTTCAGGAAGGTATCGTGCATGGCGAGGGCAGCACGCATGCTCTGTGGCTCGTGGCCCTTCTCGGCAAACTTCAGATACTCACGGAGCATAGGGCGGTAATCCGGATGGGCACAGTTTTCGATAATCTCCTTGGCACGGCGCAATGGGCCTTTGCCACGGAGATCGGCTACTCCCTGTTCGGTAACAATCACATCCACATCGTGCTCGGTACTATCCACGTGACTGCACATCGGAACAATGGCTGAGATGCAGCCGTTCTTGGTGGTACTCTGCGTGGTGAAGATAGAGATGAAACCATTGCGCTCGTAATCGCAGGAACCGCCGATACCATTCATCAGCTTGCTGCCGCAGATATGGCTGGAGTTCTCATTGCCGTAGATATCGCACTCAATGGCGGTATTCATGGCGATGACACCTAGACGGCGGATGACCTCAGGAGAGTTTGAAATCTCGCTCTGGCGGATGGTGAGATGCTTCTTGAAGTAATCAATATCATCATACACCTCTTTCAATGTATCGTTTGTTACGGTGAGCGAAGAGCAGGATGCATCCTTGATTCTTCCCTCGCGCATGTATTTTACCACGGCATCCTGAACCACCTCGGTATAAACGCTGAATACCGGCACGTTAGGGTTCTGTCCCAATGCCTCAAGAACGGCATTGGAAGTTACGCCCACTCCGCTCTGCAAAGGCAGGAACTGAGGAGGAATATGTCCCTTCTTCAGGTCGCTGACCAGGAAATCAGCCACATTATGTCCCATCTGTTCCGTCACAGGGTCGAGAGGCTTGAAAGCACGTGCCTCCTCCGGGATGTTGCATTCTACCACACCCACAATCTTATGTGCATCAATCTCCACATACTCCTTACCTATTCTATCGCCCACATTCAAGATTGGAATAGGTTTGCGGAACGGGCATTCGGCTATCTCATATACATCGTGAAGATAACGGGAGGCTGGACTGTGGAAGGTATTCTTCTCGATGAGCACCTTCTTGGCAAGGCGGACGATGGTAGGAACAATGCCGCCGGCAGAGGTAAGGAATGCCTTGCAGGTGGTTTCGCCTTCTTCCAAATCAGAAACTTCGATGATGGCAAGGTCTATTTCGCCATAGAAACCACGGCGCAGGCGCTCAGCCATGTGGCCGAGGTGCATATCCTCATAATCAATCTCGCCCAGGTTGGTATGAGTTCTAAAGTCCTTGTTGGTAGAAAATGGCGCACGGAACTTGATGGCATGGGCTGCTGCCATGTCACCTTCGATACTCTGCGAGGTAGAAGCACCCGTGAGGATGCCCACCTGGAAAGGTCTGCCCGCCTCGTGCTCAGCCACGGCTCTCTTGGAGAGTTCGCGGAAGGTTGCCTTAGGCACGCCGTTTGGTGTGAAACCACTCAATCCGATTGTATCTTGATCGTTAATCATCGCTGCCGCTTCGGCAGCACTCAATCTTGTATATGCCATTTTCTTCTAACTTAATACTCATTAGCGGAACTTATAGCCGCCTTCTTGATAATTGATAACTGTTTGCGGCTGCAAAGTTACACATTATTTTCGATATACGCTAATAATTTGATAATTTTATGCAATTAATTGGCAAAAAACTTACAAATAGTGAATAGATATACAAAAACTGCTTACTTTATGCAAAAAGATAGCCGAAAGTTTGGATGACATTGCCCTATAAGCGTGAAACTCTTTACTTTCCCCTTTTGGGGAATTGTATAGCCATTATTAGCTTATATCTGTTTGCGATATAGTCCGTTTGGACTTCAATATTATAGACGAAACAACCGCAACAATTAAAACAAAAACAGCAATTCCGATAAATGATATATGTAAACCATAATGTTTCCCTACGAATCCGATTAGTACTGGACCGAGGAGTATCCCCGAATATCCAAGGGCATTAATGAAACTGATAATGTTGTGTACAGCCATTCCTTTGATATGTGCCGCAAAGGAAACCAATTGAGGAACAACATTGGCGGCACCGCAGCCGACAATCACAAAGCCAGCGACAGCAGCAACGGAACTATCAACTAATACTACAACCATGAAACCGATAGCAATGAGTAATGCTCCTCCGGCCACAACAAACCTTTGTCCCAATCGATTTACGGTTTTGTCTCCACAGAGCCTCATAATGGTCATTGAAACAGCAAATGCCGTATAGAAGAAACCTGCCATGGACATGTCAACGCCACGCTCTTGACTGACAAATATTGCCGACCAGCCCATCACAGCACCCTCCGAGGCATACATGATAAAGCACAACAATCCAACCACGATAACCATAGGAGGAATATACAATTTATTTTTTCTTGGCTTCTCAACAGGTACGACAGACAACACAAATTCTTCTTTCGGCAACAAATCCCTACATCCGAATACCAGCGCCAGCAATATGAATATTATACAAATAACAACAGCCCATTTAGGCATGAGTCCTAAAGTAAACAGCACGCTCATCGCTCCGGCACCAATCAGTGTACCCAACGAATAGCCACCATGAAAACCAGACATAAAATGCTGTCCCGTCATGCGCTCGACGGTAACACCATTCATGTTTGCCGCAACATCAATGGTGATGGTGCAACCTCCGAAAACCATAAGCATCACGCTTGTCAGCCATATATTTATAAGCAGACTTATGGCTAACAATGCGAAAGCCATCAGCAATCCCGATACATAAACCACCTTCTTTGCGCCAAAATGATTTACAAGAAAGCCGGAAAGCGGAAGTGCACAGATAGAGCCAAAGCCACTGCACAGCATAAGTAACCCAAGAGTACCCTCGTCTATTGCAAACGCTCTCTTGACGTATGGTACAAGCGGTGCCCACGCAGCCTCGAGAACCCCTATTATCATAAAGGCAACACGATTGGCGACAAGCAAATGTTTATGTTGATTATGAAGTATATTCATTTTAATTGATCATTAAGATATATTGCGATGTCATATCAAGCAGGCAATCATTTTTTGCCTGCTTGATATTCCTTGATTCGTAGTTATTTCGGCAATAGCCTGTTTATAATTTAAGTCTTTTTACTCCTGCTACATCCGATTTATTGGTTACTTCAAAGATACTGATGGCATAACCTCCTCCTGAAGCAGCTCTTAATTTTAAAACAGATTTCGAAGTAACTGTTCCTTTATGGATGGTATAAGCCTGTGGATTCGTTTTGTAGTCGGCATCGGGTGCATCGGCATACACGGTGGCTACATAGGTTTTATCAGCATCGAGAAAGTTTAACTTCAATACGGATTGATGCCCTTTTTCTCCACTCGTACATCCAACAAACCAATTGTTTGTGTCCTTAGCTTTACGGGCTACCGTAATGTATTGTCCAGGTTCCGCCTCAAGGTATTTAGAATCATCCCAATCGATTGCCACATCTTTGATGAATTGAAACGCATCCATATAACGCTCATAATGTTCCGGCAAATCTGCCGCCATTTGTAATGGACTGTACATTGTGACATATAAGGCAAGTTGACGTGCCAATGTGGAGTTGACGTGTGAACGATTGGGAGCCCATGTACTGAGGTCCATTACGAAAATACCTGGCGTATAGTCCATCGGGCCTCCCTGAAGACGTGTGAACGGCAAAATGGTTGTATGGAAAGGTTTATTACCTCCAAAGGCTTCATATTCTGTGCCGCGAGCGGATTCATTGCTTATCAAGTTGGGATAAGTGCGACATAATCCGGTCGGACGTACTGCCTCATGCGCATTGACCATGAGATGATGCTTGGCAGCTTGCTTAATGGCATAAAGATAATGGTTTACCATCCATTGGCCATAATGGTATTCGCCAGCAGGTTGTATATATCCAACATATCCACTCTTCACCGCATTATAACCGTATTTGTTCATAAGACTATACGCCTCTTCCATATGGCGCTCATAGTTGCGCACAGATGAAGATGTTTCGTGATACATCATCAGTTTAACATTCTTATTGTGTGCATACTCATTCAACCCCGGTAGGTCAAAATCCGGATAAGGAGTCATAAAGTCAAAGACATAGTCTTTCATTTTCCCGAACCAATCCTCCCATCCGATGTTCCAGCCTTCTACCAATACTTGATCGAAACCGTGGGTTGCGGCAAAGTCTATATATTTTTTCACATTTTGGGTGTTGGCAGGATGTTGTCCGTTCGGTTTTGCTTTTGAATAGTCCGTCTCACCCAGTTTAACGGAAGGGTAATCCCATGTATAAGCCCAAGGGCGGTTTCCGGCAATCATTTCCCACCATACACCGATATATTTTACTGGTTTGATCCAAGAAGTATCCTCCAATTTGCATGGCTCGTTCAAATTCAGGATAAGCTTTGAAGACAAGATGTCACGAGCATCATCGCTGACCATAATCGTTCGCCAAGGACTATGGCAAGGCGCTTGCAGTCTTCCTTTGTTCCCCTGTGCATCGGGTGTTAACCAGGATTCGAAAACCAAGTTCTTATCATCCAGGTTTAGATGCATGCATGAATAATCGACTAAAGCAGCCTCGTGCAGGTTAATATAAAGCCCATCATCAGTCTTCATTTGTAAAGAGGTCTGTACCCCCGTATCAGAGAATTTTGTTTGTGATAAATTGTCCGTATAGGCTCTGGCATTAACCTGCGAATTTCTGACAAGCGGCTTTCTGTATAGTCATATTCTTGTGTGTCGTAATCTCCAGGAATCCACCAGGCTGTATGATTACCCGTCATAGCAAATTGGGTATGTTCTTCTTTGACAATGAAATAGATCAATTCCTTTTGGCTTGGGAACTCGTAGCGCAGGCCCAAACCATCGTCGTAAACTCGAAAGCGAATGTTCATATATCGGTCGGTCTTTGGCTGCCGGAGTTCTATCAGCAGTTCGTTGTAGTGATTGCGAATGTTTTTTACTTCTCCCCATACCGGCTGCCATATTTCGTCGAAAGAGGAGGTAGAGGTCTTTACGACCTCAAAACCATCCATAAGATCGGGTTGCCCATTCAGTTCCAATCCTAAACGACTGGGCTTGACAACAGGTTTATTTTTATAGCCTACATAATAGGTTGGAACACCTCTTTCGGTCAATTCAAAGTTTACGTCTATAATACCTGAAGGAGATAAAATCTTTTGGGCATAAGACGCCGATAACTGTAAAATAATGATGGTAAATAGTATTGCTCTTTTCATAAAAGTAAAGATAATATAGTTCGTTGATTATCATATAGAATTATTTCAGATTCAATGGTGTCATAACGAAAGAACAGTTTCTTGTATGCTGTTCGTATTATTTCGTTGTCTGTTTGAATCCTGTATCTTCCGCTGACCATGATTGCCATTTACACTCGCCGACTTCCATTTCAGAGAACTGTGCGGTGAATGAATGGTCAACCGGGCTTGCCGCATATATTCCGAACGAGATCTCCCCATCACCCTTATCCAAATGGAATGTACGCATCTGGTGGAAAGTGGTACCGTCAGGACTTGTCTCTATATAATAATCGCTTCCCCGACGGCTAAGGCGATACCACATTTCCTTTATGGAAGATGGAATATCATGCGTAGCCCAATCGGAATATCCGTTGTTTGTCACCACACTGCCCAATCTCTGGTATTCCTCGTTCTCGTATTCGATTGACGCCTTCATCCAATTGTCACTGTCAAGATAGATTGCGATACCGCACTGGTCGAACAGGGCCGAACTGTTGAACGATGTCTTTACAGTAAAAGAAAAGAACTTGTCGGAGGTTTTCATTTGCAGCACTGGAGCATTGTCGTTGCTGAATCCATAATAGGTGCGCTGCCACAAGTCTGTGTGAGGTTCTGAAACGATTGTAATCAAAGAGTCCGTGATAGTGTATTGTTTGGGCTCACGAATCCAAAACAAGTTTTCAGCCACAAATGGCTTTAAGATTGTGTCATTTTTTTCCATATTCGATTTATTTGCTATTGATGATTGTTGTTTTTTCTCATTTTGACATGACAGCAGAGTGCATGCAAGCAGCGACAATGCTATGAAAAATTGATTTCTCTTCATTTGTCGAAATGTTTAATATGTTTGTTAAAATCTGATAATAGTGCTGAGGCATGGTGTTTATTCCCCGTCAAGCTTACCTATGCGAAAATTGGCAACAGCCTCTTGCTTAAGCGACACTTCCGTAAAATAGCAGGTGTGTGCATCGTCTTTAGGACTTTGGGAACTTAGGCCAAGAAGCAGTTTTTTCGGAAAATCATTCTTGTAGAGACGAGCCAGGTGCCATATATTCCCATCTTCTGAAAAATAACTGCCAAGAGTAGTGCCATCGGATGATAATCTCATATACACATACCGACCGATAATCGCCTGATGATTATTGTCATCAGAAGTGCCTATTGTGCGAACTGACACCACACGGTGAACACCATATTCATCCTGTTCGAAACACAGTTTTTGACAATGAGTGTCATTCTCGTATGCGTATAACACACCTGCCGAATATGTTCCAGTTTTGGTGAAGTTCGGCTGTACTTTAGCCGTAAAAGTGAAAGGCTTAGTGTTGTCAACTTCTGTAAAAATGACTGCAGAGCTATTGACAACGCTTCCATCCGGGGAGCGGAAATAATCAGTTTGGGGACCGGCCACAAACTTGAGAGTGTCGCCAAGAAGTGTGATACCATTCTCTCCGCCGTTTTTAGACTTTGTAAAACGGATTCCTCCTACATTGATATTGCATGTAGCGAGTTTAACGTTTTCCGTTAAGACTTTCTTGTCAGAACTTCCTTCTTTTTTCTCTGACTCTTTCTGGATGCATCCAGTCATAGCAAGACTTGCTATGATTGCGATAAATACTAATTTTCTCATTGTAACATTGATTTGATGTTTATTATATTGCAACTTTCTTGTGATTTATTTGCGGTTGCAAAATTAGAGAAAATTTACGATATGTGCAATACTGATTTCTAACCAATTTTCGAATCAGGCATGCACATTAAATAAGGTTCATTCTTAATGCAATTTCTACTGCGGCTGCGGTATTGGCAACTTTTAACGATGCTAAAATATCCTGACGATGGCGATTAACCGTATAAATGGATATGTTTAACTTGTCGGCAATTTGTTTGCTTGGTACTCCTTTAGCTATCAATGACAGTATTTCAAGTTGTCGGCGGCTAAGAATTTTACGGTCACTCGCTTCGTATATGTCTCGTCCAACCGTTTCCCCGGTTAATAGATTAACAATTATTCCATCTTGTCGGTTATGGGAAATAGGGTACGGGATGTAAGTGCATAGACCGAGTAAAACACTACCGTTGGCACTACAGCTGAAATATCTCGTTGTATGGAGTATCTTGACTTTTTCATTGTCTCCGGCCCGGTAAAAATTAAGGATACATGAAGCTGAAAAATTTGTCTTTTCTTTTATTGAGCGTTCTTTTATAAAGTTGAAGAAACGAAGTTCCAGTACATGACGTTCAATAAGTTCGTCTTCTTTTGCATGACAGAATACGATGTCCTCAAAGGCAGAATTACGATCTACCATATATTCTGGAAGATTCATTATAGTTTGACCGAATCTTCCAGAATAAATATGGCATTCTTTATTTTGAAAATCTGATACAACTGCTATGCCTTCTGTTGCTAATGCATAACCATTTGCACACGCTTTTGCTTGAGCGAGTAATAGTTCCCTGTTATCCGAGGCTTCAAACTCTTGATCTGTCAAAAGCGATTTTAGTTCATTTTCTTGCTTCATTCTGAATTGATATCTATTCGCACCATTACGGAGTAGTGCCATTTAAATTTTGTTGCAAAATTACTAATAATAATTGATTTAGATCACAAGCTTCTCTTAAAATATATTAATTGAACATGAAGTCGAAATAGAGTTGGTTATCATTAAATGTTGCTTAACCCACTTGAACAACTTATGACAAGCTTTATATAAGTTTATATAATACCTTTTGGCTCTAAATATGTTAAAATTACCACTTAGAGCCACTTTCTTATCAATTCGTTTGGCTTTAAGTGGTATTTTTTGTATATTTGCAGCCAAAATAAGCAGGTTGTTTAACCCATTCACTATATAATATATGACAAAGATAATAGGAAGGAAACGTGAGCTACAACAGCTCGAAGAGGCATACAAAGCAGAGGAATCGCTGTTTGTTGTCGTATATGGTCGCCGTCGCGTAGGCAAGACTTTTCTTGTAAGAGAGGCCTTTGACGACAAGTTGGCATTTTATGCCACAGGTGTCAACCAGGAAAACAAGGATGTACAGCTCATGTATTTCTACCATGCGCTTTGCAAATATTCTGATGCACCCCTTGCTCTGCCAAAGACCTGGCTAGAGGCATTCGATGCGCTCATCAAGATACTGGAAGCATCCAAGGAGCAGAAGAAAGTGGTGTTCCTTGATGAATTATCATGGATGAATGGAGTGGACGGCTCTTTTCTTACCGCCTTGGAATGGTTTTGGAACAGTTGGGCTTCGGCAAGAACGGATATTTTGCTAGTTTGCTGTAGCTCAGCCACTTCGTGGATTATCAACAAGGTTTTCAACAATCATGGTGGATTATATGGTCGAGTGAATCGTCGCATTCATTTGCATCCTTTTACCCTCCGAGAGTGCGAAGAGTTTTATAAGGATAAAAAGATTGCCATGAACCATTACGACCAAGTAATAAGCTACATGGTGTTTGGCGGTGTGCCTTATTATCTCAGCATGCTGGAATCAACCAAGAGCTTGGCGCAGAACATCGATGAGTTATTGTTTCATCCCGATGGTCAACTCCATCGAGAATACGAGAATCTGTATCAAGCCATGTTCCGCAATGCAGACAACCACTTACTGATAGTAAAAGCCATGGCTGCAAAGAGCAAGGGATTGACTCGCAATGAGATACTGGAAGCCACAGGCTTGCCAAATGCGGGGAGTGCGACTAGAGTATTGGATGAACTGGAACAAAGTGACTTCATTCGCCGCTATACCTCGTTCGGACAGAAGAAGCGCGACGAGATGTATCAACTTACTGATGCATACACCTTATTCTATTTTCATTTCCTGCAGGATGGCAAGAACAACGACAAGCAGTTTTGGCAGCATCATCTGGGCACACCAAAGATAAACTCATGGGCAGGTTATGCCTTTGAGCAGGTTTGCCTGGCTCATGTGGAGCAAATCAAGATGGCGATGGGAATCAGTGGCATGGCTGTATCTACTTCGGGATGGTTCAGCAAGGGCAAGGAGCAAAAAGCTCAGATAGACCTGGTGCTGGATAGAGCTGACCATATCGTAAACCTCTGCGAAATCAAGTTCTCTACCCGGCCTTATACAATAGATAAGCAATATGCCGAAACGCTACAAAATCGCCAATGGATCTTTGAACAGGAGACAAAGACTCGCAAGAGTTGCCAGCAGGTTATGCTTACCACTTATGGTTTGGCAAAAAATCAGTATAGCAGTATCATACAGAGAGAATTGACCATGGAAGATCTGTTCCATTGATATTTTCGAGGATTTTAATAACATTTTGCGAATGATTTGTCGGATATATCAGAAAAATGAGTTAACTTTGCACTCAAAATATAAATAATATAAAAGAAAGGTTCATACAAGATGGAACAGAAATTATTGATCTATAACACTCTCACACGTACGAAAGAGAGATTCACTCCGCTCCACGCTCCTAACGTGGGCATGTATGTTTGTGGCCCTACCGTGTATGGCGATCCGCATCTCGGTCATGCACGACCAGCCATCACATTCGATATACTCTTCCGCTATCTCAAGCACCTGGGCTATAAGGTTCGCTACGTTAGAAACATTACCGACGTGGGCCACCTGGAGCACGATGCAGATGAAGGCGATGACAAGATTGAGAAGAAGGCTCGTCTGGAGCAGTTGGAGCCAATGGAGATTGCGCAGTACTACACCAACCGCTACCACGATGCCATGGAGGCGCTGAACGTACTCCCTCCTAGCATTGAGCCTCATGCCACAGGCCATATCATCGAACAGGAGAAACTGGTACAGGAAATCCTGGACAATGGCTATGCCTACGAGAGTAACGGCTCTATCTACTTCGACATCGAGAAGTATAACAAGGATCATAAGTACGGTATCCTCTCCGGACGTAACCTGGAGAACGTAATCAACGAGAGCCGCGAGCTGGCTGGTATCGGCGAGAAGAAGAACCAGGCTGACTTCGCTCTCTGGAAGAAGGCTTCACCTGAGCATATCATGCGTTGGCCTAGTCCTTGGAGTGATGGTTTCCCTGGCTGGCACTGCGAGTGTACTGCGATGGGACGTAAGTACTTGGGCAGCCACTTCGATATTCACGGTGGCGGCATGGATTTGATTTTCCCTCATCATGAGTGCGAGATTGCTCAGGCTGTGGCTTCTCAGGGCGACCAGATGGTTCATTACTGGATGCACAACAATATGATTACCATTAACGGTCAGAAGATGGGTAAGAGCTTGGGTAACTTCATTACCCTGGAGCAGTTCTTCACAGGCAATCACGACAGTCTGGAGCAGGCTTATTCGCCAATGACCATCCGTTTCTTCATCCTCTCTGCTCACTACCGCAGCACCGTAGATTTCTCTAACGATGCATTGAAGGCTAGCCAGAAGGGATTGGAGCGCCTGATGAATGGTTTGAACGACCTGGAGCGTGTGCCTGTGGCTAAGCAGAGCGATGATCAGGTGAAGAAGTTTGTAAGCGAGTTGCGCCAGCGCTGCTACGATGCGATGAACGATGACTTCCAGACTCAGCTTGTTATCAGCTATCTCTTCGAGGCTTGCCACGTAATCAACACAGCCCTCGACCACAAGGCAAACATCTCTGCTGAAGACCTGAAGGAGCTTTCAGACACCATGCATCTCTTCACCTTCGACCTGCTCGGTCTGAAGAGCGAGAAGGGTGCCAACAATGATGCCCGCGAGGAGGCTTATGGCAAGGTAGTGGATATGGTTCTCAACCTGCGTGCCAAGGCTAAGGCTGATAAGGATTGGGCTACCAGCGACCAGATTCGCGATGCCCTGGCTGAAGCCGGCTTCGAGGTAAAGGACACCAAAGATGGTGTTACCTGGAAACTGAACAAATAATATTTAAAAAGAGGGTGCATCATCAACTTATGACGCACCCTCTCTTTTTATTTTTGTACTGCTGCAGAATCTTTCTTCCTTGCAGCAAGTGAATCTTTCTGTCTGCCAGATATAGAATCCCGCAACATCTTGTCTTTCTTATTCTTATATTCCTTATACTCTTTTTCGTAATAATGGGCAAAGTTGGCGAAAGGCTCTGTCGTTACCTCATCGCTTGATGCCGTATAGGTATTTCCGTATGGATCGGATGCCTTGATGATGATTCTGGCATTCGGATTCCTAGGAGTATAATAATAAAGGTGGTTCATGATGAGATAACCGTTGCCCTTGCTCACGAACCGGTAAGATACACTCTCGCTATATTTATGATGATAGCCTGCGGCAAAGGCATCCTGCCCCTTTCCGCTGAGGCGCCCCATCAGATATTCTTTGCCATCCTCTACGGCTACAACACGCCAATGACTGGTAGCATTGAAGACATTGGCTACCAGGATATTCCTGTTGTTTGCCAACTGCCAATCCCTAGAGTATTTCTCGCCGTTGAAATCGGTCTGCGCACGGAACAAGGTCATCTGCTTGCTCTTATCCCAGAAGGTTCCCTTGTAATAGCAGTTGCTGATGCTGGTACCCACAAAACTGTATACATAATATCCATTTGGAGTTCCGCAGATGTTGATATTCGACTGCCATATATTGCCACAGGCGGCAGCATGACAATGCTCCATCACATCCTCTCCCTGATAATTGATCTCGTGGTTGCAGGCAAAATGAGTATGTCCGCAGAAGAGTTCGTAACCGCCCTTAAACTGTTTCAGCAAAGAAAGCAGGAGCGAGAGACGAGAAGAAGAATAATGCCCCTGCTCATGGGCATTGGTCAGCGGCTTCGCCTTGCTGAAAGGCGCATTACCAAAGGTAAAAGGAATATGATAACAGAGTACCACCTTCATATCCTTTGGCGTGAGGGCGAGATCCTGCTTCAGCCACTTCACCTGGCGCTCACGCAGTTCGCCCGGCGAATAATAGGCCATGCCGCGGTGGAAGAAGCAGTTGTTGATGCAGACATAATGCACATCGCCACGGTTGAAGGAAAAATCGGTAGGACCGAAATTCTCCTCCCATTTCCTGCGGTAGAGCGCCTTGCCATCCTGGTCGTGATTGCCGATGACGGAGAAGAGGCGCATCTCTGAAGAGCCCAATGCCTGGCGTATCTGACGCTCCAGTTTGGCGTTGTAACCGCCATAATACTGTACATCATCGCCCATGCTGAGTCCGTAGACCGGTGTTCCGGCAGGCAGCGAACTGATGGTTTGCCTGATGTCCGCCATCGTCTGGGTAGTAAATCGCTCTACATCACTCTTCTTGATGGGATTATCATCCGGAGAAGTATAGTAAGGGCTGTAGGCATTGGTAACCTGTGGGTCGCCGATGACAATCATCTTATAGTGAATCTCCTTGCCGCCCGGCAGTCGGGTGAGGGTGAAGTTATAGGTTTTCTTCCCCTTGGAAACCTTCTGGTAGAAGAAAGCCGTGCGATCGGTCTTAGAATGGGTAGGAACCTCGCAATCGGCTGGAACAGAATAGTATATGAATTTTGCCAGGCTGTCTCGCTTCATCTTATATCTGCCCTGTGCATCGGTTTTTACACAGTTGAATCCATCGCTCACGATGACGCCAGCCACTCCCTTTCCTTCTTTATCTCTTAAAGTTCCGGAGATATTGAAATCCATCTTCTTCACAGGTTTCTTCTTCAGCGTATCTGCAGGCTGTGGCTTGAGCCGGAGAACCGGTGGGGTTTTCACCAGGTTCTGTATCTGTTTCTTGGGGTAGAGCAGGTGCAAGGTGATGCCTATTGCTACGAGCGCGCAGCAAGCAACCGACAGAACCCCTATGTATAATTGTTTCTTTTTCATGAGTACAAAAGTACGGCTTTATTATGGTAATGCAGCATATATTCATTTAAAAAACTCTAAATATTACCTTAGGGTAACTTACCTTAGGGTAATATTTCGTAACTTTGTACCAAATTACTAGGAATATGGCAAAATATCTATCACCATTTCAATTTGGTACATTAGCCACCAATGAGAATTTTATCGACAGACAGGAAGACAGGGCTTTGCTAAAGCAATTACTGTCCTCCCATATCAACGTGATGCTGATTTCACCACGCCGATGGGGTAAATCATCGCTAGTGAAAAGGGCGATGAGCGAATTGGCTGGTGAGGATAATAACGTAAGAATCTGTTATATCGATGCCTTCAGCATCGGCTCTGAATCTGAATTTTATCGCACTTTTGCCAGTCAGGTTATAGCTTGTGCTTCCTCTAAAATGGAACGATGGATAGAGGATGCAAAGAAATTCCTGACAGGTGTGATACCGCAGGTTGTAATCAACGACCAGGTGACCGACTTCATGGCTTTTGACCTGAAGTTTGTGCCACAAGAGCGTGATAAGATGGCGATTCTCCAACTGCCTGAGTTGCTGGCAAAGGAAAAGGGCATCAGGATTATCGTCTGCATCGACGAGTTCCAGCAGTTGGCTAATCTTCCTGAGTATAAGGATATGGAGGGAAAGATGCGCTCGGTATGGCAGCAACAGCAGCTTACCTCTTACTGCCTCTACGGCAGCAAGCGAAACATGATGCTCAATATCTTCAACAATTCCAATAGTCCTTTTTATCGCTTCGGACAAGTGATTTTCATGCAGAAGATAGCTAAGGAGCATTGGATTCCATTCATTCTGTCATCTTTCGAGAAGACAGGAAAGTCAATCTCTGCAGAGATGGCAGAGCGGATCTGTGATGCCGTGGCGTGCCATTCCTGGTATCTCCAGCAGTTGTGCTATTTTATCTGGAGTTTCACGGTTTCGGAAGTGACGGAAGATATATATCATCTGGGATTGAAACAGGTACTCAACATCAATACCCCGATGTTTCAGAATGATACGGAGAATCTCAGTTCCACCCAGATAGAGATGCTTAAGGCTATAGCCAATGGCGAACAGCATTTCTCTTCGCAAGCCGTGAAACAAATCTATAATCTTGGTAATCCGAATACGATTGTCAAGAACAGGAAAACGCTCCAGAACAAAGATATTATCGAAAAGCAAAACGATACTTTTGTCTTTGTTGACCCGATATACCGGCTGTGGTTTAAGGAGGAGTATTGTAGATAGAAACTATGTAAATTTAAAGAAATAATATAAGGAGAAGAAAGATAATGGCAAACGATAATAAAGGTCTTACACCGATGATGAGACAGTTTTTCGAGATGAAATCGAAACATCCCGAAGCGCTGCTGCTCTTCCGTTGCGGTGACTTCTACGAAACTTACTGCGAAGATGCGGTGGAGGCATCCCGTATACTCGGCATTACGCTGACACGACGTAACAATGGCGGTTCTACGGGCACGACCGAGATGGCAGGATTCCCTCATCATGCTCTGGATACCTATCTGCCTAAACTCATCAGGGCGGGTAAGCGCGTAGCGGTATGCGACCAGCTGGAAGACCCGAAGAAGAAACGACTCGAAATAAAAGGTAAGAAGGGACTGAGCCAGATGGACAAGATGGTGAAGCGAGGTATTACTGAACTCGTTACACCGGGTGTGGCGATGGGAGATAACGTACTGAACTACAAGGAGAACAACTTCCTGGCAGCCGTACACTTCGGCAAGACCGCCTGCGGTGTGAGCTTTCTGGATATCTCGACCGGAGAGTTTCTTACCGGCGAGGGAACCTACGACTATGTAGAAAAACTGATGGGCAACTTCATGCCGAAAGAGGTGCTTTACGACCGCGCCCGAAAGAATGACTTCGAGAAATATTTCGGCAGCAAATACTGTACCTTCGAACTGGATGACTGGGTTTTCACCGAACAGACAGCCCTGCAGAAACTCCTGGGACATTTCAAGACAAAATCTCTGAAAGGTTTCGGTGTAGAGCATCTCAAGAACGGCGTGATAGCCAGTGGTGCCATCATGCAGTATCTCGAGATTACCCAGCATACACAGATTAATCATATCACCGCCCTTTCACGTATCGAAGAAGATAAGTTCGTGCGTATGGATAGGTTTACCATCCGCAGTCTGGAGCTGGTTGCCCCTATGCAGGAAGACGGTTCTTCTCTCCTGAATGTCATCGACCGTACGGTAACGGCGATGGGCGGACGTATGCTCAGACGCTGGCTGGTCTTCCCGTTGAAGGACGTTAAACCAATCAACGAGCGTCTCGACATCGTGGAATATTTCTTCAAGGAACCGGAATTCCGTCAGCTTCTCGATGACCAGCTGCATCGCATCAGCGACCTGGAGCGTATCATTTCCAAAGTAGCCGTGGGTAGAGTTTCGCCTCGCGAAGTAGTTCAGTTGAAGAATGCACTCGAAGCCATCAAGCCTATCAAGGTGGCATGTCAGCATGCTACGAACGAGGCTCTGAAGCGGGTAGGCGAGCAGCTGAACGTATGCGAGACCCTGAAAGACCGCATCGCCAGGGAAATACAGCCCGATCCGCCACAGCTGGTCAATAAGGGTGACGTGATAGCCGACGGATTCAATGCCGAACTTGATGACCTTCGTGCCATCAGCCGCCACGGCAAGGATTATCTGCTCAAGATACAGGAAAGGGAGATAGAAAAGACGGGAATTTCGAGTCTGAAGGTAGGTTACAATAATGTTTTCGGATACTATCTGGAGGTGAGAAATACCTTTAAGGACAAGGTGCCTGAGGAGTGGATACGCAAGCAGACGCTGGCTCAGGCAGAGCGTTATATCACCCAGGAACTGAAGGAATATGAGGAAAAAATTCTCGGTGCTGATGAGAAGATTCTGGTATTGGAAGCACAGCTCTTTAACGAACTGATAGCTGCCATGCAGGAGTATATTCCGCAGATACAGATCAATGCCAACCTCATCGCCCGTATGGACTGTCTTTTGTCATTTGCAAAGACATCTGACGAGAACCGCTACGTGCGCCCTATCGTCGATGATTCTGAGGTGCTCGACATCAAGCAGGGCAGGCATCCGGTGATTGAAACCCAACTGCCGCTGGGCGAACGCTATGTACCTAACGATGTGCTGCTCGATACCGAGAAACAGCAGATTATGATGATTACCGGTCCTAACATGGCTGGTAAATCGGCTCTGCTGCGCCAGACCGCCCTTATCGTGCTGCTGGCACAGGTAGGCTGTTTTGTGCCCGCAGAGAGCGCCCGAGTGGGACTGGTGGATAAAATCTTTACACGTGTAGGTGCAAGCGACAATATATCGCTCGGCGAATCAACCTTCATGGTAGAGATGACCGAGGCAGCAAACATCCTGAACAACGTTTCTCCGCGCTCGCTGGTGCTCTTTGATGAGCTGGGAAGAGGTACTTCTACCTACGATGGTATTTCCATTGCCTGGGCTATCGTGGAATATCTGCATGAACATAAGAAGGCACAGGCACGTACGCTCTTTGCTACCCACTATCATGAGCTCAACGAGATGGAGAAGAACTTCCCTCGCATCAAGAACTTCAATGTGAGTGTGAGAGAGGTGGACGGAAAGGTAATCTTCCTCCGCAAACTGGAACCGGGAGGCAGTGAGCACTCTTTCGGTATCCATGTGGCAGAGATTGCCGGTATGCCCCGCAGCATCGTGAACCGTGCCAATGTGATTCTCAAACAGTTGGAGGATGACAATGCCGGGGTTGGCGGTGCCGGTAAACCGAACGTACAGCACATCGATGAACCTAAGGATGGTGTGCAGCTCAGTTTCTTCCAGCTCGATGATCCTGTACTGACGCAGATACGTGATGAAATACTCGGGCTGGATGTGAACAATCTCACTCCGGTAGAGGCATTGAACAAGCTCAATGACATCAAGAAAATCCTGCTGGGAAGATAAAAATATAAATCCCTCCCCGTGGCAGCAAATGCTGTTGCACGAGGAGGGATTTTTATAATCTGAAAATAAGTCGTCTAATATTATTTTGCCTCTACGTTCTTTTCTTTCGCTCTCTTTGTGCTGGAAGCGATGCTCCATACACCGGCGATGATGAGCGGAATGCTCAATATCTGTCCCATATCCATAGGCAGACCTGCCTCGAATGCTACCTGAATCTCCTTGGTATATTCGATGAAGAAACGGAAGGTGAAGATGAGAGTAAGACAAAGACCGAAATAGAAACCGGTGCCTACGCTCTTAGGTCCTCTCTTCTTGTAGATGAAGAGGATGAGGAGGAAAAAGCAGAAGTATGCCAAAGCCTCGTAGAGCTGACCCGGATGGCGTGGATACTGGTCTTCGCGAACGAAGATAAATGCCCAAGGCACATCGGTTACCTTGCCGATAATCTCTGAATTCATCAGATTGCCCAAACGGATAAAGGTGGCTGTAATGCCTGAGCAGATACCCATATTATCGAGCACTACCCAGCCGCTCACCTTCATGTTGCGGCAATAGAGCCAGATGCCGACGAACATGCCGAATACGCCTCCGTGGCTCGCCAGTCCCTCATAACCCGTAAACTTCCAACTGCCGTCTGGCATGTGATGAACAGGTATCAGCATCTCGATGAAGTGATCCCACTGGGTGAGGAAATATTCCGGCTGATAGAAGATACAATGTCCCAGACGGCCACCTATCAGTACACCGATAAAGATGTAGAGAAACAGTGGGGAGAACTTCTCATCAGAGAGCCCCTGCTGCTTGTAAAGCTTGCTCATGAGCAGATAGCCCAGCAGCAGACCGATCATCCAGCAGGTGGAGTAGTAGCGGATGGTCATAGGACCCAGATGAGCCAGAATAGGATCTGGGTCCCATACGATATAGTTAAGCAGATTTGCTATCATAACCGTAGAAGAATAGGATTATACATTGAAGCGGAAGTGCATGATGTCACCATCCTGTACGACGTACTCCTTGCCCTCGATGCCGAGCTTACCAGCCTCGCGTACAGCAGCCTCAGAGCCATACTTGATGTAGTCATCATACTTGATAACCTCTGCACGGATGAATCCCTTCTCGAAGTCGGTATGGATGACGCCGGCACACTGAGGAGCCTTCCAGCCCTTGTGATAGGTCCATGCCTTGACCTCCATCTCACCAGCGGTGATGAATGTTTCGAGGTTCAGCAGGGCGTATGCCTTCTTGATGAGTCGGTTTACGCCGCTCTCTTCCAGTCCGAGTTCTTCGAGGAACATCAGTTTGTCCTCGTAGGTTTCGAGCGATGCGATGTCTTCCTCTGTCTTGGCAGCGATGACCATGCACTCAGCACCTTCTTCCTTGGCGATTTCCTCTACCTTCTTGCTATACTCGTTGCCGGTCTTGGCAGAAGCCTCGTCAACATTGGCTACGTAGAGCACAGGCTTGGTAGTGAGGAGGAAGAGGTCGTGAGCCACCTTCTGCTCTTCCTTGGTTTCGAAAGTAACGCCACGAGCATTCTTTCCCTGCTCCAGAACAGCCTTGTAAGCCTCCAGAACGGTAACCATCGTCTTAGCATCCTTGTTGCCTGCTGCAGCAGTCTTCTTCTGCTTGGTGAGCTGAGATTCGATAGTTTCCAGGTCCTTGAGCTGCAACTCTGTATCGATGACGCTCTTATCCTCCAAAGGATCAACCTTAGCGCCACCCTCGCGAACGATATTGTCATCGTCGAAGCAGCGGATTACGTGGATGATAGCATCGCACTCACGGATATTTCCCAAGAATTTATTACCAAGACCTTCGCCCTTGCTGGCACCCTTTACGAGACCTGCGATATCCACGATTTCGCAAGTAGCTGGGACGATGCGTCCTGGGTGAACAATCTCTGCCAACTTGTTGAGTCGCTCATCTGGTACGGTGATGACGCCCAAGTTTGGTTCGATAGTACAGAAAGGGAAGTTAGCTGCCTGTGCCTTTGCACTAGACAGACAGTTGAACAGTGTAGACTTACCCACGTTTGGGAGGCCTACAATACCACATTTTAATGCCATTTTATCTTTAAACGTTTAAATTTCCGGTGCAAAGTTACACATTATAAATGAAAGATACGAAGAAATCGTGGAAAATTAACTAAAAATCATAGATCGCGAGTGAAATCCTTACATCTTCTCTAGTTATAGAATTGTGATGGATATTATTTCTTTTTGCTATTCTTTTTGGTCAATGTCTTTTCGTCAGATTTTAATCTGCGTTCTACTTTCTTGACGTCTTCACCTGCAGGAAGATTTTCTGGTACAATGCCACGTTGGAGCATCATATTACGAACAGCCTTATTATTATCGACATGCTCTTGACAGATAGATTGCTGACCATGTAAATCCTTTTGCTGAACGTTGACAGAAGTCATTTCTGCAGCAAAATCTTTAGCTTTAATATTTAGTGTTGGAAGGAAATCGGCGAGAGGTCGGCTGTTAGGAGCACCCAATTTACGTTTGAGAAGAGCCGTGTCGAGATTAAACAACGCCTTGTCGCCCAAGGAGCGAATGATGGCAAAGCCTTTGCTGTCCACACCTCTTTCATACAGCACACCAGAGAGACGCTTTTCTGTTTCTGCAAGTTTTGCACGTGCTTGTACACGTTCGTATTCCAGTAAACGCTTTTGCACCAGTTCTGCTCGGCGAGTCTGTATGGCAAAGTAGTTTTGGGCAAAAGAGATTTGTGGCTTGCGTGGATCGCCATTTTGGGCAATAAGGTAGCAAGCATAACGAGTCAGCATGTAGTCTTTGACTTCACGCTGAGCACCTTTTGCAAGATTTATCATTTTGCTGACGTCAGCAAAATGATTTGGCACCTCTTGTCCTGCATTGATACATGCCTCTTTAGCTTTTTCGATAATTCCTTCGAAATTACGCCATTGGCTATAACCTAACACTTGTGCAAGTTCTCTTGCACTCCAACACTCTACGCCTTCATATTCGTTGGCGATAGCTTCGAATTGCTCGAACAATTCTTTGATTTCTTCTTCCTTCATAATCGTTTATTTTTATGATATTTCGGCAAAGTTACGCTTTTTATTTGGTTGTAGCAAGGAAAAGGTTATTTATTTCCTTCTTTGCTCATCAATAAATACTTGTATCTCTCCTAAATCTCCAATTTCTTTTAAGGATTCTATTATGCAAGCTTTAAAAGTTAGTCTGCTACAAGAATATTCTGTGTAACTCATATTGTTTAATTTTGAAAAGACTTCTTGGCTTCTTTCAAACTGTTATATAGCTCATCGTCAAACTCTCGGATGTCTTCGTCAGTCAATACTCCGTCATAGTATAGGTAACATACGGTGATGTAATATCTACCTCCTGACATCCCATCGTATCGGCGAGCGATATGCTTGTCGAATTGGTATACCTTATCATATAGTTTGAGGTATGCATCGTGTGCATCCTCTGCTGATGCGTTCTTGTTCATGAAATCTTTGGTAGATTGCATGAACTTGGCGCACTCTCGCTGCAAGCCCAAATTAATGAGCTTGCGAGCTGTTTTCTTCTGAGACTTCGTTAATTCTATCATGTTTTAAACGTTTCTTTTCCTTTTTAGCTTTGTTTCTTTTTGACATACATTCCTTGCAGATGTGCAGTTTGTGTCCTTTACCACTGAACGACTCGTTGGATTTATACTCTCCACACATCTTGCAATAATGTCCTTGGTGCTTATGTTTCTTTTTACCCATGACTTATTTTGCAAACAACTTACCGATGAGATTCAGAAGGTTAGAAACAGTCTCTTTGCTCTCCACAGGTATCTTGATGGAGGTTTCGCCTGTCTGCTCGTCTTTCTCAACGATGGAATCAACCAGTTGGGCAGTGGCTTCTGGCGACTTCAAGGTCTCTGCTAAGCCTGAGAGGAAAGATATTCCTTGGGCTACCAAATCCTTTGGCTGATTTGAGCGATTAGTGACGGATTCTCTGTTCGAAGATGAATTCGTTTGCTGCTGGATGGAAATCTCTTCTTTTTTTTCCTGGTGGTCTTCTTGGCGCTGTTGCCGTTTTGACCAACTGTCTGCTTATTGTTCTTTGCCATTGTTATGTTGCTTTATTTAAAACGTTTAAATATATTTGATGCAAAGTTACACATTATAAATGAAAGATACGAAGAAATCGTGGGAAATTAACTAAAAATCATAGATGAGGGAAGAATCAACGATGGTAAACCGACAGAAACGCTTGAGGAAGTGCAACGATATAGGTGAAGACGCTGGAATATACGGGAGAGGTGCTTGGAAAATATTACATAAGTCTTTGGGATATATAGGATAAGATGCTGGAAGAGATAGGATAAGTTGCTGGAAAAGATACCTTCTGCAACCGCACAACAGCTGTTGTGCGATTGCATATCACCTGTTGTGCGCATGCATAACAGCTGATGTGCGGGCGTAGTTCAGTTGTTGTGCGATGAATTTCTTAGAATTATGGTGATCATTTTGCTCAGCACCCCTATGGGCATGAGTAGTTACTGTGGTAGAAACAAGATGTAAATAAAGTTAAAAAGGTCTCATGTCATATTCCCTACATTGGGAAAACAACATGAGACCTTTTGTTAGTATGATGGTTTTTATCCTTCGATTACCCCCTTCCACAATCCGTGGAGATTGCAGTATTCTCGAGCCGTAACATCCTTGGCTTCTGCGTTGGTCAGGAAGATAGCTTCAGGCTTTTCGCCTGGCTTCAACTCGTGACGAAGCACATCGGTAGGGGTGAGCAATTCAATCCACTGGATGTAATGCTCTGGAAGCATCGGATGCTCCACACTTCCTACTGTTACGCGATAGCCGCCCTCAATAGGTTCTATCACAGGCACGTGCTTCTCTTTGGCGCCATCACTGGTGTTTTCCTTCATCAGTTTCATCGGTTCGCCACAGCAACTGAGCACGGCTCCTGGGTTTACAACTTCTACTACATTGCCACAAATCTGGCAGCGGTAGATTTCTCTAACTTTTGTCATAATGGTTCCTCCTATTATTTTATGAATGTGTTGCCTGAATATCAGGCATTTCATTCAGATGATTCCTTTGTGAGGATATCCTTCGCGTGATTCCTCCAAAAGAGCCTTATTCCTCTACAGGGCTGAAATCTTCCTTGCCTACTCCGCAAAGAGGGCAAACCCAATCATCTGGGATGTCTTCGAATGCTGTACCTGGAGCGATGCCGCCCTCTGGATCACCTACTTCTGGATCATAAATCCAACCACACACGTCGCAAACATATTTCTTCATAATGTTCCTTTCTTTCTTAATTTGATTGATTACTATTATCTATTCGCTTTTAATCAGACAGGTGCGTTTGCATATCAGTCTGATTTACTATGCAAATATACACTTTATTTCTGTAAGAACCAAATAAATTTGAAAATATTATAATTTTATTATCCTTTTTAATCTAAATAAACAAAGATTTCTAGATGTACTTGTGAATAAAGGAGTTATTTGTCTTTTTAGTAGTGTTTTGATAGAAAATTTGATTGTTTCATGTGAAACATCTCGAAAAAGAAAAGCTCGCAAGATGAACGTTTGGTATCTTGCGAGCTTCTTTTTATTTAAGTTGCCTTGCGGTTTCTGCGGCCGCTTTCTGGTTTTTCTAATGTGCTTCTAGCCAGTTGTTTCCCCATCCGGCATCAGCAACCAGAGGCACACTGAGCTGGTAGGCGTTCTGCATCTCTTCTACCACTATCTTCTCTACCTTTTCCTTCTCTTCCGGATATACGGAGAAGTTGAGTTCGTCATGCACCTGGATAATCATCTTGCTCCTGATGCCTTCTGCTCTGAATCGGTTGAAGATGCGGATCATAGCCACTTTGATGATGTCTGCCTCAGAGCCCTGGATAGGGGCATTGATGGCATTGCGCTCGGCAAATCCTCTTACAGTACCATTCTTGCTGTTGATGTCTGGCAGGTAGCGACGGCGGTGGAAGAGGGTTTCGGCATAGCCTTTCTCTCTTGCCATTTCCTTTGCCTTCTCCATGTAAGCCTGAACACCAGGGAAGGTGCGGAAGTAGTCTTCTATGATCTGCTTTGCCTCTCGGTTTTCGATGTTCATGCGTTGGGCAAGACCGAAGGTCGTGATGCCGTAGATGATGCCGAAGTTGGCAGTTTTTGCCTTTTTGCGCTGTGCATCTGTTACTTCTTTGATGTCTTCGTGCCAAATCTTGGCAGCTGTAGCTGCATGAATATCAGAGCCTTCACGGAATGCTTCTACCATGTTTGGATCCTGGCTCAGGTGTGCCATGATGCGAAGTTCTATCTGTGAATAGTCGGCAGAGAAGAACAGGCAGCCTGGTTCTGGGATGAAGCATCTGCGTATCTCCTTGCCATCGTCATCGCGTACAGGAATATTCTGCAGGTTTGGATCACTTGAAGAAAGACGTCCTGTGGCTGTGATGGCTTGGTTGAAAGAGGCATGAATGTGCCCGGTGCGAGAGTTGATAAGCTTTGGAAGGGCATCTATATAGGTTCCCAAAAGTTTCTTTAAACCTCTGTAGTTCAGTATCTCATCGATGATTGGACTCTTGCTGCGCAGCTGCTGAAGAACTTCTTCGCTTGTTACGTACTGGCCCGTCTTCGTCTTCTTAGGCTTCTCCACAATCTTCATCTTTCCGAAGAGTATTTCTCCAACCTGGCGTGGGGAAGCGATATTGAACGATTCGCCTGCCAACTCATAGATATGATGTTCTATCTCATTGAGGCGGTTGGTGAGTTTCTCGGATGTTTCCTTCAGGGTATCGGTGTCGATGCATACTCCCGTCATCTCCATGTGGGCTAAAACAGGTACAAGCGGCATTTCTACATTCCAGAACAGATCTTCACAATCTATCTCTTTGAGTTTTGGTTCGAGCACATTTTTCAATCTCAAGGTGATGTCGGCATCTTCGGCAGCATATTCGTAAATGTCTGATGGGGCGAGATCGCGCATCGACTTCTGGTTCTTTCCCTTCGGACCAATCAGTTCTTCGATGTGGATGGTCTGATAGTTGAGGAATACTTCTGCCAAGTAATCCATGTTGTGGTAAAGTTCTGGCTGGATGAGATAGTGGGCGAGCATCGTATCGAACATCTTGCCCTGAATCTCTATGCCGTAGTTCATCAACACCTCGTAATCGTATTTGATGTTCTGTCCCACTTTCAAGATTTCCGGGTTCTCGTAGAGAGGTTTGAAGATGTTTACGATTTTTAAGGCTTCTTCACGATTTGCCGGAATTGCTACGTAGAAAGCCTCTTTTTCCTTCACGGCAAAGCTCAAACCCACCAATTCTGCATCAATAGCAGCGGTAGATGTGGTCTCTGTGTCTAGACTGAGAATATTGAATGTCAATAAATAGTCATAAAGTTTCTTTGCATCTACTTCTGTATCAATGAGTTTATATGAATGAGAGGTCGTTTTAAGGGTCTCAAACTCGCGTTTTTTGACTCTTCCTGCCCGTCGGCTTGCTGTGCGCCAAATAAATCGAGCTCTCCAGTAGGCTTTGTTTGCACCTTTTTAGGTTTGTTAAGAACTCGGTTAGCAAACGACTTAAACTCCAACTCGGTGAAGATTTCATCCAATTTTGTATTGTCTGGCTCTACCCGTTTCAAATCTTCCATCTTGATCTCTACCGGAACATCGGTTCGTATGGTTGCCAGGAACTTTGACATCCTGATATCTTCTACAGCACCCTCCACTTTTTCGCGGAGCTTGCCTTTCACTTGAGAAGAGTTCTCGATAAGACCTTCTACACTACCGAACTCGTTGATAAGTTTGATGGCTGTCTTTTCTCCCACGCCCGGACAGCCTGGGAAGTTATCAGCTGAGTCGCCCATCAGAGCAAGGAGGTCGATAACCTGGAGTGGGGAAGTGATGCTGTATTTCTCTTCAATTTCCTGTACGCCCAACTTTTCGTATCCACCGCCATGACGAGGACGGAACATGAAAACATTGTTACGAACCAGTTGTGCGTAATCCTTATCGGGTGTGAGCATGTAGGTTTCCATCCCCTTTTCACCTGCCTTCAAGGCAACTGTTCCAATGATATCATCCGCCTCGAAACCATCTACCTGAAGGATAGGGATATGATATGCCTCCAGGATATTTTTGATGATAGGCACAGAGAGTTTGATGTCTTCCGGTGTCTCTTCTCGTTGAGCTTTATATGCAGGGAAAGCCTCATGACGGAAGGTCTTGCCATGGTCGAAAGCCACCGCAATATGGGTAGGTTTCTCCTTGGTAAGTATCTCGTTGAGGGTATTGCAGAAACCCATTACACACGAAGTATTGAGTCCCTTCGAATTGATTCGAGGGGCTTTCATAAAGGCGTAATACGACCTATAAATGAGCGCATACGCGTCTAAAAGGAACAATTTATCCATAATATTCATTTTTGTGGTGTAAAATTACTAAAAAAATGCGATATTTCAAGAAGAATTGATTAATTTTGTAACAAATTTCAGAAATTAAGTAGATTTACTCACATATAATGGACTATTTATCACTTATCAAGCTGCCTATAGAGGCAGAATTAGCAGATTTTATAGATTTGTTCAACAAGTCTCTCATGCATAGCGATGGCCTCCTTTCCCAGGTGCTCGACCACATCCGTCAGCGCGCTGGAAAACGTATGCGCCCTATACTCATCTTGTTGATGGCACGTAATTTTGGAAAGGTTTCCAGTGTTACCCAGCATTCTGCGGTAGGTCTGGAACTTCTTCATACCGCTTCGCTGGTACATGATGATGTGGTTGATGAGAGTGGGGAGCGCCGCGGACAGGCTAGCGTGAATGCTACTTATAATAATAAGGTGGCTGTGCTTGTGGGCGATTTCATTCTTTCCACCGCCTTGCTTCATGTATCTTATTCGCATTCAGAGGAAATCGTGCGTTATCTTGCTGAGTTGGGACGTATCCTGTCTAATGGTGAGATTCTTCAGCTCAACAGTATCAGTAATGAAGAGATATCGGAAGATATTTATTATCAGGTGATTAAGCAGAAAACGGCTGCTCTCTTTGAGGCTTGCGCCGGTATCGGAGCGATATCTGCCAATGCTTCAGAACTGCAGATTGAAGAGGCGAAGCGTTTCGGACAGAACTTGGGCATCATCTTCCAGATCCGTGATGATATCTTTGATTATTATGATTCCAAGGAGATAGGTAAACCTACTGGTAATGATATGGTTGAAGGAAAACTGACTTTGCCTGTAATATATGCTTTGAAGTCTACCGGTGATGAGGAGATGATGAAGCTTGCCAGAAAGGTAAAGGCTCATACTGTGACGGCTGATGAAATAGCTCAGTTAGTGGCATTTACAAAGGAAAATGGGGGTATTGAATATGCGGATAAGCGCATGTGGGATTTCCATGCTGAAGCCATGAATTTCCTCGATACTTATGTTGAGGATAAGGATATTTACAATGCCTTGAAGGCTTACTTGGATTTTGTGATTGAAAGAAAAGCTTAATATAAAAATTGAAGAGAAAACATAATATAAAAAGGGTTGGTTCTCAGAGAGAATCAACCCTTTGCGTTTTTTGTATTCTGTTGATAATCAGTTACTTTTCTTTAGAAGTACTTGATTTCCTTGCCCAGAATTTCGCTCAAGAGGAGGTTAGCCAGGCGTGATGTGCCGAGGCGCAACCACTGGTTGGTCAGCCATTTCTCGCCCAAAACTTCCTTCACGATGGTGTAGTAAACTACGGCATCATGAACGGTATTGATACCACCTGCAGGCTTGAAACCAATCTGAATGCCAGTCTTTTCGTAATATGCCTTGATAGCCTGGCACATAACGTATGCTGCCTCAGGGGTAGCTGAGACCTTCTCCTTGCCTGTTGAGGTCTTGATGTAGTCTGAACCTGAGTACATTGCGAGGATAGAAGCCTTCATGATGTTGCTGCAATTCTTCAGATCGCCTGTCTCCAGAATGCACTTCATCTTATGCTCACCGCATGTCTCCTTGAGTTCCTGAATATCATCGCAGAGCCCCTCGTAATCTTCGCTGAAGAACTTGCCAACAGGCATTACGATATCCACCTCTGTAGCACCATCCTTGATAGCCATAGCGGTTTCTGCAATCTTTACCTCGATAAAGGTCTGAGAGGATGGGAAATTGCCACTTACTACAGCGATTTCTACGCCGTCAACCTCCAGACTCTGGCTGATAAGGCCAGCAAAGTTAGGGTAGGTACATACGGTTGCTACGTGAGGAAGCTGAGGATAATCCTTGGCAAACTGGTTCACCTTTTCAATCATCTTCAGGATGCTTTCTTCTGTATCTTCTGTATGGAGAGAAGTCAACTCGATGCTACCGAAGAGGAACTTCTTGACCTCCATGGTCTCATTCTCTGCTACCTTTTCATCGAGAATCTTCTTTACTGCAGCAGCTACTTCCTCATCGTTGAGGTTGCAGTTGTACTGCTTCAAAACTGATAAATACTTGTCGTCTGACTCTTTATACTGTCCCTGCTGTGCAAGAACCTGTTCTTTAATACTGCTCATACTTAATGTTATTTATATAATTATTAAAGTTAAGTTTTTATATGAATAGCAATTTTAATTCTTGTTATCTTGTTCTTTATCTTCCTGATGCTCAGATAGTTTTGGATTGTTTTTATGCCTTTCAGAATCTCTTTTGGTCTTCTTGTCAAAACTCTTCTGGAGTTCTTCTGTCAAGTCAACCCCTGTCTGATTTGCCAGGCAGATAAGCACCCAAAGAACATCGGCCATTTCTTCGCCTAAGTTAGGTTTCTCGCCTTTCTTAAAACTCTGGTCGCCGTATGTTCGGGCAATGACGCGTGCCAGTTCGCCCACTTCTTCTGTGAGGCAAGCCATATTGGTCAGTTCGCTGAAATAGCGTACGCCATATTCTTTAATCCACTGATCTACAGCTTCTTGTGCTTCTTTTATTGTCATCTTCCTAATTCTTTTATGGGGAAAGATGCCTTTCTTTCAGGGTAGGGCATTATTCCTTGTTGTGAGTATCCATCATGATGGTTACCGGTCCATCGTTCAGTAAATCTACCTTCATATCGGCACCAAATTCGCCTGTTCCTACTGGCTTTCCGAGTGCATCGGATAGCTTTTTGCAGAACTCCTCATAGAGTGGAATGCTGATTTCGTGCTTGGCTGCTCTGAGCCAGCTTGGGCGGTTTCCTTTCTTGTAGCTAGCGAATAGGGTGAACTGGCTGATGACCAGAATTTCACCATTTATATCCATGATAGAGCGGTTCATAACATGGTTTTCGTCGTCGAAAACACGGAGTCCGATTACCTTTCTGACCAGCCAGTCTACATCTTCTGAAGTGTCGCTTTCCTCTATTCCCAGAAGGATCAGATAGCCTTGTCTGATGGCAGATTTAACCTCTCCTTCGATGGTAACTGAGGCGTGAGAGACACGCTGTATTACGATTCTCATATTACTACTTTGAACTTTGAATGTTGAACATAGAACTTTATGAATAGCATTTGTGGAATGCTTGCTTCGGTTCTGTTCTTCTTCTTATTAATATATATATAGTATAGTTTGAACTGCAAATATACAACTTTTATTTCATATTCTCGCCTTTTTCTTCGAAATATTTTGAAAGAATTTCTGCCTTATGAGGGCCTAATACTTCTGAAAGTTGTTCCAAGGATGCTTCTTTCATCTTTTTCACGCTCTTAAACTTGCTCAGCAGGGCTTCTTTAGCCTTCGGACCGATGCCTTTGATATCGTCTAATTCTGAGTGAAGAGCATGTTTGCTGCGCTTGTCGCGATGGAAGGTTATGGCGTATCTGTGCACCTCATCCTGTATCTGCGTCAGAACTTTGAACAGCTCACTCTCGGGTGGTAGGGCGATGGTTTGAGGAGGGAATCCGAAGAGAAGTTCGTTGGTGCGGTGACGGTCGTCTTTGGCAAGTCCTGCGATGGGAATATCCAGGTGTAATTCGTCAACAATAACCTCTCTGACTACGTCCATCTGACCCTTTCCGCCATCGGTAATAATGAGGTCCGGAAGTGCTGTTTCTTCCTCTATCATGCGACTGTACCGGCGTCTTACCACCTCTTGCATGGATGCGTAATCATCAGGTCCTTCCACCGTTTTGATGTTGTATTTACGGTAGTCTTTTCTGGATGGTTTCATACCTTTATATACGATGCAACCTGCCACGGCATCAGTACCGGATATGTTGGAATTATCGAAACATTCTATCTGATAAGGCAGCTTTGGAAGCTTTAGTTTTGCTTGTAATTCCTTCATCAATCGGGTCTGTTTCTGCTCCGGATTGAGCTTTTCTGCCTGCTTCAGACGGTCGAATTTATACTGCTTGCAGTTCATTTCCGACAGCTCCAGAAGGTGCTTTTTGTCACCTCTCTGGGGTACGAAGAAGGTTGCATCTTTCAGCTTCCATTCCATTTCGAAGGGCACGATTATCTCCTTCGATGTGGAGTGGAAACGCTCTCTGATTTCTGGAATGGCAGTAATCAGAAGTTCCTCATCGCTCTCCTCCAGTTTACGTTTATATTCGTAGGTGAAGCTCTGGTTGATGGTTCCGTTTTTTACGTGAATATAGTTGATGAAGGCGTTTTTGTTGGCATCATCATTTACGATGGTGAAGACATCTACATCCGTAATAGTATGGCTTACCACCTCGCTTTTTGCCTCAAATTCATCCAGTAATTGGTACTTTTTCTTATATTCTTCGGCTATTTCAAAACGTAGAAGTTCGGCATTTTTCATCATCAAATCGTAGAGATATTTGCTTACTTCCCGCGTGTTTCCCTTCAGAATTTCACGTGCCTGGCGCATGTTTTCCTGATATTCCTCATAGCTCTGCTTGTTGATGCAGGGTGCTCCGCAGTTGTGGATATGATACTCCAGACACGGCTTGTATCTGCCTTCTGCAACGCCTTCTCTGGTGATAGGCATTCTGCAGGTGCGGGGCTTATAAAGCTTCTTGATGACCTCTAAAACGGCATACATGCTGCCGATATGAGGGTAAGGACCGAAGAAGGTTCCCACTTTTTTATTGATATGACGAGTCTTGAAAATGCGTGGAAAATACTCGTTTGTTACGCATATAGAGGGGTATGTCTTGCCGTCTTTCAGCAGGACATTGTATCTTGGATTATACTTTTTGATCAGGCTGTTTTCGAGCAAAAGTGCGTCTTCTTCTGTGTTTACGACCGTATAAGATATGTCGTGGATCTTAGAAACAAGCACCTTTGTCTTGTATCTGTCTACCTCTTTATGGAAGTAGGAAGATACTCTTCTCTTCAGATTTTTCGCCTTTCCCACATATATAATCGTATGATTTTCGTCGTAATATTGGTAGCTTCCTGGCTTTTCCGGCATACTTAAAACGATGTTTTTAAGCCTAGCCAAGCGCTCCTCATTCTCTTGTTTCGTCATATTTTTACTTGTTTTTAAAGGGAAAATGAGCGTTACTGTTTCACGTGAAACGGCAACGCTCTAGTGTCTTTTACTGCTTCCTTGCTGCTTCCTTGCTGCATTCTCGCAGTATTTCTTGCAGTATTTTTGCTGCTTATAACTGTAATAAAGTAGTTACTTCAACGTCTGGATCAAAGGAGTTTCTGCCTTCGAAATTCTCGTTTACGAGTTCGATGATGAAGTTGGCATATACCTTTTTCGGATGGAATTTCTTTACCAGATCGCATGCTGCTTTCATGGTTCCGCCGGTAGCGAGGAGGTCATCGTGGAGGAGTACGATGTCGTTCTCGTTGATGGCATCTTCGTGGATTTCGATGGTGTCGATGCCATATTCCTTAGCATAACTTTCCTGTACGGTTTTGCATGGAAGTTTGCCCGGTTTGCGGCATAAAACTACGCCGGCTCCGAGACGAATAGCAAGGGCAGAAGACATTACGAAACCACGTGATTCTATGCCTACAATCTTGGTGATTCCTTTGTCTTTGTAGAGTTCATACATCTCATCGCTGATCTCTTTTAAAGATGCAGGATTCTTGAAAAGGGTTGAAACATCGCGGAAGTTTACACCCTTGATTGGCCAATCTGGAATGCAACGCAGATTGTCTAATAATAGCTGATTGTTCATTACTTTTTATGCTTTAAATTGATACTTATTTTGTTCTTTTTCCTTGTTCCTTTTTATGGGCTTTTTGCCCGTTTGTTTTTGCCTTTTACTTGATTTTATCCGCTTTTGTTTCACGAATTGCTGAAGTTTTACTTTAACCGCAAAACACTTGATGCAACCTTTCTTAAGCGGTTGAGCATCAAATGTTTTGTTGATAGTCTGTTTCACGTGAAACATTAGAAATTCCCTTGAGTTTCGCTGTGAAACGGCTTATCTTCCGAGTAATACAAGCATCACGTTGATATCGCTTGGTGATACGCCCGGAATTCGGCTTGCCTGTGCCAAAGTTTCCGGGTCGATGCGCTCGAGTTTCTGGCGTCCTTCTGTGGAGATTTCGTGGAGCTCGGAATAGTTGAAACGGCCCTTGATTTTGATATCCTCCAAACGGTGCATCTTGTCGGCAATGAGACGCTCTCGTTCGATGTAACCTTTGTACTTCATCTTGATTTCTGCAGCTTCCGTTATCTCTTCCTTTCGGTTGGCTGGTGCATCCAGCGCAGCCTTCAGGTCCGGAATAATCTCCGAAAGATTCGTGAGATTCAGGTGCGGACGAGCGATGAGGTCGATGAGCTTGCAGCCGGCGCGAAGTGGAGTAGTACCGAGTGCCTCTAGTTTTGGATTTATCTCATCCTTCTTGATAGGATAGTTGGCGCAAAATTCGATGATTCTTCCGATGGCTTCTTTTTTCTCTATCCACCAGTCGTAACGGTCGCGCTTGGCAATTCCGAGTTCGTATGCTTTTTCGGTGAGTCGGGCATCGGCATCGTCCTGACGGAGCAGAATGCGGTATTCGGCTCTGGAAGTAAACATACGGTATGGTTCGTCAACTCCCTTTGTGGTGAGATCATCGATGAGTACCCCGATATAACTCTCATCGCGGTTCATCTCGAATGTTTTGTCGCCAACACAATGCAAGGCTGCGTTGATTCCTGCCACGGTTCCCTGTCCTCCTGCTTCCTCATAACCGGTGGTTCCGTTCACCTGTCCGGCAAAGAAGAGACCTTTGATGATTTTCGACTCCAGTGAATGTTTGAGTTGGGTAGGGTCGAAGTAATCGTATTCGATGGCGTATCCCGGTCTGTAAATCTTGGCATCTCTCAAAGCAGGAATCTCGTGAAGCGCATTCAGCTGGATATCCATCGGCATGCTCGAAGAAAAACCGTTCAGATACATCTCGTTCGTATCTTCGCCTTCCGGTTCCAGGAAGAGTGGATGCTGATCCTTGTCGGGGAAGGTGACGAGCTTCGTTTCTATACTCGGACAGTAACGTGGACCGGTACTCTGAATCTGACCATTATATAAAGGTGAGTCAGCGAGACCGCTTTTTAAAGTTTCGTGTACCTTCTTGTTGGTGTAGCAAGTCCAGCAAGGCAATTGTTTCAGAACCCGATGTTCTCCCATGTAAGAGAACTGGTGGAAATCGCTGTCACCTGGCTGTTCTTCCATATCTTCGAAATGAACACTTCTCTTGTCAATTCTGACCGGAGTACCGGTTTTCATTCTGGCTGTAGTGATGCCCCATCGGGTGATGCTCTCCGTAAAGTTGTGTACGGCAGGTTCGGCGCATCTTCCGCCTTCAACCATCTTTCTTCCTACATGCATCAGTCCGTTGAGGAATGTTCCAGCGGTGATGATGATGCTCTTGGCATAGAATTCGGCTCCCCAGATGGTTTTTACGCCGATGGCTTCTCCGTTAGCTACGAGCAGTTCGTCAGCCTGGTCTTGCCAGATGTCGAGGTTGTCAGTATGGTCGAGGATGGTTCTCCATTCCCAGATAAACTTTCCTCTGTCGCATTGGGCACGGGGGCTCCATACGGCAGGACCCTTGCCGATGTTGAGCATTCGGAACTGGATGGCGGTTTTATCTGTTACGATACCCATCTGTCCGCCCAAAGCATCGATTTCGCGCACAATCTGTCCCTTGGCAATACCTCCGATGGCGGGGTTGCAACTCATCTGACCAATCTTGTTCATATCCATCGTTATCAAACAGGTTTTGGCACCCATGTTTGCAGAGGCTGCAGCAGCCTCGCATCCGGCATGTCCTCCACCGATAACGAGCACGTCATAATTGAATTTCATACTTCGTTTAATCTATATTTTTTCTAATTTTCGGCAAAAGTAAGAAATAAAATCGAAATTTTAGCAAAAATACTTTGATAAATCATTAAAATATAGTAATTTTGCAGCAGACTTGCGAAAATATACCTAGAAATGAGGATTGCAGAATGCCAAAAAATAGGTATTGCAGGGACGAAAAGTGTGGAATATAAATTAGTTTCAAACAGTTAAATAATTAAATTTCAATCATTTATGTGGTTAATCAATTCATCTATTGGTAGAAAGGTAGTGATGTCAGTAACTGGTATCGCTCTTATTCTATTCTTGACATTCCACGGTTGCATGAATGTTGTTGCGCTTTTCTCTGGAGAAGCTTACAACACAATCTGCGAGTTGTTGGGTGCTAACTGGTACGCCGTAGTTGCAACTTTGGGTTTGGCAGCTTTGGCAGTTTGTCACATCGTTTACGCTTTCATCCTGACAGCACAGAACCGTCGTGCTCGCGGTAACCAGCGTTACGAGGTTACAGCAAAGCCAGAGAAAGTAGAGTGGGCTAGCCAGAACATGTTGGTGCTCGGTATCATCATCGTTCTCGGTTTGTTGCTTCACCTCTTTAATTTCTGGTACAACATGATGTTTGCAGAGCTTTTGGGTACAAGCTTCGGCCACTGCCCATCAGATGGCTTCGCATTCATTCAGGACACCTTCGCTAACCCAGTGTTCGTAGTTCTCTACATCATCTGGTTGGTAGCTCTTTGGTTCCACCTCACTCACGGTTTCTGGAGTGCTATTCAGACTCTCGGTTGGAGCGGTAAGACTTGGTTCTGCCGTTGGAAGATGATCGGTATGATTTATTCTACCATCCTGCTTCTCCTCTTCATCGTAGTTGTATTGGCATTCGCTTTCGGTTGCGCTCCATCTTTGTGCTGCGCATAATTCGTGTAATCATTTAAGTATTAAAAAAGATTATGGCAAAAACATTAAATTCTAGAATACCTGAAGGACCAGTTGCTGAGAAGTGGACCAACTATAAGGCTCACCAGCGTTTGGTTAACCCAAAGAATAAGTTAAAGCTCGACGTTATCGTTGTAGGTACAGGTTTGGCAGGTGCTTCTGCTGCTGCATCTCTCGGCGAGATGGGCTTCAATATCTTGAACTTCTGCATCCAGGACTCTCCACGTCGTGCTCACTCTATCGCAGCACAGGGTGGTATCAATGCAGCTAAGAATTATCAGAATGATGGTGACTCTGTTTACCGTCTGTTCTACGATACTGTAAAGGGTGGTGACTACCGTGCTCGTGAGGCTAACGTTTACCGTTTGGCTGAGGTGAGCAACGACATCATCGACCAGTGCGTAGCTCAGGGCGTTCCTTTCGCTCGTGAGTACGGTGGTATGCTGGCTAACCGTTCTTTCGGTGGTGCTCAGGTATCTCGTACATTCTATGCTAAGGGTCAGACAGGTCAGCAGCTCCTCCTCGGTGCTTACTCTTCTTTGAGCCGCATGGTTGAGGCAGGTAAGGTTAAGCTCTTCACCCGTTATGAGATGGAGGATCTTGTTATCGTTGACGGTCACGCTCGTGGTATCATCGCCAAGAATTTGATTACAGGTAAGTTGGAGCGTTTCTCTGCCAACGCCGTAGTTATCGCTACCGGTGGTTATGGTAACGCTTACTTCCTTTCAACAAACGCTATGGGTTGTAACTGTACAGCAGCTATCCAGTGCTACCGCAAGGGTGCTGACTTCGCTAACCCATCTTACGTTCAGATTCACCCTACATGTATCCCTGTTCACGGTACAAACCAGAGTAAGTTGACTTTGATGTCAGAGTCACTCCGTAACGATGGTCGTATCTGGGTTCCTAAGAAGATTGAGGATGCCAAGGCATTGCAGGCAGGTACAAAGAAGGGTTCTGATATTCCTGAGGAAGACCGCGACTACTACTTGGAGCGCCGTTACCCAGCATTCGGTAACCTGGTTCCTCGTGACGTGGCTTCTCGTGCAGCTAAGGAGCGTTGCGACAAGGGCTTCGGTGTCAACAACACAGGTCTTGCCGTATTCCTCGACTTCTCTGAGTCTATCAACCGTCTCGGTATCGACGTTATCCTGCAGCGTTATGGCAACCTCTTCGATATGTATGAGGAGATTACCGATGTTAACCCAGGTGAGTTGGCTAACGAGATTAACGGCGTGAAGTACTACAACCCAATGATGATCTTCCCTGCTATCCACTATACAATGGGTGGTATCTGGGTTGACTACGAGTTGATGACCACTATCCCTGGTCTCTTCGCTATTGGTGAGTGTAACTTCTCTGACCACGGTGCTAACCGTCTTGGTGCATCTGCTTTGATGCAGGGTTTGGCTGACGGTTACTTCGTATTGCCATACACTATCCAGAACTACTTGGCCGACCAGGCATTGTGGCCAAAGCTCTCTACCGATCTCCCAGAGTTCGCAGAGGCAGAGGCAGGTGTTCAGAAGGAAATCGACCGCCTGATGGGTATCCAGGGCAAGCGCTCTGTAGATTCTATCCACAAGGAGTTGGGTCACATCCTTTGGGAGCACGTAGGTATGGGTCGTACCAAGGAAGGTCTTGAGGAAGGCTTGAAGAAGATGAAGGCTCTCCGCGAGGAATTCAACAAGAACCTCTTCATCCCTGGCAAGAAGGAAGGCTTGAACGTAGAGTTGGATAAGGCTATCCACTTGCGTGACTTCATCTTGATGGGCGAGTTGATCGCTTACGATGCATTGCACCGCAACGAGAGCTGTGGTGGTCACTTCCGTGAGGAGTACCAGACAGAGGAAGGCGAGGCAAAGCGTGATGACGAGCACTTCTTCTACGTAGGTTGCTGGGAGTATCAGGGCAATGATACAACTGCTCCAGTGCTCAACAAGGAACCTCTCGAGTATGAGGCAATTAAGGTACAGACAAGAAATTACAAGAATTAAAAAGCGAACAAGACAATGGCAAGAAATATAAGTTTCACAGTTAAGTATTGGAAGCAGGACGGTCCTACAGCACAGGGTCACTTCGATACACATGAGATGAAGAACATCCCAGATGATACTTCATTCCTCGAGATGCTCGACATCTTGAACGAGGAGCTCATCGAGTCAGGTCAGGAGCCTTTCGTCTTCGACCACGACTGCCGCGAGGGTATCTGCGGTATGTGCTCTCTCTATATTAATGGTACACCTCACGGTAAGACTGAGCGTGGTGCTACAACATGTCAGCTCTACATGCGTCGTTTCAACGATGGTGACGTAATCACCGTTGAGCCTTGGCGTTCTGCTGGTTTCCCTATCATCAAGGACTGTATGGTAGACCGTTCAGCATTCGACAAGATCATCCAGGCAGGTGGTTACACCAGCATTCGTACTGGTCAGGCTCAGGATGCCAACGCTATCCTGATTCCTAAGGAGAATGCAGACGAGGCAATGGATTGCGCTACATGTATCGGTTGCGGTGCTTGTGTTGCTGCATGTAAGAATGGTTCTGCTATGCTCTTCGTCAGCTCAAAGGTTAGCCAGCTGGCACTTCTCCCACAGGGTCGTGTAGAGGCTGCTGCCCGTGCTAAGAAGATGATTGCACGTATGGATGAGCTCGGATTCGGTAACTGTACAAACACTCGTGCTTGCGAGGCTGTTTGTCCTAAGAACGAGTCTATCGCTAACATCGCTCGCTTGAACCGTGAGTTCTTGAAGGCTAAGTTGGCTGACTAATCCATCGTTTCTTTTGAGACACCGGAATTTTCTCTCTGCATCTTTACGGATGCGAGAGAATTTTCCCAACAACTCTTCACTCTTCACCTTTTGTGTGTAAGTAGTTGAAGGATAGGAAGTTGGGCGGGTGAAGAGTGTTTTTTTACTCTTCACCCGCCCTTCACCTTTTTAGGCTGTTGACAGCTAAGCGGCTCTGCGTTTATACCTTTCCCAAAATCGTAAAAGGTGAAGAGTGGTGAAGAGTTGGTGAAGAGTGCCGAAAAACTCTTCATCTATGTAATGTGTTGTGTTTCAGCTCTTTATGCTGAAAAGGTGAGGAGTGAAGAGCTAATTGCGATATTCCTGCCAACCGTGCTTCTCTTGAAATAAGAGAAAGGATGTTTGGCAAACTGTTATACAGGAACAGCCGACTAGCCTCTGTTGCGCTAGTCGGCTGTTTGCCTTTTGCCAGTATGCTGTTTTTCTTCTGCCAGCCTTCTGTTTTTCCTAGTCAGTTGTTCTATCTCCGATAGTTATGTACTGAACTTTCGCAAGTTTTGCCCCATACGCCCTGTAAGGGCAGAAGCTCCTAGCCCAGGGGCATCGCCCTGGGTATAATGGCAATCAGCAAGGCGCCCTGTAAGGGCAAAAGCTTTGTATATTGCCCGGTATTTTAAAGCTTTTGCCCTTTACCTTTCCGCTACGCACCGGTGACCGTTGGTTCAGGGCGTGGGAGTTTACATGCGAAATTTGAGTAAATTATCAGATATTCTGAGAAATATTTTGTAATCTCATCAGAATATCGTAAATTTGCGGTTATTAAGAATAAGTAATGTAATGACGAATCACTCAACAGAAATAATGAACCAAGCAACGCTCGATTTTATCCGCCAGCATCAGGACGATGATGTTCGCCAGTTGGCTTTCCTCGGCAGCAAGTATCCCGAGGTAGATATGCCTTTCGCTCTCGACCAGATTCGCGGGCGAAAGATGGCTCGTGTGAAACTGCCCCGTTGGGCAAGCATCGATGGCCTTATCTATCCCCCTCATATTTCGATGGAGCAATGTTCGTCAGAGCAAACGGCACTTTATAAGGCTGAACTCGCTGCCCGACTGCTCGGTTTGTCTCCTTCATCATCCGAAAACGGAGAAGAAAAGGAGAAGGAGAGCGAAAACGCCTCAAATCTTCATCTTTCTGAAATTTGCGAATTTGCGGGCAAAGGGGCAGTTGATTCAGAATTCGCCAAAAATGAAGCTACTTGCAAAAAGCAACAGATATTAACAGAATCAGAAGAGAATGTTAATGAAATAAAAGGAGAACCTCATGGAGGAGATTTTTCTGAAGAAATCGGGTTTGTTGACCTGACCGGCGGTTTCGGAGTAGACTTCTCTTACATCGCTTTCCGATTGGGCGTGAAGTCGATGTATGTGGAGCGTCAGGCTCATCTCTGTGAAGCAGCAAAGGAAAACTTTGGGCGGTTGGGCTTGAAGAATGCCATCGTGAAGAATGGAGACGGAATAGAGGTTCTGCATTCTTTTGCTTCAAAGAAAGAGGCTGCTGCATCAGATTCTTTAGGCATAACTGAAGACCAGTCTCAGTCATTACTTAAGACCAACCTTGGTCTTAAGCTGATCTTCATCGATCCTGCCCGTAGAGACGATGCGGGCAACAAGGTAGTATCTTTGAAAGATTGTACGCCCGATGTAACCCTTTTGCAGGAAGAAATGCTTTCTAAGGCAGATTACGTCATCATCAAACTCTCTCCGATGCTCGATTGGCACCGTGCGGTAAGCGAATTAAACTGCGTACAAGAGGTTCATATTATCTCCGTGAATAATGAGTGCAAGGAACTCCTTTTAGTGCTCTCTGCTCGAAATATGGGCAATCTCCGCATTTATTGTGTCAATGATGCCCAGTCCTTCGTCTGCGATGAGTTGGATATGGAGTCTTCTTCGGTGAAGATTGCCCCATCCACCCTTGAAGAGATGCAGTATCTTTACGAGCCGAATGCCTCTCTGATGAAAGCCGGCTGTTTCAGCGTCTTATCTGAGCGATATGGAGCCAGGATGCTTTCCAAGAACAGTCATCTTTTCGTGAGCCGTGAGCCTATCGCCGTCTTCCCCGGCAGAAGTTTCCGCATCATTGCCATCTCCTCCTTTAATAAAAAGGAGTTGAAGCGTCATCTGTCAGGAATCACCAAGCGAACATCGCCATCCGCAACTTCCCCCTTTCCGTAGCCGAATTGCGCAAGCGTCTGAAGCTGAAAGATGGTGGCGAAACCTATATCTTCGCCACCACATTGAGCGACGAAAGCCATGTGCTGGTAATAACGGAGAAAGCTTAGAAAACCTCGAAAATGTGTAAAATGTAAAGGTCTGAAAAGAAAAATATATCAGCAACAGCTTGATAGAGAAAAAATAGGTGAGGTGTGCTGCCACAGTGGCGTTTTATCTCTTTAATGAAAAAGTTCCAAGTGGGAGAAATGCCACTTGGAACTTGACGTATTATTTTCTTTTTTCCTTGAAGAACTTCTCGAAGAAGTCCATTTGCTTTTGATTTTGAACAGGACCCAAATGCAGTCCTTCCTTCATAATCATCACCGTTGGTTTACCTTCCTGGTAGGTAGTCCAGAAAGGAAGGCTATCCCCATTTGGATTGCCAGTCTTGGTAAAGTTGATCCAGTAGCGTGACATGATTTGTTCCATGTGCTGCTCCGTCTCGGTCATCTTTCCAGAGCCAAACTTATAGCCATAGATGAATGGCATCTCTGCCACATGGCTGGCTCCTCCCTTGCGGCTTTTCACGATGGTGTTCTCAGAGTCTTGGTCAAAGTAATACATATACACCTTGCCCTTGCCGGTCTTGCTCTGCAGGTTAGCCCAGGCATATGTTCCCCATGCAAAGGAGCCATCACGGAAAATGTCGGATTGAGCGAAGTAGGTTTCTTCCTCTGTCTTGGCAGGATAGAGACTGAGAACCTGGTCTGCCCAACTTCCATATATCTCATGGATTCTTCTCTCATAGTCACTTACACTGACAGGGCGGCTAAACATACTTCCTTCGTCGCTGTTGGTTCCTATGATGACATTTACATCATTGTAGCTTCCCTTTTCATAGAGCTTATACTGGTCATCGGTGATGGAGTAGCCGTCAACGTTCGGCCAAAAGGACTCAAAGGCGGTATTCTTTACGATGTCCATAGCCGGAACTTTTCTTAGCTGCTTCAAGTTCTTAGCCTTGAGTTTCTTTTGAAGGAGAAGTCCACCTGCTTCTGCCGCTTTGGTGGTGAGCATGGCTGTGTTACCATTTCTGCTTTCACCCACAGGCCAGAAGGAGCTACCACTTTCGCTGATGGCTCCTCGGAAGAGTCCCTTGGCAAGGGGAGAGGCGCATAGTATACTTACCGAGATACCACCGGCAGATTCTCCAGCAATGGTAATCTTGTCTGGGTCTCCACCGAAGGCAGCGATATTGTCGTGAATCCATTTTAAGGCCATCACTTGATCAAGGATGCCATAGTTACCAGATATGTTCTTGCCTGATTCCTTACTCAGCTCTGGATGTGCCATGAATCCAAAGGCTCCCAAGCGGTATTCTATGCTGCAATAGATGATGCCTTCCTTGACAAAGCTTTCCTGAGTTCCACTGTAGGAGCCAGTAAGAAAGGCTCCTCCATGAATCATCACAAATACAGGGAGTTTGTCATTCTTACTCTTGGCTGGCGTTTCCACACTGAGGTATAGGCAGTCCTCGCTCATGCCCAGCTCTCCACCATTTTGGTTAGGGTCGATGGGCTGTGGTGGACGGTCTCCCCATTTATCTGCTTTGAATACTCCCTTCCAAGGCTTCTTGCTCACTGGGGCTTTCCATCTGAGGTTGCCCACTGGTGCTTCAGCGTATGGGATTCCCTTGTATAGGGCGAATCCTTCATGTTCCACACCTTCAATTTCCCCTTGCTCCACTGTTGTTCTTAGCAGTTGGGCGTTAGCTGCCGATAGGCAAAAGAGTGTCAGGGCAGCTGTCAGTAGATGTCTTTTCAATTTCATTTCTGGTTATTCCATTAATTCCGCAACACTATTATCAATTAAATATTTTAAGCGCCTGAGCAACAAAAAGTTACTCTGGATTTTGCTATGTCAGAATTTTCACTTATCTTAATGTTGCGAAAAGAAAACAAGCAAAACTCTGATATGACATGGCAAAGATACAAATTAAATCTGAGAAACTCACTCCTTTTGGAGGAATATTTTCGGGTCATGGAGCAATTTGGCTCCATATTGTCTTCTGTAATCGACTCCACCCTCATAATTTCACTACTCATTTGATGAACCATCTCTCGCTTCATCCGACACTTCGCACTTCTCGCCAGTGTTGGAGAGATAGATGATTGAGCTTTTTCTTATTGTGATTCCTTGGAGAATGTTAGTTTTCCGCCAGTGCTTAAAACTATCGGGAAAGATATTTGTTTGTTCAAGATGCCTATTGAGGGTATCTTGAACAAAAATATCCTTGAAATCATTTTGTTATCTCAATGGAATGTTGTACTTTTGCGCTCATATTATGATAGTTGAATATTATAATTTAAAAACAAACTATAAAATTATGAACAGATTAAGGACAATCTATCTATCGCTTCTGTTTATCCTGGCGATGAACATGACGAGTGTGTTAAGTGTGAAGGCGGAGAACTATCCGTACAAGAGTGATTATCTTTGGCTAACCGTGCCCGATCATGCCGACTGGCTCTATAAGACGGGCGAACAGGCTAAGGTGGAAGTAAGTTTCTATAAGTATGGAATTCCCCGTGACGGCGAGGTGAACTATGAAATAGGCGATGACATGCTGAAGGCTGACAAGAAAGGAAGCTTCAAACTGAAGAATGGGCGCGCCATCGTGAACATGGGAACCCGAAAGACACCGGGCTTCCGCGATTTGAGATTATTCTATAAACTCGATGGCAAGACCTATCAGCATCATATCAAAGTAGGATTCTCGGTAGATAAGATTCAGCCTTATACCCAGGAGCCTAAGGATTTCGATGCATTCTGGCAGCAGGCAAAGGACGAACTGAAGAACGTGCCGATGAGCTATACCAAGGAACTCGCCAAGGAATACTGTACCGACAAGATAGACTGTTATCTCGTTAAACTTCAGATAGATAAGAAAGGTCATGCGATGTACGGCTACCTCTTCTATCCCAAGAATGCCAAGCAGGGCAGTCATCCAATAGTTCTCACCCCTCCTGGAGCCGGCATCAAGACCATCAAGGAGCCTATGCGCAATAAATATTACGCCGAGAACGGATTCATCCGCTTCGAGATAGAGATTCATGGTCTCGACCCGCGCATCCCTACAGAAACCTTCAATGAAATAAGCAGGGGATTCAACGATGCAAACGGCGGATATCTGTCTAACGGACTGGAAGATAAGAACCGCTACTACATGCGCCATGTTTATCAGGGACTGGTGCGCTGCATCGATTTCCTAACCTCTCTCCCAGAGTGGGACGGAAAGAATGTGGCCGTGCAGGGTGGCAGTCAGGGTGGAGCCTTGGCCATTATCGCAGCCGGTTTAGACAAGCGCGTAACCCAGTGTGTTGCCAATCATCCGGCGCTCAGCGACATGGCTGCCTACGCCGAGAAGGGAAGAACGGGCGGTTATCCTCATTTCACCAAATATCATGAGATATTGAAGAATAAGGACTGTCTCAACACGATGGCTTATTATGACGTGGTAAACTTTGCCCGCAAGGTAACGGTTCCAACCTATCTTACCTGGGGCTACAACGACATAACCTGTCCACCGACAACCAGTTATGCGGTATGGAATACGCTGAAGTGTGAGAAGGAGGCCTTGCTCACGCCAATCAATGAGCACTGGACTACCAGCGAGACCAATTACCAGCAGATGGTTTGGATCAAGGAACATCTGGTGAAATAACCTTTAGATGTTCTTCTTCAATCGCACAACAGCCGTTGTGCGCTCGCACATCAGCTGATGTGCACATGCATAACACGTGTTTTGCGTTCGCCTATCAGCTGATGTGTGGCTATTTTCTGAAATTTCATCCTCGATGTAGTTTCCACGGTATCGAGGATGTTTTTCCCCTCAAGGCAATGAGCTTCTTGCTCAATGTTTGGAGGTACACCTTTGTACTTCGATATCCTAAATCTCTCTAAAAAATAACATAAATCTAACAATTAACTAACTGAGTATATTCATAAATTGCAGTAATTTTGCAAACGACTTCGAAGTTTATTACATTATTAAACAAAATTGAAAAGTATGAAAGAAAGTAATCAACTTGTTTCTCTGTCTTTAGAAGACATGAGAGACACCAATGGTGGAATTTGCATTTTTGCAATTAAGAACTTGTTCAACAACAAAAAGGGTGATACTGAAATTTGGCTGTTTGGGCAACGTATTTATCACGGTAAGAATGCAGACTAAGTAAGGTTTAAGTTAAATAGGGCATGTGCAGTATATAAGTATTGTACATGCTCTTTACAGATGATTATATGAAATATTTATATTTATTATTACTCTTTTTACCCCTCCAAGCATTAGGGCAAATCAAACTTCAGGATGTTACGATTAGTAGCCAGCGTCCCAAGTTTGTGAGACTTAAAGGATATTATCGTAGCTATCAGCACAATGACTCTGTACTCAAATATTATGTGGATGGCATTGTGGAATACTATATCAACTTAAAAAATGAAAAAGTAGATATAAGAATGTATAGTAGCAGACATCTTAGAAATGAGGAGCTTGTCAGCAAGGATAAGAAAAGAGCCTTTATGCTTAGCGACCAAGCTACATTTCGACCTTGGCCAGAAGGAAAGACATTCATAGAGGAATGCCGTAAGAAGTATGCTATTCAAAATTCTGCTAATGTTGGCTATATCAAAAAGGCAAGCCAAATAATAGGAAGAGTGACAACTGATTCTATCAACAAGAGCTGTATGATAGAAATGGATATGATACCAACATACGACAAGCTAACGCATAACATTTTTGGCTTTACGCAAGAAATGAAAAGTGATTATTTCATGGAGGCTTATAGATTAAGCGATGAGGATTACTATTCTTTCAAGAATTTGCTCAGTCAGAAAACGGATCAAAGCTACAACTATTGGCACAAGAAGGATTCTCGTAAACAGCTCATTCATGTTGTAACAGAACTATTTATTACAGAACAAGAATATGTAGATGGCAAGAAGAAAGAGGCAGATAAAAAGCTGCAACCTCAGGAAGCAGCTCAATCAATAGAAGGCTTTATTTCAGAGAATAGATTGCCGTCTCTACCACCAACAGTACAAGTCGAGATGAAGAAGCTTCAATCTTATGACCCTTCCAATCTGAATAAGAAAATTGCAGCTAGCAGCAAGTAAGGAATGTTATCATAATGTTAATAAGAGAAGATAATCGCAATGTTTTCAGAAAAAGATGTATCTTTGCAAAAGAGTAACAGATTAATAATAACGACATGATAAAGCTGCTTCTTATTGAAGACGATGCAAACCTAGCTTTTATTGAAAAAAGCACGTTGGAAGATATAGTTGGAGGTTATGAGGTAATGACAGTCAGCAATGGAAAAGATGGTATCAAGCTTGGGAAGAATTCAAGCCAGATGTTATCATCTCGGATATTGACATGCCTATTATGAACGGCATAGAGATGGTAAAACACATCAGAGAGATAGATGGCGATACGCTCATTCTCTTCACCACCAATCTCACTTCTCCTAAAAAACTGGAGGAGGGATATGCTGCAGGTGCTAACAATTACATCAAAAAGCCCTTTGTGCCCGAAGAACTAGATGCGCATATCCAGAGCCTTCTTCGCCTGAAGAATGGGCAGAAGAGTAGAAATGTTTCTTCTTACATAAAGATTGGAAAGCATATATTGGACCCAGAACATGCCTGCATCAAGGATGAAGAAGGCAACATCAGCTATACCTTGACAGCCAGAGATGCCAAGATACTGGAGATGCTTGCCAAAAACAAGAATGAGATAGTGAAACGTGAAGCCATACAGGAGCATATCTGGAATACTGCGGAGAAAGACTTTTTTATTTCCCGCTGCCTAGATACTGTTATTGTAAAACTCAGAAAGGTCTTGAAATCAGATACTTTCGTTAGTATCGAGACTATCCGTGGTGTCGGTTTCAAGCTTACAGAGAGTTGCTAGCTCTTCATCGCCCCCCCCTGAACTCGTCTTCTGGTCGGGCAGGAATATAGAGAATTCGGTATATTTGCCCAGTTTGCTCTCTACTCCTATCATGCCTTCATGAGCATCTATCACTTGGAATACATAGGTCAATCCCAGTCCGAAACCAGGCGCACCATTTTTCTTGAAGGTGCGCTTGGCAGCAGACGCACGCTCATACTTATCAAAAATCACCTTTTGGTCAGCCTTGCTGATACCGATGCCATTATCCCTTACTCGGATAGATACGCCCTTATCTACCTTATCTGTAGAAATACGAATCGTAACATCCCCATCAGAATACTTGATAGAGTTGTCTATTAAGTTATAGAATATTTCCTTAAGATACTCCTCATCTGCAAAAGCATATTGACAATTGATATGATTCTCAAATGATACATTCTTCAATCTGTTCACCTTGAAGTTCTCTTCCATTTTTGAGAGCATGTTTGTGATGTTTACCTGTACTTTCCTGAGTTCCAGTTTTCCAGCCTGCGATTTGGATATGGTTAATATCCTATTAATCAAGCTATAAGCATGCTGTGTCTCCGTACTAATCACTTGCAGATACTTGGTTCTTTTCTCAGGGTCATTGGCTATCCGCTCATGATTCAAAGCCCCCAATCCCAAACGAATCGTAGAGAGTGGAGTCTTGATGTCATGAATCATAGAATAGGTCATTATCTTCTTCATCTTTGCATTATTCTGCTGCCAGCGGATAACACTAACTTGCTTGTATATACACAGTACAGTTATGATTAGCATCAAAAAAGAAGCAAGAGTCAAAAGACCAAGTTCTTCAAAAAAAACAGAATAAGGATTGGTTAACTCTATCTGGATAGCTTGCGATTGGTCTGTTCTTGTATAGAAAACGGCAGACTTTACAGATAGTTGAAAACTACTATCCCCACAATAGTAATGCTCCTTACCTTTATTATATAATATAATGGAGTAATCAAAAGGTAAACTTTTATCTAAAATAGCTTTCAGTTTAGATAAAGATATGTTAGATTTTGTTTCCTTATTGAGCTCAGTTTCAAAGTATGTTATATCTGGCTTATCCGAATTTGAAGGAGATACAGCTATACTTTTAAGATACAGACAAGCTCTCTGTTCGGCCTCGGTGAATAATGCCTGCTCCAATTTTTCATCCACATCTGCTTTTATTTTAGATATAGTATACAGGAAACCACTAACTATCCACAGCATTTGCATCATAAACGCTGCGGATAATCCAGCTATTGCTATTATAACATATTTATTCTTCTTCAGTTTCATTTCTTTTAAATTTTTCAAATGCAAAATTACGCATTTTATCTTAAAACACCATGTTTTTAAGCGTGTTAATTATAAATCTAACATTAATCTAACAATTGCCTAACATTTCTAATACAGAAAAAGCTATATCTTTGCACCTAGAATCAAAAACTTAGATAAAATGAAGAATATAGAATTAAAAGAATTGACACAAAAAGAATGTGTTGAAAACTTTGGTGGACGATACGTCTGGGTACCAATCAGTCGAACAGAAGGCTATTGGAAATATGTAGTAGAGAAATAAAATCTACTTTTGCCTCAAATATAGTTTATGATTAAATTCAAGCACATGAAGAAGTTAACAACCAGCGACTACAAGTTGCTAGAAGTAGAAGGTCAGAAATATGTATTTCTGACAGGCAGCCAAGAAATCATGGAGATAACAAATCCGTTATTGACAGCCTACTTCAACCCAACTTGTGAGTCAGAAGCAAAAGGCACTAATGAGGAAATGTTCGAAGAACTGACCTCCGTTCTCATCGCTAAGAGAGACGCTGTGCATATTAGGGAAGATCCAGATAGAAATCCCCGACAAGTGATGTTGACATTGAACACCACTCATCGTTGCAATATGGCATGTAGCTATTGCTTTGCTTTTACCAAGCACCAACAGGCTAAGCCTATGCCTGTCAATATTGCAGAGAAGGCGATAAGAAACTTGCTTCGGGATTTTCCGGAAACAGAGCAATACATGTTCTACTTCTTTGGTGGAGAGCCATTATTATGCAAGGACTTTATTCGAGATGCGGTAAGTATCGTAGAGCAAACGTTTCAAGATTACCCTTCCAAGAAATATGGCTTTCTTCTCAATACGAATGGGGTATTGCTTGATAATAGTGAATTACTCAAGTTTTTCAAGGAAAAAGACTTTACTATCACTGTAAGTATTGATGGTCCCAAAGAGATAAACGACTCATGCAGAATGCAAAATTCTGGAGAAGGAAGTTTTAGACATATCATGGCTGGCATTCGTGCCCTGCAACGCTATGAAGTAAAGTTTAATCTGAGAGCAACCATTAGCCCCAGAACAAAAAACTTGTTAGGCATCTTTCTGTTCTTTGAGAATATTGCCATTCCATACGCTTACGCATTTACAATAAATGCCAGCGAGAAGAATAAGCAAGAGACGGAAATAACGTCATTGGCATGGGGGCATATTGAAGAAGAATACCATCAAGTATTTGAGTTTCTTACCAAGAAACTCTTGCATGGCGAAACCATATATAATATGGATTTCAAGCGCAAGTTAGCTATTGTAAAACAGCAGATGGTAAGAACATATAGTTGTGAAGCAGGTAGGGCAAACTTCTTTGTAGACGAGCAAGGTGATTATTACGCTTGTCAGAACATGTTGCCATATCATCAGAATATAGGCAATCTTGAAGATGGCATTTGTTCGGAAAAAGAAGAACAGTTCAAGTCGCAATTCATTACAGACTTAAAAGATTGCCAGCAATGCTGGGCTCGCTATCTCTGTGGTGGAGGCTGCCAAACCGAGCGCATATTCAATACTACATCGCTGGATATATATTGTAAAATCAATCGATTCGAGTGGAATGAAGCAATCATTGCATTTATCCGTATGAATCGTTTGAAGGACATTAAGTAATAACAATCAAACTCAATGACAATGAAAAAATTAGAAAAAATGGGACTTGTTCCCTTGACCAAGAAGGAGAGTGTAGAAGAGAATGGTGGCAATAGTACTATTCCACCTGTCAAACTTCCAGATATCTTAGACAATGGATCTATCTGGTGTTGCATTGATATACCTCCAATGAATCTGTAGTAAAAATTGAACTTGCAAGCTTTTAGAATTATAATAACAATGAGAAAAAAGGAAAATAATAGTTTCCTACTTTTAGCATTTAAGCAGCTAACAGAAACATTACTAGTTGCTATGCTATGCACTTGGTCTTTCCGCATTGTAGCTTCCTTACAAGAAGAAAACAAATACAACCCCGAGTTGCTTACTTTTTCTCACTTTATATTTGTAACATCTATCATAATATGGTGCATAAAGAAATATAAGTTATATACTTCTTTAAAAAGCAATCTGTAAAAATAATCTTATTCTGTCCAATAATAGCTGTGCTCATATTAATTTGTCTTATATATATTGGGACTATTATATACATACCAAATATTTATAAGTCTGAATTACATAGTCTTCAAGATAGCTATATCGGCATATTAACGTTAGGTGTTATCCAACCCATTGCAGAAGAAATACTATTTAGAGGGACTTTTATGAGCAGTTTATTAAAATGGAAAAAAAATCCATGGTGGGCCATAAGTATTACAACTATAATTTTTAGTTGTATACATTTAAATATATCCCAAATAATTGGAACATTTGTTTTTGGCTTTATAGCAGGTTGGCTGTTTTACAAGACAAACAGCTTGTATCCTTCTATAATTATCCATATCACAAATAATTCTATTTGCTGCTTGTTGGGAAAAGCATCATTTTGTACAACCATGGATCAATTCATAGACTGTAATAAGCTGTTTGGACTTTTAGTTATTATACCTGCATGTTTAGGCTTGCTTATTTATATTATATGTATAATACAAAAAAAATAAAACAAAAAGGAAAAATATGAAAGATTTAACATCTGTAGAATTGTCTAACATTTATGGCGGAGGAATAAAAGAACACATAGGTGATTGGGCTTGGGGCATTCTGATCGACTACATTTTAGGCGATTTGGATGATTTAAAAGAAGGTTATAATGATGGACTTAAATAATATACAATGGAAAAGAAACAAGTTTTTGTAGACTTAACGAGCGAAGAGCTTAGAGAAATCAATGCAGGTGAAAAGACCATTCTTTATTGGATTGGAAGATTTTGTGGTGAATTGGTTAAAACACACCAAGAAAATCCTGGTTTTGGAGATGCATTAGTTATGGCTATGCATTAAATTTTTATAAGGTCAGGTTTTTCATTACCTGACCTTATTCTTATTATATATATATTTATTTATGCTTTTACCTCCAAAATGGGTAGAGAATAGTATTGAGAACTATATCTCTCAGACCACAACTAAGTCTCAAATAATATATTGGGTAGTCTTGGCGGCTATAGTGCTGGCATTCATTTTAATGCCTTTCATCTATGTCGACATCTCTGTCCAAAGCAATGGCGTGATCAGACCTGCCAATGAGAAGACAGAAATCAAGGTCACAGTATCTGAAATAATAAATGAAGTATATGTTTGTGAAGGGCAGAAAGTGAAGAAAGGCGAACTCCTTCTTCGCTTTCGCGCCTCTTCTTCTAACGAGAAGATTGATTATCAAAATCATCGACTCAAAGACTTCGAGGCGCATATCGCCGACTTGCAGATTCTTGCCAAAGGCGGTAAGCCAAGTGTATTTCAATCGCCTGTTCGACTGCAAGAATATCATGTTTTCGAGAGTAAAAAACATGAGTTGCAAGTTGTCATCAATCAAGCTAAGCGAGAATACAGCAGAGAGAAAATACTCTATGACAAAAGTCTGGTTTCGGAAGAAGAATACGAGAAGTTTCTTTACACTTATCAAAGCAAGAAGGAAGAGCTGGCTTCTCTCATAGAATCACAACTGAGCACATGGCAAACCGAACTCAACAACTATCAGAACCAATACAAGGAGATGCAGACTGCCCAAAAGCAAGAAAAGTCGGAAGTGAAGGATCTATATGAAGTAAGAAGCCCTATCACTGGAACCATAGAACAGTTTTCGGGTATCTATCGGGGCAACAGCGTGCAAGCAGGTCAAACTATCGCCACCGTCAGCCCCGACTCTGCCATCTATGTAGAGGCGTATGTATCGCCTAGCAACATCGGATATATATTTAAAGGTATGCCCATTAAGGCACAAATATCCTCTTTCAACTATCATGAGTGGGGCACGCTGAAAGGCAGCGTGGTATATGTGTCGTCCGACTATATGTCGGATGGAAATGGGAATACTTACTTCAAGGTAAAATGCCAGTTACAGCAAAACCATCTGGTGATGAAGAAGACGGGTGCCAAGGGATATCTGAAGAAAGGAATGACCGCCAACGTGAGGTTTATGATAACACGCCGCTCTCTCTTCGACCTGCTCTATCAGAATATAGACGAATGGATAAACCCTACACAAAACAACATTATATAGTAACAGACATCATATCTTCCAAAAAAACATGAAAAGTGGAATTAAGATAAAACAGCTCGACATCACCGACTGTGGCGCAGCTTGTCTCGCCTCAGTCTGTGCTTATTATGGTTTGCAAGTACCCATCATGAAGATTCGTATTTATGCCTTTACCGACCAAAAGGGCACCAACATCTTGGGTATGGTAGAGGCAGCCCAGAGATTGGGATTATCCGCCAAGGGTGTAAAGGGACCTTACGATGCCTTGACTTCAATACCACTCCCTGCCATCGCACTGGTGGTGGTAAAGGATGTGCTGCGCCATTTTGTAGTCATCTATAAGGTTAGCTCTAAGGGTGTAACCTATATGGATCCAGGTGATGGCAAGATGCATAAGGTAACAAGGACCGAGTTTGAAAAAATGTGGACCAACATCCTTATCCTGTTGCAACCCAGCGAATGCTTTGAGCCTGGCGATGAGAAAACAAGCGTTGCCATGAGATTCCTGCAACTGCTTGCTCCCCACAAGAGCATGATGCATCAAGCCCTCTTTGGAGCATTGGTATATAGTATTTTGGGATTGTCCGTATCTGTATATGTAGGCAAGATAACGGATTATGTGCTGGTAGATGAAAACGTAAACCTGCTCAACCTGATGGGCATCATCATGATTGTGCTGCTGGTGCTGCGCACCTTCATCGGTTGCATGAAGAGCATCATTGCCCTCAAGACTGGTCAGCGCATAGACGCAGCTCTCATCTTGGGTTACTATAAGCATCTGCTGCGTTTGCCACAGCAATTCTTCGACACGATGCGTGTGGGCGAAATCATTTCTCGCGTCAACGATGCCGTGAAGATAAGAAACTTCATCAACAATGTGTCGCTCGACTTGATGGTCAACATGATGATACTCTGCTTCACCGTTGTCCTCATGTTTGTCTATTCATGGCAGCTTGCTTGATAACCCTTGCCTCTGCGCCACTCTTCTTCATCATCTTCTGGACATTCAATAGGCTGAACCGCAAATATCAGCGCCGCATCATGGAGAGCAGTGCCGATCTGGAAGCACAACTCGTAGAGTCGCTCAACTCCATCTCCACCATCAAGAGATTTGGCATAGAGGAATTTGCGAACATCAAGACAGAGAATAAATTCGTACAATTGCTTCGAAATACCTTTCGCAGTGTACAGGGTTCTATCCTTGCTGGCAACGGAGTGCAGTTTATATCCACAGGTGTTACCATAGCCGTGCTTTGGATAGGAAGCACATTGGTTATTGACCAGAGCATTACCCCAGGTACGCTGATGCTCTTCTATTCATTGGTGGACTATGTCATCTCGCCAATCAGTTCGCTTATCACGGCTAACCAAACCATACAGGATGCCCTCATTGCCGCCGACCGTCTCTTTCAAATCATGGAACTGGAGATGGAAGACAAGGAGATGCTGACCTATGATGTGGAGCCTTGGATGATAGAGGGCGGCATCACCTTCGACAAAGTGTCATTTAGATATGGCTCTCGCAAGCAAGTCTTTGATAAATTGAGCCTTAAGATAGAGGCAGGCAAGACTACCGCCATCGTGGGTGAGAGTGGTTCTGGAAAAACTACCCTTATTTCACTGATACAGCATCTCTATGCCGTACAAGATGGCGAAATCGACATTGGTAGTCATAACATTGTACACATCACCACCAGGAGCCTGCGCCAGTATATCGCCACTGTTCCCCAGCAAGTGGAGCTCTTTGCCGGAAGTGTGGTCGAGAATATTGCCCTTGGAGATTTCGAACCCAATATGAAAAAGGTGGATGAGATTGTCTGTCTCTTAGGTCTGAAAGACTTTATTGATCGATTGCCAAATGGTTATCAGACGCTTATCGGTGAGCATGGAGCCAGCTTGTCGGGTGGAGAGCGTCAGCGCATAGCCATAGCCAGGGCTTTATATAAGAATCCTTCCATCCTGATATTTGACGAAGCTACGTCTTCTCTCGACTCCATATCGGAGAAATATGTGAAGACGACTCTGGATATGCTCGCCAAGCAGGGCAAGACCATCATTGTCATCGCCCATCGCCTGAGTACGGTAAAGACTGCTGACCACATCTTTGTCTTGGAACAAGGCAAGGTAGCAGAAGAGGGCAATCATAAGTCTCTTCTTGCACAAAAAGGCATATATAGCCGATTATGGCATGAACAATTCGATGAAATAGATTAAAGTTGTAAAGACATCTTTATGTTTGCTTGGGGACTATACGTTCAGATATTCCTAGTCAGCGCAATTTAATGCGTCTGCCCTGTCTGGTATCCTTCTAGCAAGAAAGCAAAAATATATATGACAGTAAAGGTGTATCTCGGAGTTTCTGGCTCAATGTTTAGAGGTACTCCTTTGTCTTTCAATGTCTAAATCTCTAAAAAACTGAAAATAAAGATAGCAATATTTGGTCGTTTGGCGAAATATTGCTACTTTTGCATTTATAATATTGCAAACTAGTTTGAAAATCATGTCATTAATAGAAATTAAAAAGGTCGAAACAAAGAAGGACTTGAAGACGTTCATCGACTTCCATTACGACCTCTACGAAGGCAACGAATATGATGTGCCTAATCTTTTCAGCGACGACATGAATACTCTGAGCAAGGACAAGAACGCAGCGTTCGAGTTCTGCGAGGCAGAGTATTTTCTTGCCTATAAGGATGGCAAGTTGGCAGGTCGCGTCGCTGCCATTATCAATCATAAGGCAAACAATAAATGGGGCAGGAAATCGGTCCGTTTCGGCTGGATTGATTTCGTTGACGACCGCGAGGTTTCCAGAGCTCTTCTCGATGCTGTAGAGAAATACGGTAAGGAGAAGGGAATGGAAGATATTGTAGGTCCGTTGGGTTTTACCGATATGGATCCAGAAGGCATGCTTACCTGGGGCTTTGACCAGCTAGGCACCATGCCTACCATTTATAATTATTCATATTATCCGGAGCACATCGAGGCTCTGGAGGGTTTTACCGTAGATAATAAGTATGTAGAGTATAAACTGATGGTGCCAGATACCATCCCGGAGAAATATTCCAAGATAGCGGCGATGATAGAGAAAAGATACAATCTCCATGTCCGCAAACTTACCCGTAAGGATATTTATCAGGGCGGATACGGACAGAAGATTTTCGACCTCATCAATGATACATACAAGCATCTCTATGGTTATTCCGAACTTTCACAGAAGCAGATAGACCAGTACATCAAGATGTATCTGTCTTTGCTCGACCTGAACTTTGTAACAGCCATAGAAGACTGGACTACTGAGGATCATAAGATGATAGGTATCGGTATTACGATGCCTTCCCTTTCCAGAGCTCTGCAGAAGTGTCATAGGGGCAGGCTGCTTCCTTTTGGCTGGTGGCATCTGCTGCGCGCCATCAAGTTCCATAAAACCAAGATTGTCGACCTTCTGCTCATCGGTATCCAGCCGGAATACCGTGCTAAGGGTGCCAATGCGCTGCTCTTTGCCGACCTGATTCCTATCTATCAGAAGTATGGAATCGAGTGGGGAGAAACACAGGTGGAAATGGAAGATAATGCTGCCGTGCAGGGACAATGGGGCGTCTTGGATCCAGTCCTTCACAAGCGCCGCAACTGCTATATTAAGAGTATCAGGTAAATAGTAATTGTTGTGTTGGCAATGATCTGATAAACAGAATATTGCAACATCATTTGCTATGTTATAAGAAAATAAATAAGAATAACTAAGGAGGAAATCATGTCTGAAGATAAAAACTTAGGTAACAGCGAATTGAATGCCGCTGATGAGCTTACCAATGCCCCTCAGGAGCAGCAGCCGGTAGAATATACCGATGATAACATCCGCCACTTGAGCGATATGGAGCATGTGCGTACCCGTCCGGGTATGTACATTGGCCGTCTGGGAGATGGAAATCTGCCGGAAGATGGTATTTATGTGCTCTTGAAGGAGGTGGTAGACAACTCTATCGATGAATTCAAGATGGGCGCAGGTGCCCGTCTGGAAATCGATATCGAGGACAATCTGCGTGTCAGCGTGCGCGACTATGGCCGTGGTATTCCTCAGGGCAAGCTCGTTGAGGCTGTAAGTGTGCTGAATACCGGCGGAAAGTACGACAGCAAGGCGTTCAAGAAGAGCGTCGGTCTGAATGGTGTGGGTGTGAAGGCGGTCAATGCCCTCAGTTCCCACTTCGAAGTAAAGTCGTACCGCGACGGAAAGGTGCGCCATCTGAAGTTTGAGAAAGGTATTCTGAAGAGCGACACGATGGAAGATACTGAGGACGAGAACGGTACCTTTATCTTCTTCGAGCCGGATAATACACTCTTCAAGAACTATTCCTTCCACGATGATTTCGTGGAAACGATGCTCCGCAACTATACTTATCTGAACACCGGACTCACCATCATGCACAATGGCCGCCGCATCTTGAGCCGCCATGGTCTGCAGGATTTGCTGAGCGATAATATGACAAACGAAGGTCTCTACGACATCGTCCACATGAAGGGAGAGGACATCGAGATTGCCTTCACCCATACTAACCAGTATGGCGAGGAGTATTATTCCTTCGTCAACGGTCAGCACACCACCCAGGGAGGTACGCATCAGAGTGCCTTCAAGGAGCATATTGCCAAGACTATCAAGGAGTTCTACGGCAAGTATGAGTATGCTGACATCCGAAACGGACTGGTGGCTGCCATTGCCATCAACGTAGAAGAACCGGTCTTCGAGAGTCAGACCAAGATTAAGCTCGGAAGTACTACGATGACGCCGAATGGTGGCGAAACCATCAATAAGTATGTGGGCGATTTCCTGAAGAAGGAAGTAGACAACTATCTCCATATCCACAAGGATGTAGCTGAGGTTCTGGAGAATAAAATCAAGGAGAGCGAACGCGAGCGCAAGGCGATGGCGGGCGTTACCAAACTCGCCCGTGAGCGTGCCAAGAAGGCTAATCTCCACAACCGCAAGCTCCGCGACTGCCGCATCCATTTCAGCGACGCCAAGAACGAGCGCAAGGAGGAGAGTTCCATCTTCATCACCGAGGGCGATTCTGCCAGCGGAAGCATCACCAAGAGCCGTGATGTGAATACCCAGGCGGTGTTCTCTCTGCGTGGTAAACCGCTCAACAGCTTCGGTCTTACCAAGAAGGTGGTTTATGAGAACGAGGAGTTCAATCTGCTTCAGGCAGCTCTCGATATAGAGGACGGCTTGGATTCATTGCGTTACAACAAGGTGATTGTGGCAACCGATGCGGATGTCGACGGAATGCATATCCGACTGCTCATCATTACCTTCTTCCTACAGTTCTTCCCTGATCTCATCAAGAAGGGTCACGTCTACGTGCTTCAAACCCCATTGTTCCGAGTGCGCAACAAGCGAACCAAGATCAAGAACAAGCAGGCGGTGGCTGATGCGGATGCGAAACTGGGAAGCAAGGAGAAAAAGAGCGATTTCATCACGCATTACTGTTACAGCGATGAGGAGCGCCAGCAGGCGATTCGCGATTTGGGCCCTGATCCTGAAATCACCCGATTCAAAGGATTGGGAGAGATTTCGCCTGATGAATTCGCCCATTTCATCGGTCCCGACATGCGGTTGGAGCAGGTTACGCTGCATAAAACCGATCAGGTGCAGAAGCTGCTGGAATATTATATGGGTAAGAACACGATGGAGCGCCAGAACTTCATCATCGAAAACCTGGTAATAGAAGAGGATATTCCGGAGGAAGACTCTGAGCCGCTGGATTAAATGAAGTGAAGAGTGAAGAACGAAGAGTGAAGAATTCAAGTGCTTTCGGGGGGTAACCATTGAAAAAAGCGCTGTTAACTGTTAACCTGTTAACTCTTGAAGGATTTCTCTCTTTCATAACTTTAAGTTTTAAGAAATGAAGAAATATCTATTCATAGCACTGGTAGCATTCCTGGCAGTAACTTCTGCCAGTGCCCAGTTGCGTATCAAAATGGGCAAGAACAGTCCGATAGAGAAGTTGGGAAGGGCGGAAATCGCCATTACCAATCTTTATGTGGATAGTGTGGATGAGAATAGCTCGTAGAGGACGCCATCCGAGGCATGCTCGAAAAGCTCGACCCTCATTCTTCTTACGCTACAGCCAAGGAAACCAAGGCGATGAACGAGCCGCTGAACGGCAGTTTGATGGCATTGGCGTGCAGTTTAACATGGTAGATGATACGCTGCTCGTTATCCAGCCGGTTACGAACGGACCTTCTGAGAAGGTGGGAATCATTGCCGGCGACCGCATTGTGGCTGTAAACGATACTGCCATTTCGGGCGTCAAGATGAGCAAGGAGGAAATCATGAAGCGCCTTCGTGGTCCTAAGGGAACAACGGTGAACCTTACCATCGTGCGCCGTGGCATCAAGGATAAGCTCATCTTTAAGGTAAAGCGCGATAAGATTCCGGTAACTACGATGGATGCGGCTTATATGATTCGTCCGGGCATCGGGTACATCCGATTGGGAAGCTTCGGTCTTACCAGTCATAAAGAGGTAACAATAGCGATGGATTCGCTGAAAAAGAAGGGTATGAAGGACCTTATCTTCGACCTTGAGGATAATGGCGGAGGCTATCTTCAGGCTGCGGCTCAGATTGCCAACGAGTTCCTGCAGAAGGGCGATCTCATCGTTTATACCAGCGGTCGTGCTGCGCCTCGTCAGGAATATAAGGCGCAGGCTAACGGCAAATGGCGCAAGGGCAAGGTGGTGGTGCTCACCAATGAGTTTACCGCTTCTGCCGCCGAGATTGTTTCCGGAGCCATCCAGGATCAGGACCGTGGTGTAGTGGTTGGTCGCAGAACCTTCGGCAAGGGATTGGTTCAGCGTCCGCTGACCTTCGATGATGGCAGCGAGATTCGTCTCACCATCGCCCATTACTATACGCCTAGCGGCAGATGCATCCAGAAGCCATATAAGAAAGGTGACAGATTGGATTATGCGATGGATCTGGACAAGCGTTACAAGCATGGCGAGTTCACCAATCAGGACAGCATCCATCTTTCAGACAGTCTGAAGTATTACACCTTGCGCAAGCATCGTGTAGTTTATGGTGGTGGTGGAATCATGCCAGATTATTTCGTTCCGCTGGATACAACCAAGTACACCAAGATGCACCGTCAGTTGGCAGCCAAGAGTATCGTCATCAACCACAGTCTGAAGTTCATCGATGCGCATCGTAAGGAACTCAAGAGTCAGTATAAGGATTTCGATAAGTTCCTCGCCACCTACGAGGTTCCTTCTTCGCTGATAGATGGCATTATCGCCGAGGGCAAGAAGGAGAAGATAGAGCCGAAGGATGAGGCTGAATTAATTCAGACGAAGAAATACCTCGCCCTGCAGCTGAAAGCCCTTGTAGCGCGAGATATCTGGGATATGAGCCAATACTTCCAGGTTTGGAACGAGACAAACGAGATAGTTCAGCGCGCCGTGCAGCTGCTGACTACGGGGAAGTAAAAATCGGCTGTTAACTGTTAACCTGTTAACCCCGTGAGGTGAGTTTTAAGCAATACGCCCTGAAAGGGCAGAAGCTCCTAGCCCAGGGCGTGCTGTTCAATATTTGCTTCTGTTAGAATTCATAAATTCTTTTCCGAAGTCATTTACTTCTTCTCATGCAGATGGTCCCATTTCAGATAGATTCCGGCAAGGATGGTGCCGGAAATGCTGTGCCAGGCGCAGCTGATGGCGCAAGGCAATACGGCGAGAGGCTGGGCTGCGAAGAAGTTGCCCGCAAGTACCGTGGCAAGACCGGCATTCTGCATTCCTACCTCAATACTGATGGTACGCTTCTTGGCGGTATTGAATCCGGCACATTTGCCGGCAAGCCAACCGAGAAGATAGCCCAGCGTATTGTGGCAGAAAACCACGGCGAAAGTCCAGAGGAAGAGCGATAAGCCGCGGGCTACGAGGTCATCATGAACCGTAGAAATCACACCGCCTACGATGATTGCCAGACACGTAACGCTGATGCCCGGCATCAGACTCTGGATGGTAGGGAAGCAGTCTTTCTTGCCGTAAATATAGTTGAGGGCGCAGCCGATGGCTACAGGAATAATCGTTACGATGAGGATGTTGATGAACATTCCCACAGCATCTACATGGATAATCTCGCCTGCCGTAATCTTCATCAGCAGCGGAGTCATCACCGGTGCAAGAATGGTAGAGGCGCAGGTCATTCCTACGGAGAAAGCTACGTCGCCATGACACAGATAACTCATGATGTTGCTCGAAACGCCGCCCGGACAGCAACCTACCAGCAGGATTCCGAGTGCCAGGGCTGGGTCAAGATGCCACACATGAACCAGGGTATAAGCCACACCCGGCATGATGATAAACTGGGCACAGGCTCCGATGAAGACATCCAGCGGGCGTTGGGCCAGAATCTTGAAGTCGTTGGTGGTCAAGGTCAGACCCATAGTGAGCATGATGATGCCGAGAATGACGGTTTGAGTAGTTCCGCGCACCCAGTCGAAGGTATGTGGGAAGAAGAATGTGAACACTGCAACACCTATCACGAAGATAGATGTGTAATTGGCCAGCAGCTTGCTGAGCCCTTGAAATAACTTAAGCATAATTCTATTTCTTTTAAAATCCTGATATTTCTCTCTTATTTATTTCTTTCCTCGCTTTCAATATCGAGTGCAAAAGTACGTCTTTTCTATCGGATAAACAAATTATTCTGCAAGAAAATGATAAATTATAACATTTTTGTAGGGTAGCGCTTGCAAATCTGCACGAATCTTTTGGGATTGTGCAAAATCATGGGCAAAATAATTCGGCTTTTCTTCTTTAATTCCGCAACAAATGTGTAACTTTGCACCCATATTATCGATAATAGTCATAGAATGAACGAAGATTTTGATATAAGACAAGAAATGGTTTCGCCTGCCGAAAAGGAATTCGAGAAGGCGCTGCGCCCGCTGAAGTTTTCTGATTTCAGCGGACAGAATGGCGTGGTGGAAAATCTCGAGGTCTTTGTTGAGGCTGCCAAATATCGTGGCGAACCGCTCGACCATACGCTCCTCCACGGTCCGCCGGGATTGGGTAAGACCACGCTGAGCAATATTATTGCCAACGAACTGGGCGTAGGATTCAAGATTACATCGGGTCCTGTGCTTGATAAGCCGGGCGATCTGGCGGGAATCCTTACCTCGCTGGAGCCCAACGATGTGCTCTTTATCGATGAAATCCACCGACTTTCGCCTGTGGTAGAGGAGTATCTCTATTCGGCGATGGAGGATTACCGCATCGACATCATGATAGACAAGGGTCCTTCGGCTCGCAGCATCCAGATAGATCTGAATCCGTTTACCCTCGTGGGAGCGACAACGAGAAGCGGTCTGCTTACAGCTCCTCTGCGTGCCCGTTTCGGAATCAATCTGCATCTGGAATATTACGACCCGGCTACGCTTCAGAAGATTATCAAGCGAAGTGCGATGCTCCTGAAGGTGCCGATAGAGGATGAGGCGGCTGTGGAAATCTCCCGTCGTTCGCGCGGAACTCCTCGTATCGCCAACTCTCTGCTCAGAAGAGTGCGTGATTTCGCCCAGGTAAAGGGCAACGGAACCATCACTTACGATATTGCCCAGATGGCGCTCAAGGCGCTCAATATCGACCAGTATGGCTTGGACGAGATAGACAACAAGATTCTCACCACCATCATCGACAAGTTTCGTGGCGGTCCGGTAGGCGTAAGCACCATTGCCACGGCAATAGGCGAGGATGGCGGCACCGTAGAGGAGGTTTACGAGCCGTTCCTCATCATGGAGGGTTTCATCAAGCGCACGCCGCGAGGAAGAATGGCAACGCCGCTTGCCTACGAGCATCTCGGCAGAAATCCGTATACAAGCAATATTATGCAGGGAGACTTGTTTGAGTAATGTTGAATGTTAAATGTTGAATGTTGAATTAGGGCTAGCGCCGTAAAAGGATAAACATTTATGAAGATTGGGATTTTTACGGGTACATTCGACCCATTTACGATAGGACACCAGAACATTGCCGAGCGTGCCTTGCCGATGTTCGACAAGCTCGTGATTGCAGTGGCGGTGAGCAAGCTGAAGCACGCCAGCGAGGAAATCTCGAAGCGTGTGGAGGATATCAAGGCTGTTTTTCCGAAGGAATGTTCGGAACTGGTAGATGCGGAAGATGCATCTAAGGGTTATCGCCTGGAGGTGGTTTCTTACGATGATCTCACCATCGATTTGGCGCATCGCCTGGGAGCCAGGTTCCTGGTTCGTGGCGTCCGTTCTGCCAAGGATTTCGAGTACGAAAGGGAGCAGGCTGACATCAATAAGCAGTTGGGCGGCGTAGAAACCATCCTGCTGTTTTCAGACCCAAGATACAGCAGCATCAGCTCAACGCTGGTCAGGGAGCTGAGATTCTTCGGAAGAGAAGTAGATGAATTTTTACCAAAAATAAAATAAAAATAGGAGGAAGAAGCGTATGATAACATACAATGTAGACGGCGTGAAAATGCCAAAGATTAAGAAGCGTGATACGAGTGCCTGGATTCGCAAGGTAGCTGCCTCTCATGGCCGCAAGGTGGGTGAGATTGGCTATATGTTTGTAGATGACGAGAAGATTCTCGAAGTGAACAACGAGTATCTGGGTCATGATTACTATACCGATGTCATCACCTTCGATTACGATGAGGATGATGTGATTAACGGCGACATCGTGATTTCGCTGGATACGGTCCGCACCAATGCCGAGCAGTTTGGCAAGACCTACGATGATGAGCTTCACCGCGTCATCATCCATGGCATCCTGCACCTCTGCGGAATCAACGACAAGGGCCCGGGAGAGCGTGAAATCATGGAGGAGAACGAGAATAAGGCACTCGCCCTGCTCGAAGGTGCTTCGATATTGAAGAAGTAAATTCTTCGATATTGGAATTAAGTTTTCGATATTAAGAGAAGCATTCCCCTTCGAATTTCTCGGTCGAAGTATAGAAAAACAGCTGTTAACTGTTAACCTGTTAACTCTTGGCAGTTAAGATGAACAGTTAACTCCTTAATGTGGTTAATGTAGCGGGCTGAAAGCCCAGCAAGCTCTTAGCCCAGGGCAACACCCTGGGTATAAGGAAGATATAAAGGATTCGCCCTGTAAGGGCAAAAGCTTTCATATACGAGGCTTTTGCTCCTACAGGGCGTTTTGCTTTATTCTATCGCCTTGATTCTCTCGCGGCATTCTTTCAATATCTCTTTCAATTCCTCCACGGTCGTGGCTCTCAGCATGGCGATTCTCGTCTGGCGAAAATCGGGAATGCCCTTGAAGATAGGGGAGGCGGCAAGGTGGCGACGGGTGTGGAGAATGCCTCTGTACTCGTCGATGCGCTCCACGTTGATGCGAAGCTGCTCCTCCAGGAGGTCAATCTTCTCATCTACGGTTAATGGGGCAGCACCCGTATTATCCAGATAATCACGAATTTCCTTGAAAATCCATGGCCTTCCGAAGGTGGCGCGGCCAATCATTACCGCATCTACGCCGTATCTCTCAAAAGCAAGCTTGGCTTCTTCCGGGGTCGTAATATCGCCGTTGCCGATGATAGGAATATGGATGCGGGGATTGTTCTTCACCTCTCCGATGAGGCTCCAGTCGCTTCTCCGGTGTACATCTGGCTACGGGTTCTGCCGTGGATGGTGAGCGCCTGGATTCCGCAATCCTGCAACTGCTCGGCAAGGTCGGTGATGATGAGGTTCTCGCAATCCCATCCCAATCGGGTTTTCACGGTTACGGGCACGTTTACCGCCTTTACCACTTCTCTTGTAATATCCAGCATCAATGGGATATTGCGGAGCATTCCGGCTCCTGCACCCTTTCCGGCAACCTTCTTCACCGGGCAACCGAAGTTAATATCAATTACATCCGGCTTCGCCTGTTCTACGATTTTTGCAGCTTCCACCATGTCCTCTGTGGTTCTGCCGTAAATCTGAATGCCCACAGGGCGCTCTTCATCGCTTATCGTAAGTTTGCTGACGGTACTCTTGATACTTCTCACCAAGGCTTCCGCCGATACGAACTCAGTATAAACCATGGCGGCTCCGAATCGCTTGCAGAGCATGCGAAAACCAATATCTGTTACGTCTTCCATCGGAGCGAGGAAGAGGGGCTGAGGCCCAAATTCTATATTTCCTATTTTCATGAGTTTCGAGTGAAATCTTCTTATTCCTATGATGTATATCTTCTTTTTTGCGGCTGCAAAGTTACTGCTTTTTTCTGAAAATAAAGAAAATACTACTTCAAAAGATGATACATTCCCCCTGCAAAGGTCTTGATGACTCCCTTCATCTCCAATGTGAAGAGGAGGGAAGTGAGGCGAGAAATGTCGATATTCGTCTTTACGGAGATGAGATTCACTTGCAGGTCGTTGGTCTTGGAGAGGACTTCTACGATGAGTTGCTCCTCGGGCGATAATTCGGGGAAGAGGCTGCGCTCGATGCCTTGCTGCTTAGCTCGCATCAGGGTGGCGTCATCCTGCCAGCGCATGTCCTTCACAAAGTCCTCGGCACTGGTGATGAGCGTGGCGCCGTTGTTGCGGATGAGGTTGTTGCAGCCTTCGCTGTAGTGGTCGCCTATCCTGCCCGGGAAGGTGAAGACGTCCCTACCGTAGGATTGCGAAATATCGCAGGTGATGAGGCCGCCGCCATGAGCTGCGCTCTCTATCAGGATGCAGGCATCCGACATTCCCGCTACGATGCGGTTGCGGCGCACGAAGTTTATCTTATCAGCGTTTGTACGGGTAAGGAATTCGGTGAGCAGTCCGCCCTGTTCTATCATTCTTGCCGCCGTTTCCCGATGCTGACGGGGGTAGAGGTCATCCAGACCGTGAGCCAGCACGCCTATGGTTTCGTAGCCGTTGGCGAGTGCCTGGCGGTGCGCCACGATATCCACTCCGTAGGCAAGTCCGCTTATGATGAGCACGTTGGGCGAGAGCTGCTTCAGGTCGGTGATGAAGCGGCGGATGAGGTCTTCGCCGTAAGGCGTGCAGTGGCGGGTTCCCACGATGTTGATGACGCGCTGCTGGTTGAGGTTGGCGTTGCCTTTATAGAAGAGGATGAGGGGTGCGTCATCGCAGTCTTTGAGGCGTTGCGGATAGCGGTCGTCGTTCATCGGAATGGGTTCTATTCCGTAGCGTATGTCGTACTCCAGTTCTTCCTCAGCGCGTTTTCGGGCTTCTTCGCAGTTCTGGATAGCGCTCACGAGTTTATCCGAGGCATCGGGGAGGATGTCTCTGAGGTTGTTCTTATGCTCCAGGATGAGCGTGGCGGAGCCTACCTTTCTGTATAGCTCCAGCATTCCTGCCAGGCTGAAGTAATTGAGCCTTGTCAGGAGGATGGTGTTCAGTATTTCCTGTTGATCAGCCATAATCTTTATCTTTTATCTCTTCAAGTATTCGTAACCTATCCTGCACCTCAGGCATTCCTTCCTGTCGCAGTATTCCTTCTTCAGCTGTATGAGCGCCTGGCTATCCCCGGCGTTCTCCACCGGCAGCCCGCATTCCTTCCACATCCTTACTATGTGGTTATTCTCAGCCTTCAGCTCCTCCAGAAAGTCGAGGCGCGGTCGCAGTATTTCTCCTCGCCCCGGTGCCTGCCATAGGCAAAAAGGATGGGAACCACGGTGTTGATGATGAGCAGATTGAGCGAGAAAGGGGAGAGATGCTTCTCGTTACGGATGCTTGTGCTGCCGAAGGTATAATGGGTTTCCCAATACTCCGTAACGCTGGTTGAGAGCACCTGCTTCGCCTCCTTCACCGTGCTTGCCTCCAGCAGCTGGCTCAGCCCCGCACGGCGGTTATAATAAAGATTGGCTAACTGCGAGATGCGGATGTGAGGGAAGTTCTGCGGACGCAGGCGCAGGAAGCGCCACTGCTTGTAATCCATCGGCTGCAGCGAGAATTTATGCGAGAGATAGAGATATTCGTTCCTCAATCGGGAGAAATACCCGTCGTTCAGCGCGTCTTTCTGATATCTTTCGGGAATGGTGTTCAGTTCCAGCAGTCCGGCTTGCCCCAGGAAGATGGCTTCTATCTGGAAGAGGTCGTCGCGATGATGGTCTACGGCTCTCAGCGGCAGATGGTAAGCCCACTGCTCGAAGGCGTCGCCGTTGATTCCGAACCCGTAGTTGCGCGCCAGGGTCACGAAGTAGGCGTTCTCCCAATCGCCGTTACATTGCTTTACGCGCGCCTCTATCGCATCGGTTTTCTGCGATAAGCGCTCGGTTTGCAGGGCGCTCATCCAACTGTGCACGGTGAGGCGGGTGAGCGATGGGATGATCTGGTAGCAGGGAGGATACTGGTCGATGCTCAGCAGCTCCTGATAATGTTTCGATACGTTTTCGGGGATGTCGAGCTGCAACTGCACGAGGGGCTCGCCTTTCGAGTTCTTGGCTTCTACATCGATGGTTCCGCAAACGTGCAGGATAACGTTGTCGTAGCGTTCATCCTTATCATGTCCGTGCACATACCAGTCGCTTGCCTTGTCATGAATCTCCACGTTTCCCACCCATAGGGTTCCGTTGAGTTTGATTTTGGCATTGAAGAAATCGGGCCCTGCATTGCGGTTGTGCAGTCCGGGGTCAATTACTTCCACAGCCTGGTGCCAGGTGGTGGTGAGTGGAGAGAGTGGGAAGAGTTTGTGCTTCCACACATAATGAAGGAGTTGCTCCATAATGTTTCGGCTTTTATGGTTTATAGGATTGCCTCTTTCGGAACGCAAGTTCTTCGCTCGTGTGCGGAAGGGGTATTGAAAAATCAGCTGTTAACTGTTAACCTGTTAACCCTGAGGAGAGAAGTATTTCTCGAATGCCTTGTCATAGTCCTTGCTGTTGCCCAGCTTTCCGTTGATGAGGCAGACGAGTTCTACGGTTGCCTTGAGGCAGAGTTTCTCGTCCTTGGCACGGAAGATGTCCTGATGGAAAATATATCTCACGCCCTGCTTCTCCAGCCACAGACGCGAGAAGAATTCATCATCGCATTGCAGCGGAACCTTGTACTGCAGGTTCATTCTCGCCACCACAGCATCCACGCCTTTGTTGTGCATTTCGGCAAAGCTGAGGCCGCATTCCTTCAGAAAGAGATGGCGGGTATGCTCCATGTAGTGCAGATAATTGGCATTGTTCACGATGCCCTCAATATCGCACTCATAATCTCTTACTTCCATCTTCGTCTCAAAAATATATCTGCTCATAATTTTCTCTTTTTTAGTTACTAAATGAGGCTAAAAGCCTTAAATCACTGCAAAAATAACCAAAATTTTCTATTTATTATTATAATAACAAGGATTTTTCAAGGTTTTTCGAAGAAAAATGTGTATTTTTGCATAAAAAAAGCTGCACTCGGCAATTTGAAAGCAGCTTTCATTGCGCTCATTTGCATTTTTTTTGCCGAAAGGTTTAGAAATAAGAACAAAAATAAAAATAGATAAAGATGAAAATTGCTTTGATCGGCTACGGAAAGATGGGACACATGATCGAGGAGATCGCCCTGCAGCGTGGCCACGAAATCGTTTGTAAGATTGACGTGAATAACCCTCAAGACATCGACAGCCCGGAGTTCTGCTCTGCCGATGTTGCTATTGAGTTTACCAACCCTACTGCCGCCTACGGCAACTATCTGAAGGCTTTCTCTCACAACGTGAAGGTGGTTTCAGGTTCTACAGGTTGGATGAAAGACCATAAGGAAGACGTAGAGAAACTCTGCGCCGACGGTAAGCAGACCCTCTTCTGGGCCTCTAACTTCAGCATCGGTGTGGCTATCTTCTCTGCCGTAAACCGCTATCTGGCTAAAATCATGAACGGTTTCCCACAGTACTCTGTATGCATGCAGGAAACCCACCACGTTCATAAGCTCGATGCGCCATCTGGAACAGCCATCACTCTTGCCGAGGAAATCATCGACAACATCGACAGAAAGAAGGACTGGAAGCGTGGCGTTACTTACTGGACTGAGGATGGCCATCACGATGAGGGCGATGCAAACATTACTGATGAAGACCTGGTTATCAACTGCGTACGCGATGGCGAGGTTCCAGGAATCCACGCCGTGATGTACGACAGCGATGCTGATATGATTACCATCGAGCACAGTGCCCACTCACGCAAGGGTTTCGCCCTGGGAGCCGTTCTCGCAGCTGAGTTCACAGCCAACCATTCCGGCTTGCTCACCACATCAGATTTATTTAAGTTCTAAGCAGAAGTTATGATAGACAAGCAGAAACAAAAACTCAATATGAAGGTACAGTGGGCGAAGTTCGCAGTGGTTCTCGCCCTCTATCTCCTCTTTCTGGTTTGGGTAGAAAGCTGGCTGGGACTCATTGTGGTTCCGTTCATCTTCGATGTTTACATCACCAAGAAGATTCACTGGCAGTGGTGGAAGGATGAGGAAGGTCCTATCCGTTTCATCATGAGCTGGGTAGATGCGCTGGTGTTTGCTCTCGTAGCGGTTTATTTCATCAACCTCTTCTTCTTCCAGAACTACGTCATTCCGTCTTCCTCTCTCGAAAAGAGTCTCCTCACGGGCGATTATCTCTTCGTGAGCAAGGTAAGCTACGGCCCTCGCATTCCTGAAACCCCGCTCACCATGCCGCTCACCCAGCACACCCTGCCGCTGGTCAACGTGAAGAGCTACGTGGAGTGGCCTCACTGGGATTACCGCCGAGTAAAGGGCTTGGGCAACGTGAAGCTCAACGACATCGTGGTGTTCAATTATCCTGCAGGCGATACGCTCGTCAATGAGGAGCGCTATCAGGCGAATGATTACTACCAGATGGTTTACAGCATCGGCGACCAGCTGATGCAGCAGAACGGACAGGAAAAGGATGTGCGCGCGATGAACCCATTGCAGCAGCGCCACTATTTTGAGCAGGTTTATGCTACAGGCCGCAACTACATCAGCAGCATGCCGGGCGAATATGGCGACATCATCAGCCGTCCTGCCGACCGCCGCGAGAACTATGTAAAGCGCTGCGTGGGCTTGCCTGGACAGACCCTGCAGATCAAGAACCGCATCGTTTATCTGAACGGAAAGGCGAATAAGGAGCCTGATAACGTGCAGTATACTTATAAGATGAAGCTCAAGGGCGAGTTCCCAATCGACCTTGCCGATGAGTTGGGAATCACCAACGAAGACCTGCTGATGTATAATCAGAGTGGCGTGATTCCGCTCACCAAGAAGGCTTATCTGGCGCTGAAGGCGAACAGAAATCTCGTAGAGAGCATCTCTATCAATACCGATGCAACCTATGGCGACCTCTATCCGCTCAACGCCTATACCGGCTGGACAAGAGATAATTACGGCCCGGTTTGGATTCCGAAGAAGGGCGAGAGCATCGCTCTTACGCTGAAGAATCTGCCTGTATACGAGCGCTGCATCAAGGTTTACGAGGGCAACGACCTGAAGGTAGACAATGCCGGCCGCATCTTCATCAACGGCAAGCAGGCGAAGAGCTACACCTTCAAGCTCGACTACTACTGGATGATGGGTGACAACCGCCACAACTCAGCCGACAGCCGCTACTGGGGTTTCGTGCCTGAGGACCACATTGTGGGCAAGCCTATCTTCATCTGGTGGAGCCACAGCCCAGATCATCCGGGCTTCTCAGGCATCCGTTGGAACCGCCTCTTCACTTTTGTAGACAATATTAAGTAAGAAAAAAGAAATAAGAATTGAAGACTGCCGTCAAATTCCTAATAGCATTGGTGTTGTCGCTGCTCCTGGCTTGGGCAGTGCGCACCTATGTTTTCACTATCTTCTCGGTGCCTCAGGGTGGGCTTCCGCCCCAGCTGAAGGCAGGCAACCGGGTGATAGTGAACAGGATTGACTGCGAAAATTTCGGGCGTGGCGATGTGGTTGTATTCACCGATACGGTGGTTTATCAGCCTAAGAACCAGCGCCGCAAGCGCGTCTTCGAGTCTCATTTCATAGGCAGGATAGAGAAGCTTCCTGGCGATACGCTGCGCATCGACACCATGCAGTTCGTCATTCCAACCGTATGCTGCAAGCGCTGCGGCTGCAAGGATTGCCGCTTCTATCTCTTGAAGACGCCAACCGGCCAGCAGCTCGTCCATAAGCACCAGATGATAGGCAAAGCCCATAAGCTGTTCTAGCTCCCTCGCGCTGCCGCTCCTCGCTCTCTCGTGCTCCTCGCCGCTGCTTAGAGCCACCACCGGAAGCTTGTCTCCCGTCTGCCCCCGTTCCGAGCGATTCCATCGCTCGTCCCCCTCTTCATCATTAACCCTTCATAACAAAGCAGAAATTGAAAGCCCTTCTTTCTTCCACATATTTCGGCCCCATCCAGTGGTACCAGAAGCTGAACCGCTACGATGAATGCCTGATAGAGCGCCACGAGAGCTTTATCAAGCAAACCTATCGTAACCGTATGCTCATCCCTACCACCAACGGCCCCCTCTCGCTCACCATCCCCACCAATCACGACATCTCTCTGTCGATGAAGGACATCCGCATCTCCGACCACGCCAACTGGCGCCACGTCCACTGGAATGCGCTCCTTTCCGCCTACGGCGAGAGCCCATTCTTCGAGTATTATCAGGACGACATCCGCCCCTTCTACGAGAAGAAATACGAGTTTCTCTTCGATTTCAACATGGAGACAACCGCGAAGATGATAGAGCTCCTCGACATCCGTCCGAAGATAAGCGTTACTGACGAATACGTTTTAAGTGAAGAACGAAAAGTGAAGAGCATAGAAAGCGAAGAACTAAGAGTGAAGAGTGAAGAAACAACGTTCGGCGACCGAAGGGAAAGCCAATTCTATAGCCCTGAGGCGCAAGCCCAATTCAACATTCAACACTCAACATTCAACACTCAGATAGTTGATTTCCGCGATGCGATTCGCCCCAAGAAACCGCTCCCTGACCCCGAATTCGAGTCGAAGCGCTATTACCAGGTTTACGAGCAGAAATACGGTTTTCAGCCCAATATGAGCATCCTAGACCTCCTTTTTAATGAAGGCAACGAGGCGATATTCTTCCTATAAGAGAAGAGTATCGCCTTGTTGCTTTTCTTTAGTTAACAAAACTTACTCATAGCTTTCTGCCCCGCAACTCATAGTTTTCCGCTCTAAAAAGCCCTTTTTTCTGCATCGCGATGCATTCCCCGTTCCGTCGCAATGCAATATTTCTTCCCTCGCGATGCATGATCCATCCCCTCGTGAGGCATCATTTAGCCCCCTTTCCAGCCATCATTTAAGCCTCGTATCAGTCATCATTTATGCCTCGTGCCAGCCATCATATAAGCCCGTAAAACGGACTGTAGCAGGGCGTTTGAACCTTTTTTCAGCCAAGGCTCAGCCAGCCATCTTTAACAGGCATCGGGAGAGCACATTTCTGATGGTAGAGGGGCGCTCTGAGAGCAAAAGGTTAACAGGTTAACAGTTAACACCCCAAAAATGCATACTTCCATCCACACACTTATATAAAAATAAGTATATATATATTATTATATAATAAGGTACGCGAGGGGGACCATGCAAAAAACGGCTGTTAACTGTTAACCCTGTTAACCCCCTCGGCTTCTCTGCCCTCTTTTAGGAAATTTAAACAAGAATGCTTGGTGGTTTCACCGAAAAACCTTACTTTTGTAACCTGACTGCAAACAAACGTAAAAACAATAATAACAACATAAAATGAAGAATCTCACATTCCATATTGTAGGACTCACCCATAATGACGTGAAAGGCCATGAGGTAGAGTATGCTAAAGAAGCAGAGGGAAGAACCATCTGCCTCGTGCCCGATGACGCCAACACCTTCGACATGCTGGCGGTGAAAGCTTATGACAAACAGCAGCTCATAGGCTATGTTTCAGCCCTGGAAGGCGAGGACGTACGCGCCTCATCATCGCCCGTAAGGAGCGGAACCTGCGCACCCGCTGCATAGGCTGCAACAGCAAGAATGAGGGCGATAAGGCTGGATTGCAGCTCATGGTGAGGGCACTCTCTGATGTTTCTGATGAGGAGATGGAGCAGGCGCGCCGCGAAATATATGATGATAAGATTTATGATGACTGGCAATACTCCGGTCCTGTGCTGCCCATCGAACAACTCACCCGCTTCAGCGACTGCACCATGATGCTCGAAGGCGTCATCAACAGCATCATCCGTCTCCAGAATACGCTCTCTGAAGGCTCTCTTGATGCAGAAACTGAGGCGATGCTGCGCGAGGAACTTTCTGATTGCCTTTCTGAGGCAAGAGAGCGGCTCAGCAGTTTCCTCGAAATCCAGCGCAGCGATTATTCCCGCGAGATGACGCAGGCCAGAAACCGCATTCTTCATAAGCTGGAGCAGATAGACGATGATGAACTGCAGCGCCTCCGGGCCGTTCTGCTTACCGAGATGGGATTCATCACCAGTTCGGCTTACCGCGAGCGTGCGGCCTATTCTTTCTTCGTAGAAGCCCCGAATGCCATCAAGAAGAAGCAAACGGGCACCTACGATTATAAAGACCAGCTGGACGCCATAGAACAGCAGCTGCACGCCTTCCCCCACAATCTCTACCCGACATTCAAGGCCGACCCTGTAGATTTCCTCCGTCAGGTGTTCTATAAGCGTGTGCCTAGAAAGAAGATGCTCCAGCTGCTCTCGGGCATCGTGCTGATGATTATGAACGGCAGGGTGGACGATGTGAAGCAATGGGGCAAGCACGGCGATGAGGAGTCACTGATAGCGATGAAGACTGTGGGGAAGAAACCTGCGATTGGAGAGCATAAGAAGGAACTCATGGCACTGGTGAAAAAGGCAGTCTTGAAGATTGCTGTTTATCAGAAGAGGGGATATTATGGCGTGTTTCTTTCAAAACAGGCCTATTGGTATCCTATTTTCCGCCTGATGGGCGATTGGGAATTACTCCCACCCAAATCTCCTCAATCGTTCTGTACATTCTTGGAAGAGCTATTTGAAGGCAAAAAAATATCCGGTCCGAAAGCTCGTCTCTGCGGTAGGGATGATTTGAGGCAAGCAGGAATCGCTCCCTTTTCCAACCATGAAGCTTTGAAATGGAAAGATCTGGAGCAGGAAGAATTGATTAATACACAAGAGGCAAAATTCAACCGTTATTGTGAGATTGTTGATATTTTTATGAAAATCCTGGGAGAAGAAGCTTTTAAGAAGGGTATTATGTTAGATGATTGGCTAAAAGAATAATGGGCGTTGGCAGCGGATTTGTAATCTGTTGCCAACGCTTTTTTCTTGTAGCCTGTTTCTTTTCTTCTCCCTTGTTTTATACCTCTCTTTATACCTGAATCTAAAAACTTTTATCCCTCTTGCCCGATATTTTTATACAGCTTTTATCGGCAGAGGTATAATAATGGAGTTACTTTCTTTTTCCTTATCTTTGCACCGCTTTTCAGAATGGAAGGCGGCAGGTTTCTGCAAAGAGCCTGTCTTTTACAATTAAAAAAATATAGATTTATGACACAAAAATCATTAACCTTTGATGAATGCAAGCAGCTCAGCAGCCGCATCATCGCAATGAACCCTAACCGCAGAGCGAACATGGGACAGATTTCATCCCATCTCCTCGATTACTACACCGAACTCACCAAGCAGTCTTGGCTCGCACAGCTCGTAGGTCAGATCCGTGACCTCACCGCCCAGCAGAACCAGATGATGCAGGAGGAGATGAAGGCGGGAGAGACTTACCAGCAGCTCGACCGCAAGATTACTGACCTCAAGAAGCAGCTGCCTTTCCGATCACCTCACTACTTCCACTTCCTCGAAGACCATCGCGCCCAGAAATTCATCGACCCGGAGGCTTTCACCTTCCAGACAACCGTAGACATTGATAATCCTGAGGAGGTTGAGCCAGCGGTGAAGAACGCCCTTCTGCTGAACGGAATGTTTGATGAGCCTACAGAGAAGCTCTTCAGAGAGAAAATCTTCTCAGCCGAAGACATCGAACTCTGGAAGGGAAAGGTGCTCCACATCGAGCGCTCAGCCCGCAACAAGGCCCACATCGACATCCGCATCCCGGTAGGAATGACCATCGCTGAGGCTCAGAGTGCCTTCTGCAAACTCATCCACGCCACCGAAGACCCTAGCTGCGTAACCCCGGAGCGCATCATCTTCATCACCGATGCGGCAAGTCAGATTTATACTGCCGACGACTGGTACAAGCGCCTGGATAAGGAAGCCGTGGCTGAATATCGTGAGGCTTACCGCAAGAGAGGACTGGATATTGACGGACGTCCGCTGGATGTAGATTCAGCCCGGTCAGGAGCATCTCAGAGTTCAGCAAATGCATCTTCTCAGAGCCAGGCATTTCAGAATGCATCTTCTGCTCCAACCGTAGATTTCGAACCCATCGAGAGCGAGGAGGAGAAGGCGAGACGGGCTGCCAATGCCGTGCAGTATGAGCAGACTTACGACGGCGTTCCTTACGAGGAGATTGTGAAGGCGCTGGTAGAGCTGATGGGCGGCGCTCCTGTCCACGGCAACCGCAACAACTTCATCTATCGTGAAGCCTGCCTGCTGAGATACATCTGTAATAGTGAGGCGGCTTGGATCAAGCAGGTAATAGAAACCTTTGGCGAAGACGAGGCGAAGGCGTTCGCCACCGTAGAGAATGCCTGCAAGGTGGCGCAATCTACCGCGATTCCGGATTTGGTAAAGCAGGCTGTAGAGACTGCCCGCAAGAATCATCTTGCCAAGCAGGCCACCGAGAAGGCGGGAATCTATGCCGATGTTCCTCCTCAGTTGCCAGCCAAGCTGCCTAAACTCATCAAGCTGCTCACCAGCAAGGTGCCTGCCGATTTCAAGGCGGCTGTGGCAATGGCGGTCTTCCCTGCGCTTGCCGCTCATCTTAAGGGCGTAACCTTCCGCTACACGGATAATCAGGTGCACGAGGCGGCGATGATGAATCTGCTCATTGCAGCCATGTCGTCAGGCAAATCGCTCGTCAACGGACCCATCGACTGCATCATCGAAGACCTGGTTCAGATGGATAAGGTGAACCGCCAGAAGGAGCAGGACTGGAAGGACGAGGTGAACACCATGGGCGACAACAAGAAGAAGCCTGTGCGCCCGGAAGACATCTGCATCCGCATCGTTTCGCCCGACCTTACCCGCGCTGCCTACATCCAGCGTCTCGACGATGTACAGAAGGCTGGCGATGCTTATCTCTACTGCAAGATGGACGAGGTAGACATGCTCAGGAAGTTTAACGACCCTAGCCAGCTGATTCGCCTCTGCTGGGACAATTCAGAGGACGGCCAGGAGCGAGTAGGAACCAAGAGCGTTACAGCCCGTGTAAAGACCCGTTTCAACTGGAATGCTTCGAGCACCATTGCCGTTACGCAGAAGTTCTTCTCGGTTCGTGAGGTGGCTGATGGAGCCGTGAGCCGCCTGTCGCTCGCCACCATCATCCGTCCCGATTTCGCTCCGCGTCCGGAGGTGGGCAGTTATGATGCGCAGTTCAAGTCGCAGCTTTCTCCTTACATCCAGCAGCTGAACGCAGCCAGCGGTTTCAAGGAGTGCCGTAAGGCTCGCCAGCTTATCGAGCGCCTGGAGAATGAGATTATGGAGATGGCTCAGCTGGCTTACAACAAGCCTTACGCCGAGTTTGCCAAGCGTGGTCTGGCGAATGGTTTCCGCCGCGCGATGGTGCTTTATCTGGCGAATGGCGCGAAGTGGGAGAAGACGATAGAGGATTTCATCGTATGGAGCGTGAAGTATGATCTGTGGTGCAAGATGCGTTTCTTCGGCAATCAGATGCAGGAGGCGATAGATGCAGACAGCCGCTCTGTGTGCCATACTCCCGGTGTGAGCAATCTTCTTCTCTACGTTCATGACACCTTTGACAAGACTGAGATTCAGAACATCTGTCAGGTTCATGGCACCAAGACGAAACTTGCCATCCTGCTGTGCAACTGGAAGAAGCGTGGCTTCATCATGAAGAACGAGGACGGCACCTTCACCAAGACCGCCCGTTTCATCGCCAAGTACGGGCACTACGGAACGCCAGGAGTGGCTGCGTAGCGGTGATAAAGGAGTGGGCGTGGTGAAATGCCACGCCCCTCACGTTTTAGCCACACGCCCTGAAAGGGCAAAAGCTTTAAAAATAGCCCGTTTTTGTAATGAGAATGTAAATGTTCTTGACCTTAATCAAGAAAAAAGGGCTTTTTGAAACATTTCTCCTAAAATATTTGTGTGCGCACACAAAAAGTTGTACCTTTGCACCAGAAAAAGAAAAAAGGATAAAAGATTGATTCAGTAAGGATAACTTATGAAATCGATTCGAGACAAGTTTGAGGCCGGTTCGGAACCTGGTTCTGAGATTCGGACGAGGACTTCTGGAAAATCTCGAAGAGACTGATTAAGAGGTTAAAAGAAAGGAAAAAGATTATGGCAATGTTCGGGATAATGACAGTAGCAGTAGTAGCATTCGCAGTAGTTGCTTGCGCAGGTATGAACCTCGGAATGAACTGCGGCAAATAAGCTACGAAGCTAAGAGAGCATAGAAATCCTCCTCCGGGAGGTAAGAAATAAAGAGAGTTAAGATTTTGTTAGGTAAAACAACAAGATTGTATATTTAAGATAACAAATTTAAGAAAGGAAAAGATTATGTTAGTATTAGGAATGATTTTCGCAGTAGTTGTTGCATGTGTAGCTGAAGTTGGTGCTATTAACAACAAGTTGGCTTAATCGGAGATTAGCCATGCGAAGGGCTCCAAAAGAGCCGAGATTAAAAAATGGCTGGCAGCAATGCACAGCTGAGTAAAAAACAGTAGGGAGCCAAAAGGGCTTCCGAAATCAGAGAGGAGAGTAAAAACTCCTTTTCATTTGAAATTCATACTGTCCCCTGAGAGTTTTCGTGATAAATTCTGATTGGGGATTTCATATATAGATTGTTAAGAATTCGTTTTAGGTTTTATAGATTTTCATTTTAGGTTTTTAGGTTTAAGTTTTTAGGTTAATTGTTAGTTGTTTTTAAGAAAAAAGCAGTTTTTAATTCATTAAATTACGAAGGCAACAACGAGGGAAGTCGCATGACGACCCAAGTTGTTGCCTTCTTTATTTTCTTATTATTTGAGCTATTTGTCTGAAAATCAACATTATCTGAAAATCAGCGTGGTGAGCCTGTCTTTATCAAACAACTCCTGAGCCACGGCCTGTATCTGTTCGGCAGTAATCTCATCCACCTGCTCGTAGAGTCGGTCTACATTTTTCTCCCAGCCATAGTGAAGGAAGCTCTTGCCGAAGTCGAGGGCAAAGTTCTCGCGGTTGTCGCAAGCCACGCCTACCTGTCCCTTTATCTGCTTCTTGGCGGCCTTGAGCTGCGCCTCGCTCAGCGGTTTCTGCATGAACTTATCCAGTTCCTTGCGAACCAGGCGGAGGCAGCGCTTCACGTCGTGCTCATCGCAGCCGAAATAAATGCTCCAAATGCCCGTATCGCCATAAGCCACCATCGTACTCTCTACGGTGTAAACCAGTCCGTTGTGCTCGCGCAGGGCTAGGTTCAGCTTGGCGTTCATTCCCGGTCCGCCCAGCATATTGTTGAGCAGATAGAGCGGCATTCTGCGGCTGTCGTTCACATCGTAGGCGCGGGTTCCAATCATCACATGAGCCTGATGCGTATTCTTCTGCATCACAATCGTCTGCCCGGCAATCTCTTTCCCCACAGATGGATATTTTTCAGGTCCCACAGATGACACAGATTTTTCTGTAGTAATAGAATTCTCATCCCCTGAAATCTGTGTCATCTGTGAAATCTGTGGGAGCTTTTCCTCAGCAAGCTTGCCCACTGAATTCGCTGCATTTTCAGCAACCTTGCCCGAATCATCATCTGCGAGCGCCTTCCTGATAAGCTTCACCAGCTTCTTGAAATCAATGTCTCCGTAAGCGAAGAATATCGCATTATCCGGCCGGTAAAGCTTTCTTGTAAAGCGCAGCGCATCTTCTGTCTTGAACGAGCGAACCTGCTCGGCTGTGCCCAGAATATTGTGGCCCAGCGGCGAACCCTTGAAGATGATATTTTCGAATTCATCATAAATCAGTTCGGCAGGAGAATCGTTGTAACTCTCTATCTCATCGCAGATTACCTCTACCTCCTTGTCGATTTCCGCTTGCGGATAAACCGAATGGAAAACGATGTCGGTGAGCAGATCTACGGCTCTTGCGATGTGCTCCTTGAGGATGGCGGAGTAATAAACCGTGCCCTCCTTGTTGGTGTAGGCATTCAGGTCGCCTCCCACGCTCTCCAGACAGTTGAGAATGTGCCACGCCTTGCGGCGCTCTGTGCCCTTGAAAGTAACGTGCTCACAGAAGTGGGCAAGTCCTTCTTCGCCCGGCTCCTCGTTTCGGGTGCCGGCATTAATCTGGTAACCGCAATACACCACCTTGCTGTCTGAAGGTAGGTGGATGATGCGGAGTCCATTATCGAGTGTATAAGTATTGTATTTCATTTCAAGGTGCAAAGTTACACTGAAAATGTAATTTATCCAAAAAAATAGTCATTTATTTTGCATTATCGCCAAAAAGACTTATCTTTGCTCCCAAAAAATAAATATAGACATCAAAAAACAATGCGCAAAGTAATAGGAATAGGAGAAACCGTGCTTGACATCATCTTCAAGGGCGGCAAGCCGATAGAGGCAGTACCGGGTGGCTCATCATTCAATGCAGTCATCTCGTTGGGCCGTGCGGGCGTAAATGCTTCGTTTATCAGCGAGGCGGGCAACGACCGCATAGGAGAGTATGTGATTCAGTTTTTGAGAGATAATGGAGTGAATGCTGATAATGTGAGCATCTTCCCGGAATCGAAGTCGCCGCTCTCGCTGGCTTTCCTTGACGAGAACAACAATGCCGACTACATCTTCTATAAAGATCATCCTCACGACCAGCTGGAGTTTGCCACACCGGAAATCAATCCTGGCGACATCGTGCTCTTCGGTTCGTTCTTCGCTCTGAATCCTGTGGTCCGTCCTCAGGTTGCCGGCTTCCTGGAGTATGCGAAGGAGCACGGCGCCATTCTTTATTACGACATCAACTTCCGTGCTTCTCATCAGAACGAAATCATGAAGATTACGCCTAATCTGATAGAGAACCTGGAGATGGCTGATTTCGTACGCGGAAGCCACGAGGACTTCGGAATCCTCTACAAGAAACCGGAGGCGGATAAGGTTTATAATGCCGAAATCAGTTTCTACTGCAAGAAGTTTATCTGCACCCAGGGCGCTGAGCCTGTAGAGGTTCGTGCCGAGAACGGCTTTGCCAAGAGTTATCCTTCGGAGAAGATGAAGCCGGTGAGCACCATCGGAGCCGGCGATAATTTCAACGCAGGCTTCGTGTTCGGACTGATCAAGGATGGAATCACCCGCGAGGACATCGACCGTGGATTGTCTGAGGCGCAATGGGACAGTCTCCTTGTTTCGGCTCAAGAATTCTCCACCGAATGCTGCAAGGACATCTACAATTATGTTTCCAAGGAATTCGGAGAAGAAAAGAAGAAGGAATTATAAAAATATAAAAGATATGACAGAAATTATAAACAAGATTTATTACGTAGGCGTAAACGACCGCAACAAGCATCGTTTTGAGGGCCTCTGGCCTTTGCCTAACGGAGTGAGCTACAACTCTTATATCATTGACGATGAGAAGGTAGCGCTGGTAGATACTGTAGAGGTTGATTTCTTCACCCAGTTCCTCGAGAATATCCACGAGGTGATTGGCGACCGAGAAATCGATTACCTCATCATCAACCACATGGAACCTGACCACAGCGGCTCTATCGCCCTCATCAAGAAATATTACCCTAACATCAAGATTGTGGGCAACAAGAAGACCCTGGGAATGCTGGAAGGCTTCTACGGCGTAACTGATGATGTGGTAGAGGTGAAGAATGGCGCAACCCTTTCATTGGGCAACCACGAGCTGAGCTTTGTTCTCATCCCTATGGTTCACTGGCCAGAGACCATGGTAACGCTCGATGCAAAGAACAAGGTACTCTTCTCAGGTGATGCGTTCGGTTGCTTCGGTGCGCTGAACGGCGGAATCATCGATACGGAAATCAACTGCGAGACTTTCTGGCTGGAGATGGTTCGCTACTACTCAAACATTGTGGGTAAGTATGGAATCCCTGTTCAGAATGCCTTGAAGAAGTTGGCTGGCGTGGAGCTGGATTACATCTGCTCAACCCATGGTCCGGTTTGGCACGAGCATATTGAGAAGGTAATCGGCATGTATGATAAGATGTCGAAGTACGAGACGGAGCCGGGCCTCGTTATCTGCTACGGCACCATGTACGGCAATACCGAGCGTATGGCTGAAATCATCGCCCGTGCGGCAAGCAAGGCTGGCGTGAAGAACATCGTAATGTACAACATCTCGAAGACTCACCACAGCTACATCCTGCGCGACATCTTCCGTTACAAGGGTCTCATCGTAGGTGCTCCAACCTACAATGCCGGTCTTTATCACGAGATGGAGGTTCTCCTCTCCGAGCTTGCCAATAAGGACGTCAAGAACCACCTCCTCGGTTGGTACGGTTCTCATTGCTGGGCAAGCAAGGCTGTGGCTAAGATTCAGGAGTGGAACGAAACCAAGCTCCACTACGAGGCTGTAGGCGAGCCTGTAGATATGAAGCAGGCGATTACTCCAGAGGTAAAGGCGCAGTGCGAGGCTCTGGGTAAGGCTATGGCAGAGAAGCTGCTGGCAGAATAAAAGATTTCTTGTTAGAGATTATTATAAAAGAGCGGAATGGCAACTGGGGTTAACAGAGTTAACAGTTAACAGTTGTTTTTCCGCTCTTTCTTTTGTTTTTTAAGGACCTAATCGAAAACTATTCATTCTAAATGAAAGGTTTTAGGTAAAAGTGTTCATTCAGAATGAAAGATTTCTGAAAAATTATTCATTCAGAATGAAAGATTTTTGTTTTTCTCTTGCTACTTTCAGATATTTTTCTTATTTTTGCCCACGAATCATAAAATAGTAAAGCAATGAAAGAACTGTTGAAACAAATAATATTTGAGCAGCAGGACAACTGCAGGCATCTTATGCAGGATGCCATCCCTCGACACATAGAAGAGGAATGGCTTACCACCTCGGAAATCCTTATCATAACTGGTGTAAGACGATGTGGAAAGTCGGTGTTGCTGCAGCAACTGCGTGATAAGTTGGAGGAGAAAGATTTCTTCTTCAATTTTGACGATGAGCGTCTCGTAAACTTTAAACTTGAAGATTTTGCAACCTTGCAGGAATGCTTCTTTGAGCTTTTCGGTGAGCAGCACACCTATTACTTTGATGAGATTCAAAACATTGCGGGTTGGGAAACCTTTGTGAGGCGCCTTTACAATGAAGGCAATAAGGTGGTGGTGACAGGCTCAAATGCCCGGATGCTGAGCAAGGAGATGGGCACTCATCTCACAGGGCGTTATATCTCTGTGGAGGTTTATCCTTTCTCTTTTGCCGAATACTTGCAGCTGGAGCATATTGAGCCTTCGCAGAAAGATTTCTATCTGATGGCGAGCCGTTCCAAACTGCTGGGTCATTTCCGTGATTTCTTGGAGAGGGGTGGTTTCCCGAAATATCTTCAGACGGGTTCCGACAGTTACCTGTCCTCACTTTATGAGAGCATTATCTTCCGGGATGTGATGGCTCGCAATGGTCTTACAAACGACAAGGAAATTAAAGAACTTGCATTTTATCTTGCCAGCAATGCCACCCAGCGTGTTACCTATAACTCGCTGGGAAAGATAGTGGGCATTCGCCATCCCGAAACCATCAAGAACTATCTGGAATATATTCAGCAAACCTACATGATATTCCAGTTGTTGAAGTATGCTCCATCGGTAAAGACCCAGATGTTGAGCCCGAAGAAGGTGTATTTTATAGATAATGCCATCATCAGCAGGATGGGTTTCAATGTCACGGATAACAATGGTGTAAAACTGGAGAATGCCGTTTTCATCGAATTGCTGCGAAGGGGTTGTGACCTGTTCTATCATGCCGACAAGAAGGAGTGCGACTTTGTGGTGAGAGAAGGTGTAAGGATTACCCAGGCTTACCAGGTTACGGTGAAGATGGATGATGAGAAGACTCGCAAGCGTGAGATAGAGGGCTTGCAAGAGGCGATGGAAATCTATGATTTGTCTGAGGGTTACATCATTACGCTGAATGAGAAAGAGGAGCTTACCGTGGAGGGGAAGACGGTGCATATAATTCCTGCTTGGGAATGGATGCTGAAGTAAACCGTGTTTTTACTCCCCAAAATTGTGTCTGACACAAAAAAACGTCATAAAATGATGTATTATGAAGTAAAGCTACCTTCTACCGAGAAGTCATTCGGCAGAAGGTAGCTTTACTTTTCTATAGAGGGTTCTATCCCTCGCAGAGCTTTGCCAGTTCTTCCAGGTTATCCGCTACTTCTATCACATCTCGCCAATCGCCACGAATCATGCTTTTCTCTGCCATGTCATCCAATAGGGCGATGGTGGAGTTCCAGAAGCCTTTCATGTTGTAGAGAATCACCATTTTGTGATGGTAGCCGATGGTGTGGGCGGCGGCGATGGTGAAGATTTCATCCAGGGTGCCGACGCCGCCAGGAAGGGCTACGAAGATGTCGCTCTGGGCGAGCATCAGGTCCTTGCGGTCGCTGAGATTATCACACGGAATCTCGATGTCGAGGTCTGGGAAGGTTCTTCCTCCTCGCTCTACAAGCGTAGGAACCACACCGATGGTTCTGCCGCCATTTGCCTTCACTGCCTTGCCGATGCAATCCATCAGGCCGGAGTTGCAGCCGCCGAAAACCAGGTCGTGGCCGTTCTCTGCCATCCACTTTCCCATCTCTTCAGTCAACGTGAAGAAGTCGGGGTCGATATTCTTATTTGCTGAACAAAAAACTGCTATTTTCATGTCTTTATTTTCTATTTGATGATGTTTTATCTGTTGTTATGAATGTTTTATTCGTTATTTATAAATGTTTTAGGCAAAGGTACGTAAAAATATCGAGATTATTGGGCTCTTTTTGCGGATAATTTCTTAATTTTGCAAACAATAACTAATCTTATAAACAGGAAGAAAGATTTCTAACAAAACAAGACAAGAGAATGAAAAGGATTATCACATATAGTATCATCGCATTGTTGCAGACCTCTGTGGCGCTTGCACAAACCTCTGTATCGCTTGCACAAACCCCTTCGAAGCTGAAGCTTCAGAAGCGGGAGAAGTATGAATGGCAGGGAGAGATTCCTACCTATGTAGAAACGCTGAAGAAGGAACTGACCTATCCGATGGCTTGGGGAAACAGTCCGATTAAGAACTTCAAGAAGTGGAAGAAGGTGACAAGGGCGAAGGTGTTCGAATGCATGATGACGCCTCCGAAAGCGGCTGCGGCTTGGGATATGGAAGTTTTGGGCGAGGAGCAGAGAGACGGATATAAGGCGCAGAAAATTGCCTTTAATATCAACGTCTATTCCCGAATTACGGCTTATCTCCTGATTCCGGATGGCAAGGGCCCGTTCCCAACAGTCAATGCGCTTCATGATCATGGCGCTCATCTCTTTATCGGAAAGGAGAAGATGATTCGTCCTTTCTTTACTCCGGAAGAAAAAGATTCCCCTACGAAGCAGGCGCTCTGTCAGGAGATTCTGGATGATGCGGATGCGTGGGCAAGGCAGCTTTATGATAATCAGTACGTGGGCGATTATCTGGCGAAGCATGGCTACGTAGTCTTTTCGGCAGATGCTCCGATGTGGGGAGAACGAGGCCGCAAGGAGGGCGTGGATAGAAACAAATACGACCTGATAGCCGGCAACATGATGATGCTGGGTAGAGACCTCTCTGCCTTCATGACTTACGATGATATTTCCAGCACCGAGTTCCTGGCTTCGCTGCCGATGGTGGATGCGAAGCGTATAGGATGCGTAGGCTGTTCGATGGGAGCCTATCGTTCGTGGATGCTCTCTGCTTTATCGGATAGGATCAAGGCGGGTGCTTCCATCTGCTGGATGATTACTACGGACGCTCAGCTTACCCGGAGATTCGGAAGGAAGGAGAATGGCGGTTTTGCGAATTGCATTCCGGGTCTTCGCCAATATCTCGATTATCCTCACATCGCCTCTCTCGCCTGTCCGAAGCCGATGCTCTTCATCAATGGCACAAAAGATAAGCTCTTCCCTGTGCCTGGTGTAAAAGATGCTTTCGCCGAAATGCACAAGGTTTGGAAGAGTCAGGGAGCAGATAATCTGCTGGATACGGAGCTTTGGGACATCCCTCATTCCTGCGGATTGAAGGCGCAGGAGAAAATGTTGGAGTTTCTGGACAAGAATCTGAAATAGGGGTTAACAGAGTTAACAGTTAACAGCTGTTTTTCTGTACCTTCTTCTCTTAAATATTAAAAGTCTACTACGCTAACGCCATTTTTTAAGGGGTTAGCGTAGTAGACTTTTGTGTTTTTACTACAACCAAGTTTTAAATCATTACCTTACGGAACATAATTTAGGTTAGCTCAATGATGCAGCAAACTTGCCACTTCTTCTGGCAATATCACCTTGCAAGGCTGAGGACCAGGTAGGGGCTTTTCTCTTAGGAAAAGGAGGTATATTACATTCTTTCCCTGGGCAAATGGGGCGAGAGACACCTTTCTCTTCAGCTTTTCCAAAAGTCGGTCGGCATAATCAGGGGCTGTCCATTTACATTCTCCTACAAGTATTGTGTTCTTGTCAAAGAGGTCTTCTGCAACAACATCAAATTCAAGTTCCTCGTTGCCGACAGGGGTTTTCTTGCCTTCTTCAAAGATGGGAACCTTGCCCCACCAGCGTGAGGCTTCACCCCATGTGTGACCTTCTATGTCGCTACCACAGACAGCCAACTGGCACAGTCTTTCCCAAACCTCGGCAACATGACCGTTGAAACCGTCATTGATGAATTTCTTTGCAATGTTGCCACGTCCCAAGGCAATCATAGACTTGTTTGGTTCGATGAATCTGTAATAGAACGCCATGAATGGGTCATCTATCCGATAAAGAATCTTCTTTGTCTTCTGCGGATTTTCGCCAAATGGTACTTCCTTTCTGAGGAAAGCCATTTCAGTCAGAATTTTTATCGGTTTGGCAAGCTCTGCCGTAGTCTTGCCAAGAGCATCAGAAATGCTGGAATACTTCTGCTTTCCACTACCCACCGCAAGCATGATAGATGAATAGGGCGCGATATCTGATACCTCATCCATAAACAGACGGGCAGGCTCGTCATAGAGATTTCCCATTTCGTCTAATATCAGTTCTTGAATGGCTTCGTCCAAAGAGCAGAATCTTTCTCGTTGACTCCAGTACTGAGGCACTCCTCCCCATATAGAGTACTCTTCTACAAGTTCCTTGGCTGAGGTGTTGATGATTTCTTGCCACCAAGGCAACTTGACAGGACGTAGGATGAAAATACGGTCGGCTCTGCCATAAAGAGGTTCTGAACCTTGTAAGAGACCGTGCATCATTCTCTGTGAAGAGCCGCAGATGATGATGTTGCAGCGCAATTCATTTACTCCGGTAATACGCCTATCGAGGATTCGTTGTAGAGTAGAAGGTAATGCTGGATCTTTCTGAACTAGATATGGGAACTCGTCCAAGACAAGTGTTGCGTTTTCCTTGCAACGATAGTTGAAAGCCATGATGATGTCTTCCCAGGAAGAATACACAGGGCTGTCGAAGCCCGGATATTCCGTGCCTATGGTGCGTGCCAACAGACTTAGCTGGGTAGTTTTCTCGCTTAGGTTGGCTTCAAAGTAAATGTCTCCATCTTTCAACACTCTTCTGATGAGAGTTGATTTTCCAAGTCTCCTTCGTCCGTATATCACAATGAAGCTTGAAGCTTTAGACTCCAAAGCTGTCTGTAAAACAGCTTGTTCCCTGATTCTATCTACGAATTTCATAATTAGTGATTTTAGAATTACTAACTGCGAAATTACTAAAAAATAATGATGGATATGTACTTTATTACATATTTATATGGAAAATTACGTATATTTAATAATTGCTGCAAGCTGATAGCTCTTTAATATTGTTTGAAGACAGCAAAAGAATGTCTGTCAACATTTATAATAAAAAGAGCGGAAGAACAGCTTGGGGTTAACAGAGTTAACAGTTAACAGCTGATTTTCCGCTCTTTCTTCTATAAATCTGTAAAAGTCTACTACGCTAACCCCCTAAAAGATGGAGTTAGCGTAGTGAACTTTTGAGTATGCTGAATGCGTCTTTACCACAACTCCTTAGGAGACAGGTCTTTATCCTTTCTACCCATCAGGTAGTAATCGGCAAGGAACTGGAGGTTTGCCTGCGTAATCTTCAAGCCTTCTTCCTTTACATACTGGCTTGTAAAGATGTTTGCGTCAGGAATCAGGTTGTTTTCTATCAGTTTGCAGACAATTTCGTAAGGGAATGGGAGACCATTGCCGCTGATAATGCCAAAGCTGTCGGTCTCTGCACGCTCCTGTACATAGTATGGGTTCTCAGGAGATGCGATGCAATGAGCCAGACCGAAACTGATGTTGATGCCTGTGTATGGACTTCCGCTTAAGATGATGCCTTTCTCGTATTTCTGAGGGAATCGGATGTCCTTTGGCAACTCGAACTCAATCTCCTTGAGGAATTCCTTCAGCGTCTTCACATCTTCCAGGAAGATGAACTTGTCTTCGTATCCCTTCGCCTTGAGCAGATTGTAGTCGTGAATCGCCTTCTCATGATCTGCCTTTTCATGTAGCTCTATAGCCTTCTTCCTGAACTCCTCATCCTCCCAGAGCTTGTGGGTAGGCATGTTCCTGCAAATCTTGCGGAGCCATTCGTAAGAAGTGAGCGCCAGGAGATTGTTTCTGCCGGCGATGGTCATTTCCATCTGCACAGAATAAGCGAGCGGTTCGGTGAGACCCTGAGGCGAGTTTGCCATCTGCTGGAGGGTAAACTGCAGGCGCTTCTGGTTGCCTATGTTGAAATAGCAACCATAATGGAACCACGCCAGGGTGTCGCGACGGTGAATCTCATCCAACTCCTTGTTCTTCTCGATTTCCTCTTCGGTCGTTTCAGCGTTGCCCTCTATCTCAGGCATTTCGCTGAGATAAGTCAGAAGACGCTCGTTTTCCGGAGCCGTTTCATATTCTCTGTCGAGAATGTTGTAGGCAAGTTTGGCTGCCAGTTCCAGGGTTCCGAAGAGGAAAGGAACGGCTTCCTGTACGAAACTGCTCTGCTGGTAATGGTGCCAGAGCAGGAACTTGACATCAGCGATGTTGATTTCCTCAGGGTCGTAAGCCGGGTCATCTTCGTTGAGCGTACTCTTGATGAATTCGCTTTCTTTCTCATAGAAAGGAATGTAGGTGCCGTAGCGCTGCTTGCATTCTTCCGTGAAAGTCTTCCAGATGCCTGTGCCCGAAATCACATCTTCGAAATAACCGGCAATGCTGAGTGCCAGCTGCTTGGCTTCATCCATATTCTTGAAGTTATGGGTGTAGCACGCCTCGTCAAGAGCGTGGTATATTTCGTTGGCGAGTTCTGTATAATACAGATCTGTTTCGTCTGCTTTTTCGTATGGATGCAAAGCAATCCATTCTTGGGTGAAAATAACTTTTTTCATATATTTCAAGTTTTCTTGGTTATCTGTTTGTTGTAACTTTCATGCAAAGGTAATAAAATATTGCAGAAATCTGCAAGAAACTCACATTTTTTTCGTATCTTTGCACCCGAATTTAGGCAATCTTAATAAATGCGTGGGATTGCCGCAAGCGTTTCGGAAGGATTTTGCACCCTAATTCATGGCTGGGAGGGTGAATTCGGCCTTCCATTTAGATTATAATGAATTAAGGTTAAAAAGATTTGAAGACATTTGAAGAATTAGGCGTGAGCGAGGAGATTCGCCGTGCCATTGAAGAGCTTGGATTTGAGAATCCAATGCCAGTTCAGGAAGAAGTAATCCCATATTTGCTTGGTAATAAGAACGACGTGATTGCGTTGGCGCAGACCGGTACGGGTAAGACTGCATCTTACGGTATTCCGGTTATCCAGAAAACTGATGCCAAAAGCAAGCAGACACAGGCTGTCATCCTCAGTCCTACACGTGAACTCTGCCTCCAGATAGCAGACGATTTGAACAGCTTTGCCAAGTACATCGACGGTTTGCATATTGCCGCAGTTTATGGCGGTACCGACATCGGAAGCCAGATTCGCACCCTGAAGCATGGTGTGCAGATTATCGTGGCTACCCCTGGTCGTCTGCTCGATTTGATTAATCGTGGCGTGGCTCAGTTGGAGAATGTAAACAATGTGGTGCTTGATGAGGCTGACGAGATGCTGAACATGGGCTTCTCAGAGAGCATCAATGCCATCTTCGAGAACGTTCCGGAAGATAGAAACACTCTGCTCTTCTCGGCTACCATGAGCAAGGACATCGAGAAGATTGCCCTCAACTACCTGCACGACCACAAGGAAATCGTAGTGGGTTCGCGCAACGAGGGTGCTGAGCATGTAAACCACATCTACTATCTGGTAAATGCCAAGGACAAGTATCTCGCCCTGAAGCGCGTGGTGGATTTCTATCCACGCATCTTTGCAATTATTTTCTGCCGTACCAAGCTGGAGACTCAGGATATTGCAGATAAGCTGATTAAGGATGGTTATAATGCAGAGGCGCTGCACGGCGACTTGAGTCAGCAGCAGCGTGACCTCACCATGCAGAAGTTCCGCAACCATACCGTTCAGTTCCTGGTGGCTACCGATGTGGCTGCCCGTGGTCTGGACGTAGAGGATCTGACTCACGTTATCAACTATGGTTTGCCTGATGATGTGGCAAGTTACACCCACCGAAGCGGCCGTACGGGTCGTGCCGGAAAGAAGGGAACATCCATCTCTATCATCCATACCAGAGAGAAGTTCAAGGTTCGCCAGATTGAGAAGCAGATTGGCAAGGAGTTCGTGGACGGCGTATTGCCAACCCCAGAGGAAATCTGCAAGAAGCAGCTCTTCAAGACCATGGACGACATCATGAAGACCGATGTGGACGAGGATCAGATTGAACCATACATGGCTGAAATCAACCGCCAGTTTGAGTACATCGACAAGGAGGACATCATCAAGAAGATGGTGACCATCACCTTCGGTAAGTTCCTCGATTACTATAAGAATGCTCCTGAGATTATCAAGCCTGAGACCGGCAAGGGCTCCCGTGGCGGAGAAGGCCGTGGAAGCCGTGGCGAGGGCCGTGGCAAGGTTTCCAATGGTCGCAGAAAGCATGAGACTGAGGCTGGTTTCAAGAGACTGTTCATCAACCTGGGTAAGGCGGATGGTTTCTATCCGGGCGAAATCATGCAGTATCTGAACAAGCACGTGAAGGGTCGCCAGGAGGTGGGTCACATCGACCTGCTGAGTAAGTTCGCCTACATCGAGGTGCCTGAGGAGGATGCGAAGCGCGTGATGAAGGCTTTGAATGGTACTGAGTATAAGGGCAGAACCGTGAGATGTAACGATGCTGATGAGGAAGGTCATGGCAGAGCAGCCCGTGGTGGCCGCAGTTCTGAGGGCAGAGGCGGTCGTGGTTCAGAAAGAGGCGGACGCAGCCGCAGAGGTTCTTCTGATGATGCAAGAGACTCTCGTGATGCTCGTGGAAAGGGAGGACGTGGAAGCCGTGGTGAATCTCGTGGCGGCAGAAAGTCTCGCCCTCAGGAGGATACAGGCGATTGGCGCCAGTTCTTCCAGAACAACGACAACGTGAAGTTCAAGGGTGAGGAGCCAAACTTCGAGGAAGAAGGCTGGGCTCGTCGCAGACCTAAGAAGAAGTAATTTAGGCAGCGATTTATAATAAGATGAAAGTCTGCATCAAAGGGATGTTTTGATGCAATATCCATATTTTGCGGTAAAAATACAGCAATTTCTTTGGTAAATTGCGGTGTTTTTACCGCAATTTTTGTATATTTGCAGCCGTAAACATCAAATTATTATATCTTTATACGCAATTTTAACCCTAAAAGATATTCTGTAATAAGTTAATGAAGAAAACTATTCTTATCGCTTGTCTGGGACTGGCAAGTCTGGGCTTGCAAGCACAGAGCATTTCGCTCGCTGGTGAATGGAATGTGGAGTTGGGAAAGAGCGGTAGCGCTTTCGCCAAGAGTAAGCGTGCCTCACAGGGTGAGGTGAAGCGTGCCATCCTCCCTGGCACCATCGATACGAACCATCTGGGATTCGCTCCGAAAGATACGATGGAAACTACGCATCTTACAAGGCTCTATGCCTATAAAGGAGCTGCAAGATATTCCAGAACCATCAATATCCCGAAGGACTGGAAGAAGAAGCCGGTAGAACTCTTCCTGGAGCGTACCCGACCGACATGGGTGTATGTGGATGGAGAACTGGTGGATTCCTGCAACTTCATCTCTACTCCCCAGCGCTATCTTCTGCCTAAGAAGGTGAAGCCGGGCAAGCATCTCCTGGAAATCGTGGTGGATAATGGAAGAGGTGTGCCTGAGCAGGTTTACGGCTCCAGCCATGCTTATACAGAAGATACGCAGACCAACTGGAATGGAATTATCGGAAGGATAGAACTCCAGCTAGCCAGCTCTGTAGAGAGCAAATCTGCAGAAACTCTAACAGGAGCAATCCCTAGCCGTTCTGTAGCTTCTCCTTTTGCCCTTCAGATGCCTGATTTCGCCAAGGATTTTCATATCAAGGGCGCCCACTTTTACGCCAATGGTCATAGGATATTCCTCCGTGGCAAGCACGATGCGGCTGTATGGCCGCTGACGGGGCATGTGGAGATGAGCGTGGAAGGCTGGATGAAGTATCTCGGAACCTGCAAGGAATATGGAATCAACCATGTGCGCTTTCATTCCTGGTGCCCACCGGAGGCGGCTTTCGTGGCAGCGGACAGCCTGGGAATCTATCTCCAGCCGGAACTTCCTTTCTGGGGGTCTTTTGATAAAAAGGATGAAAGGCTGATGGCGTTCCTGCATCAGGAGGGAGTAAATATTCTGCGGGAATATGGTCATCATCCATCTTTCAGAATGATGGCGTTGGGTAATGAACTCTGGGGCGACATCGACAAGATGAAGGAGTTTGTGGATGATTTCCGCAAGATTGCGCCAGATAAATACTATACCTTCGGAAGCAATTACTATCTCGGTTATCAGGGAATAAAAGAAGGAATGGATTACTTCACCACTTGCCGCATCGGAGGTGAGGGATGGGGCAAATACAATACTCATACCCGTGGTTCCTTCTCGTTTGCCGATGCCTACGATGGAGGAATGATCAATCATTTCCATCCTAATTCTACAATGAATTTTGATGAGGCTTGCGATAAGGCAGGAATCCCAATCATCTCTCACGAAACAGGCCAGTTTCAAACCTATCCTGGCTATCGGGAAATAAAGAAATACACCGGAGTGCTTCATCCTTATAACTTCGAAGTCTTCCGCCGTCGTCTGGCTGCAGCCGGAATGCTCTCGCAGGCAGATGATTTCCACAAGGCTTCGGGCTTATGGAGCGTGAAACTCTATAAAGCGATATAGAGATGGATTTGAGAACCCGGAATATGGCGGGCTTCCAGCTGCTCGATATTCAGGATTATCCCGGTCAGGGAAGTGCTTTCGTAGGCATCCTGGATGCGTTTATGGAGAGTAAGGGAATCACTACGCCCGAGGAATGGCGCCAGTGGTGCTCGCCTGTGGTTCCTCTGCTGGAAATGAAGAAGTTCTGCTTTGAGGATGGCGAGAATATTCAGGCTAAGGTAAAGGTAGCCAATTATGGCGGTTCTTCGCTGAAGGGCAAGAAACTGAAATGGCATCTGGCTGCCGAGAACGGATTGTTCTGTATGGATGATGGAACTTTCAGCACCAAGGATGGTGAAGTGAGAAAGAATGTGGGCGACTTGATGGCTGAGGATGAGGGAGTATTGAACATCTTTTCATACGATGAAGGTTTGGTGGATGTGGGTGAACTGAATGGTGTTTTCCACGTGCAAAAACCTACCAAGCTGCTTCTTACATTAAACATTGAAGGAACAGAGGCGAGAAACTCCTACGAACTTTGGGTTTATCCGAAGAAGACGTTGGAAAAGAGGGGCGTCATCATAGCCAAGGATTTGAATGATGAAGTGGTGAAAGTCTTGGAAAAGGGCGGAAAGGTGCTTTGGATGCCTACGGCTTCCAGTCATTTCGTGGCTGCCGATGATACGCTTTCGCAGGCAGATAATGCTACTCCTTATACTGTTGGCGGACTCTTCCAGACCGATTATTGGAACTATCGCATGTTCAAGACCATCTGCGAGAACAACAAAAAGAAAGTTTCTCCAGGAACCCTGGGCATTCTGACGAATCCGGAACATCCGATATTCAAGGGATTCCCTACGGAAATGCACACCAACTGGCAATGGTTCCCGGTAATCAAGGAATCGCATCCGCTGGTGCTTGACAACTTCGCCAAGGATTATCACCCGATAGTTCAGGTGATAGATAATATCGAGCGGAATCATAAGTTGGGTTTGGTGATGGAATGGAAGGTGGGAGCCGGAAAGCTCCTCGTCTGCATGAGCGATTTGGAGAAGGCTGCCAAATACCCGGAAGGCAAGGCTTTCTATCAGAGTGTACTGAACTATATGCGCTCTGCCGATTTCAATCCATCTGCAGAAATAACGGTGGATGAATTGAAGAAGAAACTTGCCGAGAAGCCTCGTCAGGTTTCTTTGAAGGAGCTGAATAATATCTCGCAATATTAGTTGCGAACCTATAAGAAAAAACAAGAGCGGAAAGCCAGAAGTTAACAGGTTAACAGTTAACAGCTGATTTTCTGCTCTTTTTATATCATCCTGAGACTAATCTTTAGCCCAGGATAAACCATTCTATCATCTCTGTTGATTCAGAGATAGAATTTACTTTGCATTGATCTCCTTCAAGAGGCGGTCTGCGTGTCCCCACTTATCCATCAGGTAGAGCACGTAGCGAATATCTACACCGATGCAGCGAGCCAGACGCTTGTCGAAGTTGATGTCAGAGCTGAGGCTGTCCCAGTTGCCATCGAAGGCAAGACCAATCAACTCACCCTTACCATTGAACATAGGGCTACCAGAGTTACCACCGGTAATATCGTTGTTGGTGAGGAAGCAGAGCTGCATCTTGCCAGTCGTCTTATCCTGATACTTGCCGAAATCCTTCTCAGAGAGAAGCTCGTGCATGATAGGCTCAGCGTAGTAATCGATGAACTTATCGCCCTGCTTCATCTTCTCAACGAGGCTCTCGGCTGTGGTGTAGTAGCCTGATGGCTTGCCACCGAGGTCGAAACCGCCTACCTGACCGTAGCTCAATCGCATGGTGAAGTTGGCGTCGCTGTAGTGAGGCATGTCCTCCTCCATACGGAGTTTGGCAGCACAGAGATACTTCTCCTGCTCGGCGATGCTATCGTTGATGCTGCCCATCTGAGCAGCGAAATCTGCAAATACATCGTTCAAATCCATACCGAAGCTTACGCCTGGATCCTTCTCATATCCCTTCTTGTTGAAATAGAGCTTGGCGCCCTTCTTCATGATGAGCGACTTCTCCCAAAGATAATCCACATACTTGGCGTAGTTGCCGCCAAACTCAGCGTCGATGGTCTTGTAGAACTTAGGCAACCACTTGGCATCTACGTGCTCCTTGTAGTTCTTCAAGAGGGTAGCGAGCACCTCCTTATCGAGTGCCATATCCCATTCTGCAGAGTTATCTTCAAACTCATGATACTGCTTCTTCTTGTTCTTCTCTGGACCCTTCACCTCCATGTTGGTCTGGAGCTTGATGGCACGGGTAGAGAACTCGATGTTGCTTCTTCTTGTGAAAGATTCAGCGAAGTTGGTCCAGGCATACTTCACGTCTGCGCTCTCCTTGTAGAGCTTGGCGAGCTTGTCGAAATCTACCTTGTGGGCGAGGTCGTTGGCTGCCTTGGCTGTATCCTGCCAAGCACGGAGACGGGTTTCGTACTCACGCTTCAGATTCACGATGCCGATAGAGTCGATACACTTGTTCATACCGATGGCATTCTTCCAGTAGTTGGAGCTCTGGGCGTACTTGCTGTCGTACTTGATGCGTACTGCCTCGTCGGCATGCATGTGCTTCTGCATTACCTCCTGCTTTACGCCACGAACCTGGGCACGAGGAGCATTCTCAGCATCGCGCATGGTCTGGATTCCGTAGCTTGAAAGATAACGCTCTGTGCTGCCTGGGTAACCCATGGTCATCGCATAGTCGCCATCCTTGTAACCCTGGAGAGAAACCTGAGCCCAACGCTTAGGCTTGTAAGGCACATTATCCTTGCTGTAGGCAGCAGGACCGTTGGTCTTAGGGTCGGCATAGATGCGGAATACAGAGAAGTCGCAGGTCTGGCGAGGCCACATCCAGTTGTCTGTATCGCCACCAAACTTACCCATAGACTTTGGTACGGTGAAAACCAGACGCAGGTCGGTGAAGTCGCGATAAGTAGTAGCGTACCATTTGTTGCCCTCGTAGAAAGGCTGAACGGTGATATGGAGGGTAGAATCGTTCTTCTTCGCCTCTTTAGTCATCTCGTTCTCCAGAGAATCGATGAGTTCATCGCGCTTCTTGTTGTCGAGTTTCTCGTATCCGAGGCTCATCACCTTATCGGTTACATCCTTCTGTTCAACCATAAAGCTGACGAACATATTCTCGTTAGGCAATTCCTCTGCGTAAGATTTTGCAAAGAAACCGTTGAGCATATAGTCGTGCTCCACGGTAGAGTGGCTTCTGATAGCCTCGAAACCGCAATGGTGGTTGGTAAATACCAGACCGTCTGGAGAAACGACTACGCCTGAGCAATAGCCGGAGAAGTTAACCACAGCATTTTCAAGGCATTCTCGCCGTTGTAGAGCTGGTCGTAAGTCATACTGAAGCCTTCGCGCTGCATCATCTCATACACAGCGTTAGGCAAGTTGTAAATCGTCCACATTCCCTCGTCAGCATGAGCGGTATTGATTCCGCAGAACGCCATGATAGAGGCGATAAGGACCGTTGCTTTTTTCTTCATTACTTGTTTTTGTTTTCTATTTTTATTATGATGTTATTTATTCTTTTTCTCATACCCTTCTTTCCAAGTCTTTGCCAGCTCTGTCATCCGATATTGCTGGCGTGGATGTCTTGGGGTGTTTGGGTATTTCCTTTCAATAGCTTTTTCTGAGAGAGCAGCGTTTAAATATAGTTCACTAAAACTTTTTCTGTCCTTTAGTCCGATTGCACCCATAATTTCCGCAGATGTCATATATTCATCGTTAAAGGATAGAATAAGAGTCTCCACATGTTGACTGAACTTGTGGGGTACTTGTGGGGTACTTGAGGATAGCTTGCGGGGTACTTGTGGGGTACCTATTCTTGGCTGCTCTTTCCAATCATCGGTCGGCCGGATATGCAAATACCTGTTCTTGAGAACCCAACCATCTTTTAGGAGTAAGTTTCTGAAGAAACGAACCAGGTAGATAGGAGAATAATCTATGCCTTTCTGAATGTTTCGATAGTTGGCACGAACCAGGGCATTGCGGAAATACCAAGAGTGCTTGGCAAACATTTCGTTGTTCACTTCATATCCTAACGAACGGAGATACTGGATGGTGAAAATTGCCGTGGTTCGGGTGTTTCCCTCTCTGAAAGCATGGATTTGCCAGATGCCTGAAATGAATTTGGTAATATGCTCAATCTTCTCATCATCCGTCAGACCTTTATATGAGAAGTTCTTCTCCTGCTCAATATCCCAATCCAAGGCTCTTCGCAAGTCTTCCCAATTCAGGTAGTTTACGGAATCTCCTTCGAGCACCCATTCTTTCTTGGAAATATCGTATTGGCGGATTTCTCCTGCGTGCTTGAATACTCCCTCGAAAATTCTTCGGTGCAGGGAAACATATCCGTTGGTATTGAAGGCAAAGGTCTTGCTGGCGAGAATCTTCGCGATGTTGGCTGAAACCTTATCTGCCTCTTCTTCGTCTTCATCCTTAGGTGTGCGGACCGTTTTGCTCTGATAGTAAGAGTCAATCAGTTTTCTGGTTTCATCTAGAGTGATTTCCCCTTCGATATTTCGCTTAGCCACATCTATGAGATACGCCGATGGTTGCAGCCCATCTACAGCCTGCAATCCGATAGCCGTCTTCCAGTTCTCGGCCCTTTCCTTCTGCGAAGGTTCTCCTTGTCGGAGATACTCATCGAAGGATGCGAACTCGTTGATATTATCTTTATTCATAGATGTAATGCTTGATATTTAACTTTGCAAAGTTACGACTATTTCCCGAATTTTCCAAGGCTTCGCTTGATTTTCTTCATAATTTGCCTTTTTGCCGATAACATTCCTGGTGATAGAACCTCTTGCTCCAGCATATCCAGGGCCATTCTTAACTCTTCCAGGAGTTCGGGATAGTACTTCATCTGCTCGTAGGCGAGCTTCATGCAGTAGCAGCGGATGGCGTAGGGCTGGGAACAGGCGGTAATCTTGGCGATGCAGAAATCGATGAAATCAGAGCGGAGTGATTCTTCCTCGAAAGGCTGACGGAGAAGGAGTTGAAGCATCAGGCGGCGCTTGGTCTCATTCTTCTCTACGAGAACTCTATCTATCAGTTCGTCATGCTTCTGAAAGAGCCAAGGGTTGTTGGCTTCATCGAAATGGGTTAAAGCCCAAAGCGCATTGAACGATACACGGTCGTTTTCATCAAAGGTGAGTTGGTAAAGTTCTTCCTTCCGGTGGTTGTTCTCCTTACCTTGGGTCATGATGCATATCTTGTTGATATCGTTCATATTGATCTTGTCCTGTAGTATCTTTCTCATGCTTTTTATTTTTTATGAGGGAATAATCGTTGCAAAGATATACTTTTATGAGGGAATAACGAAAAGGAAGATTACTTTTTTTGAGAATTCTCGGACTATTTCTTGTTTTTGAGGTATAGAATGGGAGAAAAAGTCAAGTTGAACAATCGATGGATTCATAGTTGTACGTCTAAAGGTTTATAGTCGTACAACTAAAGGGTGTGTAGTTGTACAACTAAAGGGTGTGTAGTTGTACAACTAAAAGGTGTACAGTCGTACAACTAAAGGGGGTATTGTTGTACGATTAAAAGGTGTTGTCACTAGGCTCGGCAGACCTGCTGACTGCAGTGAGCAGACCTGCTGACTAGGCTCAGCAGAGCTGCTGAGCCTAGTGGCAACTTTCCAGAAGTAGTCTCCTTGAACTCCCTATTCTATCTCTTTGAACCTGATCAGACGCCTTCTTTCACTTGCGCAGTCATATTCTTCAGCTTACGGAGCCGTATCCTTCAGCTTACGGAGCCGTATCCTTCAAAATACTCAGTCGTTTCGTTTCGTTCACTCAGCCGTTTGCTTTAGCTCTTACAGGGCGCCTTGCTGGCAGCTATTATATCCTGAGTATTGCTCGGGACCAGGAACATTGGGGCCTTTTGTCTATTCTTGAACCGCATGCGAAGGTTCTGTATAATATAAACAAAAGAAGTCCGTGGACTTACACATTGTCCACGGACTTCTTGGAATATAATCTCAATGATTGGAATCTCTTACTTTCTAAAGTACTTACCTACCACAGGCAGACTCTTCAATGGGAAATCCTTCTTCACGAGATAAGCGGCGAAGATGAGGATGAGCACCGTGTTGATGAGGCAGGCAATTCCACTAGAGAAGTATTTGTTAGCCTCGGTCATTCCTGCGAAGAGGATGAGGGCGAGAACCACATAAATCATAATCTCCTTCACCGGATAGTTGATTGGATACTTCTTCTGACCCACAAAGTAGGAGAGAAGCATGGCTGTTCCATATCCTGCGAAACCAGCCCAGGCACAGGCGATGTAACCATAAACTGGTACGAAGATAACGTTGATAGCAATCAATACCGCACAACCGATGCCCGAGAAGTAAGCACCCCAGATGGTCTTGTCGATGAGCTTGTACCAGAAACTGAGGTTGAAATATACTCCCATCATGATTTCGGCAGCCATTACGATAGGCACTACCTTCAAACCATCCCAGTAGTCGCGACCGATGATGTGGCGCAATACATCCAGATAACCTACCACCACCAGGAAAGCCAAGAGGGTGAAGATGACGAAATACTTCATCGCCGAAGCGTAAGTCTGTCGGTTGTCCTTATCCTTTGCCTTGCCGAATACGAACGGCTCGTAAGCATAGCGGAAAGCCTGGGTTATCATCGCCATAATCATCGCAATCTTGCTGGCTGCTCCGTAGATTCCGAGCTGTGCATGCGCATCCCCCTTCTCATAGATGTAAGGGAAGAGAATCTTGTCGGCTGTCTGGTTCAGAATACCGGCAATACCGAGCACGAGGATTGGCCAGCTGTAGCCCATCATCTTCCTGACGAGCACCTTACATTCGCTCCAGGAGCATTTCTCGCCCATGAATCCTTCCTTCAGTTCCTTGTAGAAACAGAAGGTGATGGAGGCGGTACAAACCAGGTTGATGTAGAAAGCATAACCCACATCGTGACCATCCATGATGACGTAGTAAACCAGGTTGAGCGCAATGTTCAGACCGATGAAGAGCAACTTGAAGGCAGCAAACTTCAATGGGCGCTTCTTGTATCTGAGGTAAGCGAACGGGATGCACTGGAAGGCATCAATAGCCACGGTTACGAACATGGTCCATACATAAGCCGGATGGTCGGCGTAGCCATCGCATCGCTCAAAGGCGTGATGAAGAGGAATACCAGGGCGATGAAGAGTAGGGAAGTGAATCCCACCATGCTCAATACCGTGTGATAAACCTTTTCTGAGTTTTCTCCCTCCTTGTTGACAAAACGGAAGAAGGTGGTCTCCATTCCGTAGGTCAGGATAACGAGGAGTAACGCCGTATAGGCGTACATGTTGGTGATGACACCATAACCACCACTTGCGGCGCTGATCTTAGCCGTATAGAGTGGTACAAGCAGATAGTTGAGGAATCTGCCGATGATACTGCTCAAACCATAGATGGCGGTATCCTTTGCGAGTGATTTTAAACTTGCCATTATCTTTCTTAATGTTGAATGTTAAGTGTTAAATGTTAAATTGGGCTTGCGCCGTCATTCAAAGATTATCTGTGTAAATCTGTGAAATCTGTGGGAGACTCTTATCCGAAGAATAAATATGCTATAGTGATTGCTGCGATGACTCCAGCCAAATCGGCAAGCAAGCCGCAAGCCACGGCGTGGCGGGTATTCCTGATGCTTACGCTTCCGAAATATACAGCCAATATATAGAAGGTGGTGTCGGTGGAGCCCTGGAAGATGCAGCTCAATCTGCCTACAAACGAATCAGGACCATAGTTCTTCATCGCCTCCAGCATCATGCCTCGTGCGCCACTTCCCGACAGCGGTTTCATGATGGCGGTAGGCAGGGCGCCTACGAAATCGGCGTTCAAGCCGCATTGTTCTACCGACCACGAAATGCCTTGAATCACCATATCCATCGCTCCCGAAGCACGGAACACGCCGATGCCCACAAGGATAGCTACGAGATAAGGGATAATCTTCACTGCAGTAGTAAAACCTTCCTTCGCTCCCTCGATAAATGCATCATAAACATTCACTTTCTTCCAGAAACCAGCCAGGATAAAACAGAGGATGATGCCCAGGAGAATCATGTTAGAAGCCAAGGTGGTTACCGTGTTCATCGTATCCTTGTCCATCTGTCCGAATCCCCAGATGATGATGCCTACGAAGCGCACATTCCCAACAGAGTAGCGAGCAATACCGGCTGCAGGATGTTGATGCGCTGCCAGAGCGAAGTGATGATGATTCCGGCAAGCGTAGCCACGAGCGTAGCCATCAGGATAGGGATGAAGACATCCGTAGGCTGGGCTGCTCCATAGGAGGCACGGAAGGCGAGGATGGTGGTAGGGATGATGGTGAGTCCTGAGGTGTTCAGAACCAGGAACATGATCATCGGGTTCGTCGCCGTATCCTTCTTCGTGTTGAGTTCCTGCATCTGCTGCATCGCTTTCAATCCTGTAGGCGTCGCCGCATTATCGAGTCCCAGCATATTCGAAGCGATATTCATGAAGATGCTTCCCATCACCGGATGGTTCTTCGGAATATCAGGGAAGAGACGGGTGAAAACCGGGCTGAGTGCTCTTGCCAACACATTCACAACTCCCGCCTTCTCTCCAATCTTCATGATGCCAAGCCAGAGGGCGAGCACGCCCGTCAGTCCGAGAGAAATCTCGAAGGCATTCTTGGAAGAATCGAAGGTGGAATCTACAATCTTCTGGAAGATAGTCGTATCTCCCATTGCCAATCCGATGAGTGCGAAGATGAACGCAATCACGAAAAATGCTATCCAAATGTAATTTAAAACCATATTCTGTTTATGCTTTCTTAATCGTTGTTATTGCTAGTGGAATTCTTTGCGGATTGCTCTTTCATTTCGAGTAAAGTTCGTTCATATACCTCTTGTAGCTGGTAACTTGCAACACCTAATGGAGTGGTAATGCCTCTTAAAGCCCACTCAACAACAGATGAATCTTTGTCTTTGCATAGCAGAATACCAATGCTAGGGTTATCTCCTTCGTCTTTTAAAAGTTCGTCGGCTGCTGCAACATAAAAGTTAAGTTTGCCAACAAACTCTGGCATGAAATCAACCACTTTTAGCTCAATCACAACATAACATTTGAGTTTGGTATGATAGAATACCATGTCGGGGAAGTATGATTTTCCACTTGGTGTGGTAAGTTCCATTTGTCGCCCAACATAAGCAAAACCTTTGCCCAGTTCGAGTAAAAAACGAGTAATGTTTTGAGCCAGCTTATCCTCTAGGTCCTTTTCCGAGAAGTCGCCAGCCATGGATAAGAAATCTAATTTATAAGGGTCTTTGAGCATCTCGTTAGCCAAGGCTTTCTGTGGCGCAGGGAGTGTGGACTCAAAGTTATTCAAGGCTTTTCCCTTTTGCTCATAAAGATGGGCTTCGATAATATGTTCTAACTCATTACGACTCAAATTGCCTTCAATCACTTGGTTGAGATAGAACATTGCCTCCAATATGGTCTTGCATTTTGAGACAATGACAGTCTGATGCCTCCAGGGTACACGAAGCAAAATCGCAGGCATAGGAACGCTAGTACTTTCTAAGGTTTCTAATTTTGTACCAGCTTGGTACAAAAATTCATTTTGCGAAGAATAGAAGAGATACCACTTGCGTATTTTATAAAGATTTGACCAAGAAAAACCTTCTACATTTGGAAATGCAGAACGCAAGTCCAAACTAAGCTGTTTTATAAAATTAGTGCCCCACTTATATAGCTTTTGCTTGTTACAAATGTCTTCTCCCAAGCTCCAATAAAGCTTGTGCAACTCTTCATTGACTTTGATAGCCGCTTTGAGTTGGGCGATGCGAATACGACCTTTCAAATCGGAGAGCCACTTCACATAGTTGCTATCCGACATAATAGATTCACTATTCACGAATTGGGGTATGCTATTCTTTTCTGCCATATCGTTTACTCTTCTGTTTTATTTGTTGCTTTTCCAAGCACGGGTGCAAAAGTACAATAAAAATTTCGCATAGCGTGGTTAAATACAGAAAAATCCCTCAGAGAGGGAGGATTTTGATGAATTTTATCCCTCAATGAGGATTTTTTGCAAAAAACTTTTGTTCTTTCAAACATTATTCGTATATTTGCCGATGATTCTGAGTAAGGATCACGACATAATGGAAAAGGCGCATACTTAGCGCTTTGTTCTTGACTTTCTGAAACTTCGCAAACTTCATGCACTGTCAATGAACATAGCAACGGTAGGTGCTCTCGGGATGTGTTAATTCACATCCCTTTACTGGTATGGCTTATTGCGTCAAAGCGATAGGTCTTATATCCGTATAGGGAAAAGTGTATACATATCGGCGTGGGCTTCGACGTTGCTCGTTCAACAGTGCAGGGCAATGCGAAGGCCTCAGAGAGTGGGACGAGTGACAGGTAAGTTCCCACGCTTTTTTATTTTGCCGAAACCGAAATCTTAACCCGCCAAGTCTCGGGAACACCTGGCAAAATGATAATATACCAATGAAACAGAACTTTTGTTAAGCCGAAATCAAGAAATTTTGTTTATGAACCATTATGGACTTGATAGTGTCAAATAGAATAACTATCTTTGTCCCCGAAATTAAGAATTTAAAACATGTAACTATGGAGCGAGAAATGAAACGATGCCCTTATTGTGGTGAAACAATATTAGCTGTAGCTAAAAAATGTCGTTATTGTGGTGAATGGTTGGACAAACCTTTAACAAAAAAAACAGCACAAGTGAGGCCCCCATTTGCTTCTTCTGTGGATTTGGCGAAGTCGAACATAGAAGACAAGGGAGTTAATAATGTTGGTGAAGAGTTGGAAGAGAATATCCCGGGTTGGATAGAGTATTTCTTCTATCAACCTTCATCAAGCATTATTGTGATTTCAAGTCATCTATAGGGCGTAAGCATTTTTGGATTTGTATGCTTTGGACTGCGCTCTTTACTAATGCTATTTTTGGACTTGCATTTTTATTGGTAGATAAACATGTGACTTTTTTAGATTCGTCTCGTACACTATTGCAAATCTCGTTAGTGCTTTTAGTTGTAGAGCTGGCGATAATCATTCCTTCTTTGGCTTTGTATGTAAGACGTTTACGTGATGCAGAACTTTCTTGGAAGTGGGTTCTTAGTCTGTTTATTCCATATATTGGTCCTCTTATTTTGGTTATAAAACTCTGTAAGTCTGGAGATTTGGAATGTGGAACATCAAAAGCGAAGCCTATAGACTATATTGCCATTGTTGTTTGTTCATTATTAATCGTCTTTGGCTATTCACAAGGTTTGCCATATATGTTTGACACAATTAAGATGTGGCAGGAATATCCGTCCAAGATGAGTTCTCCGGACCTAAAGATGGAGGGTGAAGATACATTGTCTGTTGATACAATGGCTGTAAATAATCAGGAGGATATTGCAGAATCAGATGGTCCTGATGAAAGTGTGACAACTACAAATGTTGACTCAAATGATGACGAATATGCTTGGTTATGTATGCGGTATGCAGAACCAGAAGATTTGGAAAATAAAAGCAGCCGTGAATTGCGTATAATGCGTAACTATATCTTTGCTCGTCATGGGTATATTTTTAAGAGTGATGATCTTAGGCAATACTTTAGTCAGTATGATTGGTACACACCGATAAGTAGAAATGTTACTGAAGAATTGAGTAAAATAGAACGTGATAACATAAAGCTAATAGAGGCTTATGAAGATTAATGCATGTCCATTTGAAGTAGATATTTAAACTTGAAAATAGTGAATATGGTAATATACAATCATTCACGCTATCTGAACATAGCGTTTTGGGGAGTCGTTTTAGGCGAACTGATAAGTCTTGCCCATGACTTTCATTTTACCAAGGGGCTTTTGTGGAAATTCAGTGCTGCAATCCCCGAAAATTTGGGAACCTTGATATCTTTTGTATGTGGCGCCATCCTTTGGATGTATTTGCAGCAGGCATGGGCCAACCACAAGGTATTTAAAACGGTATCCATCTCGTCGCTCATTGCCATGGAAGGCTTGTTTTGCTTGTTTTTGATCCTTGCAGACAAAAATTTGGACTGGGAGAGTGCGAGTGATGGAGCAACTCTATCGCTCATTCTTGTGCTTTTTCTCTTTTTTGCTTATTTGGCAATCAACCTATATGTTGGTATTGTTTTGATAGTGAAGAGTGAAAGGGCTTTACGTTGGGGTGGTATCTTGGCTATTGTGGAATTATTGTTTGGGATAGTTCTCTTAGTGAGCGGTAATACCAACAATCCCGTACTTTCATTTTTTGATTCTTTATTATTGATACTATTGAACTTTTCCTTGAAAGAAGGATGTTTGGATGAATTGGATGAGGACGAGGTAGAGATTGGAATACTGCAATATGCCCAGATGGCTTATGTCTTGTTTATTCCTTTCCTGCTCATCTGTAGTGTTATGTTTTAAAAAACTTTTAAATGCTAAATATTATGGATCAGAAACAAAGAGAAACCAAGCGTTGTCCTTATTGTGGCGAAGAGATTATGGCCACAGCCAAGAAATGCAGATATTGTGGGGAATGGTTGACAGGGGATGTTCCACCAACTTCGGTTCCACCTGTCTACAATGAGCAACATGTTGATCCAATAGAATCTGATGAAACCAAGAGTCATAGTAGCCCCAATGTCGTAGCATCATTAGTGGTTCTTGCTGTTGCCGCAATCTTGGCTGTTATCATAGCTGTTACCATGCATGCCAGTGGTGGTAGAATGAGTAATGATGGCAATGAGAATTACGCAGATTCTGTTATGGTAGATACGACTGACACGGATACTGACGAAACATATACGTCTTCCGACGACTATTCGTCGGATGAATCAAGCTCTGCTAACTCTTATTCCCAGTCGTATGATGAAACTAATCCCTATTTTGAAACCTACTTGCGTTGCAAAGGCAAGTTTGTTAATGGAGGCACACCAATAGAATTGGAATTCTCCATTGACCAAGAAGGTGTTATTAATGGTGGAAGCGTTATTGCCCGTTTGAGTAATCAACGTTATGATGATTTGTCGGGATGCCTTTCGGGCGACCACTTGGAGATGACCTTTGCCAATGGCAGTTCGTCGGTGTCATTGTATATTGTGAGTGACGGCAAGATGACTGGTACCATCGAAGGCGATGAGGTGACCTTGCATTTCACCACGCAACATTCATAATAAACCTAATTAAGAAAGAAATTATGACAGAAAATGAAACAAAAACTTGTCCCTATTGTGGGGAGACCATCTTGGCCATAGCCAAGAAGTGTAGATATTGTGGCGAATGGCTCGATGAGCCACGGCCAGAAGCCAAGAAGACCAAAGAGTGTCCGGTGTGTGGAGAAGAGATAGATGCAGATGCTGTCGTTTGCCCAGTATGTCATGAGAATATTGATGATTATGAAAAACGGCAAAAGACTTCTAAATCTATAGCGGAAACAGGGCTAAGAACATCTGGTGACGCGATTGCTTTTGAATTGTCTTCAAAGGATGATGAGATAGAAGATATTGAAGAAGATGATGATGAAGAAGAGTCACTTCCCTTATTTGTTAAAATTGTTTTTTGTATTATTGCTTTTGTCGCGGGACTTGGCATTAGTGCCATTATCATGCAAGCGTTATTCTCTGACTCGCTAGTTAAACCACATTCGGTAGCACTGGCTACAGCCATTGCTTATGGAGTCTACTCGTTTTTGAGAAAACTGTATTTTACCTTCCATGGTTAACCAAAACTGAACATTAACTTAAAAAAAATAGAATTATGGATAAAAAAGAAATGAAGCGTTGCCCTTATTGTGGCGAAATGATTCTTGCAGTAGCAAAGAAGTGTAAGTATTGCGGAGAGTGGCTTGAAAATTCTGAAGCCATCATTGCTGATGACAAAGAAGAAAAGTTAGCTCCTGCAGTTTCTAAACTTGAAAGCAAGCCTGTGGCTGAGCCTGCACCAGAACCTGAAGATGCAACAACCGATGGTGATGATGAGGTTGTTGACACCGGATATGGAGTATCTGTTTCTAAGAGATTGGCTAAGCGAATAACTTGGGGACTTGTTGCCGTTGCCATTATTGCCTTTGCTTTCTTGGGATATGAAATACTTAGTATAGATAGTCGCGAACTCACCATGTCAAAGATGGATGGCAGTTGGAAAGAATTGTCAACAGATGATGTTACTATTATGTACCAATTCAATAAAAATGGGGAGTTTACAGAGATGCGTACAATAGATGATGACGGTATAAAATATGGTAGTTTGTGTACTGGGACATGGGAACTGAGCAAGCAAGGAATTCTTGGTCAATGTATAAGTATGAAGTACGATATAGAGTCGTTAGTTGTAGATGGTCATAATGAAGAAACCGGTGAAGTTTATGATGAAAGCGACCCAACGGTCAACGAAATAAAACAAGCCCTTTATGCGGAGTATCAAAAAGAGAATCTTGAAGTTGATAAGTATAAAGGTACGGATAAAGTATATGGGTTGAATCACCTAACTTTTAGCAACGATACCATAAAGCAAAATGGTAAATCTGTTATGGTTAAGATAGGCGATATCAATCGTTAAGTAAATGAAAATTATAAAAACATATTTTATGAAAAAGATAATTTATGCATTTATGGCGAATTCAACAAGCAAGTTCTGCTTATTGCTCTGGCGTAGAAATACCAGTTGAAATGTTCTCAGGTTGGCTAACTCTAAGATCTTATTTAGCAAAGGTTGTGCAAGCGCAGAACGAGGAAGAAAGAAACTCTTATGATTATGCCGATTAATTTGAGCTTGATGACAAAACGGTAGATGTTTAATATTATAATTGTAGATATATGGTAAATTCAAAAAAACTATCTCCTGAAGAAATTCGCAAAGGGCAGGAGAAAATCAAGGAAGAGATTTATGCAAGGGCTAAAGAATTGGGGATTTCAACAGATGACCTTTGGCCGTTGCCAGATGGAGTGTTCAATATCGAAGGCTATTGTCAGTCTTCTCCTCGTATCATGTGGATATTAAAACAGCCGTATGATGATATGAAGGAAGGTAAACCCTATGGCGGTGGTTGGGAAGTTTATGGCGCTTTCAATAATGATGATGCTTTCAAGAATACAACTTGGCAACCCATTATCTATAGTCTCTTTGGCATACGTAATCATAAACTTTATGGTGATAGCAATGTGCCATATATTCGTGATGATAAGTCTATGGTTGATTTGTTGAAGGATATTGCTTATATCAATGTCGATAAAATGCCAGGTTATAGATCTACTTCTGATGAAGAGTTGGCACAGGCTTATGAGCAGTGGAAAGACATTGTTGAAGAACAGATACGTTTGTATGACCCACAAGTGATTTGTTTTGCCAATACAATGTGGCTTTTCAAGAAAGATTGGGGCATAGATGAGCACACTGAGCATGAGGTGGTTCCATTGGGAAATGACAAATGTATACCCGTTGGCGGAATTAATTTAGCGCATACTTAACCCTGCCAATCGGTCTGTTGTTTACATAATTAATATATTGCAAGACTGTAAATGCGCTGATTTTCCCGATGATTC
>QSCI01000299.1:0-610 GCA_003463005.1 Segatella copri | reverse complement strand
GCACCCAGGTCGATGACAACATGAGCATTCGGATGAGTCTGAAGGAATGATGCCGGCAGGGTATCTGTGATAGAGTTCTCCACCACCTTCTGCATAATCTCTGCCTTCTCTTCGCCCCAGGCTGTCAGATAGATGCTCTTGGCTGAGAGTAAGGTAGCGATACCCATGGTGAGCGAACATGGAGGAATGGTTTCCTTGGTCTGCTCACTGTTCTCCATCTCTTCGCGAGAGGTATTGCCGATGAGGATGATACGGGTCATCGACTGGATGCCCGAACCTGGCTCGTTGGCTGCAATATTACCCGAACGGCCTATACCTAGGAGGGCTACATCGAGACCGCCAAAGGTCTTGATACGCTGCTCATAAAGACGGCAACTGTCCTGTACGGCATCCTGTGCCACAAAACCATCCAGTGTAAAGATGTTCTGCTCAGCCACATCCACATGATTGAGGAAACGATCCTTCAACTGGTTGATGGTACGGAGAGAGCTGTCCTTCTGGAGCGGATAATATTCGTATGCATTGAATACAACAACATTGCGGAAGCTCAGGGTCTTCTCGTTGTAACGGCGAACGAGTTCATCGTATACAGAATAGAGAGAAGAACCGG
>QSCI01000298.1:0-611 GCA_003463005.1 Segatella copri | reverse complement strand
TCGTTGTTGTCCTCGCCATTGTACGGCACTGCAAAGGTTGCATAATTATCCTTGATAACCTGCAACTGCTGAGTATATTTAACCTTATAATCAACAGACAAGCCATCAGTCTCACCACCTGCATACTGGATGCGGCGTGGGTCAGAACCGTAAGAGTCAAAGTCTCCAATCTTGGAAACGACACGCTGGCTACCGATATAGATGTGCTTGGTGTAGCGTCCGCCTTGGTTGGCTACGAGGTAAGGAGATACATACAATGAGAACTTGGCAGTATTCGTGCGACCTCCAGCAAACTCAGAGTTCACATAGACTTGGTCACTCTCACCTGATGTCTTCACCGTGCGCTCACCATCAGCATCATACCAATAGTTGGTCACAAAGCCGTTGTCATCAGAAGCAAGGAGGCGGTTCTCCTCGTCCCACTTGAGCTTACGCTCTGCGGCTTTCTCGTCAGCAATACCGTCCTTCTTTGTGCGGCTTGTATTGACATAGACAAGATTACCATTGGCATCATACTCATAGGCATGGCTGTTGTTCACATTCTCGCTCTCCGAAGGCGTCTCCTCTGTGCGGTAGTTCACATCCTTCACATTGGCGAGTTGGAACTTCTT
>QSCI01000297.1:0-612 GCA_003463005.1 Segatella copri | reverse complement strand
GCATGGTGTGCGAACGCTATTGGGAACACAAGCGTTTCGAGTCGAAACCGTTCTGGCAGGTACACTTCGGTGTGGTTGATGCAGACAGTGGCAATATACTGAAGTTCACGTCTGCCAACCGATGGACAGACAAAGCCACCGCAACCGATATATATAATAAGGTGAAAGATACCGGTTCTGTCATCATCACAAAGGTCGCAACCAAGCGGAAGGTGGAGAAGGCACCGCTCCTTTACGACCTCACCACCTTGCAGAAAGAAGCCAACTCCCAGCATGGCTTCACGGCAGAGCATACACTCTCCATCGCCCAGAAACTCTACGAGGCAAAGTTCATCACCTATCCAAGAACATCAAGCCGCTATATCTCGGATGATGTATTTGCCACCCTTCCCAAACTCTTCAAGAATTTGGAGAATCATTCGGAATATGGAGAAAAAGTGAAACTCTTGCCTGGCAGTGAGGACTACTGCAAGAACAGCGTGAATGCCGCCAAGGTGACCGACCACCATGCCCTGCTCATCACAGAAAATGCAGCCATTGGTCTTTTCAAGGACGAGAAGATCGTTTATGACATGATATTGTGCCGGATGATTGAAGCGTTCTCGGCAGACT
>QSCI01000296.1:0-612 GCA_003463005.1 Segatella copri | reverse complement strand
GCATGGTGTGCGAACGCTATTGGGAACACAAGCGTTTCGAGTCGAAACCGTTCTGGCAGGTACACTTCGGTGTGGTTGATGCAGACAGTGGCAATATACTGAAGTTCACATCTGCCAACCGATGGACAGACAAAGCCACCGCAACCGACATATATAATAAGGTGAAAGATACCGGTTCTGCCATCATCACAAAGGTCGCAACCAAGCGAAAGGTGGAGAAGGCACCGCTCCTTTACGATCTCACCACCTTGCAGAAAGAAGCCAACTCCCAGCATGGCTTCACGGCAGAGCATACACTCTCCGTCGCCCAGAAACTCTACGAGGCAAAGTTTATCACCTATCCAAGAACATCAAGCCGCTATATCTCGGATGATGTATTTGCCACCCTTCCCAGACTCTTCAAGAATCTGGAGAATCATTCGGAATATGGAGAAAAAGTGAAACTCTTGCCTGGCAGTGAGGACTACAGCAAGAACAGCGTGAATGCCGCCAAGGTGACCGATCACCATGCCCTGCTCATCACAGAAAATGCAGCCATTGGTCTTTTCAAGGACGAGAAGATCGTTTATGACATGATATTGTGCCGGATGATTGAAGCGTTCTCGGCAGACT
>QSCI01000295.1:0-619 GCA_003463005.1 Segatella copri | reverse complement strand
TCTTCGATAATGATCCTGAGAAGGTACCTAGTCTGGCTCTGACCGTAGGTGTGGGTACCGTGATGGCTGCCCGAGAGGTAATGATTCTCTGCAACGGTCATAACAAGGCGCGCGCCCTGCAGGCTGCCATCGAAGGTCCTGTTACCCAGGCTTGGACCATCAGCGCACTGCAAACTCACCCATGTGGCATCATCGTTTGCGACGACGCAGCTACCGACGAATTGAAAGTTAGTACTTATCGCTACTTCAAAGACATAGAAAAAAACAATCTTTAAAAAACGTGTGTTATGCGACTCAATTTAAGTTCTCAAATCGTACTTAACAAAGTTCCTGTCGAGTATTACAAACCAAAAACAACAGTAGAATACTCTGAAATCTCCCGCATGGAGAAGATTCATACCGACATCTTTGCCTCTTCACAAGAAGGCGCAAAGCATATCGCCGACTGCATCGAGAAGGAAATCCTGGCGGCACAGCAGGAAGGCAAATTCTATGTGATGGCGCTGGGTGCCGGTTCTTCTCTCTATTCTGTATACGATGAACTCGTTCGCCGTTACAACGAGAAGACCCTGAGCTTCCGCAATGTTGTTGTATTCAATGCATACGAATATTATCCGCT
>QSCI01000294.1:0-621 GCA_003463005.1 Segatella copri | reverse complement strand
GCGATTTCCTTGGCTACGCTTGGTTTCTCTGCGATGATTGTCTTCATTGTCTGTTGTTTTTGTGACATCCGCAACCGTGGGATAGACGGTCGCAGATGTCGGTTGTTATAATGGATGATTAACTCTGTGGATCAAGTGGCGGCAACTACATCTTCACGCTTCTTGCCTTTCTCTTTGGCTTCTGTTCCTCGGCGTTCTGTTCCTTCTGCTGCTTTTCGTTCTTTGGCGCAGACTGTCCCGGACTCAGCGGATCCTTGGTGTGCTTGGTCGCCTCATGGGTCTTGCCCAGCTCGTTGACGGCGACTTGTACCTTGTTCTCGTTGGTCGGAATCTGTTCCTTCGCCTGTTTGAGGTCTGGATTGTTGCGGTAGGAACGTGGCTGCATCTTGTCGAAGTCGAACTTCACGTAGGCGGTATAGGTACCGCTGCCGTTCTTGTTCGGCACTTCCTTGATCTCGATGGTCTTGCCTGCCACATAGTCGTCCTTCTGCTGCTCGGTCAGTTCCTTCTTAAAATAGGTGTTGAGTCGGCGGATGGTCCCATCCTCATTGAGCCAGTGGTTGGGATCTTGCTGCTTCTTCTGACCGCCCGCATCACCTTCTGCCTTCTGCTCCTGCTTGT
>QSCI01000293.1:0-621 GCA_003463005.1 Segatella copri | reverse complement strand
GCGATTTCCTTGGCTACGCTTGGTTTCTCTGCGATGATTGTCTTCATTGTCTGTTGTTTTTGTGACATCCGCAACCGTGGGATAGACGGTCGCAGATGTCGGTTGTTATGATGGATGATTAACTCTGTGGATCAAGTGGAGGCAACTACATCTTCACGCTTCTTGCCTTTTTCTTTGGCTTCTGTTCCTCGGCGTTCTGTTCCTTCTGCTGCTTTTCGTTCTTTGGCGCAGACTGTCCCGGACTCAGCGGCTCCTTGGTGTGCTTGGTCGCCTCATGGGTCTTGCCCTGCTCGTTGACGGCGACTTGTACCTTGTTCTCATTGGTCGGAATCTGTTCCTTCGCCTGTTTGAGGTCTGGATTGTTGCGGTAGGAACGTGGCTGCATCTTGTCGAAGTCGAACTTCACATAAGCGGTATAGGTACCGCTGCCGTTCTTGTTGGGCACTTCCTTGATCTCGATGGTCTTGCCTGCCACATAGTCGTCCTTCTGCTGCTCGGTCAGTTCCTTTTTGAAATAGGTGTTGAGTCGGCGGATGGTCCCATCCTCATTGAGCCAGTGGTTGGGATCTTGCTGCTTCTTCTGACCGCCCGCATCACCTTCTGCCTTCTGCTCCTGCTTGT
>QSCI01000292.1:0-627 GCA_003463005.1 Segatella copri | reverse complement strand
TCTGGGGAGTTGCAAAACAAAGGACTCTAAACATACTACAAACGACTATGATTAATTACAGCATCGTAATGCGTAGCGTGAACGCAAATCTTCTGGAAATCAACCAGGCGAAGAAGGAGGGTACAACCCCTGACCCAAAGGACCTGGAACTCGTGAAGACCGAGAAGCAGAATGCTTTCGCCATCTCACAGTACACTGACATCATGACCATCGAGAAGTTTGCCAAGCACATCACCTCGCATGGAAGTGTTTATTCGAGAGCCGACATCAGCGCCATCCTCTACATCGCCGTAGACTGCATGCGTGAGATGTTGCTTGAGGGCAAGAAAATCCGTCTGGGCGACCTCGGTGATTTCTCTCTCCTTCTCACCTCAAAGGGTGCTGAGGATGCCGACAAGTTCACCGCTCAGAACATCACCGGTGTGAAGGTTCAGTGGGAGCCAGGTCAGGAGTTCAAGAACCTTCGCGATGACGCCGAGTTCAACCTCGTAGCCAGCCGCAGTGCTCAGGCAGCCGTTATCAAGGCGATTAAGGAGGGTAAGACCAACGTTGACCTCAACGCGCCAACTACTCCGGATAATACGCCAGGCGGTTCTACCCCAGGTGGTTCAAACACCGGTCAGACCG
>QSCI01000291.1:0-630 GCA_003463005.1 Segatella copri | reverse complement strand
ATTATTATATTATAAGGACAACAACTATGAGCAGAAGTACATTTTCAATTTTGCCTTACATCAACAGACAGAAGGTGAAGGCAGACGGAACAGCCAACATACTTTGCCGCATCACCGTTGACGGCAAAAGTGCAGCCATTTCCACAGGCATATCCTGTACCCCACAGGAGTGGAACGCCAAGAAGGGAGAGGTACGGAACGCAAGGGACAACGGACGATTGGCAAGTTTCCTTGCTGAGGTCAAGGATAAATACAACTCACTTCTTACCACCAATGGCATCATCACCGTGGAAATGCTGAAGGCAGTGTTGAAGGACAAGGACACGACAGGAAGGTTCTTGCTGAACTTTGGTGATACCATCGTGGAATGGTATCGAACCTCAAAAGCCAGACAAACCTTTCTGCACAAGCGGACATGGCAGAAGAACCTGAGAGCCTTTGTCCATTCGTTGGATAAGGACGACATCGCCTTTGAGGACATAGACGAGAATTTCGGGGAGGAATACAAGCTATTCCTGAAACGAGACCAGGGACGTATCGACAGCTACGTGAACCATTGCCTTCTCTGGCTGAACATGTTGATGTACAAGGCAGTGGACAGGAGCATTATCCGCTTCAATCCCATAGCCA
>QSCI01000290.1:0-657 GCA_003463005.1 Segatella copri | reverse complement strand
GGCTGATGCTATTGGACAGCCGTGGCGTCAAGTCTGAACTTACTCTTCCGAACAGTTCAGTCCATTACTTCAACTTCAATCCGAGTCTCTGGCTCGCAGACGGATTCCGCAGCCTGAGTGCCAGCCTCAAGCACGGCGACCTCTCACAGGCTACCGTCATCGGTGTCTTTGCACCGGAACTGGCAACCATCGGCAAGGATATGGTTGTCTATGCTCTTGACGGCCGAAAGGGCGACGGAGCCATTCTGAGCAAGGACAAAGCCGTAAGGGGTAGAGGCGTTGAACCACTGGACTATGGTTCAGCATCGGGTGAAGACCTGCTTTATCAATCAAGCGATTCTTTGTCCGAGAACGGTTTTAAGGAAAGCGCTCTGCGAGTTGTGTCCTACTTCAAGGTAAGCAATCCTTCAACAACATTGTGGGGAGACAACTCCAATACCACATTATTCATAGGAACACCTTCCACCTCGGGCAGTTTCGGTACGGATTTCCCGACCTCGCTCTTCGGTAATGCTTCCATCCGGGGATATGCCCCTGAGCTTGTTGTTTTCAGCAGGATGCTTACACCCGATGAGCGCAGAAAAGTGGAGAGCTATCTGGCGGTAAAGTACGGCATCACCCTCAAAGGCTCGTATCTTGACAGCGACGGAAACCTGA
>QSCI01000029.1:0-37459 GCA_003463005.1 Segatella copri | reverse complement strand
AAAAGCTTCGCAGATCTGAAATAATTTTTGTATCTTTGCTCACGGCTTTGAAGTTTTATCTTTATTGTTTAGCGATTGTAAAGATACTCATTTTCTGTGAGTTATACAAACTTCAGAGCCTTTTTTTATTCCAAAATTACGTTAAATCACGCTTGTGAATTTTCACTTGCGAAACTTTAGTTATTTAGAGAATCCATTTTATGAAATATGTCTTCCGCACGATTATAATACAGAAGCGCTAAATCATCATCATAGTTTTTTCTCGAATAATCACCTAAAGCCAGTAATTCATCTACATTTGAAGTTGAGCTTTTGAAATCTCCTCCATTCAAAACGCGAATGGCTTCCTTATGATAACCTGCTTCAAATAGACATTTTGCATAACAACTATATACATCAGAAAAAGGAGTTTTACCTAAGAGATTTACATTTTTCTGGACTGGACAAGATAATTGTTTATTTATTTCTTCACGCAAAATCTTCAATGCCTCATCATAATAACCAATAGACATATACAAAGAAACTAATTCTCCCTTTTTAGAATTCTGAAACGTTTTCAGTATATTCATTTTCTCGGAAGGTTCTACTTTGATTAGTTCTTTCAGACAAGCTAAAGCATTACTATAATCAAATTTACGAATATAAAGTTCGGCCAAATTATCCAGATAGCTATAATACTGGTCATTGTTCATCGGCTGAATGGAATCCAGAATATTTTTGGTTCTAACATATAGAGCCAATGCAGCATCAATCTGATTGGTCATAATATATACGTTTGCTAAATTCTTTAAATCCATTGCAAAACGATAGCTACCGGGTCCTAAGTTCATAGAATCCAAGCTACATACCTTTTTAAACAATCCTTCAAGTTCTGAAGAATCGCTTACCCTCATTGTAAATAAAGTATTATTAATAAGGACGGAATCTGACCTCCTAACAAGTTTTCTATCAAAAGGAACCGCTTTGTAATAAGGAAAGAAAGTCTCTGCAAGAGAGTCCTTTCCCAAACGATGATAGCAACTTGCTATCCACTGTTTACTATAGTTGGAAAAATACGGACGCTTTGGTTCGAGATAAGGAGCAGACGTTAACTTGCCATCACCCATACCTATATAAACAATAGAGTCGATATCACTCACCTTGGTAAATATTTCAATCGCATCCTGGTATTTACCTCGGCCATAAGCAGACATTCCTAAGTCAAACATCTTTTCTGATAAATTGAGCATTTTCTTTTGTTCCTCAACAGAAAGCTGTTTCCAAGATTTTTTCCTGTTGACCGAATCATTGAATGATAAAAGATTCTTTCTTGCAGGAATATACGGAGCAGCCTTACTATATCCACCCTTTTTCAGATTGATACCCTTAACCCAGAAATTGACATTCCCATTATAATCCAACTGCTTGGTTGATTTGCTGATACGGGAAAACGTTGAAATAAAGGAGCGCACTTCTCCCGGATTAAGGATGGTTTTATCGGGTTCCTTAGCAATGCCCCAAACATGTTTCATATGGTATTCTTTCATCGTGTCAGGATCGACCATGGTAGGAAACAAAGACATACAAGCATAAGTATTCCCCTTACTTTCCACATGCCATTTCAAAGTTGTACTATCATTACTTAAAACAATAGAGTCCAAGTACCAAATCTGAAAATCTGTTTCAATCTTGGCACCAACAGTAATACTTCTTTGTGCGAATCCTACAATTACATGTAGTAATATCGCCATAATAATTCCCAGTTTCTTCATTCCACTTATTATTTTCCAATCACAAAAGTACACAAAACCTCTCATATTACCAAATTTCTTAATAGAAAAACAACCACATAGTCCAGCTGATATTACCAAATGGGATGATTGATGGTGGATAGTAGCCATATCACAAAAAAAGAAATATCGAAGATGATGTTTACCTTTTACAAATCTAGGGTATATACTACTAGAAAAGCTCAAATGAACTTTCAAAAAGAAGTATGAAACCATTTAAAGTTAGTGATATTATTAAAGTAGTACATTATGAAAAAGATTATGATTTCGTTGATGATGGTAGTAGCTGCCACCACAACCAGTTTTGCAAAGAGTAACAATACCGATGTGGCAAATGCCGTAAAGAACGTAGCCGAGCAGGTAAAGCAGGCTCCATCCGACACGGTGTATGGAGTAGTTGAAAACACCAAGCACCGCATCATCGTAGCTACTCCTTTCGGAAAGTATACCATTGAAAAGAAGGATGGCGGCGTCAGCTTTATGGGAATATCGGCAAAGCTGGTATCATCGAAGAATGACGTTTATATAATAAAGTCTTCTCTTGGTAATTTTACGGTAAATGCCAGAAAAGGAACGGTGACGAAAAACTAGACAGAAAAGTTTGAGGGATATAGGCATTGGAGCCGTCATGGATAGAAATGTGAGGTAAGTTCGATGGGATTATGCAAGTAATAAAATGGCAAATATCTTTTGATAGATTTAAAAGAAGCCCAAGTAGAGATATTGGAATTATGATGTTACCAAGCATCCGTTTTGTCATTTCATACTAGCATAACCCCATTTCATACATTTTTCTCCAAATTTTCTATAAAGTTTCGGATAAATTCATTATCTTTGTCCCCCCTAAAAACAACTAAAAGATAAAATATAATGAAGAAAGGATTGAAATATACTTTGGTTTCCTTAGGCAGCCTGGTTGTTTTGGCTGGTGTTGGCCTGGGAATCATGTATGTGGTGTCGCCATATAAGGTGAAGCGATGGTTAGGCATCGTTTCATCTTATTCTGATGTCTTCGTTGATAGATTGAAAGGGCAACCTTATACGCATGGCGGATATGACGGCATTGATGTTTCGAAACACAATGGAGTTATCAAGTGGAAGGAAATAGCGAAGAACAAGCGAATCAAGTTCGTTTATATCAGAGCTACACATGGTAAGGGATATGTGGATCGACATTATCGCCGAAATATCAGACTGGCTCGTAAATATGGGTTGAAGGTGGGATCTTATCATCTGATGTCTGCCGGCTCTTCAGTAACTGCTCAGTTCCGGGATTTCCAAAAGATGGTGAAGAAAAGTGAGCAGGACTTGATTCCTGTATTGGATGTGGAGGAGAAAGGCATCCAGGGAAGATGGAAGGGACGACAGCTGCAGGATAGCATACAAGTGTTTGCTGATTTAGTGAAGAAACACTATGGCAAGTATCCTGTCATCTATAGCAACGAGAGCTTTTATAATAAGGAGATGGGGGCGAAGTTCAATCGCTATTATCTCTTCATTGCCAATTATAACTCCCGACAACCCTCTATCGACAGCAGAGGAAAGTGCAATATCTGGCAGTATTCAGAAACCGGACATTTGCATGGTATTGGAGAAGGTAGATTTAAGCAGATTCATGAATGGTACAACCATCAAGGATTTGATGTTGTAGGCATTGAAGAAGTTTATTGCTACCTATTCATTTATGAACGAAACTGTTGTAAAATTTAATAAAACGTTTAAACAAGTATGAATTATTTTAAATTGTTTGCCACTTTAGTAAAGGCTATGGTGAAGTCTTTGAGCACTCGTCAGTATGTTCTTACTTTCGAAAAAGAGAGTGATAACCTATGGTATATTAAAATGCCTTGGGCTGGACATCATCATAACTTGCAGATGGTTGCAGGAGCTAACCATCTGTTGGAGACTTTCAAGTCTAGATTGGTCACTGTACGTGTATCTTACGAACAGAAAGAATCTACAGATATCTGTCTTACCAGACAATACTACAGAATCTTTGGTGGTGCTACCTACAAGGTTTCCAATTTAGAGGGATTCACAAAGGAGGTTTGGATTTGCCCGGTTACTTTGTTCGTACTTGGTAAATACCCAAAACGAATTTATGTCTCTAACTCGCAGAAGTAACATAGTTCATAAACTGGAGAGAATAGTCTACCATGTTTACCTTTCAAGGGATAATGGTATTAATAGATAACTAAAAGATAATAAAAATGAGTAAGGAAGTAAAGATTTCAGTTATCAAGTTTGAAATGGTCAACGGTAAGAAGATCTATAAGTCGTTTACCTTTAAGTTGAATCCAAAGGAAATGGCAAAGTTCAAGACCGAGGCAACGGTGAAGAAAAAGGTGGCAGAATACGTGGCGAAAAGTGGCGTATATAAGCCTTCTGAACTTCAGAACTTAAAATACGACATGAAAGAGTTCCTGGAGGAATGGAAAAAGATGATCCCTGTGGTGGAAGCTGAAGAGCTTGCGAAACTGGATAAGTCACCAAATAATCCAGAGACTCGCGTTACCCCTCATCTCATCAGCCGTCTTGCCGCTGGTGAAATCTTTGTATTCGGCTCTAACGCATGGGACATCATGATGGTGGTGCGGCAAAAACAGCCCTGGAGAAGTTCGGTGCTATCAGAGGACAGGGACATGGTTTGCAGGGAATGAGTTACGCCATCGATTCAATGAGTGGTATGGAAGCTATGAAAAAGGATGTGGATGATTTCATTGAGTTTGCCAAAAATCATCCTGACAAGACATTCTTTGTAACATTGATTGGTTGCGGCATCGCCGGATATTCTCCAGAAGAAATGGCTCCTCTGTTTGAAAGATGTTACGATCTTGAGAATGTGTGCCTTCCTTCTGAGTTCTGGGACATCATCGGATGGCCTAAGGTTCAGCAGCCACACTATGATCTCTTACGTTTCCTGGATGCTCAGGAGTTTGCCTATAACCAGGCTTTGAGAGAACTGAAGGAAGGACGAAAGCAAAGCCATTGGATATGGTATATCTTTCCACAGCAGAAAGGACTGGGTCATAGTCACAACGCAAACTACTATGGTTTGGATGGCGAGGGTGAAGCCAGAGCCTATATTGAACATGAAATCCTGGGTGACAGACTCCGTGAATGCTGCAAGGCGCTCCTGCTCCACAAGGGTAAGGACATCGAATACATCATGGGAAGCGGAGTTGATGTGATGAAGCTCAACACCTCTATGAATCTCTTCAATAGAGTAAGTCCGAATGATGTGTTTGAGGAAGTATTGGATGTTTTCTTTTAAAAATAATAATAATGACAAAAGTAGTTTTTGGACGTGAAATTGTTCCATTTGATACTGAAGAAGAGTGGGAAAAGTTTTGGGAACGAGAGAGTGGTCGACCTAGTCGACATATACGCGCTCAAGATTCTTGGAATACTTACAATACTGCTCTTCAAGAAATTAAAAATGGGAAAAAAGAAACTCACTGGATGTGGTTTATATTTCCGCAAATGGCATCACTTGGCAAAAGTTTCAAGAGTAAATATTATGGTTTCAATCGTATTATTGATGCAAATGCTTATTTGTGTCACCCAATTACGGGCAACCGTTTAATAGAGTGTACAGAAGCATTTTTAAATCAACCAAATTCAGCGTATGAAGTATTTGGAAATGATGTAATTAAATTTCGCTCTTGTATGCTATTGTTTGATGCTCGATGTGATAATAAAGACAATCCTTTTAGAAAAGTTCTTATCAGAGAACATTGGTTATTTTAAACAATAAGACCAGGATATGTAAAGTTGTAACAAAAAAAAGAAAATGGCAGTAACAATCATAAAAATGTGATATAATGAAAAAAATATTTTTTGCTGCATTCATAATGCTTATCGTAACAGTATTCACAGCTTGCATTGCTAAACAAGTTCCAGAAAGTACTGTCAATACACAGTTACAGAACTCTGTTGACAGCATTGTAAAACAGGGAATGGAGGAGTTTGCTGCTCAAGAAGGTATGGCTATCGTCATGGAGACATCCACAGGTAATCTCCGGGCAATGGTTGGATGGAAAGAAGATAACGGAAAAGTGGTAGAGGACACCACCCTACTCTCCAAGGCCCGTGAAACTTTCCTTTTCAGAGGTGCATCCCTTCTTGCTGTCCTGGAAACAGAAAATGTATCGCTGGATGATACTTTCAATACTTATACAGGTATTGATGTTATTGGACAGGATACCATCTATGACCATAATTGGCGAAAGGGTGGATATGGGGAGCTGACTCTTCTGCAGGGACTAGCATACAATTCCAGCATCGCTATAGACCAGGCTGTAGATGTAGCTTATGAAGATAAAGATGTCTTCTTGCAAAAGCTGCAGCAAATGGGATTGGAAAAGGATTCTACTTACAAAGGTTCCTGGCCTGTTTATGCTCTAGGCTTCCATCATAGAAGACCAACCAGCATGGTGAGCTTCTTCAATGCTATTGCCAATGGTGGAAAGATGGTTAGTCCAAAAATGCAGGAAGGTTCCGCCATCGCAGTTGACTCTATGATAGCCAAGAAGAAGAACATTGAATCGATGCAGAAAGCACTTAGATTCTTCGTCACAAACGGCTTGGGCAAGAAGGCAGAATCAAAAATGGTCAATGTGGCTGGCATCTCAGGAAGTATCCATACGGAAGATGGCATCTATGCAGACTTCTGCGGCTACTTCCCTATCGAGAAACCGAAATACACGGTATTCGTCAGCTATAAGAGACCAGGGACACCAGCTCCTGGAGGAAACATGGCAGGACGAACTTTCAGAAAGATAGCAGAGTTATTGGAAAAAAACATCAAATAAAAACAATGCATATGGAGACTATTATTTCAACAATTGTGATTGTAGCTTGTACTTATTTCTTTACTCGAAGAAAAGCAAAGCCTACAGAACAAGAGCCAGATGTCAGTACACAACCTGAGGCTTCCGCAGACATACAGCAAGAAGAAAAGCAGGAAGAACCTCCACACACCAAGGATTTGTGCATAGAGCTACTGAAGCAATTAAATTGTGAGGTAACTGTTTTAGAAGAGAACGAGAATCGCTTGTATTTTGAGTATCAGGGAGAACATATTGTCATTAATGCCAGTAATGACAGCTACTTCATTGAAATGTGGGATCCATGGTGGTGTATAGTTCCAATGGATGATCTTGAACAAATGTCTAACGTACGTAAGGCAATTAACACAATCAATACTCATGGTGGAGTAACCATTTTCTACAGCATAGAAGAAGAAGGACAGAAATTTGTTCTCCATTCTAAACGCCAGTGCATACTGACTAAGGACATTCCTCAGGTAAAAGAATACCTAAAGACTTTATTGGGTGATTTTTTTACTGCTCAAAACAAGCTGCGTGAAGAAATCGTTCCTCTGAGAACAGAGAACTGATGCATTATGAAGAAGTTATTGATTATATTGGGAATACTGGTTCTGCTTGTCATCGGTGTTCTTTTCGTTCCACCTATTTATAATAGGTTCACAAAACCGTTTTTTAAGAATACGGTGGATGCTAAAGAGTGGTATCATCAGGTGGATTGTGAGAACCTGACACAAGTAAGAGACTATTGTGACAGACGGGGATACAGTACGGATTACTATATTCTAGTGGATTTCTCCATTCCATCTGGCAAAAAGAGATTCTTTATCTATGATTTGCAGCGTGGCAAAAGACTGATGAGCAGCTATTGCATGCATGGAAGTGGTAAGGGAAATACAGCAGCCCAACCAAAGTTCAGCAATAACCCTGGAAGTGGATGCACGAGTCTTGGCAGATATGTCCTGATAGGAAAAGGTGGAAAGAAGTTCAAGAACTGCGTTCGCCTTCGAGGTCTCGACAAGAGCAATTATCTGGCAGAAGCCCGCGGTATCCTGATCCATTCTGCTGGCAAGGTGACAAGATTCTCTGGTGAGAAGGAGTATATTCCACTGGGAACAGAGAGCCGTGGCTGCTTTACTGTATCAAGGAGCTGCGTGGAGAAAGCGATGCAGATATACAAGGAATCTTCTAGGAGAAGACCGGTATTGATTTATGCAAAATACAAATAAAAAAGAATATTCTATGAAGAAGTTATTATTGTTTATAGCTGGAATCTCAATCCTGTTTTTAGCAGGTTGTTCCAATGGAAATCAGAGTCATGACAATGAGGGAATGGGAGATAGTCTCCCTGCAGATCCTCCATTGGGTTATGTCATAGAGTTAAAGCCTTTGGGAAATTTCTCACATCAGGAGGCAGAACAGTTGAGAGAAGAACTCGTGAAACAATTGGGTATCATTCTCTATACGAAACCAAAGGCTTGGGTGGAGGCATCTGTGTTTGTTGGAGACAAGAGAGAAATACCTGCCTCATGTCTCTACAAACCAAGAAACAGGTATTGGGCTGGGGGAATCCTGAAAATGTTGCATGAAGAGCATGGAGGTAATAATGAAATCGTAACGATAGGTTTGACGCATCGAGACATCTCTACTTCTATTCATGGACAATACAACTATGGAATCATGGGATTGAGTTTCCGGCCAGGTGACGCCTGTGTGGTTTCAACCTTCCGATTGAAACGAAAGGATGACTTATGGAAAGTAACAATCCATGAATTCCTGCATTCTCGCGGTTTGCCGCATTGCAAGAAGGATGATTTGAAGTGCCTGATGCAGGATGCCCATGGCAAGAATACTTTCTACATGAAAAACGGACTGTGCCAAGATTGCCAAAAGTCATTAAAAAACATCATTGACAATCAATGAGAGTCCAAACCAACCAAGATTTTGCTTATAATTTTGTCGCAGGAGTTCCATAATAACCATACAGAACCCAAAATACTAAGCAAACTATCATCAGACAATACGTAACTATCTAAGAACTGATAAGGTTTATTCTTAGGGTATGCCCCATTTAGGTGTACCCTAAAGAATGGACTGCTCAAAAGTGAGCATAGCAATCTTCAACGTTATCTACAAGGACAAGACTTACGCATTAGGCTTAAAAGAGACTAGCGACGGATTCCGTGTTGATACTCCAAAAGGACTAATCTATTTCGAGTATGAAGGACTCAAGTCCATCAAAGAGCGAATGGAAGCAAACATAGGCATCTCACCTAAGGATCAAGTTACATAGCACAAGCAACGGGCAAAAGGACTCCCCACATAACTATTCAAACAAGCTATGTAGGGAGTTTTGCATGGATAAAGCAGGTATGCTAAACATTGATTTACACTTTACTGACTACTAAACCTCAAACATCCCTTAGATATTAAAATGGACAGAAAAGCAAGAATTGTAAAATTATCAGAACTACGAAACCGTTTACCACATTACATGTAAACCACAGATAATATGAATATAAAGCAAAGAAGACAGGCTAGACGATAAAAGACTTTCATCATCTAGCCTACTTCCTGTCTTACTTCTGGTGGGTAAAGCTTAGATAGTTCATCGGCATGAAAGATGCAAACTACAAACAAAAGCCGATCAACTATCTAACAATCAAGTAAAGAGAAAGAGCAGACGGTATATCCACTCCTATCGTTTTCTTTGAACCTTCTGAGAAGGTCTCATCATGTGAAGGGCCATGAAGAAGCAACGCTGGCGGAATGCCAGGTCATCTTCATCATCACGCTTCCCCCATCCTGTACCTGGTCCGCCACCGCTACCACCGGATTGTGAAATTTTAGTGGCAGCATCCAGATAGCCCAGATATAGAGCAGCGGCAATGGAAGTCACCTGAACGGCATTATCCATGATGGTCTCTGCTATGGAACCATCAAAGAGAATGTCTCCTGTCTGCCTTGCCACTTGCCTCTGTTCAAAAGGAAGCGAAGAGAGGAACTCATGATATTTGGCTATTCGGTGCTTGGCATCGGTGGCCATCATCATATACCCCATTTGCTGCATTTCCTTAACGGTGGCCTTGCTGAGCAGAGGCACTTCCTTCTGAAGCTTCTTCTGTACCTCTTCAAACTTTCTCTCAGCCGAGAGGGTCTTGGTTTGCAACTGGGCAAGCTGTAATTCTGCAGTATGAAGTTTTTGAGTCTTGTCAGCAATTTTCTCATCCACCTCTTCCAGTTCCTTCTGAATCCTATCAAGCCTGATCTTTGCCTCTTCAGCACTAATCTTTCCGGAATCACGGTCTCGCTTGAGTTGCTCAACCTCCTCCAACAACCGATTCTTCTTAGACTCCAAATTGGCAATCATGGTCTGAAGGGCCTTGAACCTGGCAGTGGCATGTTTGATGTCTTTCTCCAAGCCACTCAAAGTAGCGCGCTGCTCCCTGATGACAGTCTGCTGCCCCTCGATGGTTTGAGATAGCTGCTCATTCTCACTCATTAATTTTTCACGAAGCTCTGCGTGGTATTCCTCCGTGGAACGATGCCGGGCTCCTGTTTCAGAAATTCTATCACCACGCTCTAGAATCTTGATTCTTTTGGGGACAGATGTTTTCTTGTCCACCTCACAAATCACCCCACCTTTCTTAATCTCAAAATTCAGGTGCTCGCGAGTAGAATCATAGTTGCCGCTCCAACGCTTCAACCTTTCGCCACCATTAGCATTGCGCAGAAACTCATTGCTCTGAGAGGTTGTCATGCCTTTTCCGGCTCTAATGTCGAGTACTTGTTTTGCCATAACTTCCATTGTTTGTCAGCAGGGACTAAAGGGTTCTTAGGGACTTTCTCTAAGCCTAATCGCTTACCTCGGCTTGCCGCACGAAGTCGCCAAGAAATTGGCAGGTAAGCCTCCGTGTTTCAAAGCGTTAGCCATGAAACCGGGGATTAGGCTCCCCCCTGATGTAAAAAAGTGCGGTTTCCGGCGCAAGCGCCCCTGGAAAACGAGCCTTCGATAGAAGCAGTTTTCCTGATATGGCAGGGCACCTGACCGAAGCCGAATACGATATTGATCCATCGTGCCCATCTTCCAGGAAAGAGGGCTGAAGAGAGGCTATCCACCAGGAGTTGGAGAAAGCCCGGAGCTAAAGATGCTGGGCTTCAAATGCACCACCTTACTGGTTACCATGTTGCACACCTCCAGAATCTCATACTTTTGAAGCTGGTCAACAAAGGCCAGCACCACCGGGCGACTCCATCCCCATGCCTTCACCAGCTGCGCCACCTGCTTTTCATCCCGGGAACAGGTGGAAGCTGCTTGAACGGATAAACCATACCGGCCATGAGTAGGATTAAGGTCGGCAAGCCTATAGGAAAACAGCAGCAACGTCATCATCAAAGCCACCATGTAAACCCAGAGAGAGGCCTGAAACGGATAAAGGATGTTCTCCATGAACGACTTAGGACCCAGTTCAACCTCACCATCAATGCCAGGCAATCCTATATCATAAGGTGTAAGGCTCAAAGCCTTCCCTTTGGCAGCCCATTCCACCTGAAACGAACAGGCTTCCTTGGCAGCATGAAAGTCCACCACCTGAAACTCCAGCATACAAATGACAAGAACTGATGTAAAGAATTTTCTTCCTTTGTCACTTCTATACATCTTGTGATATATATAGGAGATCCATGCCTTTACGGCAAGCGCCTTCCTTTTCAGCCAAGGCATTCGGGCAGACAGGAAACTATAGAAGTTGCGCCACTTATCAGAGCTGGCAGCCTTAGGCTTTATGCAATAGTGGAATACAAAGGGCACCGGTGTGGAATAAGCTGCCGCCTTTAACAGCTTGCCATAGTTCTGCTTGCTGGCATAGAGGATGTGAAACCCAAGTTTCTTCTCCAACCACTCTACCAAATCCTCCATCATAACCTGTTTGGAAGCAGGTATGACAACTTCCACGTAATCCTCATGAGGAATCGTAGGTAGAGGAACCTCCTTAAAGAATTCCGGGAGCTTGCTACGCAACTCCAGGAAGAGCGTATTAATGGAATCCTTCCATTCCTCGCTCTCTAAAAGATTGTAGTCGCTTAATGTCTTAATCATTTGATTGCAATTATAATATTGATGATAGATATGATTTAAGGAAATACTCCGACAACACCTCTGTCAAGTTATTTTCCTTGTCTCGAACATGTTTCCTGGCATCCAACCTTTCAAGCAAGCCGGGCAAGTCATCTGAGAGGGCAAGAAGCTGCTCTCTTTGCTCCTCAGTCAACACGGTAGCAGAATAGTCGTTAATGGCCATGAAAGGCAATCAAACACCATCAGTTGCATAACAGAAAGTCCCTCATAAAAGTGTATATGTAGCCCCAAAAGTCCCTCATAAAAATGTAACATATTTTGCTATCTCACTAATTTTCAATATATTTTCAGTAAAAAGCAATATATGGAAAGATAATTAACCAATATCACAACTAAAATGTTAATTAGTAATAAAGTTCTTACTAAGAAGATTATTACTATCTTTACATTCAATAATAACGAAAAAAAAACCGATTATGATAGAAAATCCATTTGAATTCGGTAGAACAGTGGATGGAGATACCGTATCTTTCAACGACCCATTCTTCAAACTGTGGATCAGAAGAAACATTGCGTAGCTTTGATGGAATTGGGACCGCCTTATTACAGCTTGCTGATTAGAGGCGCCTTGTATAGCTTGATGATTGGGAATGCATGGGACGGATTGCTGGTTGAGACCATCATTTTTGTATTAACCAATACTGAACCATAACATACTTTTTTCACTTTATCTACTCCGATAATTACTAACTTCTTTGGTTTCTGCTTTCTTCCATCCTTGAAAACCAAGCCTTCTTCTATTGAAATAACTGTTCGTACCAACGAACCTATTTCTAATTTATCTTCGGTAACCTTACGAAGATTATCAAGATAGGTTTTCTGCAACTCCCTTAAATCCATGACAATGCTTTTTGAACTGATTGACGGTCACGAATTACACATAGCATGTCTTTGCTTGCTCCTGCCGCAGCTGCCATATCATACATGGTTATCTTGGAGTCCTCACCTGTCTTGTCAGCCTGACGTTTTGCACGTTTCCAAGCTCTGGCTTCATGTGACTTATCGGATAGGTCAAAGGATTCTACATCCTTGCACTTTTCAATCCATTTATCCAACATCTTCACATCAGCTACAGACAGTTCATCCATATCGCATTCCGCATTCTTGGAAGCTAGAACAAGTTGATGACCATCCTGAGAGATAGCTATATTCAATGAATCTGCAAAATCCTTCAATTCTGGCGAAGAAAGGTCTGCCTTGCCTTCAATACCACGCAACACCTTATAGGTTAAAGCAGGTACAGGACCATGCTTTCTTGCAACAAAGGTATCGTAAATGATTGGCAATCCATATTCCTTTAACTGATCTTGCTGCGCAAAATACATAACCTTAAAGAGATGAATATAATCAACTCCTTCTGGGAATGCTTTCAGAATGTAAAGCACTACTGCCTTTATTTTCAAAATCTGTTCTATTGTCTTCATTATTGTATCCCCTTTTTGACTGCAAATATAAGAGTTTTCTGTGAAACTATCAAATTTTTGGAGGAGTTTTTGATTCTTGTTCTAATGTCCCACAGATCTCACGGATTTTTTTCGTTGCAGCAACGATTCGTATATCACCAAGACAGATTCTGCCCACCATAGCAATGGAAGGTTCATTCTCATCATTGGAAGGGCTATACCTAAAAATGATGATTTTTCTATCGGGTCTTGTATATTACAGAATAATTGTGTAATTTTGCATTCTATTATAGAATTATCAATATAATTATGAAGAAAAGAATATTCATTTTAGCAGCCTTACTGAGCACAGGATTGATTGGTAGCATGACTGCAACAACCAAAGGTTCTCATTCAGAGATTATGACGAAAGAAGCAGATGGCAGTTACATGATCAACACCACTACTTTGGGTAAAGATGTAAGGGGATTTCGTGGCAACACCCCTCTCTCCATCCACATCAAGAAAGGAAAGATTATAAATATCAAACCGCTTGCCAACCAGGAAACGCCCAAATTCTTCAATAAGGTAAAACAGGGGTTGCTCAATAAATGGAACGGCATGAAAGTCAGCAAGGCCGCTTCAGTCCAAGTAGATGGCGTTACTGGAGCCACTTTCTCAAGCAAAGCTGTGAAAGAAAACGTAAAACGCGGTATTGCTTATTACCTGAAACATAAATAAGAGAAAACAGGAAAGAAAGGATTAAGTGTAATATGAAATCATTTTTCCGGATAAAACAGATTGTAAGTCTTTTCATTTGTCTGATTGTTGTTTCATCACTTGCCATCACCAAACATCAAGAACTGTTTGGGTACTCTTTCAAATCTGAACAGAAGGCAGAAACTGCAAGCAACGACACGCTACGCATGTTGGGAAACGGAAGAGCAGAGATTAATACTTCTGTTCTAGCATCCAACATCATGGGATATGGAGGAAAGGTTCCACTCAAAATAGTAATCAGGAATGGCGTTGTAGAAAACATCATCGCATTAAAGAATGATGAGACCAAGGAATTCTTTGACAATGCCTCTACTCTGTTTGAAAAATGGAAAGGTAAAACGATAGACAAAGCTATGGATATGAAGGTGGATGCTGTCACAGGTGCTACTTTCTCATCCAAAGCTATCATCGGAAACATGCATCAGGGACTTCTGTATGCTAAAGCGCATTTAGCGACTGAAGATTCAGAAAATGGTAGCAGCAGTTTAAGTCCTTCCGAAAACAACAGCTCTTCCCTGTTCTCTCTCAGAAACATCATAGGGATAGCTGTTGTCCTGATGGCAGCCATTCTGCCATTGTTTATCAAGAACAGAAGATACCATTTCTGTCAACTGATACTGAATGTCATTGTGCTCGGCTTCTGGTGTGGTACCTGCCTTTCTTATACCTTCCTGCTGGGCTTTGCTGCCCATGGCATGGAAATATCGGTCAGCATCATAGCGATAGTCATGCTGGTAACAGCCTTTATCTATCCGCTTTTTGGAAAAAAGTCGCATTACTGTACCCATGTATGTCCGTATGGCTCCCTGCAACAGATAGCTGGCAGATGCGTGAAATATAAGTTAAAAATGAGCCCCGTTACTATAAAACGGCTTGATAAGCTTCGCAAGATGATATGGGCATTATTGATGATATGTATATGGGGAGGAGTTTGGAGCGAATGGACTGATTTTGAACCATTCTCGGCATTTATCTTCCATTCTGCCTCATGGATAGTGATTGTGATTGCGCTTCTTTTCATCGCAATATCCTTTATAATCACACGTCCCTACTGTCGTTTTGTATGTCCAATGGGAACTTTGCTAAAGGTCGCTCAAACTTCTATCGTAAAATGAAAAATCCCGGCATGAGATAGCTTGCAGCTATTCTCTTGCCGGGTCTTATTTTTAATGAAATAATTCTGATTATTACTCAGACAGCATTGTTACCTCTATCCGATGATTCTGTTTGAGCAGAGTCTGTGCCATCTGCTGCACCTCTTCAGAAGTAAGAGAATCCACCATCTTATAGTAATCTTTATCAAAATCGGCATCATCATCCAACTCATGCCAGATAACATAACTCCAGTAGTCGTTGGTGATAATCATCTGCTGGTATTGTTTTTTCAGATATTTCTTCACCTTATCCATACTGCTGGCTAAAGGACCCTTATCAGCAATATTCTGCAGTTGCTGATAGATAATAGGATTCAGCTCTTCATAGCGTTTCGGATCACTCTTGTAGGTAATGCGAAGTAAGGCATTTGGAAGGGCATCCTTCTCAAGGTTGAAACTGACTCCTACTCCATAGGTACCTCCCTTCTCCTCTCTTACAGAATCTGTATAGGCTATCTGCAATACACGGGTCAGGACATCCAGCACCAGATCATTCTTTGGCGAGAACGGTACGTTGCCTGCGTAGAATACGCTCACGTTGGCAAGGGGAGTTTCCTGCTGATGAACAAACTTTACCTTTTCGTTCTTCATAACAATCTGCGGAACGTTTTTCTTGTCTGTCTGCTCCTTCTTATAGGTCGAAGGCAAGGTAGCCAGATACTGACAGAGTAAAGGACGAAGTTCTGCCATGTCTATCTTTCCGATGAAAACGGTTTTGAAATTGCTAGCATCGCTGAAGCGTTCACGATAGATTTCCATAATGCGCCCGTAATCAGCCTTGGCAAGAACCTCACCGGTGACAGGAGCCATACGCAGGTTATGGTCATAGAGAACGGCAGAAAGGGAGTCATTGTAAACCACCTTGGAACTTGCATTACGGTTTCTCAGAAATGACAGCGTTCGATTCTTCAAACCCTCAAATGCCACACTGTCTTTACGGGGTGCCATGAAATAAAGGTGTGCCAGCTGGAGCATGGTTTCCATATCCTTTACAGAAGATGAGCCTGCTATACGCTGGCCTTCACTACTGATGGATGGAGTCAGCCTGATTGACTTCCCTGCCAAAGCCTTACGCAAAGCAGTAGCTGAAAAGTCGCCTACACCCGCTTCTGTGATGGCACTTGTCAAGAGAGAGAAATTAGGAATATCCTCATTTCCGTAAAGTGAGGTTCCACCTTCAGCGCGTATGCTCATCATTACCTGGTCTGCCTGATAGTCGGTAGGTTTTACGTAAACCTTCATACCATTACTAAGCGTAATCTCTGTCATGCCAAACTTGCCGTATGGTTTTTCAGACACAATCTTGCCCGGTTTTGGCAAGGCAGATATCAACGTAGAAGGAATCTTTTCCTCCTGATACGGTTCATATTGCTTTTTCTGGGCAGCAAGTACCGTAGCTTCTATTTCTGATTCTGAAGGAATAACAAATCCTTCCTTATCAGGGCCATACATCACAAATACCTGGTTTTTATCCGTAATGATGTTACCTACAGACTGATTAACCTCAGCCAGGGTTACTTCACCATCAAACTGCTTTACCAGTTGCAGATTATAGGCTGGAGTAAGGATAGGCTCTCCTTCAAGGAAATGATCCACACACTGGCTTACGTAATGGGCGTTGCGATAATCCTTCTCCATCTTCAGTTTTCGTTCTGCTGCATTGAGATAGAGTTTCTTGGCACGTTCCAGTTCACTCTCTGTAAAACCATGCTGGCGGGCACGCTCTATTTCACCCACAGCCTCGTAGATACCACCGAGTACGTGATCCTGCTTGCAGCTGATGCTCATACTGAAGGCATCCTTGGTACGGGAAACAAAAAAAGCACCATCCTTACGGTAGCACTCATGAATGGAGGATTTGCCACCTGTTTCTTTTCTGAGAGACGGCCATTGAGCATGTAAGTGATGAGTCCGCTTACATAGTCATCACGCTGATACTTTACCTGGCTCTTTTCGCTGTCAGGAGTGGCATCGGTTTTCATGTAGAGATGACCGATGATAATAGGCTGCTCCTTGTCCTTCTCAATGGCAACTATCATCTTGTCGTTGTTGTTTACGGGATAATAGACACGCTCTGCAGGATTCTTATGGGCTTTGATCTTACCGAAAAGTTTCTGGATTTTCTTCTCCATCATATCCACATCGAAGTCGCCCACAACCACGATGGCCTGAAGATCAGGCCTGTACCACTTCTGATAATAGTCGCGCAAATCTCTGTAAGGAAAGTTATCAACAACATCCATACTGCCGATAGGCATACAATCTTCATATTTGCTTCCCTTGTAGATTTTTGGCATCACATTCTCCATCATGCGCTGCATGGCCATACCGGTACGCCGGTTTCTCCACTCTTCATGAATAACACCACGTTCCTTGTCTATCTCCTTAGGTTCGAGATTGATATACTGGCTCCAGTCGTTGAGTACCAGAAGACACGAATCGATAATGCCCTCACGCTTGACAGGGGCAGACCCGATGTGATAGACTGTCTGATCTACAGATGTATAGGCATTCAGGTTGGCTCCAAACTTAACACCTATGGTTTCACACCAAGGCACGATTCCCAACTTCTTCCCCTTGCCAGGGAAATGCTTGGTACCATTAAAAGCCATGTGCTCCAGAAAATGAGCCAGTCCACGCTGACGGGGTTCCTCAAGGATGGAACCTACGCGCTGGACAATATAGAAATCGGCAAGGCCTGCCTCTTTATTATTATGTCGTATATAGTAAGTCAGTCCATTCTTCAACTTGCCCTGTCGCACGGAAGTGTCCTGCTCCACAGTCTGAGCAAACAATGAAGCTGGAAACAAAGAGAGAAGGAATAATCCCAAAAACTGATTCTTCATAAATTTTTCTTTTTTAAATTATACAAGAATGCCTATTTCTTCAGGAAAGAGACTGTTGCATCTGATTCGAAATCATTGGTAGAATTATTGGTATCAACCCATTTGCCATCAGCATCCTTCTTACGGATTACTGACTTGCCGTAACGGTTTTCATCTTTGTCTACCTGACCACAATGAGCCCATCCTGCATCAAGGTTTGCAGATACCAGATTCCATTGCCACATAGATGCAATAGAAAGATTAACCGCATCTAGTATCCAGGAATTAGGAACCTTGATACAGTTCTTGGCTGTCATCGGATAAGCATTACCCTTCACTTCCATCACATAGCTGGCATCGTAAGTATTCTCTTCGAGATACTTCTCCTTATCGCCATGCATACGGGCAATGGCATAAGTCTTGAAACCACGGTTATGCAAAGAGAAATAGGTAAGCGAACTGCAATACCATTTATCCAGATTAGGAACACCGGCATTGTCATCGTCTGTATAGCGTGGATTTGAACTCTCATCATAGAATTCGTAATCAGCCTTACTTAAATCAAATGAAGCTGAGTTTGCTTCTGTATGATTCTTGGCATTCAATGCCAAGACAAGAGATTTGCCTGGTTCTACTGCAACTTCCGTACCCTTTCCTGGAATCATATAGATAGCATCTACCGTCATTGCTTCGTTCATGATATCCGGATTATAATCATATTTTGTTACTGTGAGGAACTTAGATTCCAGAACCGCTATACTGTCTGCATAGAGCGTAACATCAGAATTATTGGAAAGAATGAAATACTGGTCATCAGAATACTGCTTTCCTTCTGGAGTAAGCGTACCCGTGAAGAAAATCTCTGAGATAACGAAACCTCCCTTAGCATTGAATGTGTTCACAGCCAACTTGACTTGGGCATTGCCGGATTTTACACTCACATTCTCGCTCTTCTGATTGATTTTACTGCTACCGGCAATACCATCCTTAGTAAAACTCAGGTCACCGCTGATGGCAACATTGTATGTTCCTTCAGGCACATCGGCAAGAGATGCCATAAAGCTACCATTTTTTTCCTGGAACTGCTCCTGGATAAACGTTTCATTGGTAGTTACATTGGTAAAAACCGCTTTGGCATTGGAGAGAACTATATTCTCCAGTCTCAATGGCATTTCAATACTCAATGACACAGGAGTGGTAACTACTTTGTCATCATTGTCGCTACAAGAGGTGAAAGTCAATGCCAACACCGAAAGCAACATCATACTCTTTAAAATTAACTTTTTCATTTTTCTACTTTTAGTTACATTAATACTATATTATACTTTAGAAATTATACTTTAGAATGTGATACCAAGAGCCAAATGCAGATGGTGCTGGTGTTCGTTTTCAGAACAAGTTATCCAATCTCCACCTAATTCGGCAAACAAGCCGATCTGTGAGCCTGATAGCCGATAATCACTACGTATCTTAGCAGAGAGCATTCCATAGCCTGCTTTTTCAAACTGGTACTGATGATTGATCATGTCCTGGAACGAAGCCTTCATATTGGCATAAGGCATGACGATACCAGAACTGACATTACCATAATAGCTGCCGCCATGTCCACAGTAAGGGCCACAGTTCGGGAGAGACTGCGCATCCACTGTCCACCCAATCTTCCATAGATCTTAGCAGCCTCCATTTTGCGTTCAGGATAGACATATCGCTCACGATTGCTCCAATATCCGATCTTTCCATTCAAGCACCATGTACCAGAGTCACTCCCCCATCCGTAAAGTCCTCTGAGATAGGTATCTATAAGATAATTCTTATACATCGTAAGTTTACCGATAATAGGATAATATTGGGCAGAGGACTTGCCAATGATGTTTTCATCACCACTACGTCTGACAAAAACAAGGTTTCCATCTAAGGCTACCTGACGGCTCCCTCCCATGTGCTTCCATCCCAAGGAGACTTCTGCAGAATGATAAAACAACTGGGTTAAGGGTACGGAATTCAAATCGGCAAGCATACGTTTATATTGCCGTCTCCAAAGCTTGGCATGACCATAAAAACCAGTTTCGTTCAACGGATTGGCATCCAGATTTATTCCATATCCTCCACCTTTATAATATAAGGTGCGTTTATCTCCGGAGAAACGACTGTATTCTGTTCCCAATCCTGTCATTTGAAACTCAGGTATAACACCCAGTTCCCGATAGAAATCCACATCATTGGTCTGCTTGTATACATTCCCTTCTAGACCGGCAGCCCACTGGTATTTACCGAAATCATAGGCAGTACCAAGGCGTAGAGTCAGATCTGTGACAATACCTCGCATTCTCGGGTCCACATTTCGATATTCATGTTCTGCTCTGAAAATCGCTTCAATACCGAGTTGGAATTTTCCCTTGCTGACAGCATATCCGCCCTGAAAACCATACCGTTCACAATGTGTGTCACCTCCTAGAGTATCCGCCAGAATATAAGGATTCAGCAAATCATAATCAGAAGAAGAATTCCAGCTGACCTGATATTGCTTTCCCGTCATGTAAGATGCTGCCCCCCAAGCAGAAGAGTGGTTGCTCAAGCGAAGGAAGGTTTCAGCCTTGGCCTCAGAGAGGAAATGCCCTGTTCCCTTCTGCAGTACAAAGGGAGCAGATTGATGCAGGTAATCCATCTGGACATACACTTCAGAATAAGGCAGCGTGAGGCTAAGCCCATGAATGGCGGGATTTTGCCATGCTGTCTCCTTCTGCCAGTTTTTCCACGTAGCATGATGCTCTATCCTGGCAGAATCTGTTACTGCAGACCTTCCAGTAAACCAAGACACACAGCACAGAAATAATATGAAATATCTCTTCTTCATGATTTACATCCAAATTATGTTCAACATCGCTTCATTATGTCCTTCCTTTTCCAATCCCACATAATCGGTACTTGCCCTGAACATCCTGATGTAGGTTTTACCTGAAGCGTCATGATATTGGGCAGTACCCTCTACCAGGATAGCATAAGAACCCCGAAGAATACTGGCTCTGGCTATATTCCCTTCAAATGATGATACGGTGAAAACCTGGGTGGTATTCAGATTGGTAAGACTTACCGTACCCTGGACCCTGTCGAGAACGATATCCGTTTCTCCCTGCAACACGATGGAAGCTTCGGCAAACAGGGAATCTTCATCCTGATGACAGGAGGAAATGATAAAACCACAGGTCATCATACATATAATCAACAATCTCTTCATATCTTTACATTCATTTCTAATCCAAAATAGGGAGTTACATGACGGCGGATCGTTACTCCATTGTTTTCATATTCGGGAGTATAATCCAACAGTTTGTTGCAGAACAGAGCTACATTCAGTTTCTCATCAAAGAGTTTCTTTGTTACCTTGAAATTGACATTCATGGCAAAAGGTACTCTGTATTTGAGATAATAGCTGTCGTTATAATCCCTGATCAGATACCTGAGATAAGCATCATTTTCATCACCTGCTTTCCACTCATGCATCACACCGTCATTATCCATATAGCTGGTAGGATAATTACTCACCTCTTTACTCTGTTTCAGCGTATACCACAGGCATTGGGCGGATATTGAGAAGCCCAACTTCAACTTGGGGACATCCGTATCTAACGTGAAATTGGTATTGAGCATTTCATTCATATTGCCTCCATCATGTTCATAATACCCCACATACTGTATCTGCTTACTGCCGATAACAGCACTTGGGCGATAAGTCTCTACCACAGAATTACGATAAACCGTGCGGAACCATGCTCCGTTGATGGTGAGTCTGGTGAACAGTTTTTCTATTCTTCGGGTAGCAAAGGTGTATTCCACTCCCCGTTTGAGAGTCTGACTGCCATTGGTGTAATAACTGTAGCCCCTCAGTTCCTTACGTTTCTCAAAGGGTAATCCTTCCAAAGAAGGTGGAGCCGACAGTGCATCGGCATCAATTCCCGATGCATCATACCACTTATATATATAGGGAGCATAAGCCGTCTGCAAACGGAAGCCTGAAGTCATATTCTCCCTAAAGAGTGTGACAGACAATCGATTGCCTCCTATATTGATGTCAGTACTCACCTCCCATTTGAAATTACGTGCTGGCTTCAGATTCTGATTGGTTGCATCTATCACATACGTCATCAGGTTGATACGGCGATACGCTGGATTCGTATGGTAATAATTCAGCTGGGTTAAGTCCAGATATACAGGATCAGGGTAAAGCTGTTCCAAAGTAGGCATTTTGGTATGTTCACCTATTCCACCTGCTATTCGGATAAAGGATGGTAGCTTGCCAATATTGAATTTCGGAAAAGTCAAGCCGAGATTGATACGGGGATCCCAGAAAAACTTACCATGCATCTCATAATTATTGGGCAGATTCAACATCTGCGTACCTCTTATACCGGCTATCAGTTCAAGAGAATGACCAGCAAAAGGCAATGTCAACTGTTCCTCAGCATAAATTCCCCACTGTTGGTTGGAAGGTATTGAAGAAAGATTTCGGGGACGGCATGACATGGAACCTGCATAAAGAGGGCGGGTTACATCATAAATCTGCCCCCGTCCTTTATTCTTGTCGTAATTCCAATCGGTGCCTAACAGCAAGGTATTGGAAACCACAAGAGAAGGAACCTGGAATTTACCATTGACCTTAGCATAAAGATTGAGCGGCTTTCCTTCTACATCATGGCAAGCCACATATTTATAGGGAAGGATAACACCATCATGAACCCCTTGTGTAGTTGCTGTAGCTGCCACTGTCTGGCGGGTCAGCTGTACCAGTTTGGTTCGCTTGATAAGGTCATACTCATAAGAGGCAGACAAAGTCAGATCCAGCGACTTAAACCAAATGCGCTTCTTGGGAGACAGACTTACATGTGAATTAAATGCATATTTATTATATTGCGATTTATAAGAATCTTCCGCCTGATTATTGAGATCCGGGTCAACTTTATCATTATCAAAAGAACCGGTATAATCGAGATTGGACGAAATCTTCCAACGGTAAAAATCTGTCAACCAAGTTTTTCCGAACCGGGCAGAAAACGTCAGTCTCCTGTAATTTTCAAGCCGGTTTCTTGGATCCGCCTTCGCATCGAGGTAATCAACACTGAGATTGAGGGTCATCTGTTGGGGAGTCCATTCCAATCCTTTTGCAAGATAAAAGAGTTTGCTTCCCATATCTGCTTTCAGACGGGCATTCCAGTCATTTCCACCTCTCCTACGTTCTATTTTCACCAGACCACTTGTCAAATCGCCATATTCTACCGATGGAATGCCACGTACCACCTCTACTTTCTCGATATCATCGGTAGAGATGCTACGCATATCCACTCCGGCATTCATATTTTCTCTGGATGTTGTTGCTGCATCCCAAGACCCAGCCACATATTGCATATTGGCATTGGTACTGATGGGAGCTCCATCTACTACAAAACTCGTTCCGAGGGAAGTGGTAGTATATCCTGAAGGACTTCCAGCTTCCCGAATACGAATCGTATTAGGGCTACTCAAATCAGGATCTTTGGAACGTCCACCAGGCAACAGTTCGAGAATGTCCGTAAAACTTGAAGGCTGCAGGTGCTCCATGGCATGCTTCTCGATAACAGAAGCAGAAGCCAGACTCTTTGACTCCTGAGCTGTAACCACTACTTCACCCACAGACTTGATTTCCGGTTCCATTTCATAGAGAGCCTGGTTTAACTTACCTAAATAGTTTTTGTATCCTATATAAGTAATCTTAAGAGATTTACCTGCATTGGCTGCATCTATGGAAAATCGCCCGTTAATATCAGTGATAGCTGCCACTTTCTGAGAACTACCCACATACACGACAGCACCGATAATCGCTTCATGAGAATCTTTGTCCACAACTTTGCCAGACATAGATTGCGCCTTTCCCATCAGACTCACCTCAAAAAGCATCATAAGCAACAGGATATGTTTCATACTAATCTTTTAACTTATTTTTTTGGGTGCAAAGGTACGACAAAATTAAATTGTTCACAATACCTAAAAATAGGTAATATATGTATCAGTAAATGTACATTCATATATCTGTACTGCTGCTCAAATAGTAAAATACAAAAAGACTCAAAGCCACATTTCTGAAGGTAAACAGAAATGTGGTTTTGAGTCTTCTTGTTAACCTGAAACTTAAAAGCAACCAGATCTGAACAACAGGTAAATTGGAATACCTGAATTATTGACCAATGAAACCTTGTCCTCTTTTCTAATATTAAACGGACGTATTTTGTCCGCTTTTCCATGGCAAATATACGATAATTTGTCCGTTTTTCCAAGGTATTTACGCATCTTTTTGTCCGTTTTTCCAAGATTTAACAGTTTCTATCTCCCATTCCACTCAAACTTAACACAAAAGTAGCATTATTACGAGACAAGATTTAAACATAAAACGGGGCATGAAAGCCCTGCGCCATGTTTTTGCGGGATGGGACCGCCGGGGGGCAACCTGCTGATGGGACCGCCATGCTAATGGTGGAGATACATTGGAGACTGAATAATATAATGATACCCAACAAGTTTCTTGCAGTCAGAGATATCTTGAATACCTTTGGCTGCTTTAACTTCTACTATCGTACGTCTTAAAGAATCGAGCATCTTGCCTGAAAGACGTTTGGAAGCTTTGACAAAGGCTTTGGAAATTCGACATTCTTACGCCTAACCACTTTTCAAAATCTTCTTGTTCTTCTTTGTTGGCACGGATGAGACCCTCTGGCTGCTCTTTTCTTAATTTAGCATAGAGCTTTGCGTCTTCGTAATCTTCGGCTATGCCATTGAGTATATCCTCAATATAGTTTTTGAGGTTGGTTCCCTTCTGAATAGCCATAATGGATAGAGTCTTAAAAGTATCATCTTTTAAGTCAATGATCTTTCTTTTAGAAGGTGTTACTGAAACTGTACTCATAAGTGTATTTATTTAAATGGTCCTACTTTGGTGCAAAGATACATGATATATTTCATATATATGGTATATTTCTATGTATAATTAATAAAGATTAATAGTTAGATGGATGAAAAAACTGCTTTTCAACACATTAAGTATTTACCTTTGCATTCGAATTCTTAAAAATCAGAATTATGGAAACAAAGGAATACTTCGAAAAGGAGATGTTTTTCGAATCCCTCCGTCTCCCTTTAGCCAAAGGAAGCTCCACATCCCAACCAAGCCACAAAAGGCTTTACGACCCTTTCGGTTCCCCTACAGGGGACAGATACCCTTCTCGAAAAGGGAAGGATGTAACCGCCCTTCGGTGCTCAGAACCGCTTCGCTCTAAGGTTGGCGGACCAAAGCGGTCTTCGCCATGGTTTTGCGGGCTGAGACCGCTGGGGGAGAAGAGATTTTATAATTAATAGGTTACAATTAATAGTTTATAGGTTGCTGTTTACTGATGATTTTGGGGTAATTGGCTGATGAGTTGCAGATTTCTTTCGATTTTCTTGGTGGTTTCGTAGAAAAAGCGTATTTTTGCGATTAGAATGTTGAACGTTTAATTGAAAATAGGATGGAACAGACTGTTTTTAACCCTGCTCAGATGAAGATTCTTCAAATGATGTCTTATATCAAGACTCCACAGGAATTAGATAATCTTGAAAATGTTCTCTCTCAATACTTTGCAAAGAAGGTTGATGAGGGGATTGATGAGTTGTGCGATAATGGAAATATAACTCTTGATACCATCGAGAGCTGGGGTAATGAACATTTACGTACTTCTGGCAAATGAGAAAGATAGTTCTTGATACTAATTGCTTATTGATGAGCCTTCCAAGGATAAGCCTTATCGTAAGATTTGGGATGATTTCTTGAAAGGTAAATTGACCTTGTGCGTTACAAATGAAATTATAGAGGAGTATTTAGAAATCATTGAGCAGAAGACTAATGCAAATATTGCTAGTAATGTTGTGTCTGTGATTCTAAGTCAAAAAAATGTGGAATTCGTAACACCCTATTATAAGTTGCATCTCATTCAAGCTGATGAGGATGACAACAAATTTGTAGATTGTGCTTTTGCTGCTGGTGCAAGTTGTATCGTGAGTAATGATGCTCACTTTAAAATTCTCAATGAGGTTGAATTTCCTCGCATTTTTGTTGTAAACATAAGAGATTTTGTGGAATTGTTATTGCGGAATCAAGGAAACAATCATCTTAATTAATAGTTTAAGATGCCGTAACTATTGATTCTAGCATTTAGAGGTATCCCAATGCTGACAGGTGATGAAGCTTTAGCTTTCAGAGAAAAAGCTGAAGAAACATTAAAGAAGCGTGGTAGCATAGATTTCTCAAAGCAACGCGCTGAGATGAAGGCTATGTTGAGCAACAATACACTCTAAACACCCTGGACAAAAATATATACTTACAGAAAAAGGCAAGGCATTATTGAAAAAGAAAGAGGACAAAGGCAGTAGACGATCAACTCATATCTCTCTCAAGCACTGCAGCTGTAAAAAAAGTGAGCCCGTCAAAAATCCAGGCTCACCTTTCTTATCTATAAATCAGCTGATTATCAGAATATCTGACATATCGTCAAACCTTGCCACCTATCTATTTCAGATTTTCATCAATATACCTGATGATATCCTGCTCAGAAGGACGCTTCGCATCGAGCGAAATGATTCTGCCTTCCTTGTCAAAGAACAGGAATCTCGGAATGGCATCAATGTCATAATTCTGACAGAGCTGTGATTTGAAGTTGTCCGGACAAATAAACTGACGCCATTTTGGCTTGTCTTCCTTCAACTTCTGAAGCCATTTCTTCTTGTTGGAATCCAGCGAAATGCTGATGAGTTCAACATCCTTGCTGTTCTTAAAGTGCTCATGGAGTTTCTCCATGTAGGGAATCTCACCGCAGCAAGGACCGCACCATGTAGCCCAACAGTCGATATAAAGTGCCTTCCCCCTGAAATCCTTCAGTGAGAAAACCTTGCCATCTTTGTCTGTCATCGTAAAGTCAGCCGCCAAACTGCCTTTCTTCAGTTTCACATAATGAGTATAAACTTTGTCAGCTTCTTCCCAACCTTTCCTATTGGTGGACACTTTCCGGTAAGCAGCCAATTCCTCATCCATATCCTCAGGTGCCCCCTTGAGAATAGAAAGAATCATGTCATCAGCAAATCTGTTGATGATTTCCTGGTTCTGGAAGGCCTTGGTAAGAATGGTAAACGACCCACCCTTTTCTTCTTTACCTAAAGGATGGGCTTTTCCATACCAGCGGAGATAGCTGGAACAGAATTCCTGATTCTCCATATCATTATGATCCGTGGATTCTACCCAAGCCACAAAATCCCTGTCCAAGGCATGACTCCTGTTGTCAGACCAGACCCAGCGGAACAGCTCAGAGGAAATGGTGTAATCCAACTGCTCATTCATCATCCTGCGGAAAACCAGACTCTTTACCCGGTTGACATCCACCTTATACGCTTCCACGTCTGCCGTCCACAACCTGCGATAGGAAGCGAAGGAAATGGTATCAAGACGCTCAAACGGCCAACGTTCCATTATATCGAAAACATCATGACTCTGAAGGTAATCGAAACAATCCTTGTTGTCACCCGCGTAATCAAAGACAACACCATGATTCCCATCTTCCGCATGCTTACTCACCTTGCCCTCCGTGATATTCACCACCAGCTTCATACCATCCTCCAGGAATACCTGACAGAAGGCTTTCCTGTCTTCAATTCCCAAATAGGCAATACCAGGAGAAAGCAGTTTGATTTCCTTTTCAAAACTGCCATCCCCGGCTATCTGCAGCGTATCATTCTGCATGTCCGTATCGGATGTCTGGATAAGCATGACATTACCGCCGGAATAATTCACGACCTTACCTTTTAGATGAATGGAGGCAGATGCAGCAAGAGCCAGACTAGCCAAAACTAAAAAAGTACATAAACGTTGTTTCATACCAGATTTACTTTATTGATTGACGATTTTCCTGAAATATTCAGAGAAAGACTTTTCTGACGGGCGCAAAGCATCAGCAGATATGATGTTACCATCTCTCCCGATGATGATGAAGCGAGGAATTCCTTCACAGAAATACACCTCATCCAGCATTTTGTTGCCCGCATCAGTGACGAGATACTGATGCCATGATGTAGGATGCTTGGCCAGGTAGGCCTTCCACCTTTCTGCCTTCTTGTCACAGGCAATGCTCATGATACGCACATCTTTCCTCGCTGCATATTCATCCTGCAGCTTGGCAAGATAAGGCATTTCTTCTATGCAAGGAGCACACCACGTGCCCCAGATATCCACCAAAAGCAGCTGCCCCTTGAAGGATTGCAGGCTGAGAGCTTTCCCGTCTGTGTCTGTAAACGTAAGATTGGGAGCTGGGCTCCGGGAAAAGATGACCATACTTCTTGATCATCGCATCATAGTGACACTTTACCCTGCTGCGCAAACTGTCTGCAGCATGAAGGGAATTTTCCTGATAAAGACTATAAATTTCCCCCTGGTCATCCGTAGAATACTGATCAAACATATTCGACATAACATCCGCTTTCATCCGGTCTGCCCACTCTTTCGGCTTCACAGCCCTGTCAATGGTGGCAAAATACACCCGGAAAAGTTCCTTTGCATCCTGAGTATCCACCTTTGGCATCAAACTGTCTACAAGCGTCTCCAACGAATCCAGCTTATATTCCTTCTCACTGATTCCCTGACCAGTAGCGGCAGAGGCCGGCATGGTGATAAAAGCTACCACCATGCCTATACACCTGCCTAGAGAGAGATATTGATTGATTTTCATAATTCCAAAATTTTAATATTCCTCACCTTCTTCGGAGCCATCATCCCCATCTTCACCGGAATCCTGGCTCTGTGAGGTAACAACTACACTATTGTCATCATATGCATTCTGCTCTATCTGATGATTGCTGCGAGCTATCTCGGTATAAACAATAGGCTGGGCATAACGCTTCGACTTCACAGGCAATACGTAATGAGAAACCACATCATCGTTGACTGCATTGTCGCTTACCTGATAGAAGTCACGCTCTACGGTTACATCATCATAACTGGTCTCATTGAAAGCCAGACGGCGGATATCAAACCAGCGCATGATGAAAGGCATCTCGCGATGACGCTCCTCCAGGATCTTCTCTACAGCCTCCTGCTGACTTCCTGCCTCCAGCATTATATCATCAGCAGTCCGGTCAATTCGGGCCACGCGCAACTTGTTGACTAAGACCATAGCCTCCTGCCATTTTCCGCTGCGCGCCAGTGCCTCTGCCTCCGTGAGAAGCATTTCCGCTACCGTAGGCCCTGCCTAAATACGCTCCTTGAACTTGTTATAGACAATATCCTCACCATAACCACCTATACCCTGCTCCCAGAGCGCATATTTGTTGAAAAAATGCCTAAAGCGCAAATCCGTAGCCTGATCATACAGCTGCATGAGACTTTCAGATGGAACCAAGACTTGCTCTACGGTATAATACTGTGAGAGATAGTTCTCCTTAAAATTGGCCACCTGATTGTCGCCATAACGGTAAAGAGACGAGTAATTGACGGTCTCTACCTCTCCTTCCAGAGAGACATCAGATGGTCTGAATGGCAAATCATTGTAGTCAACCAGCTCAGCATCACCACACTTGAGCGCTTCGCTGGCATATTTGGCAGCCTGCTCATAATCCTGTGTGAAGAGATAATACCGGGCCATCAGCGCCTCCACTGCCGGCTTGCTCACTGCCCATCTTCTATTATCAGCAATACCCGTATTGGCAGTCTTCAAGGCCTCCTCTAAATCAGCCAGAATAAAATCATAAGTCTGCTGCAAAGTAGAACGGGCTACGTTTTCCTCATAACTGGTAGAGGTCTTGAGAGGCAGACCAGGCTCACTGGCTGTCTCCCGGGAATAAGGCATGCAGTAGGTATTGACGAGATTCCACATGGCAGTGGCTCTCATGAGATGAGCCTGCGCCAGATATTCCGTGCGGTTAGCCTCCGTGAGATCCTTGATTTCACCAATCTGGGAGATGACAAGGTTAGCCGTGAATATCTTATTGTATTCTGCTTCCCAAGTCTGGTCACCATACTGGGAAGCAGCCACATCCTGAACGTTCCATGTCATTCCATTGAGCAAATTCTCATCTACATATCCCAACATGTCGTTCAATTCAATGGTCATGCCATAATCATCTGATGCAGCCGTATTGAGACCCGCAGGCGTGTTGAAAGTCCTACTGTTGCCAAAGAGAGCCTCTACCTGCTTGCTACTACTCAACACCTCATCATTGCCCTTGTTCTGAACCGTGTCGAGATAGTCGTTGCACGAGGTAAGAAGGAAGGCACAGAATGCTGCTAAATATATTATTTTCTTCATGATTCCTATCTTTTTTACTATGTTTACAGTATAACTCCATGAGAAGTTTTTAGAATTTCACATTCGCTCCGAGCGTAAAGGTGAGCTGAGGTTCCCAGCTGCCTGGTAGATATTGAGGATGATAGTGCTTGGAATTGGCAGTCCAGATGAGTCCAACATTCTCCAACTTTCCAAACACATCAATGCTCCTGATCCACTTCTTGCCCGAGAAGAGCGACTTCGGCAAACTGTAGTTGAGATCTATCTCACTCAGATAGATGTAGTCAGCCTTCTCAATATTGATGTCCATATTATTGAAATAGAAACTCCAATACATGTAGTCGTACTTACCCAATGCATTACCCTCTGCATCCACTGTAGGAAGCGGCAACATATGGGAAGGATTACTGATGACATGGCCATCTTGATCCATCACGTCACTCACCTGCTGAGTGACGTTGGTGCGCATGCCAGAGATGTCAAGCGTCGTATAATTGAAGAATGGCATACGCATCTTTCCACCAAACCTGCCATTTAAGAAAGCAGACACGCTCAAATCTTTCCATGAACACTGAGATTCATGCTCACGGTATGAGGGGCAACCAGTGTACCCTGGTAGTGCATCAGCTTCTCCGGTGCCATGTAATATACGCTCATGTCACTGATAGGATAGCTGTTGCCGTCAGTATCCAGGATTGTCGGCATGCCGTTTTCCATCCCTCCATACTTGAAGGTGAAGACAGAGAGCATCGGATACCCCGGAATATAACTGTTGTTCATGAAACTTGAGACATCAGAAGCCTCTATATAGAGCTTGGTCACCTCATTCTTGTTGTATGCCCAATTGATATTGCCGCCAAAGCTGAAGTCACCCATAGAACCCTGTGCACCCAACGACACCTCGATACCCTCGTTGCGGATGGCAGCATTGTTGAAGGTTCCGTAGGAGGTACCATTCACGCTTGCCATGTTCACCGTACCCAAAACATCGGTTGATTTCTTGTGATAATAATCAACAGAACCATAAAGATGATTGCCGAAAAGCGCAAAATCCAAACCTACGTTTGTGATGGCAGTCTTCTCCCAACGGAGGGTAGGATTGCCGTAATCAGAAATCGATCCAGGATATAATCCGGTAAACTCATCAATATACCCCGATTCCGTACTAATGGTAGTACGGGCAGAAGAACTGGTTGGTGCATTACCGTTCTGACCATAGGTAAGACGCAGGGTAAGACGGTTGATGAGCGGATGATCCTTCAACCATTTTTCATTATATATATTCCACATGCCACCCACAGACCAGAGCGGACTCCAGCGATACCTGGCCTCGGAGGTCACCATGTTGCTGGCATCACTTCGGGCACTCACACTCACTCCGTAGCGCTCATCATACATGTAGGAAGCATTGCCATAGAATGAAACATACCGGTTGTGATTCCAGGTATCCGTGAGATGCTCCCTACCCTCTGAAGGTACACCACCTATGGTTCCCGTGGACTGGTCATAAGTATCAAACGAACCCAGCTGTCCCTGTGTGCCAGAAGAAGTAGCAGTAACACCATAAAGCGTAGGAAGCGTCCACGCCGTATAATAATAGTTGCTGATTTCATTTCCCAAAACAGCAGAAATGGCATGCTTTTCACCAAACACCCTGTCTAATGAGATATCATTGCGGAAAAGAGCACTGTGGTTCTTACCCTTACCTTCAGAGACGATGGCTCCCATTGGAAGGGCAGATGCTCCTGTAGCCAGCAGATTCTCACCTACCGGTGTATAGTAGTTGACCCGATTTCTGACATAAAACGAAGCCTCTGAACTCGTAGAAGTACTTTTATAACGGCTTGTCTCATACTGGAACTTGCTGTTGAACTGTAATCCTTCCATCAGATTCACCTGCAATCCCATCTGGGTACGCATCTGGGTATTGCTGATGCGGTTGCGGCGATTGCGAGCTTCCTCCAGCAGATTGTATCTCATGTTCCTGTAGGAAAAACCGCTCCAGTCGTAGAGGGTATTAAGCACATCACTGTTCCAATCTGCACTCCAGTTGGTGGCATAGGAGCCATCCTCATTGAGCAGCATCTCATATGGAGCAATACTGGAAAGGTCGCTATAAGAAATCTGTGAAGAATGCCGGTTGCTGCTCACAAGATTCAACCCCAGATTGAAGGAGAACATCTTGTTGAACCTGTATGAATTCTGCCAGTCTGCTCTCCAGGTATTGTCATGGCGGCCGATGAAATCACCCTCTTCATGCTCATACTGTAGGGAAGCACGGGTATCCCATCCACCCATGTTGGCAGAAATGGAAGCATGCGTCTTGGAAGTGACAGGAGTCTGAAGCAGGTATTTCTTGATCTGCTTTCTGTTGTCAAGCTGAGCCAGTGCTTCCAAACGGGCATTCATATCAGCCTGACTCATCGTATTCCAACGCAAACCCTGACACAGAAGAACCTCTGATGGAGATACACAGTTGTTCAGATTGTCAATCACCTGCGTATATTCATCACCCAGAAAATCATTGTTGAATACCCACTTCTGATAATTGATGGTCTCACGGCTGGAAGCAAGATTGGTCAGATGCTGCACATTCTGCTTGCTTCCAATGGTAAACTGGGTACCAGCTTCAACTTCTACCGTATTTTTCTTCTTTCCTTTTTTGGTTGTGATGACAATCACACCATTGGCACTTCGTGCACCCCAGATACTGGCGGCGGCTGCATCTTTTAATACCGTGATGCTCTCCACATCATCCGGGTTGATGCGTTCCAACGCCGTCAGATTAGGATTGGAGGAGAGTTTGTAGTCTACATCGTTGTTATCCATGATAGGGAAACCGTCCACTACCACCAGTGGAGTCTTGTTGGCATTCATCGTACTGATACCACGGATGGTGAACTTCCTGCCACCTCTTCCATCATCCTCACTCTGCATACCCGTCACCAGACCATCCAGGCATCGGCAAGACTGGCAGAATGACGCTTCTCCAGATCCTCCTTGCTGATAATGGTATAGGAACCAGTAGCACGCTCACGCGAGATGGTCTGATAACCGGTCACCATCACATCCTTCAACTCATTGCTGGAGGTCATCTTCACATGATGAGTGGCATTGGAAGACCCAGAGGCCAGCATATAGGAAGCCGTGTCCATACCCAAATAACCATAGGTTACCTTGCTTTGGGAGGCAGGCACCTTGATCTGATAATATCCATCCGCATCAGTAACCGTCTGGATATCGGTACCCTCCACCTTGACAAAGGCACCAATCACAGCTTCACCCTCTTCATCCTTCACATAACCCTTGAGCAAACGGTAGCCCTGTACTTTAGACTCCTTTCGGGTGACCATGATGATATTACCCTTACGGCTCCACTGACAACCCCTGCTGCCTAACACCTGATCCAACACCTGCGCTGCATCGGCACCACTCACATGAAGGGTGATTGGCGACAAATGTCTGGCCAATTCAGAAGAACACACGAAATCAAGACCCGTCTGCCTCTTCATCTCGCTGAAGAAGACCTTGACGCCCACCTTGTCAAGCTTTAGGGTAACAGTGGCCTTGAGCACACGCTGCTGGACCACCTCTTCCAGAGGAGAGGAAGAAGCCCAACAAGGCAAAGCACCCAAAATGAGTGCCATACCCATGGTAGAAAAATACGTTTTTTTCATTCTCTCTTATTTTTTAAACCATAATTAATGAACTTCAATCTGATAGCCTTGCTGCTCCATCTTCACCTGGGCAATCGTACAGATTACCTCCAGTGTACTTTCAATACTCTCATACCGGCTGAGAGTACCCGTAAGGCGTATCTTGCGCAAAGGAGCAGAAGCGAAGGTGACATTCCTGCCATACCATTTGCCCACAACCTGCATGATTTCCTCCAGTGAAGAGTCTTCAAAGCTATACTGACCAGTATTCCAGGCAATATATGGAGCCACATCCACCTTGCTCATGCTTACACCCGAAGAGCCCATTTCAGCCAGGAGGCCAGGAGTCATCATACGCTCTTTCCCGGATTTGGGAATCACGCTGATGCTGCCGTTTACAAGAACCACACTGGTGTGCTCACCTTGGGTGTTGACATTAAACTCCGTACCATACTCCTTGATAGCACCCTGAGCTGTATGTACGATGAAAGGATGCTCCCGGTCTTTGGCCACAATAAAATAAGCCTCTCCCACAAGAGCCACCTCACGCGTACCTCCACTGAAAGCCAACGGATAGGAAATGCGGGAATTCCCGTTCAGATGCACACGTGTTCCATCAGGCAACGTGGTCCAGAATTCCTTGTCATGACGGGTGGTAATGGTGCTGAGCAGATGATCATCCACATCAGCCTTTGCCAGGGTCTTGAGCCAGGAGGAAAGCGACCTCACCTGCTGCGGCTTCCGGTTGCCCACCCGTATGGTAGCCTCATTGACACTGCTACTTTCTGCCTTGGCTATGGCTTCTACCATCTCCTGATTTACCTTGACAGGCTCATGAGAAATCTGGGATGGCTGCGTATAGAGGTGATAACCACCCAAAAGCAGGAACATTCCCACTGCTGCAACAGCAGCTATCTTTCTTAAATTCCTGCGCCATATATATATAAGGTGTGACTTGGCAGGCTTGTCCAATAACGGAGCCAGTTTCTTCCAACCCTGCTCTTCATCAAAAGCCTGGTACTTGTGATATTGTTCTACCAGATCTTTCTTGGCTAAAAACGACTGGTAGAGCCTTAGATGCCCCTCGTCCTCAGCCAACCACTGGTCCAACTGTTGCTGCTCCCCTTCATCCAAACGATGTAACAGGGAACGTGAAATGATGTCATATATATCCATACGATAATCTTGTCTTGTTATCTTAATTACGAAGAAACAAGACAAACGTTTACAAGAAATCCGTAAAAGATGTTAAATTGTTAGCAATAACAGCAAAATCAGTTCCTCCCTGCTGATTTTACCTCTCAAAGTCTTGAGCGCACGCTTTTTTTGAACTCTGATGGTATCAACCTTGATATGCATGGCCTTGGCTATGTCCGCATTGCTTTTACCTTCCATATAGGCAAGGAAGATTTCACGCTGGCGTGGGGGCAACTCATCAATAACCTTGAACAGACGACGATAGAGTTCATTACTGAATATCTCTTCGTCATCCCATTCCTTTTCTACCGCATCATTCGCTCCCAAGACATATTTCCGGTATTTATCCTCCACCTGCGTACGGCGAAAACAATCTATCGAACGCTGGCGTACCGAAAGATAGAGGAAAGAGCGAACCATCGCTTCATTTTCCATGTCAATCCTTTTCTCCCAAAGCTTGAGAAAAGCATTCTGCACGATATCTTCCGCAGTTTCCTCATCATGAGTCATTTTGAGCGCATAGAGCATCAATGCCTTATAGTACTTTCTATAAAGCTTCTGAAAATCCCCATGGGTATCTATGCGAAAACGATCCATATTCAATAAAACTGATGAATTGACATACTCATATCATGCACTGCCTGCAAAAGGAATGCAGTGCAAAAGTACAAAAAAACTTTGAACCCACAAAGAAAAATAGGGAATAATCACTTACAGATTCAAAAACATAGAAAACTATGCAAAAACAATCTCATCCTCAGGTTAGGTGGTATACTTTTTAATTATTAGAGGTGGCACACTTTTAAGTTGGAATCTACCCTATACGCCAGTATGACAAGCAGATTGCCACTGCCCTACTCTCGCCGTCCATTTGAAAGGAATAGATACGGCGCTTGACCATTTGTCTGTTTCTGTTACAATTCATCATTTCTTTCTAAGTTTTTAATGCAAAGATAGAAGAAATGGGTGTAAAATCACTTCACACATCAAAAATAATTCAACTTGTGCAACATATTTTCCTACTTTTCCGTTATCTTTGTACCAAAATTATAAGAAACAAAATAAAACAAGATAATATGGCAATCAACCAATTAAACAAATATGTCTGGCTCGTGGAAACCATCCACCGGGCAAAGAAAAGGGGCGGCATCACCCTGAAGGAAATCCAAAGCAGATGGTTGGACTCTGACCTCAGTGAGGGAACGGAACTCTCCCGAAGAACCTTCATCAACAACATCCATAGCATCGAGGAACTGTTTGAGATAAGCATCAGCTGTGGCAGCGGATACCGCTACAACATCGAGTATGGCGACTGCTTCGAGGAAGGAAGTACCCGCAGTTGGATGCTCAATGCCTTCTCCCTCCATGCCATGGTTGGCAACAGCCGCAAGCTCAAGGAACGAGTCCTTCTGGAGGACATGCCTTCTGGCAGAAACTATCTGGAAGACATCATCAAGGCCATGCGTGACAACCATGTCATTTTCATCTCTTACTATAGTTACAATTCCGAGAAGTATTATGAGTTTGACATCCATCCTTATTTCGTGAAGGCTTTCAAGAAACGCTGGTATGTGGTTGCCTATAGCCCTGGCACAGACGATATCCGTTGTTATGCCCTTGACCGTATGGAAAATGTCATCATCTCAGACAAAGTTTTCAAGATGCCAAAGGATTTGGAACCGGCCGAATATTTCAAGGATTGCTTTGGAATCATCAACAACAAGGATTCCGAAGTTCAGAAGGTGGTGCTCAAGGTAGATGCCTTCCAGAGCAACTACATACGTAATCTTCCTCTCCATGAGTCTCAAAAGGAAATGAAGCGTACCGATGAATACTCCATCTTTGAGTATCACCTGAAACCAGAATTTGATTTCGAGCAAGAGATTTTCTCTAACATGGATACCGTGGAGGTGTTGGAACCTCTATGGCTAAGAGAAGAGGTGAAGGAAAGAATAAAAATTCTTGCAAGTAAGTACCTTTGAAAGGCAACCCATCAACGTTCTTTTGTCAAGGGACTAAATATCCAGTCCCTTGACACTATCTATAGCTTCGTCAAACATTATTGAGAAATCATTTAAAGTTTTACCGTTCTGCAAGTCTTTTATGGCCTGTGAGTTATTCCAATTTTTATTGCCAATAAAATCTTTATGAATCCATAAATCATTATTTTTATCTTTGATAGGAGAGTTTATGGAATAATGTTCCTGTACTTTCTCCCAAACTGAAGTAGGAACATCAGAACGGTTGCTTTCACCTTTGCAGGCAAATCCAAAAACCATTCTATCTAAGCCTACATGACAGTATCGGCGATTCGGTACCACTATAGCGCATGAATCGGTACCATCATAGCACTGCATTCGGTACCATCGTATCACTTGAATCGGTACCATCATAGCGCACCAAT
>QSCI01000289.1:0-657 GCA_003463005.1 Segatella copri | reverse complement strand
TCAGGTTTCCGTCGCTGTCAAGATACGAGCCTTTGAGGGTGATGCCGTACTTTACCGCCAGATAGCTCTCCACTTTTCTGCGCTCATCGGGTGTAAGCATCCTGCTGAACACAATAAGCTCAGGGGCATATCCCCGGATGGAAGCATTACCGAAGAGCGAGGTCGGGAAATCCGTACCGAAACTGCCAGAGGTGGAAGGGGTTCCGATGAATAATGTGGTGTTGGAGTTGTCTCCCCACAATGTTGTTGAAGGATTGCTTACCTTGAAGTAGGACACAACTCGCAGGGCGCTTTCCTTAAAACCGTTCTCGGACAAAGAATCACTTGATTGATAAAGCAGGTCTTCACCCGATGCTGAACCATAGTCCAGTGGTTCAACACCTCTACCCCTTACGGCTTTGTCCTTGCTCAGAATGGCTCCGTCGCCCTTGCGGCCGTCAAGAGCATAGACAACCATATCCTTGCCGATGGTTGCCAGTTCCGGTGCAAAGACACCGATGACGGTAGCCTGTGAGAGGTCGCCGTGCTTGAGGCTGGCACTCAGGCTGCGGAATCCGTCTGCGAGCCAGAGACTCGGATTGAAGTTGAAGTAATGGACTGAACTGTTCGGAAGAGTAAGTTCAGACTTGACGCCACGGCTGTCCAATAGCATCAGCC
>QSCI01000288.1:0-659 GCA_003463005.1 Segatella copri | reverse complement strand
GAAAACAAGCAGATGCGTGAGAGTCTGAATGTCTATTATGATGCTTTCTTCATCCGCTTCGGCAACCTCAATGCCAAGCAGAACGTGAAGTTCATCCTTATGGATGCCTCAGGGCGCGACATGCTGTCGTTGGAACGGGTGGAAAACGGACATTTCACAAAGTCAGACATCTTCGACCACCCGGTCTCTTTTTCGCTTGACGAGGTCAGTCATGTGGATTCTCCAGAGGAAGCGCTCACCGCCTCGCTCAACAAGTTCGGCCGTATCGACTTGCCGTATATGACTGAATTATCGGATATGCCGGAACAGGAACTGACGGAAGCGCTTAAAGGACGCATCTATTACAATCCGCTCATAGACGGCTACGAGATAGCCGACCGCTTCATTGCTGGCAATGTCATAGAGAAAGCGGAGCGTATAGAAGAATGGCTGAAGGAAAATCCAGACCATGCAATCGTGAGGGAGTCGTTGGAAGCCTTGAAGGCAAGCATTCCCGAACCGATAGCCTTTGAGGACCTGGACTTCAACTTCGGTGAGCGTTGGATACCTACAGGTGTGTATTCCGCTTACATGAGCCACCTCTTCAATACACAGGTCAGCATCGTCTATTCCGACAGCATGGACGAATATTCGGCAAAATGCAGTATGAAGACCATGGC
>QSCI01000287.1:0-681 GCA_003463005.1 Segatella copri | reverse complement strand
GATATAGGTATATACAAGATAAAGAATTTCTTTGAAACGAAAATTCTATAACGATTCACAAAGCACCATTGGTTACACATTTCATAGCCAATGGTGCTTTGCATTTTCATCTCCTCATTCTCTCCAATTCATCATCCCTCCGCATTTTCTCATTCAACTTCTCCTGCATCTTGTCCAGAAAATAGGTACGGCTATGGTTCTTGCGTCTTCTGATGTCGGTGTAGAAACGATAGCAGTCCTTGGCTTTGATACCAAAGAACTGGTACATGGCTTGCGCCAAATCCTTGAACTTCACATCGCCATCGTTCACGCTTCCCATTACGCAGATGCCATATACCATTTCTACAAGGTCAACGGCATTGCCAGTCCATTTTACTAATGGCTTTGATTCTAATGATACTGGTGGGGAGGCTTCTGAAGTGGATGTGGTCACATGAAGATGATATGTTGCTGCCACATGCTCTTGCATCCTTCGGACAAATGCAATAGCTTTGCGCACATACAAGCCTACGGTTCCCAAACAATCCTTTATATGGGGCATTGACAGATGAAAGTCAAGCTCGGTCTCTGCGTATGACAGTGCAAAGACCGCTTGCTTCACGTTAGTGCTGCATAAATCAACCACAACCTTGATAAACTCACGATATGAGTTCTCCAAAGCGTTACCACCTTTGTTCTTAT
>QSCI01000286.1:0-686 GCA_003463005.1 Segatella copri | reverse complement strand
GGATTGAAGTGCATCCTGAACCCTGCCAGGGAACTGGCGGATGCCGTCCATTGGGCAAAGTCAGACCTTGAATTGTTTGCTCCAACAGTGGAGCTGCATAGACTTATCCGTGAAAACAGCAAGAATGAAAGCGAGTACAAACAGTTGATGGACAGTCTGAAACAGTCCGTCCTCACGGCATTCTACACGCCGTCAGCCGTTACAGAGGCTCTGACGGATGTGTTGAAAGAGCATCAGATTATCCCCGAAAAGGTGCTTGAACCCTCGGCAGGCATCGGTGCCTTTGTCGATTCCGTCTTGGATAACAATCCCAAGGCAGACATTATGGCATTTGAAAAAGACCTGCTTACGGGAAAGATACTCCGCCATCTGCACCCGGAGCAGAAAGTGCGCATAGAGGGATTCGAGAAGATAGAAAAGCCTTTCAATGACTACTTCGACCTCGCCATCTCAAATATTCCCTTTGGCGATGTTGCCGTATTTGATCCGTCCTATACAGCCATGAAAGGCATGAGGGCACTTGTCACCAGACGCATACACAACTACTTCTTTGTCAAGGCTCTTGATACGGTAAGGGACGGCGGGTTGGTTGCCTTCATCACCTCACAAGGCGTATTGAATGCCAAAAACAACAGTGCCGCGCGTTTTATGATGCTCTATCATGCTGATCTCGTGTCAGCGATTCG
>QSCI01000285.1:0-691 GCA_003463005.1 Segatella copri | reverse complement strand
GAAGTTTCTCTGCAGGCATTGGTATTGTTACCTCTGAAAGCGAAGAGGAATACAACCTTATCGACATCAACTCTGACGGTCTTCCAGATAAGGTCTGGAAGAATGGTGACGGTATCACTGTTGCCCTTAATACAGGCAATGGCTTTGACGAGCCTATCAGTTGGAAGGGTGCAAGTGCGCTTAGTGAATCTGCCTCTACATCAGAGTCTGCAAATGCAGCGTTCACTTTGACCATCAACATTCCTGTCATAAGCATCAAGATTTCAACCAACCCTGGTGCTTCCACCTCACATAGCATCAACCGTCCAACATACTCTTTGCAGGATGTGGATGGTGACGGCTATCTTGACATCGTTGAGTCTGAGAAGGAAAGCGAGTTGAAGGTTACACGCTCTGCCATTGGCAGGACAAACATGTTGAAGTCTGTCACCAATTCCTTGGGCGGCACTTTCACACTCGACTATGCGCATACCACTCCTACCTACGGACTTCCTGGTGGCAAGTGGGTGATGTCTGCCCTTACCGTTGATGATGGAATCCATGACGATGGACCTGTCATGACTACCGCCTTTGAGTACAAGAACGGCAAGCGTGACCGCCATGAACGTGAGTTCCTCGGTTTCGGTGAGGTCATCACCAAGAACCTTGACACGGAGAAAGGCAATTCTGTTTACAGACAGGCTGTTGAGAA
>QSCI01000284.1:0-691 GCA_003463005.1 Segatella copri | reverse complement strand
TTCAGCAGGATGCTTACACCCGATGAGCGCAGAAAAGTGGAGAGCTATCTGGCGGTAAAGTACGGCATCACCCTCAAAGGCTCGTATCTTGACAGCGACGGAAACCTGACTTGGGACATGGCGGAGAACCAAGCCTACCACCATAGGGTCACAGCTGTTGGAACCGACATGGCAGGAAGTCTCTCCCAACCGCTTTCCGCAACATCATATGAGGAAAGTCCGGTGTATGCGGCCTTGAAGGAGAACGGAACTTATCATGACGCAAATCCATACAACCCTTCATCCGCTTCCCGTCTGCTTGTCATGGGACGTGAAAACGGCAATCCGATGCCGGACAGAGGCTTCACTTTCTGGGGCGACGATGATGTGGCACTTGCAACATATACCTCACCTACAGATTCCCTGTGGCATGTCATGAAACGTACATGGATGGTCAAGACCAACGTGCCGTCAAAGCCCGACAGTACAGTGGCAAGATGGACTGCGCAAGGACTTGAAGTGTCAAGGAATGGCTTTACTGACAATATCATCCAAGAGAAAGCCGCTTCCGGAGCTTATGCCACGACCCCAGCCCTTGTTGGAGGTGGCGGTGCTTTTGAGTTCACCTGTCCGACAAGTCACCCGACTTTTGACGTTGGCTTCGGAAGCATCGGTGGCAGCACATGCAAGTATGGATTCCGGTTCACCAATG
>QSCI01000283.1:0-703 GCA_003463005.1 Segatella copri | reverse complement strand
CTTGATGCTCTCGCCATTGGGTGAGATTGCCCCAAATGGAGAGAACAAGAGATAGAGCCAAGCCACCAATGAAAAGAAGAACAGACTTTGAAGTTGGCTCGAAGCGATGAGTCACTACTTTCTTCAGAGGTGTGTTATCCATTGCGTGAAGTTTGTCCTGCACAATTTTTGATGTGGCATTCAGCTCTTGTTTCACCTGATTAACAGTATCAAACAAGAGTTTACTTCGCTGTTCATCTTTGCTTGCTTCTTTTTTGGTAAGGTCGGTAAAAATGCAGATAGCTTCTCTTAATCTTACCAATTTGTCAATAGCTTCCCCTTCTTTTACAGCCATAGCAAGAATAGCTTTTTCAAGTTTGCTAGTATCAACACTTACAGAGGCCGGAGTGCTTTCCGCCTCTGTATTCTTTGGTGAGGCAGAAAGTTCATCGACTTTTTGCTCCAATCTCTCAACTGTGCCGTAGATGGCTTCCAATAGTTCTTCTTTCATATTTCTTTTGTTGTTTGAATGGTTTGTAACTTGCATCAAAGGCTAAAGCCCTTTCTGCGTTTTCTCTTTTTCTTCTTGGCGGATTCATCCTCTGGGAATGGCTCATAAGTTTGGGCATTAGACGGAGCGAACAAGCCGATGGAAGAAATACCACTCCAAGGGTCTTGGGTATGTTCTGCCGTTGGTTGAGTCTGTTCTACTTGGTGACAACTT
>QSCI01000282.1:0-715 GCA_003463005.1 Segatella copri | reverse complement strand
GCTCTTTTACCGCTTGCCCTTCGTGGTCCTCGGTATAGCGAGCTTTGCGTTGCTTAGCAGTAAGTCCCTGAACCTTTTGCTTGTCCTTTCCCTCCTCACCATGAAGAGAAAAATCGAGAAAGAGCTGGCTAACGCCATCGGACAACATCATGGTCAGACACTTATAACCAAGGATGCTCTTTTGATGAACATGAGACCAGATTCTTCCTATGAGTTCGGTCGTCATACCAGTCTTAGGTGCATCAGTATCATCAATAATCAAACAAACCGGCTTGTCATGATGAACAGTTGTGCTGCTTGATATCTTCTTTATCAGCAGAAGATTCATTGCATATAGTAACTTGCGCCACTTGACATTGCCATCATTCATAAAACGATAGAACATGTCTTTATCACAATTGAACAATTTACTCAAGGACGAGTTGGAGTATCGACTCGCATTCTTGACTACGAAGAATGGGAAGAGCATGAGAAGGTTGAGTACCTGCAAGGTAGTGAACTTGCAGTTCTCTTTTTTCTCTACTCCAATCTGGCTGGAGCGTATATTTATATGTTCCATCACACCCATAATGCACTTAATTGCACGATTATCTTCATTTTTTGCGAAAAAGCTTCGCAGATCTGAAATAATTTTTGTATCTTTGCTCACGGCTTTGAAGTTTTATCTTTATTGTTTAGCGATTGTAAAGATACTCATTTTCTGTGAGTTATACAA
>QSCI01000281.1:0-732 GCA_003463005.1 Segatella copri | reverse complement strand
AAAGTTTCGAGAAAATACTCATCGAGGTGATAATTTTGTTCATGGTAATACCAAGAAAGATAAATTTCACCCAAATGGGGAGGTATGGCTCGCATGTTGAGCAAACCTACCGCAACGCATTCGGCTTTAAAAAGTCGAAAAGCATTGACTGGCTCAAACTTAATGTCTCACTTGCCAAGCGCTTCTTTGGTAAACAGGGAAGATGGGCTATTGCCATTGATCCCAGTTACATCAGCAAAGCTGGCAAGAAGACTCCACATATCGGTCGTTTTTGGTCGGGATGTGCACAGTCTGTTAAACATGGTCTCGAAATCATGGGTATTGGACTCATTGATATTGTTGCCAAAGACTGCATGATGTTAAAAGCACACCAGTCGCTAAGTAATAAAGAACTGAGTCTTAGAAACAAGACTATGGTAGATTTCTATATCGGCGTCATTAAGCGTTACCGCAAGGAACTTCTCAAACTCTCAACCCTCATAGTTGCAGATGCTTACTTCTCTACAAGTACATTTGTTAATGGGATAAAGAAAGAAGGGTTCTCTTTGATAAGCCGCTTTCGTGACAATGCTTGTCTCTTTTATGTCTATGCTGGTCCACGTACAGGAAAACGTGGTCGCCCAAAGACCAAGGATGGCAAGATTGATATGAAGAATCTTGACCTCACTCGAATGGAGAAGATGGAGATGAAAGATATAGAAGGAACAGCTTATACTTTGATTGCCTATTCCA
>QSCI01000280.1:0-740 GCA_003463005.1 Segatella copri | reverse complement strand
TAAATCGCAGATTGCGAAGTATCTTCTCACAGTCATGTCCCTTAGCTATGGCAGAGCAAATCATATCAAGTGATGCTTCATTAAAAGCGTCACCTGTCAAGCCTTTCTTCTCCAAAACTCTTTCAAAACGGTTGCCAAGAAACTGCTTGATGGTCGTTGCATCAAGGTCGTTGACAGTTGCATCCCTAACACCAGCCTCGTCTGGTGCAAAACTACCGCAGTCGGTCATCATTTCTGCAAGTTCTGCATTATCGAACACTTTACGCTTGTCGGCACCATTCTTCACCCATACGATTCCCTTGTTGTCATGATAAGGCTTGTTGAGTCCTTCCTTCACAGTAGCAACAACCAAGTTGCCATCCTCGACCTCAACAGTATCTATCTTTATCAGAATGGATGGCACTACGTTTTCTGAAGCAATATCACTCAATAAGTTGGTAGTTTCTTGTACCTCAGAATACGACAAGGCATTGGTTTCTCCGGTCTTATCCTTTATACCAACTATCAACTTGCCACCATGTGAATTACTGAACGCCACTAACTCACAGGCAATATCATATTTGTCGAGAATGCGTTCCTTGAACTGCACCCCCGACACCTCGCCAGCCTTTATCTGTTTCAATATATCGTTCATCATTCTTTGATACATTCTTTGTTCAACAAATCGTTTACATCCACTTTCAGCAAATCAGAAATCCGTATTAAGGTTTCCAAGTCTGGTTGGCAAGTGTTGGTGCACC
>QSCI01000028.1:0-38691 GCA_003463005.1 Segatella copri | reverse complement strand
TAAATCCAGTCGTTTTACTCAAAAGTACAATAAAATATATGTGAAAACTAAACTTTTAGTTAATAATGTTGCTCAATTCAAGAAAAAGCTGTACCTTTACAGCCAAAAATAGGTAAAACGGCAATAATGTCAAACCAAAGAGTAAATGATATGAGTAACAGAAATTACAACAATTATAGCATAGCAAAGAAAACAATAGCAGTAGTATTCCTTAGTTTGATAGGAATGCTAAATGTGATGGCACAGACTGGGACGGTTAATAGAACTTTTATCATGACTGGTTTCGGCGAAAAACTTGATACATGCAATCTTTCCTTATTTTTCGAACAAGGAAAAGTTACAGGTTTAAACATGGCTTTCAATAATAAAGGAAAAGGTTCATTTATTTTGGCAAGCATTTCAGGTGCCCCAAACATGTATCATAAATATAAAACTCCAGAACAAAGAATAAATGATTTCAAAAATCTAATAGATACACTTCAAACAAAATATGATGAATGGAGTGCCATAGCAAAAAACAACAAGGTTGTTAACTATAAAAAAGAAATTGCAACCTTTAGCTACGTTCCTATTTTGTTTTTAACCCTTTACCGAAACAACATAAAGTATTATCAACCAACAGAGGTTCCATATATAAGGAAATGCACTCCCTACTTCGAAGTTAGCAAAGATGGACAATGTAGTGTATTTTTCGGATGGAACGGAATGGCATTTGAAAGGGTGAAAGGTTATAACCAAGGAGCATTAACTTCATATCCTATAAAAGAACAAGTCACTGAAAATCTCGTAATATTTCAGTTTTATTCATCGAAAGAGTTACAAAGCCTCAAAGATGCTCTAAATTTAGAAACAGCAAGACAAGAACTCCTCAATAAAACAAAAAGCAGCGAAGAAATAGATTCTTTATTCAAATAATCAACAGCCTCTTGCATTTGCAAGGGGCTTTGTTGTATATCTACCTCAATAATCTATACCCTTGCATTAACACCGAGGGGTTAAAGGGGGTGAGCAGCCTCATTTATAATCATTTACACGATAATCCTTAGAAAAAGAATATGTTAAATAAAAAGGTATATCGTGTTTAGATAGCCTTTTTTGTAATTTTCCACTACTTTTGTGCGAAAATTTTAAAATTGATATAAAAATGGCATTTAGTACATTATTCTTAGATGCTTCATCCGGTAGTGGTACGATGGATGGAATAAAAGACATGGTTAGCGACCTCTCGCAAACCATAGGTGTTGATTTGTTTGAGGAAGACATAGACAATGTCGTTTTTCAAACAAACGAGTTTTTATGCAACAGCGATTTTATCGGTTCGCAAGGTCCTTTTTGGTGGATTTTGCAGATGAGCATGGCTTTGGGAGCATTGTTCTCTATCATCGTGGCTGGAGGCATGGCCTACAAGATGATGGTGAAGAATGAGCCTATAGATGTCTTCAAGATAATGAAGGTGTTAGGCATTGCCATCGTGATGTGCTTTTGGTACCCACCAAGTATGAGTGGATTCAAAGGTGCCAGCAACGCTTGCATCCTTGACGCTTTGGCTTACATTCCTAATTGCATAGGCAGCTACACACATGACTTATATGAAGCCGAAGCTACACAAGTAAGTGATAAATACAATGAACTTATGCCTCTTATCCAAGCACGAGATTCTATTGCTGGTAGTTTGCAGGCAGATATTGATGTGGCAGCAAATGGAACGAAAACGGAAGCTGCTGCTTCCGCTAGTGCTGACGCTACAGGAACCAAAGCTACAACCGAAGGGCAAAAACAAGTTTCGAAAGCTGCACAAAAGTCCACCTTTGCAGGTTTAATGATAGGTCTGGACAAAGTTGTCATGTTCTTTGCCTTGGTCATCTACCGAATTGGTTGGTGGAGCACGATTTTCTGTCAGCAGATACTGTTAGGAATGCTCACGATATTCGGACCGATTCAATGGGCATTCAGCGTCCTACCAAAATGGGAAGGAGCCTGGGCTAAGTGGATAACGAGGTATCTCACGGTACACTTCTACGGAGCGATGTTATACTTCGTTGGTTTCTATGTATTGTTACTTTTCGACATCGTACTAAGTGTTCAAGTAGAGAACCTTACTGCTATCACCCAAGGCGAGGGAGCCATGGCCGCCTACATCCAGAACGCCTTCATGACCTGCGGCTACCTGTTGGCAGCATCCGTAGTAGCCTTGAAGTGCTTGAACCTAGTTCCAGACTTGGCAGCGTGGATGATACCAGAGGGCGACACCGCATTCTCCACCCGAAACTTCGGCGAGGGAGTAGCATCCTCTGTGAAGGCAAGTGCGGCTTCAGTGATGAGAATATAAAGAATAGATAAAAATACAACAATATGGCAGTATTAAAGAATGTAGAGAATAAAATCAAGCTCGTAATGATAGTGAGCAGCCTATTTCTGGTAGGCTGCGTCATTGTGAGCCTAGGCAGCATCATCATCGCCAAGGGCATGGTGGACGAAGCCCACAAGAAAGTTTACGTATTGGACGGAACCGTTCCTATTTTGGTAAAGCAGACCACCCAAGAAGAAACCTTCGATGTGGAAGCCAAGAGCGACATTGAGATGTTCCATCAGTTCTTCTTCACGTTGGCACCTGATGACAAGTATATCCAATACACCATGAAGAAAGCCATGTATCTGGTGGACGAGACAGGACTAGCCCAGTACAACGCCCTGAAGGAAAAAGGCTTCTATAATAATATAATAGGTACGAGCACCATCTGCAGTATCTATTGTGACAGCATCAAGCTCAACACCGATTCCCTCACCTTCACCTACTACGGCAGACAGCGCATCGAGCGAAGGACAAGCATTCTGATGCGTCAGCTGGTAACCGCCGGCAAGCTCAGAAGAGTGCCGAGAACAGAGAACAACCCTCACGGAATCCTCATCACCAACTGGCGAACACTGAAGAACCAAGACTTGGAGGAAACCAAGAAGTCAGACTATTAAATCAAGCAACAATGGACATAAAGAAAGTACTCATGGGCGAGAAGATGCCCGACAAGAACGATCCCCAGTATCGAGAGCAATACGAGCGAGAGGTGAGAGCAGGGCAAAAGTTCGCTGAGAAGACCAAGCTCAACATACTGTTTTTGAAAATCCAAGAATGGGCAAACGACCACAGAAAGGCCTTTCTGGGCATCGTGTTCGGCTTGGTAATCTCCCTGTTCGCCTGGAATGTCATCAACATGATAAGATATTACAATGCGAGCAAGGAGCAAAAACGCCACACGGCAGTGGAGCGAGTAGAGAAAGCCCTTCAGGAGCAACGTAATTCACACAAAGCACAATAAAGATGGATATAAAGAAAATCAACTTCAAGCAGCCCAAGTATATGATACCAGCCATCATATACATACCGCTGTTGTTCACAGGCTACTTCTTGATAGACACATTCAACGTCGAAACATCAGGGCCAGGCAACAGCAAGCTGAAGACCACCGACTATTTGTCGAGCGAGTTACCGGAAGCCTACACCGACAGCGTCCTAGGCGACAAAATGGACAACACCCAAAGGGAATACGGAAAGATTTCCGACCTTTCGGGAGTCCAAAACGTAGAGAACGACAACGACTCCGTAAACAAGAAACAGGATTACGAGTCAAAGTATAACGAAGAGGAAGCCAAGAAGGTCAAGCAACAGCAAGCCGAGGAGAAGCGCAAGCTCCAAGAGATGCAAGAGCGAGTGAGACAAAATCGCAGCCAATCCAACAATGACGACTTTGTTGACCCGATAAGCAGCTCCGAGATAGCCAAGGCGCAACGTCGCCGTCGCCAACGCAACTGGGAAGAAATGAACCGCAACCTGGGAGGTGGCGACAACTATCTGGCAGACAATGAAGAAAACTCGTCCTTTTCCCTTTCCTCTTCAACCACAACAGGAAACACCACGAACAGCGGTATTCCTGGAGCCATGAACAATGACACCGACAATTCTTACAACGCTCCAAATACCGCTAACGGCAACCATCAGTACCAAGGAGGCGTACAGCAAGATGGAGAGCAACCAGAAAAGGTGACAAAGAAGACCAAGGAAGTCTCCGACTACTTCAACACCGTAGGCAAGGACAAGGAAAAAGACAAGCTCATCATGGCCATCATCGACGAGAACGTAAAGGCCGTTGACGGCAGCAGGGTCCGTCTCCGCCTGTTGGATGACATAGAGATAGGCGACGAGACCATCAAGAAAGGCACCTACCTATATGCCACCATGAGTGGCTTCGGCAAGCAAAGAGTCCAAGGAAAGGTAGAAAGCATCTTCTATGACGATGACATCATCAAGGTAAGCCTATCCATCTATGACACGGACGGCATGCAAGGCCTGTATGTACCTCTGAGCAGTTTCAGGGAAACCACCAAGGAAGTCGCAAGCAGTGCCATGCAAGGCGGCAACATCATGGACAACACCACGACCAGCAGCAGCGGCATCAAGGGATGGGCGACCCAAGCAGCGCAAAATGCCTCACAACGAGTGATGAACGCCTTGGGAACAGCAGCCAAGAAGAACCGTGTCCGCCTGAAGTACGGCACACGAGTTTACCTTGTTGACGGCAGTCAGAAGGAAAGAAGCAACAGAAATAGAAACAATTATTAATCAGATAGAAATGAAAGAAATAAGAAAGAAGTTCCTATCACTCCTTGCGGTGTGCTTAGGAGCCACACTTGGAGCATTCGCTCAGAAAGGATATAACGACATGGAGCAGCTCACTGTCAACGAGAATGTTTCATCCATCATCACGGCATCAGAGCCTATTCGCTTGGTAGATATATCCACAGACAGCATCGCTGGCGACAAGCCATTGGAAAATGTCATCCGCTTGAAGCCAAAGACTGGCAACCACAAGGACGGCGAGGTGATGGGAGTTGTTACCATCATCACAGAACGCTATCGAGTGCAATATGCCTTGATATACACAAGGAAGCTGGAAGAGGCAGTGACTGACAAGGAAGTTGAGCTAGTGGAGCGCAATGCCTTCCATAACCCAGATGTAAGCATGTCAACGGTGGATATGGTGAGTTACGCCATGAAGGTGTGGAACTCCCCTGCCCGATATAGAAGCACATTCACCACCCAGAACAAGATGACCATGCGTCTGAACAACATCTATGTGGTAGGAGAATACTTCTTCATAGACTTCTCCGTGGACAACAAGACCAACCTTCCGTTTGATATCGACGAGCTAAGGGTAAAGCTGCAGGACAAGAAGCAGCAGAAAGCCACCAATGTGCAGACCATCGAGCTGAAACCTGCCCTGGTATTGGATCGTTCCGTAAGATTCAAGAAAGGCTACAGAAACATCATTGTTCTGAAGAAAATGACTTTTCCTAACGACAAGGTACTATCCATCGAACTCAGCGAAAAGCAGATTTCCGGAAGAACAATCTCCATGAACCTCGATTACGAGGATGTGTTGGCCGCCGATGCCTTCGACACCCTTCTTTTACGTGAACAATAAAAAGACAGATATGAGAAGAATACTTTCAACGATATTCGCCATACTACTGACAGCAAGCGCATTCGCCCAGAGTCACGGCAACCATATCATGGTAGGCGTTGGCGGCAGCTATCCGCAAGGAGTAGAGGCCACCCTCGCCTACGAGCACGAAACCGAGTATCACAACGCCTGGGAATATTTCGCCACAGCCTACTTGAAATACAAGAAAGACGAGGAGGCAGGACATGTCACAAGCGACTCCTTCTGGCACAACTATAACACATGGACTGTGGGTGCAGCCTACAAGCCATGTGTTACAAGAGGCAGAAACCACCACGGAAGTGTAAGAATAGGTGTTAGCTGTGGCAGCGACCTGGACAAAGTGATAACCGCAGGACATGTAGGTTACGAGCATACCTATAACCTCTACAACGGTTGGAGCCTGTTCTTCCAGGTGAAGGAAGATGTAGTAATCAGAGGAAAGGACACGTTCAGAACAGGAGCATCCTTTGGCGTGAAAGTTCCCCTATAATATAATAAGGTGTAAAATGAAAACAAAGATAACAACTTTTGTCATGGGGATGCTTATAATGGCATCCTTCATGACCTCCTGCGACAATCATGAGCCATACGACCCGGACTTGCATATAGGATATGTCCTTTGCGATGACCATACCTGCATGGACACGGCAACCTATTTCAACCAAAGCAAGCGCAAAGCCGTGGGAGTAGTCTTTGCCGAAAAGACGAAAGATCATCCTGTGTTGGCGGTAAACCTGGAGGAAACAAGCGGCATGTTCTGTGACTCCATAGGAATGGAGAACGGAACGAGCGGTGACATCACCAAGTTCGACGGCTTCTCCAATACCGTTGCCATGTATCAAAGCTATGACAATGAAACTGGCCATGGCTCTCCGATAGCCATGAGGATGATGAACTTCCACGAGTATGGGCAAAGCGACCACATCCCAAGCGTGGCAGAACAACGATTGCTGCAAAGTGCAGCCAAGACCATCAATCCCATCATAAAGAGATGCGGAGGACAACCTATCAGCTTGGATGCAGACTGTTGGTATTGGACTTCTACGGAAGTACAGGAGAACCCAGGCACACAAGCCTGGCTATGCAGCGCAGTGAATGGTGGCATCATGCCAACACCAAAGGCAGAGAGCCACAAGGTAAGAGCCATCATTGAGATGAATTATCCAGAATATTAATCTTCAAACACAAAATTATGGCAAATTGGAAAACATTGTTGGAAACAGCCTTAAAAGGAGCCAAGACCGCTGCCCCACATATTCTTACAGGAGCAAAGGTAGCAGCCCCTTATGTGAAGAGTGCGGTAAAAACAGGAGCGCACGCAGTAAAAGGAACAGCAGAGTTCGTCGCCAAGCATCCTAAGACCTCCCTTGTAGCAGGTGCTGTGTCCCTCCCCTATTTCGGTTACAACAAAGGCGCATTAACTTTTGCGAAAGAAAAGTTACTGGGGGATGACTCCAAGGAAAAAGGACTTGTTGACACAGCATCAAGATTAGCATTCGGCGACCAAAAGGATGCTTACGGAAACGAAAAGTCAATCTCAGAGAAAGCAGTCAACGTTCTTTTTGGCGAAGGTTCCTATGATTCAATCAAAAGAGCAGGAGGAGCTACCTTCGACGAGGGGCAGGAACTCTACCATAATCTTAAAAACGGTGTGGCAGGAATAGGCAATGAAGCAATCGGCCTGTACCAAGACGGAAAGCAGTTTGCTGGAAATTTCTTTTCCGGCAACGGCATGGTTTCCAATGGCAACGGTGGCTATTACGATCCAACAGCGCAATCCTATCCATCCATGGCACAGATGCAGATGACCAATCAACAAGGCGGTGGTTCAATGAATGCCTTGATGAACGGCATGAACAATGCAGTAAGCCAAGTGTCCGGTGGAAACGTGAGCAAGATGAACATTGCCAGTTTGTTGCTTTCTGCCTATATGATGTTCGGTAGATTTGGTTGGATGGGAAAAGCCGCCAGTTTGTTGCTGGGAGGAATGACCTTACACAACATAAACGGAAAACAGGCAGCTTCTCAACACCAAAATCAGCAACAACAGCAATCACGTGCGAACGTTACCGAACAAATACCTCTTCAGACAGCAGAGATGCCTGTTGAAGAAGAGAACACTGTTGTTCGCATGAGAAGACTATAATTAGATACAGGAGAGCTATCTCCTATTAAAAATCACAGATAAGATGAAAGAAAATTTTAAAGATATGCTCCTCGAATCCGAAAGTGGTTACATGATGCCATTCGCCTTGGAGGAGAAAGAAGAGCTTCCAACCACACTAGGATATGGCAAACAGCGTCACCCCATGACAGGCGAGGAATTTAACCATCTAGGTGTTGACTTCGCCATTAAGAACAGAGATTTGTACGCAGTAGCCTCTGGTATGATTGTTGGCGCAGGAAACGATGCGCTTCATGACAATTACATCGTAGCCAAATATGGGAAGTACGAAGTTACTTATGGGCATCTAGCAGAAGCATATACAGGATATGGTGAAAGCGTTTCCGCAGGTGATAAAATTGCCAAAAGTGGCGATTTCCTTCATGTCGGCATACGATTCAATGGACAAGACATTGACCCGATGGTTTTTCTTTCCATGATATGGGCTAACATCCAGCAACTCGCCGCCATGGGAATCCAAAAACAGCCTACTGAAGAATCCTTGGGAACAAAAAACATAAAAAACAGTTTCGACAAGGACTATGTTTCCATCTTGATGCTCATGCTCAGATGGCTTCCAAGCTACATGAACGACTTAAGGAACAGGGCTTACAATCCTCCTCCAAGGGCAGAAGCATCCCTACGCAACATCTTTGCCCAGGCAGCCTCCAAGAATTATTTCTTTGAGAGCATACCATCCGTAGCCAACCCTCTCGGATTATCAGAAAGAAGTGTTCCCCTAGCTGAGAAAATTCAGGATATCCTTATCCATGATTTTCTCAGCTATCTGGCACTGAACCACAACATATATCCTGAGACATGGGACGAAAATGAAAAAAAAAACTTCTTTCACAAGCTTCAGAAGACGGATTGACCGCCGATCCTTTGAAAGACCTTGAGATAGACATACAAAGCTACGATGTTGAACGCACCGCCTCCGTTTACTATGACAACCAAGGAATCCGTTGTTGGACAAAAGCTTGGTTTAACGGAAGAGAAAAAGGCGAGAATGCCATCGAGATAACCAGACAACTCGCCATGAAGTTCTTCAATGACGAGATGTCCATGGATGAATGGCTGTCACGTTTCTACCCTAAGCAAATGACGGTATATCATAAAGCCATCAGTCAGGCGCGCAGTCAACTTCTTGGAATGTAAACAACAAACAATATGGCAAAAGGTAATAATTTACAGGATTTATCCCAAATAGACTATTGTCTTCAGCAATACTATAGCAAGTATATGGCAGCCACTCTTCTTCAGGAGCGAAAGAAAATCCTTCAAGAGCAGAAGAACGCTGCCATAAAACTTAATGAATCTCTTCAGAGACTGCCTAACTTTGGTGCCGCTTCAAATTCGTTCACCAAGTTGAACGATGCAGAGCAACTTACCAAGAAGTCGCTCGACGAGTTGGCTGCAAGGACTTCTGAACGTTGGTTCAAAGACCCCAAGATAGTGAAAGACTACAGCGTTTTCGTTACATCTTTCTATGAAAGCCTTGTTGCGAAAAATGGCGGTAGAGACTCCAAGGCGTTGGAAAACTACGCCAACAACTACTGCGCCAATCGCCTTCAAAAATTGATGGTGGAACAATTAGCTAGGGAGCAGGTTCCTGCCAACACCGCAACATACATAGCCAAGAAAGCCTTTTCGGAGAGCATTCTTGGCATGGGCGACTTTGGTAGCCTAAAGAAAGGAGCCATTGGGCAAAAGGTTGATGAACAAGCGGAAAAATATTACAATCCATCCGTTGTTTCAAAAACAGCAGGAACGATTGCTGGTTACGGAATAGATGCAGCACTCACCCCAGGAGGTGTAGGAAAGGCAACTTCTTCCGTAGCCAAGGGTGTGGTAAAGGTAAGTCAAAAAGCTGCAGGTTGGTGGTTAACCGACAAGATTTGCCAAGGAGGTCTCCATATTTATGGCAAGCTATGGGGAACTGAGGATGAAGAGAAGAAGGATAACCGTACCATCTTTGGTGACGAGAATGCTTCTGCAAAAATACAGGCCGGAGCAAAGAGATACAAAAAGAATGGCACGGAATTGATGATGAACATCAATAGTGGACTTGCAAAAAAGATAAAGTTGCCACCCCCAAACACATCTTTAACCATAAAGAAAGAAAGCAACGCCCTATTGGCGGAACACAAGGGTAATTCCCAAAAGCTTCTCTCCACCATCAAGAACAATCTCTCCAAACAGTGTGTGCCATTCAACGGAAACAGCAAAGTTCCAGCTTGGATGTTGAGCAACAGCAGCAAGCAAAACAGGGCGTTGGCATCCTCTTTCTACGCCTGTGCCATGGAAATGTCTAGAGAGCAAAAACAAGTAAGGATGTTTGGAGGCAAGAAGATGACCTTGAAGGAAGTGAGTCAACGAGCCTATGACTATGCAAGGGCAGCAGTTGCCGTAGAGCAACGATCCTCCAAGAATGCAGCTCATGCCCAAAAGGGGACATGGGACAAAAACATGTCTGCGCTCAATGACCAGATAAACAATCCTGGCAAGTCATCAATTCGTAAGCATCCAACTTCCTCTCCCCAGGCAACCCCAACGGCATCCCCTTACGCTTCGGGGCCTTATGCGCAAAACGGCGTAATGGGAACAGAAGCAAACGGTACAACACAGAATACTGCGCAAAAGCCAAATATAGATGGTTGGGGCAATGCCTTTGAGAGCTTAGGCCTTAATGGATTTGGGGACATCGGCAAGAATCTAGGCTATGTATTGGCCATGCTTCCTGATATGATTATAGGAATGTTCACAGGAAAGACTCCAAACCTAAAGCTTCAGGACAACCTGATGCCATTGGCTGCCATAGTGGGAGGAATGTTCGTAAAGAGTCCTCTCCTGAAGCTGCTGCTCATAGGATTTGGCGGTGCAAACATCTTGAATAAAGCAGGTCATGCTGCCATCAGCGATGGTTTAGCAAAAAGTAACAATGTAGCAAAGACCTACAAGGTTTATCCTGACGAGCCTTTGAATTCAAGAATAGTGAATCCAGCGATGAAGGGAAGCAGTATGATAGCCACTATCGACGGCGTGCCTAGCGTCATCAACATATCAAGAGATGCTGCAGACGCTTACAACAAGGGAGCCATCCCTATCAACACATTGGCGAATGCTGTCCTTCGCAAGTATGATGAGAACAAGGCATTGGCATCGCAGAATTATGAGCAGCATATGAGCAAGAAGAAACAACAACCCAATCAATGGGTATTAAATAGGTGTTAAGTGCCAGTTATATTAATTTTAGAAATACCTCCTGGTTCGAGAGAATCGGGAGGTTTTAGTTTGTCATTAAGTTAGAGCGGTATTTCCAAGTCGGAGTATCGCTTTTGTTTTACATCTACCTCAATAATCTATACCCTTGCATTAACACCGAGGGGTTAAAGGGGGCGAGCAGCCTCATTTATAATCGTTTACATAAATATCTATAGAAAAAGAATATGTTAAATAAAAAGGTATATCGTTTTTATACCACCTATCTTGTATTTAATCAGTTACTTTGCCATTGGAAATAAAAAACAACCCAATAAAAAAAATACAATGGCAAAAAAAGAATCATCTCAACAAGCCTCAGAGCAGCAGGAAGGGAAAGTTGACCGAATAGACAACGCCCTTCAGAAGTTTTCCGACATGCTCATCGCAAGAATGGAGCAAATGAAGGAAAGCAAATGGAAGAAAGGTTGGACGGATGGGCGCACAGCCCAGTTCGGCTTGCCTCAGAATCTCGTGGGTCGCCCTTATACAGGCAGCAATGCTTTCCTGTGCCAAATCCACACCACGATGGAGCATTACAGAATGCCAGTTTACCTTACCATCAAACAGATAAGGGATGCAGGAGGCATGATCAAGAAAGGCGAGCACAGTATTCCTATCTTCAAGTGGGACTTGCGAATCAAGGACAAGGACGGCAAGAAACTGTCAGAAAGCGACTATCGTAACATGACAAAGGAGGAGCAAGCCGAATGCACCGTTCGCCCTTATCTGAAGGTATATAACGAATGGAACATAGACCAAACCAACCTGGAAGAGGTCAACAAAGAAAAATACGATGCCATCTTGAAGCGTTTCAAGTCAGAGCCTATCAAGGACGAGGTAGGAATGTACAAGAACGAGGCCTTCGACAACCTCCTGAAAGAACAGTCTTGGGTGTGTCCTATAGAATACGAGAAGTTCAATGAATCCGCTTTCTATAGTCCCAAAAGAGACCAGATAGTAGTTCCTTCCAAAAAGCAGTTCAATATCAGCAATACCCCAGAGGATGTTTTCAAGGACGGAATGGAGTTTTACGGCACCACCATTCACGAGATGGCTCACTCCACAGGTCACGAGTCACGCCTTGGCCGTGATGGCATCGTAAAGATAGACCAATTTGGCTCAGACCAATACGCCAAGGAAGAACTTGTTGCGGAGCTTACATCAGCCCTCATAGGCAATGCCATGGGTTTTGATAGCAGAATACGAGAGAACAACATAGCTTATCTCCAAAATTGGATAGGTTCGTTGAAGAAAGACCCGAAGTTCTTGAAGTCGGTGATGTCAGATGTCAACAAGTCATCTAAGATGGTTTTGGAACACATCGACGAGCAACGCCGAAAATTAGGAGAAAAGGCACTGTTGGATGGTTCTCTTGATGGTGTGGAAGAAAAAAACAAGAATGAGCAACAACTTCAAGACCTGAAGGAGGAAGATGCTAAGAAAGAGGGCATAGCCAAGGTATGGCCTTCCGTCAACAACAAGATTACAATGCCCTCTGGCGACATTCTCACCGTTGACTACAACAAAGAGAAAGACACTCTTGAAGTTGCATATAAAACATCAGAAGGTGAGGAAAAAGTTCACTGCACTAACTATGACCACAGCCAGGGCATAAACCAGAACTTAGGCTATGTGTGGGAAGAGCTTTCAAACATGAAGCAATTCCAGGAAAAAGAGACAAAGACTGAAATCCTTTCACAAGGAAAGGACTACTTCACTTCATTGATGGAAACTATAACTTCCACTCCCAACAGTGAGCATACAGTTTTGTCTGTGAAGACTCTTCCCGAGCTACGAGACTATTACAAGGGGAATCCCAATGTAGGAGCTTGGATAAATCAAGCATCCAACAAGGAAATCATAGAAGCAGGAGCAGACTTCTTGCCTAACCTCCGCTATAGCCACAAGGAAGGCAGAAGCCTCTACAACATAGAGGCAGCGTATTCAAACATCAACGCATTATATCCCGATGTTGTGGACAATGACGCAAAACGCCAAATTGTTCATCGAATCAAACAAGCCGAGGAGGTGGTAACCTCCTACCATAACAACATCGAGGAAAAATTTGGAAAAGAATTTCTCATGGAAAAAGAAAATATGAACAAGGTTCTTTCTCGAAATGACTACCAGGAGCAAGGTCAGACCATACAGCTTGACCCAAAGGATGAGAAGAAATATTTCTCGTCCTACAACTACTTTCAGATGGAATCCGAGACCGCCGAGTTTGACAAACTAAAGGATGCCGAGAACTATGAAGGCATCCTTGCCCTGGCGAAAGAATATGATCAAGGTGACAGCATGGACTTGGAGCATGTAGAGACCAGCATGACACCAGACTATGGTGATGATGTTCTCATTGATGATGAGAACTATGCTGTTGTATATAACAATTCAGTAGGTGGAACCTACAACTTGTTGAGAAAGTACAGTGAGAATGACATCCGAGAGGCCATCGAGCGTTACGGTATGCCAAAGACTCCAAGCTATGCAGTGAAGTTCATTGACCAGCAGATGGGCTTGGAAAAAGGCGTAAAGCTTTAGTAGAGATTCCATCCCCAGAGGCAAAGGCTGTAGCCAAGAGCTTTCGAGAAGACTTGACACCTCAATTCACCATGCCGAATGGGAAGGTTCTAGATTACCACTATGACGCTAGCGACAACAAAGTCATAGTAGGAGAAAAGTTAAATGATGGTTCTTTCATAGAAACTTATGTCCACGATTACGACTTTGCTCTCAGCAAGGCAGAAAACATGTCTGCCATATACAAAGAGTTGTCAACTGAATATCAAGCAAAAAAGGCGAGCGAGGAAAAGAAAACTCCTCGTGAAGACAGCTATATCCAGACAGATGTCGTAGGTAAGGCCAAACAGATAGCATCCACAGGTGTTCCTATGGAAGAAGCAGAGAAAAAGGCTTCATCCATTGTGAAAGAAGAGGTTCACAAGGAACACCATAAGCAAGAAGCCGAGAAAGACAAGCAGGAAAAGGACAAGGCAAATCAAGCCGCAGCAGAAGAGAAAAAAGAGCAACAAGAGAAAAAAGAGGAATCAAAAGAGGCCAGCGAGGCGACAGCCAAAGCCCTTACCCATGCAGCCCTTCTCGTTGGAGCATTATCTGCTGCCAAGCAGAATGAGGGAATTTGGATGAACAAATCCCAGAAAGGTAATGCAGAGTTCATCAACACCCACACCCCTATCACGGCCTACAACAACATTATGATGAACCTCAATTCGGATGCCAACAAGTATAAGACGAATGTCTATACTTATTATAATCCTGCCAAAGAGAACCACATGCCTGTAAAGCAGAACGAGAAAGGCATGGAGTTCCATTGGACTAGTTGGGGGTATCAGAACGCCATGGATAAGGACGAAGTCATCACCAGCAAGCAGTTTGACAAACTTCCTGATGACGAGAAGTCTTTCTATACCAAACATGCCACACGAGTTGTGCAGAACATCTACAATGTGGAGCAAACCACCATGAACGCCAACAACCATGACGCTTACGTGGAACTTCTGAAGACCAAGGGAGCGCAGCTTTCACAAAACGAGAAAGAGCAAAAAGAGAAATACTCTTCTATTATGAAACAATGGAAAGAGTTGAAGGGCAAGCATCCCGATGCACTTCTATTGTTCCGCATTGGCGATTTCTATGAGATGTACAAGCAGGATGCCAAGCGAGGTTCGGAAGTGTTGGGAATCACCTTAACCAAGATGAATGGAAGTAAAGACTTCCATCTTGCAGGATTTCCACATCAAGCACTTGACACCTACCTTCCAAAACTCATCCGAGCAGGAGAACGAGTAGCCATCTGCGACCAGTTGGAATCAAAGAAGACCATCAGCCAAGGCTTCGACGCAAAGGCAATACTGAGCAAAGCATACGCCACTGCCAAGGAAGTGTCCAAGCAAAGCGGTATGCAATATGAGCGAGTGATGGTTTTGCAAGATGCCAAATACGATTCCAAGGAAGACAAGATTGTCGTAAGCGGCATGAAAGGCGAAGTTGGAAACGAAAAGATGGCTGCCCTTTACAAAGCAAACGACATCTACAGAGCCGTTGTTGCAGCCACAGGTACAGAGAACCGTCTTGACCGTTCGGGCAGAAACAATCTCCTCCCAGAGGACGATGCCAAGCATGAGCAGCTGGTGAGAGAACTTGCAGCAGGAGTTATGATGGCTCGCCAGGGACTTCCAGCCATTCTCTCAAAGGAGAATGAGAAACTTATTCCTTATTGGGAACGAGAGATAAAGGAAAATCCAAAACTCTTGGGAATAGTAGAAAGAGATGTGAACAATGCTGTAGAGACCATCGACAACCTTGTGGCAAAGCGAAAGGTTGACTACGAGGCCATCCGTGGACAGCTTCCAGGAAAGGCGATGGAGAATCCATCAAAATATTCCATCTCCCAAGACTTGGCCAAGCTGCCAAACATAGAGACCAAGGAAATAGTAGTGGTAAAAGACATCTTGCGAAAAGAAGCAGATGTCATTCTTCCTGCAGGAGCATCCTTGGAAGTGAACAACGAGGTTCCTGGCATGAGAAAGGACAGAATCACCATAGCCTTGAAGAAAGAAGGCATTGACGATGTGAGGTTCTATAATGCCGGTGGTTCACTTGGGTTGAATAAGCCGAACTCCTATTTCCAAGGGAAAGAAGTCACGCTCAACAACTTGAAGCAGTATGAGTTGGTTCTCCATCATACACTTGATGTAGAGAAACAAGCCGCCCCAAAGAAAGAAGTAATCATCAAGAACTTCCAAGCCATCAAGGATGACAACGGCAGATATGCCTTCTTCATCAAGCCAGAGAACGAGCCTTCTTTCTCTGTATATCCTGCCAAGGAGCACTTGAACACGTTCTACAACGTAATCAAGACGGACAAACAGGCAATAGTCCACAATGCCCTGGCACAAAGATATTACGAGATGGCCACCAAGCATCCTGACACCAAGCTAGACCTTATCACCCCTAAGAAGGTTGATGTGGATATGAAGCTCATAGAGCGTCCTTCCATCACATCGAGCGCACAGGATGCCAAGCAGAAGCTCATCTTTGCCACCATCAATGGGCAGCGTGTACAAGCTCCTATCAACAAGCAACAATGGCAAAAGATGTGGCTTGCCGAAGATATGGGAGCCTACAAGAGGGCTTTGGCCGCCGTCATCTTCGAGCCTATGCTGAAAAGAGGCATGGAAGGAGAGCAATCTCAACAGGCTGTTAGCGAATCAGAGAAAGTAGAGATTAAGGAAAAGCCCGCCCCTGAGAACAAGGTACAGGAAACTGTTACGGAAACTCACAGAACAGGCCTACATATGTAATACACGAGGGTACATCCAAAGGTGCGCCCTCATAAAACTATCATAAATGGCATTAGACAAGCAAGCGTTTTACAGCCAGTATGCCCAGGTAGCCATCGAGCAACAGAAGAGATATGGCATTCCAGCTTCCATCACCTTGGCACAGATGGGTTTGGAAAGCGGCTTTGGCACATCTACCCCTGCAAGAAGGAGCAACAACTTCTTCGGTGTAAAGGTTGGCAGCAGTTGGACTGGAGCCTACGACTATTACAGCGATGACCGTCCAAACGAGAAGTTCCGCAGATACAACAATGTGATGGAAAGCATCGAAGACCACTCCAAGGTCTTGATGAAATCCCGCTACAGCCACTGCCAGAACTATTCGCCCACCGATTATGTTTCTTGGGCAAACGGCATCAAGGCTGGCGGCTACGCCACAGATCCAGACTATGCTTCCAAGCTCATATCCGAGATTAACAAGTATGGGCTAGGAAAATATGACCAGATAGGCATTCAGCAAGCCCAAAGCCAAGGATTGGTAACAGGATATGCTAGAGGTCAGTCGTCAACGACCTCTGTTATAACCCTAACACCCTTGCAAGGCAATTGGGGTTTGCCTATTGATTTATCTGTCGTAAAACTCAGTTCTGAGTTTGGAGTACAGAGACCAGGGCATAAGCATGGAGGGCTGGACCTCTCCACGCAAGGGAAAAACTATCCTGTATATGCAACCGAAGACAATGGAAAGGTTGTTACCGTTGGCAAACAAGACAAGGGAGCAGGAAACTATGTAGTAATCGAGTATGACAGGCAAGATGGAACAAAAATCCAGACCACCTATATGCATCTCAATCAAATTGGCGTAAAACCAGGCGACATAGTAAATGCAAGGCATCAAATAGGAGTCTCAGGCAACACAGGCCGCTCTTCAGGGCCACACTTACATTTTGAGACAAAATACCTCAATGCCAATGGAAATTGGGAGAAGTTTGACCCTAAGCTATACCTTGCAGAAATGGAGGTTAGAAGTAATCAAGCGACAGCTTTGGATAAGAATGGGAACGATGCGTTAGCCGCTTACCGCAGCCAGATGCAGTTTGCAGGAGGCGAAGCCCCATCCTATCAGCAACAAGCGTCAGACCCGACACAAGCACTTCTGGCATCCATCACCAACAGTAACGACCCCACAAAATGGCTGTCATTGCTAATGAGCAACAACGGAGAAGACCTTTCTGGAAGAGACCCAATCTCTTCACTTATAGGAAGTCTGTTCTCTACCGCCCTTACAGTAGCCATGCAGTTGAGAAGCAGCGAGGAGATAGAAGCTGAGGACGAAGCACAAAGTCAGCTTAAACAGCAATCGCCAGACGAGGGAAACAGCAATCTGGTAAAGATGACTCGTCAGGATGTAGAAAAGGCACAGGCAACGGCATCCATGCAGTTTGATGCGGAATCACCAGAACAACAGCAGCAACAAGGCCAACGCCTTGCATAAATAAAGAAATAATTATATACTTATATAAACATATAAAACAATAAAAATATGATTAAGTGTAACGTAACAGCATGTGGAACCATCAGCAGTTCCGCAGAAGAGAAGCAGAGTAAGGATGGAGAGAAATTCATCTCCTTCGGCATGATAGTTCCTTTGCTGGGCAAGGATGGAACAGCAAAAGAAGTGTGGGTAACAGTATCAGCCCCAGGAAACAAAGATACCGTAGCCCCCTACTCTGCAGGTAGAAAGGTAACGGTAAGCGGAGTAATGTATATCAGAAAGCATGACGGTAACATTTATCTGAACCTTCGCACCGACTCCAACATCGAAGTAAACGAGTCCACCACCAATGACCGTTTGGAGGGAAGCATGGAGTTCCGAGGCAAGGTAAGCAAGAAAGGCATCAAGGAGCTGAAAGACAAGAAAGGCAAGGACTTTCAGTCGTTCGCAGCGTTCTCCTCTGACAAAGAAGGAGAGAACAGAGAGTTTACATGGGTAAGTTTTGTAAACTTCTCCCCTATCCGTGAGGATTACCTTGCTGCAGAGAAGTACGTGGAAGTTCATGGAGATTTGCAACTAGGCATCTTCAAAGGTGAGCTTCAGATAGAATGCAAGGTAAAGAGCATCGCAGCTTGGGACTTGAACAAAACTGCAGATGGAAATGGAACAGCGCAGTCATAGACTTCTCCACTTTATTTATATATTTGGAGTTTTGGCAGTAGGAGCCATTGGCATCCTACACATGATATTCCCAAAGAAATGACAATAACACAAACAGGAATAGTGGCATCATAAAAGATGGTTCTACCTCCTGTTTGTTTAAGACAAAACAAGCAATAATGGCAAAAGAAGAAAAGCAAAACATCATCAGCAATTTTCTGAGCGGATGGCAGAAGCTATTCGGTGGAGCAAAAGAACATACCACCCCAAAAGCGAAGCCATTCCCAAAGAACCATTTCTACAGCCCAGAAGAGCTAGAGTATCTTTCACAAAACAAAGAGGGTTCCCTTATTGACCAATGGGCTGTTTCCATTGGCAAATGGGCATTTGAACAAGGAAAGGATAAATCATCCCCTACAAAGTTTGCCGCCGTCAAATGGCAAAATGGATTGATGGCTACATGGATAGACGGAAAGCTCACACCTGACACAAAAGACAGACAGATTGGAAGATTATTACTTCTGAAGGAGCGAGGATATGAACTTCCAGAACGATACGAGAACATGGTGCAAGACAACGAGGCACAAAGCCTTGTAGGCAAATACTTTGTGTCCAATAATGACAAAAGCATCATTAAGATTGACTCCTATGACAGAGGAAGACTGATCTTTGATGCCCCAAGTCTTGTTCTGAAGAAATGGGAAGTTGATAGTCTTTCCTCAAAAGAAGAAGAAGTTGACTACGCAGATTTTCAAAAGTCGCTGAATGAAAAATATACCATAATGGAAGAAGAGCGACAAAAGGAATTTCAAGAGAAACTTGCCAACTTCGAAGAAGGCAAGGAGCTTTACAAAGGAATGCACAATCTTTTGCGCCAAACCTATCCTCCAACAATAGGTGGCAGTATTCCTATGGAATTACGCACAGCCCACCCTGTTGATTTCTTCGATGGAAAAGTTATTCCAGTTTCATGGTCACTCACCAGTGAAAAGGATATTAAAGTTAGCGTTTACACCAATCACAGCAACGCTTTAAGTAGCATTACCATCAACGAGGACAACGCATACAAAGCTAAGAGTTTGCTCAACAGCATTGCACATGCAATAAATAACGAGAAGGTTAATGGTTTAACTCGTTCGCTAGTGAATGTTCTGGGCAACAAACTTGGTGAAGACAAAATCTTTGCCAAGGAGAACAACACCCCTTTGCTTGAAGCTAGAGAGGGAACAGTCAATGCCGTTACTGCTACCAACGACGGCAGAGTTATAGCTTTCAATCTCAACACCCACAAGGAAATTCCGTTACATGGAAAAGAAAGCGTTGAATTAATGCAAGCCTTGCTTTTCGAGGGTTTGGATGAGCAATCTCGCCTTCGAAAGGAGTTGAGCATCCCCAAGATGAAGGACTATGTGGAATCTATGGAGGACGAAGAGGACATTCTGTCCGGAAACAAGGAGCTTCTTCCACATGGTTCCAAAGTAGATAGCCTTTACGGTACATATTATAGTGCCGAGGAGGAATATTCAAGCTACGCCCAAGGAACCTTGCCACTAGCTGCAGAAGACAAAGCTGAACTCATAGCAGACCTTCAATCATCATTCATGAACTTCAAGCAAGAACTACAAAATATGGTTGAAGCTTACAAAGACCATGATGGTGTCATCGACACAAATAAAGTGAGCAAGCTAGAAAAACTTGACAGAATTCTGAATATCGAGGCAAGAGGTCAGACTCCTGTCAAACCTGTACCTGTAGCCACAAAAAGAGAGTCACCAAAGGAATCACTACAGGATGCAGAAGCCGCTTCCAAACAGAATGACCTCAAAGAGGTAAAGAACATAAATGCCGAAGAAGTTGACCAAAAAGCCATTAAGTCCTTCTTTGGCAATGTAAACTATGCACCTAAGAAAGTGAAGGAAGAGAGTTCTAGACAGGTTGCGCCACACAGATTGACGGAAAAAGAAAAAGACGATGCAATCTCACGAATCGACAAGCGAATCGCAGAACTGCACCGTCTAGGAAAGGAGCAATCTCTCAAATCCAATATTGAAACTCAGCCGACTCCCACCGTCGTGGGTACCTCCCATCAGGAACGTCTCCTGATGGCGCACAGAGCGTTGCCCCTTCTGATGGCAAAGATAATAAAAAATTTCCATCTAAGTATCTATTTCTTGGGAATTTAGCCCATTTTATAACATCTTTTAATACAAATATAGGCATTAACGCCAGCAATTTTACAAAAGAGTTATATAAAGGCATAGGGTTACACCCTCACGGTAAAGATGTTCAAGTTTCTGAATATATTAATTTTTCCAACGACAAAGGAGAAAAAACAACAGTCCGTCTTTCTGATCATCGAGCTAACGCACTCAGCATCATCAAAAAAGGAGGAAGAGCGGCCGAAGGATATTCTATCGTTATAAAAGTAGAAGATTCTCCCGAAACAAAGTTCAAGGCAAACAAACATTCCCAAGTAAAGGAATACGTTTATGACAATCCAGACCGCCAACGCCTTCTGAACATTGGCAAAGGAATCTTCGACCTCCTGGACAGAGGAGAATACACCGACTTGGCCAATGCCAACGAGATAAACATATCCCCTAGAGGAAGGCAGCATAAAGAACTACGCACTCCTGACGGCAAGCTACTGGGCTTCACCTATCAAGGAAAGATTTACCTTTATCCTGAGGCAAAGGCTTTGAGCCACCAGTACATGAGTACACCCACTTGTGGGCGGAAACACTGCAAGACAGGAACTGGAAAGAATGGAAGAATGTCGTAGGTATGATGAAAAAGTCGAACCTCTGGAACGAAGTAAGAGACCTCCACACCGAGCTTATTGCCACCGATGACATTGCCGAGGAAGTCCTTGCCACCTATTCTGGAAGAAGAGGCGCAGAGCGTTTGGAGTCAAAGCTTAAGGAAATTGTTGCTAGCAACAAGAGTATGGACGAGAAGACTGCAGAGACCCAGGCCGTCACTCAAATGAACAATGCCGTTTCAAAGTTCTGGAATGTCATGTCTGACTTTTTGCACATTCATTATACATCCGCAGAAGAAGTAGCAGATAGAGTCTTGTATGAATACACCAAAGGTCTCTACCCTCTCAATTATGAAGAAGTCGCTCAACAAAAGGGCAAGACCAAGCCATATTATGTTTCCGTAGAGGAAAAAGACAATGGTCGATGGCATCGTCCTGAAGTAGAGCAAAGAGCGGCCTATCAGCGTTATGGAGAGATGATGGCTGATAAGCTATCCCTTCAACTCACCTATGGCGATATGCCATGGATAAAGAGCGACAAGCAGATTCCATGCGACCTGAGCAAGAAGGCATACCATGGAATGGATTCTTTCATGCTGGCCTTGGACGCAGAAAAGAACGCCTATACCTTACCTATTTATATAAGCAAGGAAGATATCCAGGCAAACAACTTGCTGGTGAAGTCAGATGCCACCTCCTTCCCTATCATAGAAGAAGTAGGTGTAACAGAGTTATATAACATCGAGCAAACCAACTATCCAATCTTGCACCCGAAGGATTACGAGGAGTTAAAAGTAGATAGCATCGCATCCAATCGTTACAAGCAAAGTAACGAACTGGGCCAACTACTCCGCAAAGGAGCATGGCAGACCGCTATTGCCTTCGATGGCAAGCCTAGCCTTGCCTCCTACAGTGCGAAGAACGACACCATCCATGTGGCACCTGTTCAACACTATGAGAAAGAGCAAGATTTCTATCGAGACTTAGGAATGGGACTGACAAGAAGCACCAGAAAGGCAGAGGCAAGAAAGACCAGCTTCGAGTCACTATCCAGAGAAGAATTGGTTTCCTTGGTTGGCAGTGTCATCCTTGGTCAAAAGAACCACTTTGATGTAACAACGCCACAGCAAACATCCATGTGGAAAGAGCGTCTAAGAAAAGACCCTAGCTACACCAAGCAAGTATTATCTTCTGCAGATGTTGCGTCGCAGATCATCATGCAACGTATCGACATTCTCAAAAAAGGAGGAAACCAAGACATTGACCTCCGTTCTTCCACGCCAGTAGAAGTAGATATTGACGGTAACGGCATTGTTGAAAGCCAAGAAAACCTTGTCCCAGACCAAAAGCAAAGCTCCAACGAAAGCCAGGAGCAAAGTGACGAAGTTCCTAGGCAAGAGAAGAGACATATGCACAGATAAAGAAATCCCTCGCTACTTTCACAAGCGGCGAGGGACTGACATTTAACTTTATATTTATGAAAAACTCTATTTACTGTTATCGTAAAACCTATTCCATGCAAGCCTGATTGGCCGCATCAAAAATCAATTCTTTGATATTTGCCAAAGTTGGATTTATCAAAGAAAAGTGTCCATCTCCCATTGCACCCTTGACAAAATCAATGGTGTCCCACCATTCGATGACCTTGTCTTCTAGTAGATGCGTTTGAACGGCACAGTCCGTTTTGCTCGCAGTTGGATTATTGTATCTCCAAAGCGTAACAATAGCAGCCTCTTCGCACCCTGCAAGGAGAATGTTCACCTTTTCATTTTCATCTACCCACTTTCGGTAGATGTCAACATAAGAAGGCACATCCACTTCCTCTTGTTGATTATCATTCCCTTCATCCTCCTCATTTCCATAGCTGACATTTTCTTCCTCCAGGAATTTTGTTGCAGAAGTGTTGTTATCAGGAAGGTTGTTGTCGGCAATGAAGGAAAAGTAAGCATCCAACATTCCTTGGGAATGATGCTTCACGTAATCCAATTCCGTTATATCTCTCGACAGGAACATACCATTCAGGCGTTCCTCGTCCACAAAACCTACAATTTCCATATAATCTAGCCTTAATTACATATGTATTCCACGACTTTGTTTAGCCTTTTCTATAGCAGCATCCTGTGCCACACACATCTCCTCGGAATATTCATCCTCCGGGACATAAGAAAGCATGCCTTTGTCATCCTTTGTCCAACAGCCATAGATGCCAAAGTTATACTTGTCTAGCATCACGTTGCCATCTTTTTCCTCCTGCCACTTTTGAGCATCACCGTTGACACTACGGATTCCAGTTTCCTCGTTCAAGTCGATGCCGGCAGAAAACATCTTGCCTTCCTCTCCCTTGGTAACAACCTTTCCTTCTTCAAGTTCCATAACCTCACTTTCAGAAAGCCCCACCTTGTTAGCCAATGTAGATAAGTTCTGGTCAATGATGTCTGCCTTTACAGAAATGGTAACATTTGTAGCCCCATCGAGCTGCACATAGTTCCAGGAATTGTTCGACGGTAGCAACACCTTCAAAACTTGTCCGTTTTGCAAAGCGGTTTTCTGTTCCTCCGTAAAATACTCAAGATTGTTCTTTGCGATGAGAGGCAAGAACACTGGATGAAGCCCATCCTCTGTTTGCTGTAAGCGGATTCGAGCAAAATCCTTGTGGACAACTCCATCAAAATCAGCTCTCTCAATAGGGAGCAAGGGAGTTCTTTGCCCAGAAAGGAACTTATTCATAATACTTTCAGGAAAGTCGTCTATCATTTCCTGTGAGAGTCCGAAGTTAGCCAACTCCTCGTATGGAATTTCGCTTTCAGAAAATTTCAATTCGTTCATAATCTTATTCTTGTTTAAAGTTTTCGGCAAAAGTACACATTTTCTTATCAAGGCTTTCCACAAATACGATATATCTTTTTATTTAACATAGATTTTATCCCTATCCAAATCAAAGCTCTTTCTACAAATAGCCTTCAACCTTAATAATCTATACCTGAAAACACCGAGGGGTTAAAGGGGGCGAGCAGCCTCATTTATAATAATTTACACAAAAGTCTTTAGAAAAAGAATATGTTAAATAAAAAGCTATTTTATATTTACGCCCATAATTTCTTCCTTTCATATTACTTTTGCAAGCTAAAGAAGTATTATTATATAAAGAATAAGGCATGATTAGATTTCTTTCATTTTTACTATTTCTCCTATGTTGCCATTCCCCGATGGGGATGGCGCAAGGAAAGAAAGACATGAAGGACTACTGGATAGACAAATACCTAAGTGTGAGTTTTCCTTTGGAAAGCATAAGGATAAACTCCACCTTTGGCAGTAGGGTTGATCCTTTCACAGGGAAGCACAAGCAACACAAGGGACTTGACCTTAGGGCAAGATACGAGGAAGTACTATCCATGTTCGATGGCTACGTGAAAGGCGTAGGCTACGACAGTGGCTCTGGGAAATATATCACCATGCAGTATGGCGATTACACGGTAAGCTATTGCCATTTATCTGAAATTTGGGTGAGCGACAACCAGAAGGTCTATGCAGGAGACCCAATAGGCATCAGCGGAACTACAGGACGCTCCACTGGGCCACATCTGCATATCACCTGTAGGCTTCGGGGCCGTTTGGAAGACCCATACGACTTGCTTCTTTACATAAAAGAGACGAGAGAGAAAGCCATCAAGGCATTGAAGATAGACGAAGACAAAGTGCTTACGCCCGATGATTTCATCAAGCATTATGCCCAAGCGGCCATGCGCCAACAAAGAAAATACGGCATACCAGCCTCTGTTATACTGGCACAGATGGCGTTTGAAAGCAGATGGGGAAACAGCAGCCTGGCACAAATAGGCTATAATTTCTTTGGAATAAAGGCCAATAGCAACTGGCTCAGAAGAGGCCTACCCTACAGCATTCATGATGATGACCGCAAAAACGAGAAATTCTGCAATTTCTCCTCGGCAGAGGAAAGCATCGAGTATCATTCCAGGTTGTTGATGAGTGACAGATACGCTCGCTGTTGGCGATACAAGCCAACCGACTATCACAACTGGCTTGTCGCAATCAAGGCAGGAGGCTATGCGACTAGAAAAGACTATGTGAAGAAATGCGAGAGCATCATTCTTCAACATAAGCTTTATCTATACGATATAGAAGCTGAGAAAATGTAACATAAGACAAAACTATAATAATAAATAAAATGAAGAAATTAAAGATTTTGCTGGCAGCCTTATTGGTAATAGGCAGCACAGCCAAGGCACAGGTAGTTTATGGAGAGAATGAGAAGGAATATATCAAGGCATCCTCTTTCTCCAATGGCAGAACTGAAAAGAAAGACAGCAAGCCATTCCTTTCCGGACAAGAGAAATATAAGTTATCCAGCATAGGTAGCAATTGGTTTGGCAGCATCAAGGCTGGTATGTCCACCTTCTCTGGAGCACCAGTAGGATGCGCAGACTTCTTTGGCCATACACGTCCTACCATGATATTCAGTTTGGGTAAATGGCATTCACGTTTCTTTGGAACACGCCTGGTGTACCAAGGGTTCAAGTTCACAAATGCAATCGATGAAGCCATGAAGTTCCAAAATTACCATGGAGACTTGATGCTCAACGTATCGAGTTTCTACAGAACCACCTACGATCCACTTCCAAGATGGGACTTGGTTCCATATATTGGAGCTGGTGTAATTCACAACTCAGAGCTACACCATATTCCGTTTGCCCTCTCATACGGCCTACTCTGCAGTTACAGGGCAACCAATCGCTTGCACGTTACCGCCGAGTTGGGAGGAACCAGTACCTACCAAAAGTTTGATGGTTTAGGGAAAAACAAGCATTTCGGTGACAACCTTTTCCAAGCTACCGTTGGACTCACCATCGGTATCGGCAAACAAGGATATGAACGTAAGCCTGTTTTGGAGGTCTTAGACACAGACAACCAAGGCGTAACAGACTTGACCAACTATCCCAAGAACAGTTTTGATGGACTTCGAAAGCTAAGAGACAGAATGGCAAGTGAAGAACAAGCCGTCGAGAACAGTGGCATTCAACTGGACGCACCTATTCTATTCTTCTTCAAGATAAACTCCACCAACCTTGTTGACAAGCAACAACTTGTAAACATAGGAGAAATAGCAGGAGCTGTGAAGGAGAACAATCTAAATGTCAAGATTATAGGAGCTGCAGACAGCAAGACTGGCACACCGAAGCACAACAGAGCACTCAGCGTGAAGCGTGCAAAATATATTGCCAAGCTACTTATGAAGGCAGGAGTAGATAAAAGCAAGATGCAAGGCATCAGCAGAGGCGGCATCAACCTTTACAAGCCATACACCGCCAATCGACACACCTGTGTTATTGTGTACAAAGAAGAAACAAAATAACATACATCATTCCTTTTCCATAAGCAATTATGGAAGAGGAAAATTTCCTATATAAAATAATAAGGTATGAGAACCATAAGAACAAACACAAATCCACGAGCCACGGATGTAGCCCCACAGCTGCAAAGCGTATTGAATGCCAATGGTATGCAAGCCCATATTTCGATGACAGAGACAGGCATCTATCAGCTTGTAACCATGTCACACAACTCTTCGCAGCCAAGATATTACAATATCAACCAAAAGCAGTTGGAAGCCTTGATGAACGGAGGAACAACCGTATGGGACAAGAATGCCTACAACACTTTTGTTTCTATTGTGAAGAACGATTATTACATTCCAGGTTCCTTTGTAGCAGCAAGAAATGCCAATTCTCCTGTTAACATGGGATTGAATGGTCATCGACTCAACGTAGGAGAATACGGCTATATGGGCGACCCACGTTTTCGTCCATTTTCAGGGCCAGGTTTTGGCAGATTCGACAACTCAATCTTTGGAATGTTGTTTGGAAGAGACAGATATCACGTTCGCAGAATCAATGATCGACCTTTCTTTGCCAATAGTGCGCCAGTTGTCATAGACCGTCCAGATGGTAGATTAAAGCCTGGAGAATTGAAGACAGGAAGCTATGGCTTCTATGACAAAGGTAACCAGCAGCAGGATGCCCTTGCCAACATGAAGGTAGAAAGCAAGCCTAAGGAGTTGGTGCGTCCTAAAGGACAGGCAGAAAGATTATCAGATATCTATAGTCCAGACTTAACGCTCACCCCAGAGACCTTTCAGCATTTGCTGGCATCCCATGGTGTAGTGATAGACGAAAAGAACAAGCTCCTCACTATCAAGTCATCTTCTGTAAACAAGGATTGCCAATACAGTCTTACCGATGAAGAAGTAAAGAAATTGATGGCAGAAAAGTTCAAGAACACAGGTAAGAAAAGTAGCACAAAGAACGCAGTAAGCATCGATGAGCGTCTTGCCATCTTGAACAATGTTATAAAAGCTGACTTTAGCGACAAAATAACTCGTGAACAGCTTAACACCAAGGACTATGTTTCCATTCATCTGACACCAGAGAAAGAAAAGGAAATCTTTGCAAAGGAAGTTGCATCCCAACACTATACGACAACAACGTCTGACATCATCGACCTACAGAACATGAGAGAGGACTACCATTCGGGATATATTGACAAATGGAACTCAATCGGGGTTGTGGATGGTAGAACACTCAACCCAAACGAAGGGTTCTATTTACCAGTGAAGGATGGCAGAAGAGTTACAGTTGGTGAAATCCAAGCCTATCCTACCCATGATGGAGTGAAACCATCTTTCAGAATGACAGCAGTCATCAATGGGCAGGTCATGAGCCATGAGATTAGCAAGGAAGACTACTTGAAGTTCATCAATTACGAAGACAAATACCGTCTTCAACTCTTTGACAAAGTGTTTGACGAGGTAAAGATAAAGAATGCATCCAACGGAGAGTTGCAAGATAACGTGAAATCAGGAAACCTCACCACAGCCAATGGAGTTGTTGCCTTAAATGGTGACTACAGCCTTGTCAGTGAAAAGTCCTCAGCAGTAATCACGAGTGCCACGGCGTGGAAAGATGAGATTTCTGGCAACTATCTGATGAACGTAAGAACCAACAAGGATGTTGGCATGTGGTCTTTCAAGATTACTGAAGCTCAGTACAACAACTTCAAATATTCCACAGACGAGGAACGTGCGAAGTTGCTTACCAACATGATTCCACTTACAGACGAGAACAAGGAAAAGATGAAGGTGGTGGCAAGCAATACCCTCTATCAGGGTGGTTACACTAGAGGTCAAAATGCCAATATTCCTCCTTCACTTGCAAAAGTGTTGAAAGACTTAAAGGCAGCAGGACTTGGCTATGAAATCATCACTTCTTCGAACACATCAGAACAAGAGCGTTTCGATGCCATAAAGAAAGGTCTTCAAAAGCTTCAAGACTATGGACAGGCAAAGGGAAAGGATGTAAAGATGCCGTCTGACAGCGAGATATGGCAAATGCTCAAAGAGAATCCCGATCCTCGCAAACTACCTTCCGTAGAAACCAGAACCAAGGAAACTGTTCTCTATGGAAAGGAAGTAATCAACCTCAACGACCTTCGAGAACAAACGAAAATCAACCTTCTTGGCGATGCCAGTATAAACGGTGAATCACTCAATAACATCAAGGCGAGCAAAGAATGGAAGCGAAGCGGAGAGCATGGCAGGGCTACAGAAGTCGGAGATATTGCAGTAGAGAGAATCAAAGATGCCAATGGCAATGCCGTTGAAGGGAAATACAAGATGACTGCAGTAATAGATGGGAATGTCTTTTCCCATGAGATTACCCAAAAGCAGTATGACAAGTTCCTTGCCATCAACGACTATCAAAGAATGAAGCTCTTCGACAAGATTTTTCCAGAGGTAGAGATGAAGACCAAGCCTGAGAGCCGCTTCAATCTTGGCGCAGCCATCCTTGCAGCAGTCACTGTTGGAGCGGATGTAGTGGCAGGTTTGTCCGCACCACCTCGTCCTCGCCCAGAGATATACGAGTCAGCACCAGTTTTCCATAAACCAGGTGTCGTATCTCCACAAGCAGTGTCTGCGGCCGTATATGAAAGCTTGGCAGAGCAACCTGGTAGAGGTCAGAACGAAGGTATGGGAATGGGAAGATAACGCTTCCCATCCCTTTAATAAAATATAAATATACAAGAGATATGAACAAAACCATATTTATGTTTCGCACGGTTACGTTGCGTCCTCATTGGTTTCAATACATAATCAATGAGACAGGTTCTTTGTGCCTCCTTGTTGCTAGTATATGGATATACAAGTTTTGTAGTTTCGCCTATCATGAGTGGGCTATCTATGCTTGCATCCTGCTATTGTTCCACCTTCTTTTCAAGTTAGTTTATCTTGCAAGAATGGAATATATCATCACAGGAGAACAAATCATTATCCTTCATGGGGTGTTCTCCCACTCCACTGATTACGTGGAGCTATACAGAGTTGTTGACTACCAGCAAAGTAGAAGCTTGCCCCAACAACTTTTCGGTTTGAAAACCGTCACCATATACTCAGGTGACCGCAATAATGCCAAACTTGACATGATAGGCATCAAGGCTAGCAATGACATTGTTTCGGAGATAAGATGTAGAGTTGAGTTTAACAAGAAAAACAAAGGAATATATGAAATCACAAATCGTTCGTAAAATTTTGTTCCTCATTTTGCTGGTCATTTTGTATAACGTACAAGTGTTCGGACAAGGAGCGTCCTCCTCCAATCCAATTGAATATACAGCCATAGGAGAAGGAGAGGCATTGTTAAGCAAACAAATAAAGCAACAACAACACTGTCTTGATACATTGTTTGTTCTCCAGGGAGGCATAGTTTACTCACAAACGAAGATGAAGAATTGGGAGCAAAAGTATAATTCTTATTTAAAGACAGCACAAGGATTTGCTTCTTCCATCAAGGCTGCAACAACCTTATATGCAGAAGGGATGCAAACCCTCTCCGCCTTATGGGAGATAAAAACAGCTTGCAAGCTCAATCCACAAGGAATAGCTTCATCGATTTCCATGAACAACCTATATGCTGAAACAGCCGTGGAATTGGTGAAAACCTATAGGTTGCTAAAGAAAGTAGTGGCAGGAGAAGGCGAAGGCCATATGCTCAATGGAGCAGAAAGAACAAAAATATTATGGCAACTGAATAGCGAGATTGAACAGCTCAACAAGAAGTTCCGAGCCTTGGCACTAAGCATCAGCCTCTATTCCTTCGAGGATGTTTGGAATCGTGCCATTGCAGGAAAGATACAAAAAAGCAATAAGACACTTGCCGAGGAAGCCAGAAAAAGGCAGTCTCGCGCCATGAAAATAGTAGCCAAGTTCTATAAAGAACGACAAAACAGCAAACCTTGGGGATGGTAAAACAAAAAAAAGCATCATTATGAAGAAAAGTAATATTCTAATATTAGCAGTCACTGCATTTTTTATGTTCCCCGATCCTGCCCATTCACAAAATGGTCCGGATCCAGTGAGAGCAGGAATGTTCAAGCTGTATGCCAAGACTGCAACCAAAGCCTTAGTTGCACAAGATGCTGTTTTGACTTTGAACGCTGGCGAACATATCATGTCCAAGGAAGAGGTGGACAAGATTAATAATTTTCAAAATCAGTTCAACAAATACTTGACAAGCTTCGATGACATTCTCACTATAGCAGCAGAGATTTACGCCATCTATTTTGAGGTTGACCACGCTGTAAAGAACATCAAGGAATTGAAATCCTTTACGTTCTCTTGTCCAGCTAACACCCTTGCCGTTGCCTTGTCAAAATCAAGAAGCCATATCTACAGCGACATCATAGACAACGGCATCCAGATAGCTGCAGATGTAGAAAAACTTCTTCCTATCAGCAAGGACGAGGACAAGAACAGCAAGATGACAGAAAAAGAAAGAATTGACTGCATTAGCAGAGTCAGAAAAAGCCTTCAGAGCATGAATTATAAGATAAGAAAGCTGAATCGCCTCTTGCGCTATACAACCCTTATGGATTCATGGTATGAACTGAGAGGAAAATATTATAAACCAAAGAGCATGTACACCATCAGCACAGAATGCCAAAAGAGATGGGCAAGAAAGGCTCGTGGCGTAATGAATTAGAAATAAGAATAAAATAATGGAAGAATCGAAAGAACTTCAAGGTCTCTACACCCTATTTCGAGTAGCCATCTACGTATCGTTGGTGCTAGAGTTTTTCATGTATGCCCTCGATCCATCCGCTTTGGATTTCTTGGGAGGTCTCATCACAGACATTCATTCTCGTCTTCACAGAATGTCTGTATATCAGTATTTGCCTTTCAGTAAACTGGTGACTGTAATGTTGGTCATCATCACCTGTATAGGAACAAAGAACAAGAAGCAGTTGGAGTTTGATGCCAGAAAGATGGTCTTTTGGCCAATATCCATAGGATTGTTACTTGTTACTCTATCTGTATTCTTATATAACTGGGATTGGCATAGTAGAATTTGGATTCTCAAAACAAACATTTGGTTCTACATGGCAGCATCCATCATAGGAACAGTGCTCATCCATGTTGCACTTGACAATGTTTCCAAATACTTCAGGGATGGTATGTTGAAAGACCGCTTCAACTTCGAGAACGAGAGTTTCGAGCAAGCAGAAGAATTGGTGGAAAACAAGTATTCCGTAAACATACCTATGCGCTACTACTACCGAGGCAAGTTTCGCCATGGATGGATAAACATCATCAATCCCTTCAGAGGAACATGGGTAGTAGGTACACCAGGTAGTGGTAAGACATTCTCTGTGATAGAACCATATATAAGACAACACTCCAAGAAAGGCTTTGCATGGTAGTATATGACTACAAGTTCCCTACCCTAGCAACCAAGCTCTATTACCATTACAGGAAGAACCAAGCTGCCGGAAACACTCCTGCGAACTGTAAGTTCAACATTATTAACTTCGTCAATGTAGAGTATTCCAGAAGAGTAAATCCTATTCAGCAAAAGTACATCAGCAACTTGGCTGCTGCAATGGAAACAGCCGAGACTTTGGTAGAATCCTTGCAAAAAGGACAAAAGGGAGGCGGCGGTAGTGATGACTTCTTCCAGAAGTCTGCAACCAACTTCCTCGCCGCTTGCATTTACTTCTTTGTGAACTACAACAAAGTGCCTTATGACAAAGACGGAAATATCCTTGATGCCCAATACGAGCAAGTTGAAGGAACATTCCACCAACGACTCACAGGTAGGGTCTATGCAAAAGGATGTCTGGGACAAGCAGACAAACTTGTGGAGCCAGCCTATTGGAAAGGGCAATACTCCGACATGCCTCATGTCCTATCCTTCCTCAACCACGACTACAAGGAAATCTTTGAGGTGTTGAATACAGATACAGAGGTGGCACCACTTCTTGGTCCGTTCCAAACAGCCTTTGAGAACAAGGCCATGGAACAGTTGGAAGGTATGATTGGTACACTTAGAGTTCAAATCTCTCGATTGGCCACAAAAGAAAGCTATTGGGTATTCAGTGGCGATGACTTTGACCTAAAAGTATCAGACCCTAAGAGTCCAAGCTACCTTCTCATAGCCAATGACCCAGAAATGGAATCCATCGTGGGAGCATTGAACGCATTGATTCTGAACCGTCTTGTAACACGAGTGAACAGTGGACAGGGCAAGAATGTTCCTGTTAGTATCATCGTAGATGAGCTGCCAACCTTATATTTCCATAAGATAGACCGTCTGATAGGAACTGCCCGAAGCAACAAGGTAGCAGTGACATTAGGTTTCCAGGAACTTCCACAGCTTGAAGCTGACTATAGTAAGGTAGGAAAAGATAAGATTATCACTACCGTTGGTAATGTAATCAGTGGTTCTGCGAGAAGTAAAGATACCTTAGACTGGCTGTCCGGAGATATTTTCGGAAAGGTGGTACAGTTGAAGAAAGGTATCACCATTGACCGAGACAGGACATCCATCAATCTCAATGAGAATATGGATAGCCTGGTTCCTGCCTCCAAAATTTCAGATATGGCATCTGGATGGATTTGCGGTCAGACAGCTAGAGACTTCACTGTTACAAAGACAGGTAGAAAGGGGGCCATGGATATCCAGAAAGCTGAGGAGTTCAAGACTTCCAAGTTCTTCTGCAAGACCAACTTCGACATGGACGAGATAAAGAAAGAGGAAGCAGACTATGCAAACTATCCTCTTCCGAAGTTCTATGTATTTGAATCTCCTGATGCCAAGGAGCGAATGCTCTCACAAAACTTCAGTAGAATCAACCAAGAAGTTGATGATATGATAAAGCATATCCAGACAGAATGTAAAAAAGAAAGTAAAACAACCAAAAAATAGAGAAAATATGAAGAAGATTTTATTAAGTTCATTGTTCTTTTTGATTGCATTTGTAGCAAATGCACAAGGAATCTATACAAAGGTCAAAAAGTATGATAAGTTTGACGATGTGGTATGGGAGAAAGATGTAAAGACTATCATTGATAAAGGGTTGTCGAAAATAACAATTGAGACAAAGGGTAAAAAACCTGTAGAATATACTTATTATGAAGGATCTTGGTTTTCCCTTCATAATGGCAGACAAGATAGTCTTTCTAATATTGTGTCAGATATATATGGATATGAAGATCAGTATTATATTTTTCCAAAAGATACAGTGGATAAAGCTACAAATGATGTGCTGGAACTTTACAAGGATTTACCAGATTCTATAGTAACAGGAGAATCTATTCAGGCTATGGTGGAAGTGAGGATGATTCCAAAAATCTTTGATGCGCCTACTATTGTTTTTAGAACAATATCAAAATATAAACATGTTTTTGAGTATGAAACAGATTTAGTTTGGATTCGTTTCAGAGATGGTTCTCGTATTATATATTCAAAGAGATAAATATAGCAGAAATACTATTTTTCTTTCGTTTAGACGATTTCAACGCTCCTGGTTCGAGAGAATCAGGAGTTTTTTGTTTGTAAGCCATAAAAACTCATAAAAGTTTGGAGATTAGAAATATTTGTCGTACTTTTGCAGCGGAATATAACGTTATAACAATATGAAATCACAGGAGCAGATAAACAAGATAGAAGCGGTTGTGTTGTATATATTGCAGCACTTCAAGGAAGGTTTGGACTATATCAAGCTGTTTAAAATCATGTATTTTGCACAACGTGAGTATTTGGCGACCTACGGTTTGACGATTGCCGAGGACACTTTTAAGGCACGTCAGTTAGGTCCTGTTCCGTCGCTCACCTACAAGGTGGTGAAGATGGCGGAGAACGGTGACGAATCGACAGACCTCAAAGGCTTCACTTCTTCTATTCGAGTGGACGAGAACCAAAATGTTTATGCCACGGCGGCACCAGATATGGACTATATAGCCGATATGGAAAAAGAGGAATTGGACAAGACGATAGCCAAGTACGGCAACGTTGACTCAAAACGACTTTCGGAGATGTCGCACGACAATGCCTACAAAGCAGTGTGCGAGCGAATGAAAGACGATCCACAGAAAGATGTGCTTACGCTTATTGACATAGCACGTGCCGGCGGTGCGACGGATGCGATGGTAAACCACATTCGCCAAGTGCAGATTATTAAGGAATCGATGGAATGTTGATAGATGATGTCAAAGGGGCATTGGCGGCACTTAAACCGAGATGCAGGAAGACAGGCGAATAAAGTCGGGTGCTGACCTCAACGTGGGCGATATTGTCTATCAGAACATGGACAGAAGCGATGGTTTGGTACTTAACAAAGGTTACGATGACAGACTGAAATACTTTGTAATCGTTGGCAAAAACTCTAAGGGCGATGCATAGGGCTTTGCCTAATAAACTCCGACTTGGATTTTTACCGTAACGTTCCAGCCATGCAACGCTTTCAGTACATTTTAAAAGCCGAAGACTACAAAGGCGTGTTGACAAAAGACAGTCGCTTGGATTGTGCACAGTTGTTTCCAATGAAGGCGAAAAAGAGCGTGGCGGTGAGAGCCGAGCGTGTTGGACATCTCACGGCAGAGGACGAAGCAAAGGTTTTGCCGCTTGTTGCGTCATGCGGATTTATTGACGCACACATGAGAAAGGTTTACAGAATAGGACAAAAATAAATAACGAATTAAAATACATTTAGATATGGACACAAACTATAACTTTATTCTTTTATCATCGCAGAAGATAATTTTAATCGAAAGAGACGATGGAAGAAAGAAACAAGTTATGGAGAAGAAAGCAACAGTATCGTTTGCTTAAGTCGAGAATCGTTAAGCGTGCCGATGGCTTCCGCGGTTTTATGTTGGACGATGGCACATATGTGCAACATCCACATTGGACACAGTTAATAAAGAGCCACTGGGCGCAAGTGTACAAGACCACTGGCACACCGTGCAGCTGCCCATTGTGCCAGGGCGAGAGCTATTCACGCCTCGCCTACGAGCACGAAACCAAACGAATTATCGAAGAATCGGAAATGTAAAAAAAGCATTTTGGTGAGAAATCACAAAGATTAAGCCGTGTTAGGGTAGCACCTCAATACGGCTTTTTGTGTGTCATGGACTTATGACACACTCACTTATTCTATCTATGTAGTGTAGAACCACATTTCCATTCCATCCCTTCTTCTATACGTTCTTGAAAAACTTTTAGATCACTTCTTGACAAACCGCATCTCAAAGCCATGCTCTCCCAATATTTCATATTGCGAGTAACATCCTTAATAATTCCTCTTGCAGTTGTCTCATCCAACATATAGCTTTCATGGGCATCATAAAGTACATCCAAGCTAGATTCATTGGTATAACCATCGATTAGCAAGGAATGGTAATATTTGTTGGTAGGGTTCATATCATAAGCTGGTGACAGGTGCCATCCATCCTTTTTCAAAAGGAAAGCATGATTTCTGAAATGGTCATCAGTATTGCCTATGCAAATATTGAACGCCACACGGCGATACAGTTCCTCCAATTCTTTTTCCATATCAACACTTCCATTGGCCACAATAAAATCCACAATATCAAGATACCCCTTTCCTGTACTTTCCCCATCACCATCGTTCAATCCCAACAATGTAAGAGAAGATGCCATGTGTATTCTCTTTCCATTCTCTGTTCTGTCAAACCTTTTAGACAAAAGGACATCACGACTATCCTTGCTTGAAACCACTCTGCACTCCGCAGCGTTTATACCACAATCCTTAGCCATAGAATGAGCAAAATATTCCCAACGTGAAATGTTTATCTCATCCCCTACAGAAGGAAATTTCGCAACATATAAATCTTCACCTTCCTTCACACAAGCCTTAGGTCTAGCTCCTCCCATAGAAGAACCTGGTTGGAATATTCGCTGAATCCATCTTGATTCAGGTTCCATTCTGTTCAACTCACTCTTCTCTATCTGACCTGCAGCCTCCAACAGTTCATCCAAGAACAAAATTGGTGGAATTGAATATGACTTATTATAACTTATGTAAGCATCTGTAGCTATGTCCTTGAAACGAAAAGCACCCATTCTTAAGGAATCCTCCACTCCTTTCAAGTAGTCCCAATCAGAAATATTTACCCTGCGTTCTCCAGAGTCTTTCATTTCCTGGTGGATTCTCAAATCAATAAGTCTTCGTCCCCATCTGTCAGGCAGTGCATCAGAGAATGTTCCAAATATCCTGTTTCTTGTAGGATTATATTGAACCCCAGGAAAAGATTGCAGCTCCTTTCCTAGATTTAAAGAAGGATGTCTTTTCAACCAGTCCTTATCATACTCAAAGGTATATACATCTGTCCCCCTCTGAGATTCATGCCCAAGAAGTCCTATAGTTTCCTCATTTTCAAGCCAATCAAAGTCGGCAACAACCTTAATTTTTTCCATTGTCATTTTCCTGTTACACGTTTTTTATTCTTTAGACCAATATCTTGTATGACCTTTCCCATCTCATCGTTCTTAGCAATGAGCAACAACTCATCAGGCATCTGCAGTGCATTCAAAACACGTGCCAATACCCCTACTGAAACTTCAGGTGAGCCACTTTCCAATCTTGCCAAAGTTTGGCGACTACATTGTGCTCTTGCTGCTACAATTTCCATGGTCAAGTTTCTCCTCATTCTCGCCATTTTAAGTTGCTCACCCATTACACAAAGATTCTCCGCCAGTTGTCTGGTCATCCAATTTGCTTTTGTAAACTTTGTCATGCTTATAATGTTATATATACGCAACAAAGATACAAAATAAAGTTATATGAATATAACATTCCGCTCATTCTATAACTTTTTTTAATTTAAGTTTATCTGATATAACAAAAATTCTGAGGCACGACATTAATTCCATAGTCTTGGAGAGTTTTGGGCTTCAAGAACACATTGACATTCCCGACAGCATAAGCACAAGCCTTGTCTCTCCCTTCGAAATATGAAAAGAAGTCACTTTCCGATATACCAGCATACCCATTTGTTCTTTCCCATATATTTCTTGGAGTATCACATAACCTATCCGCTATCTCAAACTCACCAACAACAAGTCCCTTTCCCCTTGATTCGTAGATAACAATAGTATCTACTTCCAAAGAGCAAAAGGACTTTCTATATTCATACGCCTTGGAGCCATCAAAGATTTTCTTGACATACTCCTTTTTTATAGGAAACAATGCTTTCATTTTATCTATGCATATGTTGTGAAACAGTCTCTTCCATAGAATCATCCCCTAGAGACAAATTATAGTTTTTGATTTCCTCTTTGAGATTCATATTAAGTTCTTCCATGCTCTTTCCCCTGGGTGCCAAGCCCTCTTCAACAACACTTGGTTCTCCACCTCTGTCATAGTAGATCCTTCTATGGCGGTGGAATGAGTTACGATGGAATATAAATAGAACTTGTCATAATCTATGAGATTAGACATGCCCAGTTCTTTATATTCCTGTATTGTATTAAAAAACATATTTTTATCCATACTATCTTCTTTTTGATGCACCGCAAAGGTACAACATTTTTTCTAAACTAGAGAAAGAAAGACTTACTATTTGCAGTTTCTACCCCTCAATTTTCTTGAAGATTACATTCTTGTGGTCTGAACGCTCACAAGATGCACATCTTAAAGTTTCCAAGATTTTACCCTCAAAGAAACAGCCGGTACAGGTTGGCTTCTTTGTCTCAACCGCCACCAAGGTCATACCTTGGAACTTGAACTTTTCGCCTACTTATGTTCCTTCATTGTTACATTATTCTAACTATATAATTTGACACCATGCAATCTTTTTAATTTGGATGTAAAATATCTCATATTTCCATCACGCCATCTTATCCGTTAATGTATATATGTTTTACTTTCCTGTTCTACTTTATTACAATACTTTATATAAAACAATAAAGATATAAGCATATAAACAAACAAATCTATAATTATCAATAGTTCGTTAATAATTCAATAATGTGCTAAGCAGCTATACGCTGTAAGCACGAGAGATCTTTGAAAATCTTGCTAATTAAAGTTCGGTTCGGGGTGTACCCACTTGCTTTAAAAATTCGTTTCACCAGATAAATGTTGGTCATCAGTGACTTGAATGAAGACATAGAATATTCCATTCCCATCTCCTTCATAGTTACCTTGGCAACATTTAGTGATGTGAACGAAGCATT
>QSCI01000279.1:0-766 GCA_003463005.1 Segatella copri | reverse complement strand
GCTATCTGCCATTCTCAATGCGCTCTTTACAGCATTGTGAATCTCATATTTGGCTCGCTCAGCATTGCGTAACTTGCGAGTATTAGTATTGCTCTTGTCCGTTCCGTAGATAAATCCATACTTGGATTTAAGAGCCTTGGTCACTTGCTCATTACGCCTGTAATCATTCCTGTCTGATATGAGCTTGCCCGCGTTATTGATGCGGTTATATACGATATGACAATGTGGATTGTCTGTATTGTGATGCCTCACGATTATGAATTGGGTATCGGTGATGCCCATCATCTGCATGTATTCAATGGCTATCTTAGCCATGAACTCATCCGTCAAACGTGGCTTGTCCTCGGGCTTAAAGCTCAAAGCTATGTGCCCCACAGGCTTCTTAATCCTTAGATTTAGTTGCCTTTGTAGCTCGAAACTTTGCGTCATCTCGGCATTCGTGCCGAGTAACACGCCATCTGAGGCGATGATTTTCGCCTCGTCCTTGCCTGTCACGTAGCGGACGCAACCACCAAAAGATGCACCTTTCTTTAGCTTGCCTATCATGTTGTTGCCTCCTTTCTGCCCATACTGCTTGGCTTCGGTTTATAACTTGCTTGGCGAAACTTGCCAAGGATTTCTTTCAATCTTCTCAACAAGTCCACCACATACTCATGGGTTTCATGGAAACCTCTCTGATGCGACAGCTTGGTAAGTTGGTTGAGGTTGTTTGCCATACCGATGAGGTTCTTGGCAATGGCAACCGTCTCTGTGTTGTGTCCGCTCA
>QSCI01000278.1:0-775 GCA_003463005.1 Segatella copri | reverse complement strand
ACAAGTTCTTCTGTAAGCGGTTCGTTCTATGCAGGTGTGGGACCTTGGGACGGAAGCAAATGGAAAGGCAATACAATAGGAGGTTCTTACAGCTACTCCAGCGATACCAGCAAGGGACTTTCCGCATTCGTTGACTTGAACGGTGACGGACTTCCTGACAAGGTATATAAGTCTGGTGGTTCCGTATATTATCGTCCACAGGTCAAGACTGACAACGGAGAAGTAGTATATGGTGAGCCTGTCAAGGTAAAGGGTATCAGTAACTTCTCGACAACCAAAAGTTCTACGAACTCTTTCGGTGCGAAAGCCGTTGTCGGTTGGAATGTTCTGACTGCCGTTGTCGGAACGGACAAGTCAACCACTAAGACCAAGACCACTCAGTATTTCAGCGACATCAACGGTGACGGACTTGTTGACCTCGTTTCCAATGGCAAGGTATATTTCAACCATTTGGAGTTTGACGGATCAGGCAATGCCGTGCCTACGTTTACATTGAGCAGTGCCGACACGCCAAGCCCAATCATCTATGGTGGCAAGGTTGACACTTCTGTCATGGAGGTCAGTAAGGATGAGCAGGCGGAAGCCATCAAGAACTCACCGATGGAGGATATTGTGCGTGTATGGCAGGCTCCTAAGGACGGAACTGTAAGCGTAACTGGTCAAGTAAGCCTCATTGCACCAACAGATGACTATGATGCTGACGAGTATCAGAAGGCAGACGGCGTAAGAATTGCCATCCAAAAGGGAGGCAATGAACTTTGGAACAAGACGATAG
>QSCI01000277.1:0-778 GCA_003463005.1 Segatella copri | reverse complement strand
AAAAGCTTGAGCCGTATGAGGGGAAACTCTCATGTACGGTTCTTAGGGGGGAAGAGGGCAGCAATGCCCTTGACCTACCCGATCGACCGTCAGACTTGGCACAGCGTGATGGTCGAGGTGTGCGTGCCGGCAACGAGATTGCCAAGCTGTATGCCGACAACAAGGTGGATGTTATCATCTATGCGGTGGAAAAGTCGCTTGACTCGTACAAGTTTAACCTCCTGCACTGCAAGCAGACCTTCATTTCGCAGTTGAAAAGCGGAGCCTTGGGAGCGAGAACCATTGACGAGGGAGCGATGGACGAGAAATCGGGCATGAATTTTTCCGAGTACATGGCTATTCTCTCCGGAAATACCGACTTGCTTGACAAGGCGAAGTTGGAGAAGAAGGTTGCTTCTCTGGAGGGTGAGCGCAAATCGTTTAACAAGGGTAAGCGTGACTCAGAAACAAAATTGCAGTCAAAGACGGCAGAGCTGGGCAACAACAAAGCCTCTCTCAAGGGAATGACCGAGGATTACGGCAAGTTTATGGGCAAAGCCAAGAAAGACAAGGACGGCAACATCCTCAACCTCATCACTCTTGATGGTGTGGAGTCCACGAACTTAGAGGTTATAGGAAAGCATCTGCAAATGTTGGCGGAGAAAGAGGCAACTGGCGGACAATACAAGCGGATTGGAGAAATCTACGGATTCCCTGTCAAGATTGTCAGCGAGACAAGTTTCGAGAATGGTCTTCCATTTGTTGACAACCGCTTTTTTGTCGAGGGCAATTACAAGTA
>QSCI01000276.1:0-778 GCA_003463005.1 Segatella copri | reverse complement strand
GTGAACTTCAGTATATTGCCACTGTCTGCATCAACCACACCGAAGTGTACCTGCCAGAACGGTTTCGACTCGAAACGCTTGTGTTCCCAATAGCGTTCGCACACCATGCCAAGGGTCGGGGTCTGCACACGACCTACGGAATAGGTGCCACGTCCTGCGGCTATCGTCAGGGCCTGTGTGCCGTTGATGCCGACGAGCCAGTCAGCTTCGCTTCTTGCCTTGGCTGCATGATAGAGATTGTCATACTCCTTGCCGTCCCTGAGGTTCTGGAGTCCCTCACGGATGGCGGTATCTGTAAGCGAACTGATCCAGAGACGGTCGAAAGGTTTCCTGCAACCGAGATACGCATAGAGGTATCGGAAAATCAACTCTCCCTCACGTCCGGCATCGGTTGCTACGATAATGCGCTCACTGCTGTCAAACAGCTTGCCGATTATCTTGATCTGGGCAAGCACACCTGCATCTGGTTTGTAGCCGTTCTCAGTCTTGACTTGTCGGGGAACAAGAACGAACGGGGCGGGAATCACAGGCAGATTCTCTGCATGGAATCCCTTCATGCCGTAGGTTTCCGGCATGGCTGGCTGCACTAAATGTCCGAATGCCCATGTCACAAAATAGCCATTGCCCTGCATATAGCCTTCCTCACGCTTGTCAGCTCCCACAATGTGGGCGATTTCCTTGGCTACGCTTGGTTTCTCTGCGATGATTGTCTTCATTGTCTGTTGTTTTTGTGACATCCGCAACCGTGGGATAGACGGTCGCAGATGTCGGTTGTTAT
>QSCI01000275.1:0-778 GCA_003463005.1 Segatella copri | reverse complement strand
CGATTATACTCAGTGCCAAGTCTTGCATCCAACTTGACAAAGCTGTATTCTCGGCTAATCTGCGTACCCTTAAAACTATATCCATCCTTGCTAAAACGGATGCCTTGAATCTTGGCTTGCTCCTTGTCCTTATAGACAAACTCCAAGTGAACACCTCGTTTTGCAAATTCGCTTCTGAGCTTTTCCCAACTATCTGCCATTTTCAATGCGTCCTTAACAGCATTGTGAATCTCATATTTGGCTCGCTCGGCATTGCGTAATTTACGAGTATTAGTATTGCTCTTGTCCGTTCCGTAGGTCAGTCCATACTTGGATTTTAGAGCCTTGGTCACCTGCTCATTACGCCTGTAATCATTCCTGTCTGATATGAGTTTGCCCTCATTATTGATGCGGTTATATACGATATGACAATGTGGATTGTCTGTGTTGTGATGCCTTACGATGATGAATTGGGTATCGGTGATGCCCATCATCTGCATGTATTCAAGGGCTATCTTAGCCATGAATTCATCCGTCAAGCGTGGCTTGTCCCCGGGCTTGAAGCTCAAAGCTATGTGCCCTACAGGCTTCTTAATCCTTGGATTTAGTTGCCTTTGTAGCTCGAAACTTTGCGTCATCTCGGCATTCGTACCGAGCAACACGCCATCTGAGGCGATGATTTTCGCCTCATCCTTGCCTGTAACATAGCGGATGCAACCACCAAATGAGCTGCCCTTCTTTAGCTTGCCTATCATGTGGTATCCTCCTTTCTGCCCATACTGCTTGGCTTCGGTTTATA
>QSCI01000274.1:0-803 GCA_003463005.1 Segatella copri | reverse complement strand
CATTCCCCAAGCGCATATCCGAAATGACAACATCCCATTCAGAGGATTCCCTCACAGCTTTCAGACCATCTCTGTAATTGTAGCATAAGATTGTTTTCCATCCCTTCGCTTCCAACTTCTTGCCCAACATATTGCAAAATGTCGGGCTGTCTTCAATGATTATTACTTTCTTCATGCTGTTACCTCCTCAATTTTCTTTTGTGCGGTTTTGATGATTGCCTCACCATGTGCGAAAACATCCTCAACCGCTTGGTTGATAACGTCGTCTGATGATGTAGAATCTTCAATCAGGTCAAAGAGATGGTTCAAAGACTCGTCAGATTGTACCATCATCCACGAGCTTCTTGCGTGGTGAATGGCATCGGACATTTTCTTGCGGTTCTCCTCTTGGGCTGCATTACGGATACTGCCCAATGTATCAGTCATTTCCTTTACGAAATTCTCCAAAGTCTCTTTTTCATTGCCGTAGGTCAGCAACATAGAGAAGTCTATTTGTTTTTCTGCTATCTTACCGTTTACACACTTTCTTGCAGTGTTTATCAAATCCTTGTCAGACATCGGCTTGAACAGACAAGCGACAAATCCTGCATCAAGCAGTTCTTGCTCACTCACATTTGGTGCTGCTGTCATAACGACAACAGGAATGGTCTTGGAGTTACGCACGTTCACCATACGCATCATTTCCAGAATCTCGATACCATTCACTTCAGCCATCTTCAAATCCGTTATCAGCAGATCATAAGATTTTTTGCGCATCATATCCAATAAATCCGTGGCATTATTACAAGTGTCACATACGATGC
>QSCI01000273.1:0-803 GCA_003463005.1 Segatella copri | reverse complement strand
CATTCCCCAAGCGCATATCCGAAATGACAACATCCCATTCAGAGGATTCCCTCACAGCTTTCAGACCATCTCTGTAATTGTAGCATAAGATTGTTTTCCATCCCTTCGCCTCCAACTTCTTGCCCAACATATTGCAAAATGTAGGGCTGTCTTCAATGATTATTACTTTCTTCATGCTGTTACCTCCTCAATTTTCTTTTGTGCGGCTTTGATGATTGCCTCACCATGTGCGAAAACATCCTCAACTGCTTGGTTGATAACGTCGTCTGATGATGTAGAATCTTCAATCAGGTCAAAGAGATGGTTCAAAGACTCGTCTGATTGTACCATCATCCACGAGCTTCTTGCGTGGTGAATGGCATCGGACATTTTCTTGCGGTTCTCCTCTTTGGCTGCATTACGGATACTGCCCAATGTGTCAGTCATTTCCTTTACGAAATTCTCCAAAGTCTCTTTTTCATTACCGTAGGTCAGCAACATAGAGAAGTCTATTTGTTTTTCTGCTATCTTACCGTTTACACACTTTCTTGCAGTGTTTATCAAATCCTTGTCAGACATCGGCTTGAACAGGCAAGCGACAAATCCTGCGCCAAGCAGTTCTTGTTCACTCACATTTGGTGCTGCTGTCATAACAACAACAGGAATGGTCTTGGAGTTACGCACGTTCACCATACGCATCATTTCCAGAATCTCAATACCATTCACTTCAGCCATCTTCAAATCCGTTATCAGCAGATCATAAGATTTTTTGCGCATCATATCCAATAAATCCGTGGCATTATTACAAGTGTCACATACGATGC
>QSCI01000272.1:0-838 GCA_003463005.1 Segatella copri | reverse complement strand
TTTATTTGTTTCAACTATCAGAGTAATAATATCTGGCTGTAAATAATATCTGGCTGTAAAGTTTTATTAAACACCAAATGCAAAAACAAGCATACAGCAAATAATAATAACGCAAAAGTGTAAAGACTTATCTTAATAAATCTGTTTCGGATATAAAAAACAAATAAGGTAAAAAGATAAGAGATCGCTCCAGCTCTAGGAAAATCAATAAAAAAGAAATCGAACACACGATTCATAAAAAAATAATGAACGTGCGAAGGAATAAATCTTATGGGCATAATCGTAATTGCCAATAAGAATAAAAGAAAGAAAGGAAACTCCTTAACAATAGGAGTTTGCAATATCTTTAACCATTTTATAATATATTTTTTCAGACTTACCATAATTTTATTTTTTATGAACATATCACTATAGAAAACTTATTACCTTTAATGAAACTTTATATATAACCAACAAAGCATTTCCTATCTCAGAGTTTCTTAACAGACCAAATGTACCCTGACCTGTCCATTCTACAGTACCCACACATAGTAACAGTAACCATATCTTAGTATAAGATGGCGGTAAAATTCGATTGATCCATTTCAAAAAGTGAGCTACGTATCCCGTCAAAAGACTTGGTAACAATTCATTAAAATCTTCCTCCTTTAGAGTAAATAACACGATGTAAGAAGATAAAGAAGCATACATGATGATACGAGTATAGTCTGTTGACAATATAGTAAACATAGGAATTAAACATACCATAATCCCTAAAAATAAAGTACTATAACACAGGTTTTCTTGCCGATTCTTATCACTAGAAGAACAATACACAGTATTTATCATCGTATTCATA
>QSCI01000271.1:0-862 GCA_003463005.1 Segatella copri | reverse complement strand
TTCTTACCTGCGTTTTCACCAGTCTGAGGTGTGCGCTGTACTTTACGATATTTCAATGTTCCTTTTACTTCCATAATCTTTAGTTTTAATGTTGAATGTTGAATGTTGAATGTTGACTTGGCGGGGTGCACAAGCCTTCTTGAATCACAGTGCAAAGATACTGCAATTTCCCGATACCACCAAATTTCAGCGTGTGATAAGGCGCGATTTTCAGCACACTTTCAATCTGAAACCTGTTAAACAATCTAACTCGTTCTAAATTGGTCTTTGATTGAATATCAAGAAGTTGGGCGTTTGCCTACATAATATAGGTAACAATATGGAAACGAGCGGACTACTGCTCGTTTCTGTATTTTGCAATATGCAAAGAACGCCTCAATTCGGGGGCAAAGATACGATATTTTTCTTAATATCCCATAATTTACAAGAAGAGAAATATGGAAATTAGGACTTTTTTACATGAAATCTCAAACTTGTGAACATAACCCCATCGTAAAATGAATAGCAAATATTCCTGCTGAGTTTATCAAATCAGGGCCATTGTTGTTGATGACGACTCTACCATCAGCTCATATATACCTTTCCGACACAAGCATATAGTGTTTTCATTTGTACTCCGAGTGTGTACAGTTTCAAACCATGATTTACATTCTAACATAAGAAACTGAAGCCGTGACCATTTGTGTATTTTTGCCAAACTAACTCCAGTACATACAACAGATGTAAAAGATTTCTGCAAAATCGACCGAAATCATAAGAAAAAAACACCAAATCAGCAAATTTCTTAAAGATTATATCTGTTTATTAAGATTATTTTTGTATATTTGCAGCATTATTTTGGTGGTAAAGCCTGTTGGCCTGC
>QSCI01000270.1:0-867 GCA_003463005.1 Segatella copri | reverse complement strand
TCAGGTTTCCGTCGCTGTCAAGATACGAGCCTTTGAGGGTGATGCCGTACTTTACCGCCAGATAGCTCTCCACTTTTCTGCGCTCATCGGGTGTAAGCATCCTGCTGAACACAATAAGCTCAGGGGCATATCCCCGGATGGAAGCATTACCGAAGAGCGAGGTCGGGAAATCCGTACCGAAACTGCCAGAGGTGGAAGGGGTTCCGATGAATAATGTGGTGTTGGAGTTGTCTCCCCACAATGTTGTTGAAGGATTGCTTACCTTGAAGTAGGAAACAACTCGCAGAGCGCTTTCCTTAAAACCGTTCTCGGACAAAGAATCGCTTGACTGATAAAGCAGGTCTTCACCCGATGCTGAACCATAGTCCAGTGGTTCAACACCTCTACCCCTTACGGCTTTGTCCTTGCTCAGAATGGCTCCGTCGCCCTTGCGGCCATCAAGGGCATAAAGCACCATGTCTTTGCCAATGGTCGCCATTTCGGGGGCAAAGACACCAATGACGGTAGCCTGCGAGAGGTTGCCGTGTTTGAGTTTGGCACTCAGACTACGGAATCCGTCTGCGAGCCAGAGACTCGGATTGAAGTTGAAGTAATGGACTGAACTGTTCGGAAGAGTAAGTTCAGACTTGACGCCACGGCTGTCCAATAGCATCAGCCGTATGGAATCCCCAGAGAAATCCTGCCAACGGTAATAACCTTGCAGGTCTGAGTTCAAAGGCGCAGTCTTGAACCACAGTTCGCTTCCGCTGACTCCTCCGGGCGTTTGTGCGAAACTGCCGAGAGCGAAGCCTAACAGTAACAAAGAAGTAAACTTTCTCATGCGCTGTCAATTTGGAGTGTTTGAAAAATATAAAAACGTATGCCTCT
>QSCI01000027.1:0-38889 GCA_003463005.1 Segatella copri | reverse complement strand
CCCTGTAAGGGCAAAAGCTTTAAATATAGCTGCTGTATAGAAGCTTTTGCCCTTACAGGGCGTTAGTACCATCTCTATATCGCATACCCAGGGTGTTGCCCTGGGCTAGGAGCTTCTGCCCTTTACCTTTCCCTTCGGCCGGTGACCGTTGGTTCAGGGCGTATGGGGCTTACTTGCGAAATTTAGTAAATAATTTAAAGGCTTCAAAAATGAATACATTGGCTTTAACTTTTGCCGTGTGCTCAATAATAGCATTGGCCTTTCTTGCATGGCTCTTTACTCCTTGGGGAAAGAAGTGGTCGAAGGAATTGTAGTGATGAAGAAGATAAAATATATATTATGTGCTTGCCTGATGATGGCAAGTATGGGCATGGAAGCCAAGTCGATGAAGGACTTGCTGGTTTCGATGCCCGATTCTGTTGTGCCTTATCTCAACCACAACCTGCGGTTGGAATTTACTGAGCTGCAGGAGATGGGAGTGAAGGCAGAAGTGAAGAATCTGTTAGGCGAAACGAGTGTGATGGATACGCTGACTGCTGATTTCGCCCAGTTGAGAACAAGCAAGAGCGCTACTTTGCAGATGAAGAAACTGTCATCGGTTAATGGCGATTCGCTGCTTTGCGTGGTGAAGACTTTTGCCGGAGTAGAGAAGGAGAGTGAACTCTATCTCTTTAATCAGGATTGGCAGGAGCAGGATGCCAGCAGGATTTTCGATGGGAAATCTTTGCAGCAACTGGCTTCCGGACTTGTTGCCAAACCCGATACGATGAGCGAGGCTAAGTTTGAGGAACTCAAGGGGAAAATTGAACTCAAAATCGTGAGTGCTCTGCTCCTGCAACACGAAAACAGCCTCGTAGTGCGCTTGGCTTTACCTTTCGTGTCTGCTGACGATAAGAAGGCTGTAAATGCAATAAAAGTGCAAAGAAAATTTAACTGGAATGGTAAAACTTTTAAGGAGAGTTAAATTCTTGAAGTTTTTTGCTATAAACTATTGTAGGTTACAAGATTATTTGTACCTTTGCATCGTGTTTTTCATGGTATTAGATTATTAAGGTTAATAAAAGATTGGTTGTCGTGAGACAATCAATTTTTTTTTGTCCCTATCTGAAGGCATCAGCCCCTTGTCTTTCCCATCGGCTGGAGGCCGTTGGTTCAGACCGCAGGGCGATATTTAAAAGATAACCATTCCGATGATACCGCAGATGAAAAGCAGCAGGATAGGGTTGGTCTTTCTGAATTTTGTGAAGTAGAAAGCAGCCAGAAACAGCACGATGCTTGCTCCGAAGACAAACGGATTGTCGGTTGGTGATCCGAAGTTCTCTTTATTCATCAGGAGAACGGCGGCAGCAGCTATCAGTCCGATGATGGCAGGGCGGAGTCCCGCAAAGATATCCTTTACGATTTTAGAATCCTTGTGCGTAATCAGATAACGGCTGATGAGAATCATGATGATGAAAGGCAGCCACATGATGGAGAGCGAAGCCAATACCGAACCCAGACAGGCTGCCCAGGTAGGATAGCCGTCGTGAAGGCAGGCGGTATAACCTACGTAGGTGGCACAGTTGATGCCGATAGGTCCCGGTGTAGACTGGCTGATAGCCACAATATCCGTAAACTCAGCATTGGTAAGCCAATGGTTCTTCACTACCGTCTCGTTATGGATGAGCGAAAGCATCGCATATCCGCCACCAAAATTAAATGTACCAATCTTGGTAAATATCAGAAATAATTTCAGAAATAGCATAATCTCTATATTTTTTACCTTTTTATTTTTTTACTTTTTTACCTTTCCGTAGAGCCAGCCCAGCACACCGGCTGCGATGATGATGTAGATAGGGGAGATGCCGAAAGCTGCAATCAACAGACAGCAGACAACGGGAATCCAGATGTTGTAGCGGTTGATGTTTGCCGTCTTTGCCATCTTGAAGCAAGGCGCAGCAATGAGTGCTACCACGGCAGGGCGCACACCCATGAAGAACTTACCCACCCAATAATTGTCCTTGAAATGCTGGAAGAACATGGCGATGATGAGAATGGCGATGATAGAAGGCAGGGCTATGCCAATGGCACCCACAATGCCTCCCCAGACTCCCTTCAGCTTATAGCCGATATGACTCGCCATGTCGATGGCGAAGATGCCCGGAGTGGTCTGAGCCACTACCATGATATCCATGAACTCCTGCTTGTCCATCCACTTGTTCTTGTCTACAAATTCCTGTTCCATGATCGGTATCATGCGTAGCCTCCGCCTAGCGTGAAAGCCCCGATTTTATTGCACGTGAGGAAAAATTTTACTAACATATCTGTTGCTTCTATATTATTTTTCTCTTATATCTATTGAAATCGACTGCAAAAATACACATAATTTGTTAAATATGCTAGCTTTCATGCGGATAATCTTCAAAATCGTGTGCTTTTTACCCGAAAATTTGTATCTTTGCAGCTAATATTTTATAATAAAAAGACATTAAACTATGAATCTGAAAGTACGCCTAGCAGTGATGAACTTCCTGGAGTTTGCAGTTTGGGGAGCTTATCTCACGTCTATGGGCAACTATCTCGGCAAGGCTGGGATGGGTGCCGAGATTTCCTGGTTCTATACCATACAGGGAATCGTATCTATTTTTATGCCTACATTGATGGGCATTGTGGCAGATAAGTATATCCAGCCGCAACGTCTTTTGGGCTATTGTCACCTTTTGGCAGGAGCAGCCATGATAGGTCTGTTCGGTATGGGACAGGCTAGTCAGACTCCTAATGAGGCAATGTTTATTGCCGTTTACACCTTCAGCGTGGCTTTCTATATGCCTACATTGGCATTGTCAAATACTTCGGCATTCAGTATATTGAAGAGCAACGGGCTCGACACCGTGAAGGCTTTTCCGCCAATCCGTGTGTTCGGAACCGTGGGCTTCATCCTCACGATGTGGATTGTGAACTGTGCTACCTGGGACAACGGTTCTTTCTCGTTCTTGTTGAGCGAGAACGCCCATAAGTTCCAGTATACCCATTATCAGTTCCTGGTATCGGGAGTGCTCAGCATCCTTCTCTTCCTCTATTGCTTCTCATTGCCAGCCTGTCCTATCGTGAAGAAAGAGACAAAGAGCTGGGTAGAGACATGGGGTTTCGATGCCTTCAAACTCTTCAAGAGCCGTGAGATGGCGATGTTCTTCATCTTCTCTTGCATGCTCGGTATGAGTCTGCAGGTAACCAATGGCTATGCCACTCCGTTCATTACCAGTTTCAAGGGCGATCCTGCGATGCTCGATACTTTTGCAGCTAACAATGCTACGCTCCTGGTATCCATCTCTCAGGTGGCCGAGGCGCTCTGCATCCTTCTCATTCCGTTCTTCCTGAAGCGTTATGGCATCAAGGTTGTGATGCTCATCGCCATGATGGCATGGGTTTTGCGATTCGGTTTCTTCGGATTGGGCAATCCTGCATTTCCGGGTGTTACCTTCTTCATCCTCTCATGCATCGTTTACGGTGTAGCCTTCGACTTCTTCAATGTGTCGGGTGGTCTGTTTGTAGACCAGAAATGTGATGTGAAGGTAAGAGCATCGGCTCAAGGTCTGTTCATGCTGATGACCAATGGTCTGGGAGCATCTATCGGAACCATTCTCGCAGGTATGGTCATCAACCATTACTGCCACTGGACAGATGATGGCTACCTGATGGGTGACTGGAAAACCTGCTGGTTCATCTTTGCCGGTTATGCGCTCGTGGTAGCAGTAGCCTTTGCTGTCCTCTTCCGTCCGAAGAAAGAACAGAAATAAGGAAGAAAAAGTGTCATACTCAACGCGAGAGTAAAAACAGAATGTTACGTAAGAATATAAATAAATTTAAATAAAGAAAGGGTACATAATGATGTTGTACAAACTTAAACTCGCTGCCTGCTTTGGCATTCCGGAAGCTTCCGGGACATGTATTATTAGTTTGGTAGACGAATCCGAAAAAAGAGCTTTGTCTATTATGACTAATGAATATGTAGCAGAGCAGCTGAAGGCATGTAATTCGAAAACTTCTGATTTTAAAAATGATGTGATCTCTGTACTTTGGACACTATTTGACAGGCAAAATGTAGACGATTTCTATCTCGAATTCGATGCTACGCCAGAGAGGGGAGTATATGCTACTCTTGTGAATAAAATCACAAATGAACGTATGAGCATCAAGACTGACCAGGCTGTGTTGCTGTCTTTGGCTGCGGATATAGAAATGTATACAACAGAGCTGGTTATAAAGGAAATTTCTACTCCTTTTAATAAAAATGATATGAGTTCGGCTTCTTGTGCGGTACCTATTTCGGCTTTGCCAGACCAGATGCTCGAAAAAGCATTGGATTGTGCCATTAATGAAGAAGATTACGAAACAGCCTCAGCCATTCGCGATGAGATAGAGCGCCGCAAAGGCAAAAAAAGTGAATAATTAAAGGATATTCTTACGGAATAACAGAAAATTAAGAAGAAAAAGTAACAATAAGAGGAAATGAAAGAAGTTAGATTTTTCTATGTGCCAGATGCGGCTACACAGACAGAACTGCCTCAGGAAGAGGCTACTCATGCACTCAGGGTTTTGCGTATCCAGGCGGGGGACGAATTGTTCCTGATGGATGGCAAGGGGGTGTTCTACCGTGCAGAAGTTTCGCTGGCTACCAACAAACGGTGCATCTATGAGGTGAAGGAGGTTATGCCGCAGCAGCCTGCCTGGCGCGGACATATTCACCTGGCCATCGCCCCGACAAAGATGATGGACCGCATTGAATGGATGGCAGAGAAGGCTACGGAAATCGGCTTCGATGAAATCTCTTTCCTCAACTGCAAGTTCTCTGAACGCAAGGTCATCCGCATAGACCGCATAGACAAAATTGTGGTTTCTGCCGTCAAGCAGAGCCACAAGGCTTGGAAACCTGTAGTCAACGAACTGCAGAACTTTAAAGATTTTATTACTACTCCCCGCAATGGCAGAAAGTTTATCTGTCATTGTTATGAGGAGATAGAAAAGAAAGACTTTTTTGCCGAGATTTCCAAGTCATGCCCAGCTGATGATTCTGCCGGAGCAGCCCAGAAGGGTGCCGATGACATCACCGTGCTGGTAGGACCTGAGGGCGATTTCTCTATCGATGAGGTGAGACTGGCCCTGGAAAACGGATATGAGAGTGTTTCGCTTGGCACCAGTCGCCTCCGTACGGAAACAGCAGGATTGGTGGCTGTCAACATGTGCCATCTGGCAAGAGCTTTATAATATTTACTAGTGTGATGAAAAGATTGTATAAGAGTTTCATGTTCATGTGCTTGGCTGTCGTATTGGGATTGCTGAGCTCATGCTCGGGCACTGACTATCTCAATGCCATTCCAAAGAAAAGTACTGCGCTCATCTCTGTTGACATGCAGCAGATGGCATCCGGCAAAAGCGATGAAGACAAGGCGGGAATGCTAAAGTCTCTGCTGCACGTTGAGGATGCATCGAAGTGTGGCATCGACATCTCAGAGAAGATTTTTCTCTTTGAGAGTGCTGATGGCAACCTCGGACTTTGTGCCAAGGTGAGCGATGAGGGCGATGTGGAAGACTGGCTTACTTCGCTTGCCAAACAGCACATCGCTACAGAGGTGAAGGAGCGCAAAGGCTTTCATTTCTCTGTATTGAAAAATTCGTGGCTGGTCGGCTTCTCTGATCAGGCACTCCTCGTTATGGGACCAGTTGTAGCCGATGCGCAGGCCCAGCTCCAGCAGCAGATGGTGAAATATCTGAAGGCTGATGAGGACGAAGGTATTACCGCATCGCCTATGTTTGAACGACTGGAAACCATCACTTCGCCTATGGCTATGGTGGCTCAGGCTCAGGCGCTGCCGGAGAAGTTCGTAGCTCCATTTACCCTTGGTACTCCTAAAGATACCGACCCTTCGCAGGTAGTGATTGCTGCTGAGATGGACGTGAAAGACGGTATCCTGCAGGTGAAGGGAGAAACCTTCTCCTTTAATAAAGAAATAGATGAGGTCTTGAAGAAGGCGGCTCAAACCTATCGTCCGATTAAAGGCAGCTACGTTAAGTCGATGCCTGCTGATGCCCTGGCGGGTATCTTCATGAACGTAAAGGGCGAGCAGTTCCTGCCGATGATGCAGAGCAACCGCAGCCTTCAGACCCTCCTGATGGGTATCAATCAGGCTATCGACATGGATAATATCATCCGTAGTGTGGATGGGGATATGGCTATCGTGATGCCTTCGCTTACGGATAACAATATGCAGATGACGATGGCTGCTAAACTGTCGCATGCCAAGTGGTTGGGCGATGTTGATTATTGGAAAACTTCATGTCCGGCTGGTGCGAAGATTGCCAATTGGGGAAAGAATGCTTACTTCTATACCGATGGCAAGACCTCGTTCTATTTCGGTGTGACGGATGACAAGCAGTTCTTTAGCGGAAGCGACCAGCTGATGGCGCAATATGCCGTGAAACCAAGTAATCATCCGATAGATGCAAAGATTCAGAAACTCATCGTCGGTCAGAAACTGGCAATGGTCATCAATCTCGCCAAGAGTTCTGATAGTGACGGCTCGGGCAAGGATGATGCCATCTCTACCGTAACCGGTCTGCTCACCCCAGTCTTCGGAAATCTTACTTCGGTTGTCTATACTTTAAAGGTAAAAAGGTAAAAAAGTAAAAGGGGAAAAAGGTAAAAGGGTAAAAAGAACCTTACCCCCTCCCTCTCTCTCTGCGCCCCCGTTCCTAGCGATTCTATCGCTAGTCCCCCAAAAAAGTCCTAATTTTAAAGGTAAAAGATTAAACATTAAACATAAAAAAAGTGGAAAAGATTCAGCTTCATTCCGTTCTCCCACAGGTTTTTGCCCAGCGCAACGACCTGGATTCGGAGATATGGAAGCAGGATGTTACCTTCGAGAAAGGTCATCTTTATCTTATCGAGGCAGAGAGTGGCAGCGGAAAGAGTACTTTCTGCAGCTATGTGCTCGGCTATCGTCACGACTACAGCGGAAGCGTGATGTTCGACAATGATGTTACCGCCAACTATAAGGTGAAAGACTGGGTAGAGATGCGCAAGCGTCATATCAGCCATCTCTTTCAGGAACTCCGTCTCTTCCCTGAGCTTACTGCCCTGGAGAATGTAGAAATTAAGAACAAAATAACCGGATTCAAGACGCGTGAGCAGATTCTTAAATGGTTTGATATGCTCGGTATTGCTGATAAGGTAGATGCCAAAATCGGCAGAATGTCGTTCGGACAGCAGCAGCGTGTGGCAATGATGCGTGCGCTCTGTCAGCCTTTCGATTTCATTCTGGCTGATGAGCCTATCAGTCACCTCGACGACAACAATTCGCGCATCATGGCAGATATCATGATGACCGAAGCGAAGGAGCAGGGGGCTGGCGTCATCGTAACCAGTATCGGTAAGCACATGGACTTGCCCTACGAGCATACATTTAAGTTGTAATTTAACATTTAACATTCAACACTTAACATTAAAAAAATGAATCTCGTTTGGAAATTATTGCGTCAGCATATCAGCATACCTCAGTTTGCGGGCTTTGCCTTCGCCAATCTCTTCGGTATGCTCATCGTTCTTTTCGGCTTTCAGTTTTATAAAGACGTGCTGCCTGTCTTCACCCAGCAAGACAGTTTCATGAAAGCCGACTACCTCATCATGAGCAAGAAGATAGGTATGGGAAATACCATCAGCGGCCGTTCCAATACCTTCTCGGGTTCTGAAATCGATGAAATCGGAGACCAGAAGTTTGTAAAGAAGATAGGAAAATTCACCTCTACTGAATATAAGGTAGATGCCCAGATGGGTGTAAACGGCGTGAACGTTCTGAACAGCGAACTCTTCTTCGAGAGTGTGCCTGATGGTTTTGTTGATGTGCCGCTCAAGGACTGGAAATATACGCCGGGAACTCAGGAGGTGCCAATCATCCTCCCGCGTACCTATATTAATATGTATAACTTCGGTTTCGCCCAGAGTCATTCGCTCCCTAAAATCAGCGATGGACTGATGGGCATGATCGATTTCAATATCCAGATTCAGGCTGGCGGAAAGAAAGAGCAGTTCAAGGGAAAGGTAATCGGTTTCTCTTCGCGACTCAACACCATCCTCGTTCCACAGGCATTCATGGACTGGAGTAACCAGGAATTCGCGCCAAACCAGAAGAGCGATCCTAACCGTCTCATCGTAGAGGTAGGAAACCCGGGAGACGAGAACATCACTAAATACCTGGATGATAATGGTTATGAGGTAGAGACAGACAAGCTGGATGCAGAGAAGACTACCTATTTCCTCCGCATGATGGTATCGATGGTGATGATTATCGGTTTGGTTATCTCCGTTTTGAGCTTCTACATTCTGATGCTCAGCATCTATCTGTTGGTACAGAAGAACTCTTCTAAGTTGGAGAATCTTCTTCTGATAGGTTACAGTCCGAACAATGTAGCAAAACCATATCAGGTGCTCACCATTGCGCTGAACATCGTGGTACTCATCATCGCGTGGATCATCCTCTTCTTCCTCCGCGATTACTACATGGACTTCATCGAAACCCTCTTCCCTGATATTGACGAGGGCACCATGCTCCCAGCCATCGCCCTAGGTCTGTTCCTGTTCCTGATAGTTTCTATCCTGAACATCGTTGCCATCCGTCGCAAGGTGATGAGCATCTGGCAGCGAAAGGAGTAAGAGAGCCTAGCCTCCGTTCCAGGCGATTCCATCGCCTGTCATAGAAGCTCAGTCCCCCGCTTTTAGCCCCGAAAAAACTATAAGCAAACCCCCGTTATAAATAACAAATTAAAGGAAATCTGCGTTATTTGCTTAACGCAGATTTTTTTTATGTTATAAAACACTATTTTTAATGCTTTTGTAACAAATAAAAGCAATTTTTTTATTACTTTTGTAACCGATAACAATATAAGAGGGGGTCATATCCCCAAGTTTTAATAAATTTTATATAATAAAAGGTATGCAGAAAAGATTGCATTTATTAGTGGCTTTGCTGGCCTTTATGGTATCCACAGCAATGGCGCAGATAACTACATCTAGCGTTAGTGGTAAAATTACAGCTAATGGCGAAGATGTCATTGGCGCAACAATCAAGGCTGTTCACCAACCTTCTGGTACAGTCTATCGTGCAGTGACCAACATGGATGGTCGTTATTCTATTCAGGGTATGCGCCCGGGTGGACCTTATGTTCTGGAAGTAACCTACGTGGGTTACAAGAACAAGCAGGTAAAGGGCATTTCTCTTTCTCTTGGTCAGAATACAGTCTTGAACGAGACTTTGGCTGAGGATGCAGCTCAGTTGGAAGACGTGGTAGTTGTAGCCAATCGTAACAACAACATGCGCACCGACCGTGCTGGTGCAACAACAAGTATTGATGCAACACACATTGAGGCAATTCCTACCGTTTCACGTAGCATGAACGACCTCTTGAAGTTGACCCCACAGGCTTCTACCGTAGGTGGTTTCTCTGTTGGTGGTGGTAACTTCCGTCAGAGCTATGTAACTGTAGATGGTGCAGCATTCAACAATGCTTTTGGTATCGGTTCTAACCTTCCTGGTAATGGCTCACCAATCTCACTTGATGCATTGGATCAGATATCTGTATCTTCATCTCCTTTTGATGTCCGTATGAGTGGTTTCACTGGTGGTGCTATTAATGCAGTTACCAAGAGCGGTACCAATCAGTATAAGGGTTCTGCTTATATGTATACTACCAATTCTCATCTTAAAGGTAACAAGGTGGATGATTACGAGTTGACCCGTCTTCAGTCTCATACTACTACTTGGGGTGCAACTGTTGGTGGTCCTATCATCAAGGATAAGTTGTTCTTCTTCGTAAATGGTGAATATGAAGTTCAGATGGCTGCTGGCCCTTCGGCTGTGGCTCGTGCTTCAGAAAACGATGCATGGAACTTCTCTTCTGGTACAGTACATCGCCCTACAGTAGGTGATATCAGTACATTGACAAATTTCCTTTCCAGCAAGTATGGATATAACCCAGGCCGTTATCAGGGCTATTCATTGGATACTCCTGCCTACAAGATTTTGGCACGTTTGGATTGGAATATCAATGAGACAAACAAGTTGAATTTCCGTTTCTCTCGTTCACATTCAAAGGATTCTAATGCTCCTTCTTCTTCAACCAGTCCATTCACAACCAACGCACTCTATTTGGGAGGTGAAGGAATTTCTGCAGGCAAGGGTAATCGTACTTCTAATTCAGCGATGTATTTTGAAAGTGCGCGTTATTGCAAAGACCGCAACTTTACCTCTTTTGCTGCAGAATGGAACTCAAAGTGGGGCATCGTCAACAACGCTTTACGTTTGACATACTCTTTTCAGGATGAGCCTCGTTCTTACACAGGTGGTGTGTTCCCTACAGTAGATATTTTGCAGAACGGCTCAGATTATCTCTCATTCGGTCCTGATGTCTTTACTGCCGGAAACTTAGCTCAGGTGAAGACTTTCGTTGCCACCGATGAGGCTTCTTTCATGATTGGAAAGCACAATTTCCTGGCTGGTGTTCAGTATGAAACCAATGAGGCTCTGAATGGATTCGGTGCTGCCATGAATGGTTACTATGTTTATAATTCATTAGATGAATTCATGGCTGGAGGTCAGCCTTTTGCCTATGGTATTACCTATCCGTTCAATGGTACAGAACCTTTCCATGCTAAAATGAAGTATAATCAGTTCTCTGCGTATGTACAGGATCAGATTAACTTCTCTGACAGATTCCGCATGACTGCCGGTATCCGTATGGAGGCTCCTATCTATCCTGAGTTGAAGAACAATTATAATGCTAAGTTTGCTGACCTGAAGTTCAAGATGGCTGATGGTTCTGAAGTAAGCTATACAACAGATCAGTTGCCTGATGCTCCTGTCACAGTTTCTCCTCGTGTAGGTTTCAACTGGGATGTTCTCGGCAATCAGAAGGTCGTACTCCGTGGTGGTACCGGATACTTTATCGGTCGTTTGCCTTTCGTATGGCTCGTTTCTGCTGTGTCTAATTCGGGTTGTGGTCAGTATCAGTACTCCTATATTCAGGGTGATGCTAAATCACTTCCTACTTTTGGTGAGATTTCTAAGTTCTATCCTACTGTTGCAGAGCAGTTGTCTGACAGCGGCTTATCTCTGCCTAAGGAGCCAAATGCTGCACCTCCGACTCCAACCATCATCGATAAGGATTTGAAGATGAATGCAACATGGAAGTCATCTCTGGCTGTTGACGTGAAGTTGCCATACGATATCAATTTCTCTGTTGAGGGAATCTATAGCCGTGATTTCAACCCATCTGTTGTTACCACTCAGAACTATTACTGGGATGGAAAGCAGACCATTACTTTGAGTCCAGAGGATACTCGTCATTATCTTACATGTTCAAATAAATCGGTGACACCATATTTGATTACAAATGCTGGTCACAAGGCACATTATGAATCTTTGACATTCTCTTTGGCAAAGAAGTTTGACTTTGGTCTCGACCTCTCGGCTTCTTATACCATGGCACAGGCGAAATCATACGGTGACGGTGTTGGCGACCAGGTAACTTCTGCCTATAAGAACAACCGTTATTCTGTGAATGCCAATAATGATAAGGAAATCGGTTTTGCAAACTATGTTGCTCCTAACCGTTTGCTGATTACTGCCAGCTATTCTAAGGATTATGCTAAGCATTTCGGTACAATGGTTGGTTTGGTATATGAGGGAACTAATTTTGGCTATGATCCATATGCTGCAACAAGATTCTCATATACATTTGCTGGTAATGTAGTGAACGATTATAAGGGTTCTTACAGTTTGCTTTATGTTCCTGCAAGTCGTGAGGCGCTTGATGCCTGGAACTTCTCTGACTATATTTATACTGATGCTAAAAAGCAGAAGCAGACTTATACAGCAGAACAGCAGAAGGATGATTTCTGGAACTATATCAATCAGGATTCTTACCTGAAGGGACGCAAGGGTAAGTATGCAGAGCGTGGTGGAGCCAAGATGCCTTGGCATCATCAGCTGGACTTCAAGTTTGCACAGAACTTCTACATGAATGTAGCTGGTCAGCGCAATACATTGCAGTTTGGAGTTGATATCAAGAACCTGGCAAACTTGCTTAATAGCAGCTGGGGGCTTTACAAGAAGGTTGTTAACAGTTCTTTGTTGAAGTATGACTCTAAGAAAAAGTCTTTCCAGTTCCAGCGTAATGGTTCTGAGGCTTTGACTAAGACATTCACCAACTACACAAGCTTCAACTCTACCTATTCTATCCAGTTCTCTATCCGTTACATTTTCAATTAATGGGTGAGTTCTGGGAATCAGAATCTGTGTAGACTATCGTACTATACATTAGTATAATATCATTCCGATGCACTTCTCTTTCTCGAGGGAAGTGCATCTTTTTTTTCGTTTATTTGCATCTTTTTGGTATATTCTATCATTTTTCTCTGTTTTTTGCTTGTTGTTTCAAAAATAATGTTTATATTTGCAACATATTTGTTTATAAGAGTGAATGCACACGGTACGAGGTGCGCAGTTCTCTCTTTATTTATTCACAAAAGAATTTAAACAACATGCAGAAAAGATTGCAACTACTTCTGGCTTTGCTCGTCTTCGTGGTGACTTCGGCAATGGCACAGATTACCACTTCGGGCATTAGTGGTAAGATTTCTTCCAATGACGAAACCGTTATTGGTGCTACAGTTACTGCTACACACCAGCCATCTGGTACTGTGTATCGTGCTGTAACAAATGTAGATGGTCGCTATACTATTCAGGGTATGCGTCCAGGTGGTCCTTACAAGGTAAGTATCTCTTATATCGGATATAAGGACAAGGTTTTCAACAATGTCAGTCTGAGCCTCGGTGAAACGGAGAATATCTCCTGCTCGCTCCAGGAGGATGCCCACCAGCTCCAGGAAGTGGTGGTTTCCGGTAAGGCGGGTCTTGCTGCTTCCCGTACAGGTGCTGCTACCAGTATGACGGCAGAGCAGATCAACAATATGCCTAGTATCACCCACGGTATTGCCGATGTGGCTCGCTTGAACCCTCAGCTCATAGTTACCAATTCGGGTAACATGTCGTTTGCCGGTACCAACAACCGATACAACAACTTCATGATTGATGGTGCGGCTAACAACGACGTGTTCGGTCTGGCTTCCAGCGGTAACAACGGCGGTCTGGCGGGTGCTCAGCCTGTATCTATGGAGACCATCGAGCAGATTCAGGTATCTGTAGCTCCTTTCGATGTGCGACAGAGCGGTTTCACCGGTGGTGCCATCAATGCCATCACCAAGAGCGGTACCAACAAGTTCCACGGTTCTGCCTATTACTATGGCTACAACCAGGACCTCATCGGTACCAAGTATCCTTATCTGGATGGAACGGGTTATGCGCCTAAGTATCAGAAGCAGACTCAGTACAACATGGGTGTCACTCTGGGTGGACCTATCATCAAGAACAAACTCTTCTTCTTCGCCAACTACGAGCGTACCAACAAGGAGTATCCTAACCTCTATGGCGTGGATTCCGGTAACTCGAAGGTGAATACCGAGCAGGCGAAGGACATCATGAATATGTTGCAGAAGATGGCTGAGAAGCAGGGCGTAGCATTCAATGACTACTTCAGCAACCAGGATATCTACACCAAGAGCGATAAGGCGGGCTTGAAACTCGACTGGAACATCAACGAGTTCAATAAATTTGCCATCCGCTGGAGTCTGGTCAAGGCAGAGCAGTTGAGTGGTGGCGGCAGTGCTTCCAGCCTGAACACCTATGCCTACAGCTATCCGTACAAGAGCAATACCAACTCTTTCATCGCTGAGCTTCAGAGCCGATTCTCTCCAAACGTGAGCAATGAGGCACGTGTCAGCTTCGTAAGAGTACGCGATAGCCGTGATATCAAGGCCTACCTCCCTATGATTTCCATCACAGGTGTGGGCAGCGGAACGGTGAACATCGGTACAGAGCGCAACTCTCAGGCTAACTACCTGAACCAGGATATCTGGACCATTGAGGACAACCTGACATGGCTTCGTGGTAACCATACCTTCATCTTTGGTACCCACAATGAGTTCTACCATTTCAAAAACATGTACATCTCTGATAAGTTCGGTTCTTATACCTTCAAGGGTTATGACAACTTCAAGGCTTATTACGATGATTACATGGCTGGAACATTGGATCCTAACAAGGCTTACATGAATCAGTATCAATATGGACAGGCTAACACAAGTGTAACCGGCGACCTAACTGGGCGTCAGAATTCTCATCTGGTCAGTTCGGTTTCTATGCGCAGGATAAGTGGAATGCCAGCAACAATTTCACTCTTACCTATGGTCTCCGTCTGGATATTCCTGTGTTCTTCGATACTCCGATGGAGAATGCCGAGTTTAACGCCTTGTCAGAGAAGATGGGTTGGGGCATGAAGACCAATGATAAGCTCAACTTCTCTCCTATGGTATCTCCTCGTGTGGGATTCCGTTGGGACATCAATAACGACCGTAAGTTCATCCTCCGTGGTGGTGCAGGTGTCTTCACCGGTCGCATCCCATTCGTTTGGGTAAGCAACAACTTCTCAGGCACAGGTCTGCAGCTTTCTTCATACGACAGCAACAGCTCTTCTACCAAGGGCTTGGAGCTTATCCTCGACCCAAGCAAGCAGAACGCCAATGCCGATAAGATGAAGGTGAGCGCCGGTAACCAGAATATTGCCGTTTGCAGCAAGAACTTCAAGTTTGCCCAGAACCTCCGTCTTAACCTCGGTTTCGACTTTGAACTGTTGGGCATCGACTGGACTGCTGAGGCCATCTACTCAAAGACATTGAATGATATTCTCTATAAGAACCTGGCTCAGGAGCAGAGTGGTGAAACCTACTCTCAGAAGTATGGTTACGAGTGGGACAACCGTCCGCTCTATCAGAGCGTAGTGAGGGTACTCCTATCGCAGGTGTCTATGCCTTGGGCAATACATCGAAGGGTCATACCATCAACCTCTCTCTGAAGGCAGAGAAGCATTTCGACTTCGGTCTCGACCTGATGGCAAGTTACACCTGGACCCGCTCTCGCAGTGCTGCCAATGGCGGTTCTTCTGTGGCTAAGAGTTCATGGACTTATCAATATACTCATCGCGACTGTAACGACTTGGAGGTGGGAAACTCTGCCTACAACGTGCCTCACCGCATCCAGGCATCTGCTTACTACCACATCGACTATGGTCATCAGAAGCAGTGGAAGACAACCCTGGGTATCATCTACCAGGCTAAGAGCGGTTCACCTTACACCTATTATTATTATGGTGATGTGAACGAGGATGGTTCCAGGGGTAATGACCTGTTCTTCATCCCAACCGATGCACAGATTGACAAGATGCGTTTCGAGGAAACCAAGTATAACAACAATACCTTCACCAAGCGCATGTTTGGCGATAACCATGGCGATAAGCTCACCGAGGAGATGCAGCGTGAGATGTTGAAGAAGTGGATTGCAGAGGATTCTTACCTCAGCAAGCACCGTGGCGAGTACTACGAGCGTTATGCAGATAACCTGCCATTCGAGCATCATTTCGATGTTCACTTCGGTCAGAAGTACAGCTTCAAGGTAGCTGGTCAGATTAACTCCATCGAGTTGACTTTCGATATCCTCAACGTGGGCAACCTCTTGAACAAGGATTGGGGTCATACCTATGGTGATGGTTTCGGTACCTACTATTCTCCTGTTGATTATCAGGGTGGTGGCGTTTACCGATTCACCGGTGCTTATGCTTACAAGAGCTATAGCGATTACTACAGCCGCTGGCGTGGTCAGGTTGGTTTGAAGTATACTTTCTAAGGTATATACGAATCGAGATAAACAAAGATTTTGTATAAAAATGGTATGAAGAAAGTTTAGATAATGGTTGGCGCATAACAGTTGACTAACGCATGCACAACAGGTGTTGTGCATGCGCATATCAGCTGTTATGCAAGCGCACAACAGCTGTTGTGCGACCGGAGATACTTACTGTCTCAAAAACTTATGTTATATTTTCTAACAACATATACTATCTTTTCAGACAACATATCATTAATATAAAAAGATGGTGAATCATAAGTAAATGATTCACCATCTTCTTGGTTTTATAAGAACAAGTCTTTCTTTGGCATATTCGCCATATATTTCTTTCTCAGTTTCTCGAAGAAAGCCATTGTATCGTTAGAGAAACCATGGCCCTTCCAGGTGGATGTGTTCGTGATGAGAATCCAGCATTGGTTATCCGGATATTTCAGGACGATGGCTGATGTGCCTGCCAGCGAACCGGTACGAATCCATGGTTTGTTGCTCTTTGGTGTATAGTTCCAGCCGATAGAGTATTGGTGGTCAGCCTGCTCGCGTGTCATAAACTCGATGCTCTTCTTGCTGAGGATATCCTTGACATGTGGCAAACCATCGATGCTGGCAATAAAGCGGCTCAACTCTGCAGTCGAACCACACCAGGCACCTGCACCTGAAAGGCGAGGGAGGTCGGTATCTCCATAGCATTTCTCTACCAGTCGTCCACTGTTGTTGTATTCATACACAGGGATGCTGCCCTGGTGCATGTAGTACTTCGTCTCGTTAGGGCGGCGGTCCTTTAAGTAAGTTCCCGCAATGTGCATGTCGTAGCAGCCGGCAGGGTGGAGCACATACTTCTGCATGAAGTTTTCATATTTCATTCCGCTCTTCTTTTCTATAATCATGGAGAGAATCATGTAGCCCAGATTACTGTAGCATTTGCCTTCGCCAGGAGTATAACCCAAGTGGCGCTTCAAGAGAATCTTGAGCAGGGTAGGGTGATCAGGTGGCGTTTTGAGATGGTTCTGCATCATGATGTAGCGGGTGGAAGATACAGGGTCGCCGGCATAGTTGTTGAAACCAGCCTGATGGCGCAGCAACTGTTCTACGGTGATGTCGTAATATCGCTTGTCCTTGATGCTGTTATTGTAAACGGTATCGCACAGTATTCCCTTTTCGCCAAACACCTTCTCGTTCAGTTTGAGTTTCTTCATCTCCTGCAATTTCATGATACCTACTGCTGTAATCAGTTTCGATACCGAGGCGAAGCGCATCAGCATGTTAGGCTCCATTCTGATGCCTCGCTCCTTATCCGCCATTCCGAATCCGCGGGCATAGAGTAGCGAGTCGTTGCGGGTGATGACGAGTTGGGCTCCATTGATTTCCCATCTCTTGAGATACCTTTCTATTACCGAGTCCATCTCATGATATTCCTTCTCTTCAGTCAGTGCATTTGAGATGGAATCGTTGATGTGAACTTTAGGGAGCGAATCTGCCGCCTTGTTCTTGTCTGATGCTGATGTACAGCGAGATACACAGCTGTGTGTAGTCCATCCTACGATTGCTGTAAAGGTAAGCAATATGATTGCTATGCGTTTTTTTCTTAGTCGTCGTGCCATTTTATTTATTTTTTCTATGCAAAGATTTTGCAATCGAGTGCAATGAAAGTTTACTTTCAGATTGCCGAGTGCAGCAAATCTTATGCAAAGATACTGCAATCTTCTCAAATAACAAAACATTGAAAATATATTTAAATTTATTTTGTATTGTCTATGAATTATCGTACCTTTGTACCCAGTTATAAAGAAAAACAATGAAGAAGGTATTAAAAAAGGTATTAAGATCCATATTCTATATAGTAGTCATGTCGGTTCTGGCATTCCTGCCCGACTTCTGGCTTTGGCATATCGGGGTGAGTGAGTGGCCTTTGCTGCTAGCCATCTTATGGTGGGTTCCCTCGTTGTTACTTGGTCTTGCTGAGGTGGGCTTGCAGATGGGGTTCTTCCACAAGTTGTCCGTCCGTGTACTCTTTACTACCATACTTTTCTCGGCATTCCCTAAGGTTGTCTTCATCCTGTTTGATGCATTTCTTCCTTGGTTCTTTGCTCTGATTCCTGCTTTGGGTGTAATGGGGTGGTTTGCCTTCGGCTTTATAGAGGGTTGGAAGCGGTTAGAACTGAAACATATTACTTTTACCTCGCCCGATTTGCCACCTTATTTTGATGGTTACCGTCTGGTACAGATTACCGACTTTCATCTCGGTTCGTTTCCTCCCGGCAATGATTTCGTGCAGAAGGTGGTGGATGCGACCAACAATGAAGAACCCGATATGATTCTCTTTACGGGCGATCTGGTCAATAACCAAGCCAGCGAAGTGGAGCCTTATCTGGATACGCTGGGGCAGCTTCATGCGTCAGATGGCATCTATTCTATCTGGGGGAATCATGATTATTGTGAATATGGCAACAATCATTCTATTGGCGCTTTGAAGAGAAACCGCCGTATGCTCTATGGTTATCAGGAAAGTCTGGGGTGGCATCAGCTGATGAACGAACATCATGTGGTGAGGCATGGTATGGCATCTATCGCTGTAATAGGCGTAGAGAATCCCGGTCAGCCTCCTTTCACCAATCGCAGTAATCTGAAAAAAGCGATGAAGGGGTTGAATCCAGATATGTTTAAAATCCTCTTGAGTCATGATCCTCACCATTGGCGCAGAGAAGTAGTTGGTAAGAAGATACAACTTACTCTGGCGGGACATACGCATGCCGGACAATTGAAAATAGGTAAATGGACGCCTGCCCGCATGGCTTTCAAAGAGTGGGGCGGAGCTTACCGGATTGGTGAGCAGATGCTCTATGTATCATCGGGTATTGGTGGTTCTTTCCCTTTCCGCCTAGGCGCATGGCCTGAACTGACAGTTATCACGCTGAAACGTGATTTATAGTTCTTAAAGATAACAAAACTGGTGTTTAAGTGTTAAAATACAGTTAAATGTTAGCTGTTTGAACCATTGTGATGAAAAAAACGTGTTAAAAATTTGGTGGTTCGAATAAATATTGTACCTTTGCACTAGTTTTCGCATATATTTGGGCAAATGGGGGGTGTCGTGAGATTGTACTCCATTTGTTTTTTTGAAACAAGGCGAAAATACTTCACATCAGAAGTAGCTGTTCACATTTTAAATTTTATATTTAATATTGATAATAATGAAGATTCCTGTAGAAGAACAATATAAATACGTAAAACTTACTCTCCCGGATGGAAGCAAGGCTGAAGGTCAGGCTGTTTTGTTGCATGCTTGTTGTGCACCTTGTTCGGCGGCTATCGTAGAATGTATGCTTCGTAATGGTATGAAGCCTACTGTATATTTCAGTAACAGCAATATCTATCCTCAGCAGGAGTATGATGTACGCAAACATGAACTGAAACGATTTCTGGAAGCCCAGAATGTACCTTATGTAGAGGATGAGTATGACCATCAAGAGTGGCTTTCTGTTATCAAGGGCTTAGAGGATGAGCCCGAACGTGGCAGCCGTTGTTCTGTCTGCTTTCAGTTCCGCCTCTCTCATGCAGCCAAGTATGCGCAGGAGCATGGATTTCACCTTCTTACTACCACGTTGGCATCTTCGCGCTGGAAGAATATCAAGCAGATAGATACTGCCGGTCATCTTGCCGTTGAGGCTTATCCTGATGTAGAATGGTGGGATATGAATTGGCGGAAGGGCGGTTTGCAGAATCGCCGAGGTGAACTCTTGAGAATCAATGAATTCTATAATCAGTTATATTGTGGTTGCGAATTCAGTATGAGATAAATGAAAAAGCCCAGGACATCATGCCCTGGCTTTTTCATTTATGAATCTGTGAAATCTGTAGTGCTTAAGAAAGACCAGTAATCTCACCGTTTACTACATCAATGCGCTCTGCCTGTGGGCTCTTTGGCAAACCTGGCATACGCATGATAGGACCAGCGATGACTACAACCATCTCGGCACCCATATTTACGGTGATGTCGCGAACGTGGAGTTCGAAACCTTCTGTAGGACCGTATGCCTTGGCATCGGTAGAGAAACTGTACTGAGTCTTGGCAATACAGATAGGGAACTTTTCAGCACCCAGCTTCTTGATCTCTTCAATCATCGCCTTGGCAGAATCGCTCAATGTCACGCTGCCTGCTCCGTAAAGATTGAATGCAACCTTTTCTATCTTCTCCTCAACGCTATCGTTATCATCGTAAGCAAAATAGAGAGGGGCTGATGGACGCTCATCAATGGTCTTCACTACGAGGTTGGCAAGTTCAATGGCACCATTTCCGCCTTCGGCAAAGGCGCTGTTTACGGCGAAACCGCAACCCATCTCCTCGCAATGCTTGCGCAATACTTCAATTTCTTCATCTGTATCGGTTGCAAACTTGTTGAATGCAATCACTACAGTCTGACCAAAGCTCTGCAGGTTCTTTACGTGCTTGTCGAGGTTCCAGTAACCGGCTTCCATACCTGCGATGTTTGGCTTCTTGATATCTTCCTGAGCTACACCACCATGCATCTTCAACGCCTGGAGGGTAACAACGAGAACAGTGAGGTCTGGTTGTAAACCTGTCTTGCGGCATTTGATGTCATAGAACTTCTCTGCACCGAGATCTGCACCGAATCCTGCCTCTGTAATAGCATAGTCGCCATACTCAAGAGCAGCAGCAGTAGCCATGACGGAATTGCAGCCATGAGCAATGTTGGCAAAAGGACCGCAATGAACAAATGCTGGTGTACCCTCTGTTGTCTGAACCAGATTTGGCTTCAAAGCATCGAGAAGGAGAGCTACGATACTGCCACCTACACCCATATCCTTTACGGTAAATGGCTTGTCATCCTCGGTGATGCCCAGAAGGATATTATCGATACGGCGACGAAGATCATCGATGCTTGTTGCGAAACACATGATAGCCATGATCTCAGAAGCTGGCGTAATATCGAAACCAGACTCTGTCTCGATGCCGTTTTTATCTCCTATACCGGTGATGATGCGGCGCAAACCTCTATCGTTCACATCCATGACGCGACGCCAAAGAATCTTCTTGAGTTTGAAACCCTCTGCTTCGTGCTGGAAACGGTAATTGTCCAGAAGGGCTGAAATCATGTTGTTGGCCTCTGTGATGGCATGGAAATCGCCAGTGAAATGGAGATTAATCTTATCCATAGGCAAAACCTGAGCATAACCGCCACCTGCAGCACCACCCTTCATGCCGAAGCAAGGACCCAGAGATGGTTCGCGAAGAGCCACTACAGCCTTCTTGCCAATCTTCTGCATGCCCAATGCGAGACCTACAGATACCGTAGTCTTACCATTACCAGCCTTTGTAGGGCTGATAGCTGTAACAAGGATGAGATGGTGATTCTTAAACTTGTTGGTGTCAATCTTGTCCGTAGTAATCTTAGCGATGTAACGGCCGTAGTTTTCCACTTGGTCTTCATGGATTCCAAGTTCTGCTGCCACTTCATTGATAGGGCGCATTTTTACTGATTTAGCTATTTCAATATCTGTCAACATAAAAAGTAATGTTTTGTATTTTGAGTGCAAAGGTACGGAAAAGTATTCATATATTAAAATAAGAAAGTATAAAAAAACAAAATAAAAAAAAGGAAGACTTTCCCCATTTCCAAATGACGAAGTTTAAAAAAGGTAAATTGTAGGATTTTGTCGTGTGAATGTAGTACCTTTGCAAGCGAATTTATATTTTATAGTACGTATGAACAAGTCTTTAGCATTAGCTCATTTTCAGACGAGCTTTCAGTTTATCACGCATCAGAACGAGCGCTTCTCTTATCTCGAAGGAGCCTATCTGGCACTTATCGGAGGATGTGATTGGGTTCAGCTTCGCATGAAAGGTGCTACCGATGAAGAGGTAGAGCCTATAGCCCGTAAGTTGAAGTTGGCTTGTGAGGGTGCCGGTGCAACTTTTATCCTCGACGACCGTGTAGAACTGGTGAAGAAGTTACAGATAGATGGTGTACATCTTGGAAAGAATGATATGCCGGTTGATGAGGCCCGTAAGTTCCTGGGTGATGAATTCATTATCGGAGGAACAGCCAATACATTTGATGATATTCGCCGTTTGCATGAACAGGGGGCTGACTATATCGGTTGTGGTCCGTTCCGCTATACTACTACCAAGGAGAAACTCTCTCCTGTGTTGGGTATAGAAGGTTATCGCCAGATTATTGAGCAGATGAGGGAGAATAAAATCTCTCTGCCTATGGTAGCCATCGGAGGTTTGACTCCAGACGATATAGATCCGCTTGCAGAATTGGGCATCGGTGTGGCAATGAGCGGTACCATCCTGAATGCGGAGAACCCTGTTACCATGACACGTCAGATTCATGACAAGTGTTTCGGATTATTCATCGAAAATCTCAATCATTATTTTGAGAATCAGTAGAATGATACTCATAAATGATGATTTTTCATAGAAAAGAGAAGAAAGTTCAGGTTTTCTTCTCTTTTCTCATTTTATTGTTGTAATTTTGCACCCGCATTGCAAAACTGTTGCAAGGCTATTACAAATAATAGAATTTAAAAGACATGAAATTAATAGTGGGAATTTACTTAGGAAATATAGGAAAAACAGATGCTGTCGGAAAGAACGAGAACATCATGATATACGCACCTTCAGATAAAGGTGCTTAAAAACCCGGGCACAAACGTGTTCGGGCTTTTTTATTTTACTATATATAATAGGTGTAAAACCAACTCAAAATAGATAGTGTGTGCAAAATATATAATTATTAACTTTGTAAAAAAAAAGTATTAAAATGATGAAAACAGAATGGAGAGGTTTCAAAGGAAACTTGTGGCAGAGTGAAGTGAATCTTCGTGATTTCATTCAGAACAACTACACTTGTTATGACGGCGATGAGTCGTTCCTTGCAGAACCAACTCAGGCAACTAACACCCTTTGGGGTATGTTGAAGGAACTCCAGAAGGAGGAGCGCGCCAAGGGTGGTGTGCTTGATATGGAAACAGAAATCGTTTCAGGATTGACAGCTTATGGTGCTGCCTATATTGGTGAGGGTACCAAGGATTTGGAGAAAGTGGTAGGTCTGCAGACCGATAAGCCTTTGAAGCGTGCCTTCATGCCTTACGGTGGTATCAAGATGGCGGAGCAGGCTTGTACAACATATGGCTATCAGCCATCAGAGAAGCTCCACGAAATCTTCCACAAGTATTGCAAAACTCATAATGATGGCGTATTCGATGCTTATACTCCAGAGATGAAGCTCGTTCGCCATAACCACATTCTTACCGGTCTTCCTGATACTTACGGTCGTGGACGTATCGTAGGTGACTACCGTCGTGTAGCCCTCTATGGTATCGACTTCCTCATCGAGGAGAAGAAGAACGACCTCGCTAACATGGGTGACCGTGAGATGATCGACGACGTTATCCGTCTTCGTGAAGAGGTTGCTATGCAGATTAAGGCGCTCAAGGGCTTGAAGGAGATGGCTCAGTTGTATGGCTACGATATCAGCCAGCCAGCTAAGAACGCTCGCGAGGCTGTTCAGTGGTTGTACTTCGGTTACCTCGGAGCTGTGAAGACTCAGAATGGTGCTGCGATGTCTGTAGGCCGTATCTCTACATTCCTCGATATCTATATCCAGCGCGATTTGAACGAGGGTACTCTTACCGAGGATGAGGCTCAGGAGCTCATCGACCACTTGGTCATGAAGTTCCGTATGGTTAAGTTCGCCCGTATCCCTTCTTACAACGAGCTCTTCACCGGTGACCCAGTTTGGGCTACTCTCGAGGTAGGTGGTATGGGTCAGGATGGCCGCTCAATGGTTACCAAGAACGATTACCGTTTCCTCCACACATTGGAGAACATGGGTCCTTCACCAGAGCCAAACCTCACTGTACTCTATAGCTCTCGCTTGCCAAAGGCATTCAAGCACTACGCTTCTTTGATTTCTGTAAAGACAAGCTCTATCCAGTATGAGAACGATGACGTAATGCGCCCAGTTTGGGGTGACGACTATAGCATCTGCTGCTGTGTATCTGCTACACAGACAGGTAAGGAAATGCAGTTCTTCGGTGCACGTGCCAACTTGGCTAAGTGCTTGACCTACGCTGTATCTGGCGGTGTTGATTCAAAGACACGCGAGCAGTGCGGTCCTAAGTATCGCGCCGTAGAGGGTGATGTATTGACATACGAGGAGTTCATGCCACGTTTCATGGATATGATGGACTGGTTGGCTGGCGTTTATGTGAAGACATTGAACCTCATCCACTACATGCACGATAAGTACTTCTACGAGGCAGCAGAGTTGGCGCTCATCGATACAGATGTTCGTCGTACTTTCGCTACAGGTATCGCTGGTTTCAGCCACGTGGTTGACTCTATCTCAGCTATCAAGTATGCCAAGGTAAACATCGTCCGTGATGAGACCGGTTTCCCTCTCAGCTTCAAGACCGAGGGTGACTTCCCACGTTACGGTAACGATGATGAGCGTGCTGATGAGATTGCAGTATGGTTGCTCAAGACCTTCATGAACATGATCAAGAAGCATCATACATACCGCAATTCTGAGCCTACTACATCTATCCTGACTATCACATCAAATGTAGTATACGGTAAGTACACCAGCAACATGCCTGATGGTCGTCCTGCTGGTGCTCCATTGGCTCCAGGTGCTAACCCATCTTATGGTGCAGAGAAGAACGGTCTTTTGGCTTCATTGAACTCAGTAGCTAAGTTGCCATACGAGTATGCTCTCGATGGTATCTCTAATACTCAGACCATCAGTCCAGGTGCTCTCGGTCACAACGATGAGGAGCGTGCCCAGACATTGGTAGGTGTATTGGATGGTTACTTCAACCAGGGTTCTCACCACCTGAACGTGAACGTATTCGGTATCGACAAGCTCAAGGATGCGATGGAGCACCCAGAGAAGGAAGAGTACCAGAACTTCACCATCCGTGTAAGTGGTTACGCTGTTAAGTTCATCGACTTGACACGTGAGCAGCAGCTCGACGTAATCGCTCGTCAGGCTCACGAGAGACTCTAAGGAAGTGAAGAATGAAGAGGGAAGAGTGAAGAATTCTCTTGTCTCTTTGTAACATATAGATTGCCCGCTAGATTTTCTTTCCGAGGATATTTAGCGGGCAATTTAGCTTATTTAACTGCAAATTTAAACTTGGTATTGAAAAAAGTGCTATCTTTGCGGTATGAAACTAAATAATGAACAAAAGAAAGCCCTTTATGAAGAGGGTTACAAATTCTGTTTTGATGTTGTCAAGCTCATTCTTGGTGGTGTCATTTTTGCAGGAATTATGCAAGATAATATAGATAGAACTAGGTTGTATGCTTGGGGCGTTTTCTTTATGGTCTTGATAGTTGCATTAGGAATGTATTTTATAATAAAGTCTAAAAATAAAAAGAAATAATTATGGATTTAGTTGATTTTTTGGGTGTCGTCACTGCTCTTATAGTCGTTCCTGGGCTTGCTTTTATTCTTTGGGATAATTACCAAGAAAAGAAAGTCGGCGCATGAAAGGATTTGTTCACAGCATAGAGAGCTTTGGTTCTGTAGATGGACCAGGCATCAGATTTTTGATTTTCCTGCAGGGTTGTCCGATGCGCTGCCAGTTCTGCCACAACCCGGATTCATGGAAGATGGGAGTAGGAGAGGAGTGGAGTGCCGATGACCTGTTGGATAAGGCAGAGCGATTCAAAAGTTATTGGGGTGACAAGGGCGGTATTACTGTAAGTGGTGGAGAAGCCCTGATGCAGATAGACTTTCTCATCGAACTTTTCGAGAAAGCCCATCAGCGTGGCATCAATACCTGTCTTGATACATCAGCGCAACCATTTAGGAAAGAGGGTGCTTTCTTCGATAAATTCGAGCGTCTGATGACCGTCACAGATACTGTTCTTCTTGATATCAAGCATATCAACGATGAAGAGCATCGTAAACTCACCCGCCATTCTAATGTAAACATACTGGATTGTGCACGATATTTAAGCGAGATACACAAACCAGTATGGATTCGTCACGTCCTGATTCCAGGTATTACCGACAAGGATGAATACCTCTATCAGTTGCGTGATTTTCTTTCTACACTCTCAAACATTGAGCGTATAGATGTCTTACCCTATCATACGATGGGTATCTACAAGTATGAGAAACTAGGTATTGTCTACCCGCTTGAAGGCATAGATCCTCCTACTAGTGATCGCATTGCTCATGCAGAAGCAATCTTGCAAGAGGCACTTTAGCTTCTTGCAAGACTGCTTAGATGAGCATCTAGCGAGCTGGTGAGACGGGCTTTGATGATAGGCTTTGTGATGTAGTCGTTTACTCCAAGCTCGTAGCATTCATCCACATTATCCTTGTTGCTTAACAGGGAAACCACGATGATGACCATTTCACTTTTCGAGTATTTAGAGCGTACATGGTCTATTACGTCCCACCCATTTACATGTGGCATCATCAAGTCGAGCAGTATCACGTCCGGCTTGAATGAGTCAATCAGGTCAATGGCTTCTTTTCCGCCATTGGCAGTTTTCACGTCGATGTCAAAGTCCTTTATCATTTCAGAAATAGTTTTAATATTTTCTGAAATATCATCGACGATTAGCACTTTGTTCTTTTCCATTTTTCACTGGTTTATTATATAGGTTCTTTCCGATCTTGAAGATCTAGTTTCTTGGCTTGTGAATGCCGTAGATGTCGCACATGAATCCTTTATCAGTGATTAGATTGTTCATATCGATACTGTCGAACATCTTGTGATGAGTACCGATTACCACAATCTGATACTCTTTTTCTAGAACTTTAGGATCATCTGTCACCTTGATGTTATATTCTTCTTTTACTTCCTCTACATCTACCAATGGATCGTAGAGTGTGGTTTTGTAACCTGCTCCTACCAGGTTGATATAGAGATCGGCTACTTTTGTGTTTCTGATATCATCGCTGTCTGGCTTGAACGAGAAGCCGAGAATCAGCACGTTAGTCTCCGGAGCCTTGAACTTTCTGCTTTCAGATGCATTCTTTATCTTTCCAGCCATCCATACCGCCATCTGCTCGTTAACCTCGCGGGCTGTAGAGAGCAGCGATGGTACCACGTCAACCTCCTGTGCCTTGTTAATCAGGTAGTATGGGTCTACCGCGATGCAGTGGCCGCCAACGAGTCCTGGAGTAGCTGGCACGAAATTCCATTTTGTGCTTGCTGCCGCCGTTACGTCTTCAATGTTGATGTTCATCTTGTCGAAAATCTTTTCCATCTCATTGAAGAAGGCTATCTGTATGTCTCTCTGGCAGTTCTCCATCAGTTTACATGCCTCTGCTATTTTGATACTCTTCGCCTTGTAGGTGCCATGGGTAAGTACTGAAGCATAGAGGCTGTCGATGATAGCTGCTGCTTCGGGTGTAGAACCGCTGGTAACCTTCACGATGTTCTCGATGGTATGAACAGTATCGCCCGGGTTGATGCGCTCTGGCGAGAAGCTACAAAGAAACTCTGGTTCAACTTCAATCCTGATGTAGATGCCAGTAATGGAGCGCAGACCTCTTCTGTCAGACCTGGGTAAACGGTACTCTCGTAGACTACGATATCACCTTCTTTCAGAATCTTGCCAACCTCAGCTGTAGCATTGCGCACGCAACTGATGTCTGGCTTGTTCGATTTGTTAACCGGTGTCGGTACAGCGATGATATACACGTTACACTTCTTCAGGTCATCAATATTGCTGGTCAGTTTCAGTCCCTGTTCCAAAGCTTTGGATACAGGTCTGTTGTCTTCCATCGTGCTTTTGGCTAACTTGGCTACCTTCTCAGCTTTGATGTCATAACCCCATGTATCGTATTTCTTTGAGAATAAGCATGCCAGTGGAGTACCAACATACCCTAATCCTATTACTCCAATCTTAAACTCAAAAGACTTGTTTATCATATACTATATTGTTTATGTTTTATAATGTTATTTCTTTATTGGAGCTCCCAGCTGTGTTTGCGTTACAGCAAGTAACTCGGGTCTTTTAGATTCCTTCAAGCTGAGCATAGCGCGAAGTCTTCTCAGGGTTCCAGGCATCCTTGTAAGAACGTCGGAAGAAGATCTCTTGCAGATGAGCCGACAGGCGGGCGATACGCAGGAAATAACCTGTATAAGGCGACATCAGTGGCAGATATCTGTAAAGGAACCACACGTCTTTCTTTCTTTCTGAAACCATCAGCACCAGGAGGAAGGCAAGCTGCGAGAAGCATACTCTGATAAAGTAGCCCAGCGCCAGCACTTCAATGATGTGCGTGTTAAACGTGATGGCGAGCTTGATGATATACCACAACCACAGAAAATTGAGGAAGCAGTCGAAAACCACACTCTCCATGTTGGATAACCAGTTGAGGATACTCCAGTTCTTGGTAGGCAGCAGAATGTCGGCATGCTTGCGGAGACGGAATCTCACGAGTGAGCGCGACCATCTGATGCGCTGATGATACAGCTTATACCATTTGGTAGGCACATTGGTCATGCAGATGGCATCTTCGGCAAATTTCACTTTATATCCGGCTTTGCGGATCTTCTGTGTCAGGTCACCGTCCAGTCCCGGTCCTATGTCCCAATAGCCCACTTCCTTCAGCGTCTTTCTTTCGAATGCTCCGAATGCTCCCGAAATGATGTGGTAGATACCCAGTTCGCTGGTTACGATACGTCCCACCTGTATTCGCTTCAGGTATTCGAAAGCCTGCAGCGATGAGCAGATGGTCTCCTTGTAGTTGCGCACCTTCACACATCCTCCTACGCCCTTTACCATTCCGTCGATGTAGAAGGGGAGTAGAATCTTCTCCAGCGCATCACGGTCGAGCGAAGAGTCGGCATCCAGACATACGATGTATTTGCCTCTTGCCATCTGGGCTCCATAGTTGCTGGCGGCAGCTTTACCGCCTCTTGTTTCCAACCTCAGATAGTGGGTGATGTACCCAGCCCGGTAGAGGTCGTTGCAAATCAGTTTGGTGTCGTCGTCGCTACCATCGTCTACCACGATGATTTCGTAGTTGCGGTAGGTTTGCTCAGCCAGCGAGTTCACCATTTTGAATATATGTTTGCCTTCGTTCTTTCCCGGTACGAGGATGCTGATAAGCGGATTCTCGCGGTACAGGAGGTACTTGGCATATTCTTTCTCTTTATCTATCTGGTTTCTCTTCATCAGTCGGTTTCCGATTACGAGATATTCCAGGATATAATATCTTGGCATCTCGATGAAGAAGAGGAACCAGTAGGTATTCACGATACTGCTAAACGATAGCGTGCTGATCCAGTCGAAGAAATCGTTCAGATGTTCTGCTATGCTAAACATACGCTTTTCCCTTTCTTCTTGATGGCTTATCTCAGCACGGTGAGCGCCAAGAGGGCCATGATTATGAGTATACCTGCGATGGTGACAAGGATGGCAACGAGTTTCTTGTAGAGCACGATGCGTTTCTGTATCTTGTCGTTTTCATCTTCCTTCGGCTCCGTATCAAGCAGCTCTTCCTGCGGCTTCACCTCTTTCTCTTCTTCCTTCATCAGAGGTTCCTCTGAGTAGCGGCAGTAGTCGTCTGGAGTCATATCCACATATTGCAGTTTGTTGAAGAACTCGTCATAGTTGTTGGCGATGGTCTTCGTCTTGGTTTCCAGCATGCTGCAGATAATCTCGTCCGGTTCTATCGAGTTGGCCAGCTTTCTGATGGCTACCGACATCTCCTTGCTCAATTTCTGCTGAGCCTCTTCCACCGTTTCTCCCTGCTCATAGAGGGTAGAGGATACGTAGAAGATATTGTTGTTGTAAGACACCTTGTGATTGGAGAAAATTCTACAGAGCTTGCCCTGTATGCTTTCCTTTATCTTTACGGTATCCTTGTTTTCATCTATAATCCATATCTTGCCTACCATGACCGAGAGTTCATCCTTGCGGTTGGTTTCCATCAGCTGGCGTCGCAGTCGGTTTATCAGCAGGTAATATTCCATGAAGTTATCATAGATGTTCACCATGTTGTTGAACATGATGTTGCCGCTGGTCAGCGTTCTGATTCCTTCTTCCGTTATCTCGTAGTCCTCTACGTCTCGTGGCACCAGGGCATTTACCGGAAAGGTGCTCTGGCAGTAGCAGCAGGTTGCCTTGGTGATAGGCGAGGTAAACGAGTTCTCGCAGTCGTTGCAGGTATATACCACGGCTGGTCTGTCATAGTCAACACCGATGTGGCGCAGTTTCTTGTGACACTTCGGACAGATGAGCATACCGCCCACATTGTAGCTGCTTTCCGGCGATACGTTGGCGCAGCTGAAGTGGTGGATGATGTTCTGTATCTTCAGGTTCGAACTTCCGCACTTTGGACAGCACTCCGTATAGAGCAGGTGAGAGTGGTTGCACTTAGGGCATAGATGCTCCTTGAGCAGGAAGCGGTGAATGCGCAGTGATCCAAACTCCACCATAGAGTCGATGAACATGAACATCTCGTTGAGATGGAAGAGACCCATACTGTGATAGTGCTCGAAGATTGGGTTGATATATCCCAAAGACGATTTCTCCAGCAGTCGGTGTCCCATGATTCGCTGGTCTCTTGAGAGCAGGTATCTCAGAATATTGGCAAAGAGCTGGTTAGGCTGTGTAGGACGGCTTGTTTCGCTTTTTACACCAAACTTCTGTCTTGCCAGCTTGATTTTGTCTATAATCTCATATACCTTTTCATTGTTCATGTCGCTCACATAGGCATCGACGATATAGTCGATGATCTGTTCCTTTCCCGATAACGCCGTATTGACGAATATCGGTTTGTAGCTACATTTCCACGATAAGATTGGACTGGCTCCAAACAGTATAGCATGGAACGCACGCTCACTCTTCGTATTGATGTAAATACAATCGAAGTAGTCGGGCTGGATGTCTGGTGTCGAGTCGATATCTATATAGCTATCGATGGTGAGCACCATATCTCCACGTTTGTTTCTTCTAAGTCCAATCATTCTTTATTTCTTTTGTTCTTGATGATTATTGGTGTCGCTCGAAATCAGGTTGCTTCGCTTCACGTTTTCGTTCTTGCCCACTGGGACGGTGTACATCGGCAGCGGCTTCGGATCGAGCATGGCACCAATCTTGTTCACTCTTATTCTTACAGGCAGTCTGTTGCTCATTACCCATGCCGGAACTCTCTGGTTCGGGTTCAGGGTGAATACGGCAACCACTGCGTTGGCATCATGCGAGAAGTTACTCTGCAGATGCTTTGGTATTTCCTCTACTCTCAGACCTACCATCTGCAACTTAGCCTGCAGTTCCAGGTCTTTGTTGATGATGATGTCTGCATCGTCAGGGCTTTCCATATACTTCACCATGTCGTTGGGTACGTATGCGATTACGCCCAGATGGCAGGCTGCATAGTCGGTATGCTGGATAACCATCACCTCCTCGCTTTTGAACACCAGGGTTTTGTCGCTCACATTGATTTTTGAGATGTAAGCATCGGCTGGTGCACAGCAGTAGTGTATCAGTCCCGGGTTATAGATGCTGGTGTTGGAGTAAGGCATGGAAGCATTTGCTCTGCCGGCTCCTCTGCGGCTCATGAAGTTATAGGTGGTGTTCTTAGCCTGTGCGTAGATTTCCACCTTCTTAGCCTGCTTTCTCAGTTCTTCTTCTACCTCGGCAATCTCGGCATCCAGTTCATTTCGCTTGGTGTTGTCGGTAAGGCCGTAGTAGATGTCCGAACTTTCAGATGCTTTCTGTTTTCTCAGTTCGGCAAGTCGGGTACGCAGAACCGGAATCTCCTGCTGGGCGAGTTTAGCCTGTACCTCCATGTCGTGAGTCTCCTTTACGGCAGAAGGCAGAATGTTCGGGTCGTATTGGTTCACAATGTTACCTAGCAGTACATAAGAGTAGAGCGTATCTCCCTTATGCACCACTTCACCCATTTCTTTGTTCACCTTAAGGATATAGATGTCGTCAACGGCACTGATATGGTTTTCATCGAGGGTTATATAACCGTCGAAGGTTGCCCATATCATACGAGTGACAATATAGTAGGCGGCAAGCACGATAACCAGCAGGAAGATCAGGGCAAAGATGATCTGCTGTCTGGCAAGGCGGTGACTCTGCGTCTTCAGCAAGTCTGCCATCGCCTGTTCTTGTGGCGTGCCATTATATTGGAATTCATTCATATTCTGGTTTCCTTACATTCAAAGTTCTATTTCTTTGAAGATGTTGTTGTTGTCATAGATGCTCACGGCTTTCTCTATATTGATGATAGCGAGGGCGCGGTTCTGCATCAGTTTATACATTCGCTCCATACTTTCCAGGAGTCCCGTATATTCGTCCATACGCATCAGATAGTTGTATCCCTGTTTCTGGTTCACGTAGGCAAACCGCCGCATTTCGATATATTTGCCGGTCTGGTCTATATGGAAAGCCTCGGTGGCTATAGCCTTGTTCAGGTTGTCTATCTTCTTGAGCAGGATGCCTACCGACTGTTTTATTTCCTTCACATCGGTACCGCGGCTGCTGCGTATGATTTCCTTCTGGGTCTCCAGTGCCTGTCGCTTGCGAGGCGTTTCGTTCCAGATAGGAATGGTGAATCTCACGCCTACGTCGGCATTGTTCGAAATCTTGTTGTTGCTCTGCCAGTAACTCGACCATCTTGCGAATGGTGTGAGTCGGGTAGTGCTTAAGTAGTTGGTCAGCTTGCTGTCGTTGTCAGCAATCTGTTCTTTCACCATCATGATTCGTGCATCCAGACTTTCCTGGTTCAGATGGTTCCAGAGGGCTGTTGTGTCTACCACAATCTTGGTTGGTTTGATGCGGTAGATAGGCTTGTTGGTGATATCTCTGTCTGTGCAGAGCACGGAGATGTCATATTCTGCCTCCAGCTTATCGTTCATCACTTTCAGCATCTTGTCGTTGCTGATTCGGTCTTTTTCCAGCATAAACTGGTAAGCTTCGTTCATGATGTCGAGGTTGTCCAGTCTGTGTGCTATGACAGTACCGATATAGAAATTATATTGTTCGGTCAGCTCATCTGCTGCCTTTTCATATATGTCTGCAGTTTGGCGCTTTTTTATTTGCAAGCGGTCGAGTTCATTGGCAAGAGCAATCTTGGTTCTTTTCTCTTTGCCTTGGTAGAACTTCGAGTTGATGATGTTCCATCCCAGTTCGGCTTGAACCTTCATCTTATATTTTGATACCTCTTTTGCGTCGTCTTCATCAGAATCGAAGTACGCATCAGGTCGGGCATAAACCTGTCCGGTCACTTCCAGACCGTTGTGTCTGTTGAGCGCTAGGTGCTCATGTGCAGTTTTCGACCAGACAGAGAGTCGGTCTTATTGATATCAGCGTGATGCTGATTGTTGAGTCCCAGTTCTATGACTGGTGCTTTCACCCATATAGGGTTTTTGATGAGAGTGTCGAGTTGTGCGAAGCGCTGTTTAAAGTGTCTCAGTACATTATCGTTCTTCAGATTCTCATATACGAGCATCTTAGGGCTGAAACTTTTCGGCTTTTTGCCTTTCGTCTGAGCCATAGTGCTTTGTGCTGCCATGAGAAGGAGCAGAACAGTAGTTGAGTATAGTATTATTTTTCGCTTCATTCTATTTTTTGTTTAAACACAAAGAATGCAGCTGCAAACTTTTGCAGCTGTATTCCTTAAGTGTTCTTTGTATCTTAAATGTATTATGTCTTTTATCTTTATATAATACATTTGTTATCTTCATTCAGCTTTAAGCTGGTATACCTGCAATCGTTTCTGACCATAAGCTACGTAGATATAGTCTTTATAGACAGTGATGTAGTTAGCAGACTTACCTTCGCAAACATGTGCTAGAACCTCTGGATTACCTGTTTCCAATGTACCAGCCTTCAAAACTACCACGCCATATGAGCCATAAGCGATATATACTTTGCCGTCATCTCCAACGTAGCATCCGTTGGCATAGGCTTTGTAATTGCCATTTTTGCCATTTTTGCTATCTGTAATAATAGGGCTTGGCATCTGATAGTGACCCAGATTTTCTCCAGTGTTCAGATCGTAGCAGTAAAGTCCTGCTGCACCAAGGCAAACGTATATCTTGCTCTTTTTTATCGCTATAGCATTTTTGCCATAGTGAGGCAATACTGCTGGAGTCTTGATAGTCAACTTTGGCTCAGATTCCATTTCTGCTGATTGGTCTCTAACTTCCAACTGAGCATTGATGGCTTCTTTTGAAGCCTCCTCAGGATTGTCTGTCTCGTTGTATTGTGCTTGTTCTGTAAATACCAATGTGACAATCTTACCATCACCAATGGCTACATGTTTAGCCTTACCAGCCTTATTGACTTTCTCAAGTTCGTTGAGAGTTACAGGGTCGTATGTAACGTATCCCTTAGTTGTCATAACGATGAATCTGGTCTTTACGTCATCGTAAACTATACAGTTTTCATCTGTAGCTTTCTCCTTTGCATTCAGCGGGAGAATCTGGAAAGGCTTAATGGTCTTTTCGGTACCATCTTCTGTTACTATCGTTTTAGCTTCAGTGTTAAGTAAACCACCTTTAGCTATGTCGATAAATCCGAGTGTGCCAGCTTTTTTATAGTGGTTACCCACTACATAAATCTGTTTTGTATCACCCTTATGATATACCAACAAGTGATTCCAATCCAGGAATCCTTCCTTGTCGTAAACATATTGTAAGAGCTTTACTTGTTTATTGGCATCCACTGGCTGGAATACTTCAACGCAAGAACCATGGTCTTTTCCACGTGCATGGTAAGACATATACATCTTATCGCTATATGACTGTACGCATGTAGCTGATATGTTGTGTGTATGGTCTGGCTCAATTACACTGATAGGAACGATTGGTTTTTTCGGTTCTGGGTCAGGATTTGTTGGAGTCCAGCCTGTTCCACCATTACATTCTGTTGGGTTAATAATCACATCCGATGTGTTGTCCTTGTCTGTTGCCCAATAAATACGTGCGCCAGAGAAGTATGGTTCAATCTCTGTTGTTTGATCATCCTTTTTGTAGAACTTGCCATCGAGGACAATTTTTGCATAATCACCAGGCGTTCTGAACATAAAGCAATTAAACTTTTTGTTATCAGGCGTGTTGTCTATTGGTGCGCCATTACTAAATGCAAACTTTTTTGCTTTGATAACAGCAACTGCAGGATTTGCTTTTGTATCACCACCCTCTAATGTACTAACATTAGTTTGAGTGTTCTTCCAGTCATAATTGTCACAATTGTTGTTTTCGAAAACATCACATTCAATATAGCTTTGGTTAGCTAGTCTAATATTGGCTCCAGAACTTTCGATAATCTTCTTTCCCTTTAAGTATTTTACGTAAAGGGTACCGCCAGAGTTTATATTTAATTCTTCACCATTCGTCTCGAAAGCGCAACCGCTATTTACTACAGCACTATTGTTTATATTGATTGTTCCTCCAATGTTTATTGTCTTGTCTACATTGATTACACCACCAGGAATGCTGAGATAATCATTTTCCTTAACAGTCATGTTTCCTTTAACGTTTAGGAAAGGATAGTTACAACTGAATTTCGTAGTTGTTAAGTTTCCACCAATATAACATTTTCCCTGTACATTTAATGTCTTTCCTGTTAAGTCAAAATTTCCTTTTATATATAAAGGTTTACTGACTAGCAAGGTTGAACCATTGAATTTGAATGAACCATAGCTGACAATTTCTGTCATTTGGTTAATATTATCAAGACTGGTCTTGAATTCACCGCCTTCCAGTACAACTACTTTTGCTGTTGTAGTATATGGACCACTTGACCAGGTAAGATGAGCTCCTTTTTCTACGTATATTGTAGTGTTGTTCAAATTTAAATTACCAGCTATTTCGAAGGACTTGTTCTCTGGAAGATACCATTTTCCATTGCTTAAATCATCACTTGTTTTAGCTGTAATATCTTTGGCGTCAGCTTCAATCTCAGCTTTTGTTGGAGCTTTAGGCATGTCAAGGATATCTTTTATTGTATTTGTGTCAAATGCTCTTGTCTTAGTAGTTGACACAGAAGTCTTGTAGTTGAAAACTCTACTGGCCAATTCTTGGGCATCTGTGCTAGATTCAATATCGCTACCATCAATCTTAGAGTTAACTAATGGTAATGAAGTCGTTCCATCATTATTATTGCTGTCGCTACAAGAAGCGAGGAGCATGGCAGCGAAACTAAAAGCCGCAAGTTTAAAAGTTATCGCTTTCATATAGTTACCTTATTTATAGTTAATAATCATCATTCTTTAGCACATACCTTATATTATATAATAGCTAGTTAATTTAGCTTTTATAAGGTTTGTCCTCCCTCACTCTATGAAATACTTAGAGTGGGGGAGAACAATATTTATTGGTTTTGACTTACTTTGTCTTTGTAACCTTGAATACCTGTACACGGTTCTGACCATATGCAACGAGGCATACTCTTCACCATTTACGATATCAACTGCTACATAGTTGGCAGAACCAGAATTGTCCTTGGCATTGTAAGCATTTGCTTTACGATGGCAGACAACATGACCTTCCTTGTCGAGTACAACGAGACCATATCCGCCACATGCTACATAAATGTATTCTCCGCCAACTGCAATACCATTAGCACGACCCTTGACAGTACCTGTCAATTCAGTCTTCTTTGGTTTTGTAAATGTAGGGCATGTAAAGAAGTCTGTTTTTACGTCGCCTGTAGACGAAATCTTAGCGACACCATTTTCACCCTTGCATACATAGATAGTTCCATTAGATTCATCAACTGCCAGAACTGCCTTATTGTTTGTTGGAGTTACTTCGCCTACATTATATGTTTTGATAGGATTCTCCAAATTCTTGTTGTCGTAAACATTAACATTACCCTTTACATCCAAGGTGTAGAGCTTGCTGTTAGCTACAACAACAGACTTTCCTTCATCTCCTGTCTTGTTCCAATGGCTGAATTCGTTGTCGAATGAGGTGAGACCTTTAGTTGTCGCAACAATGTGTTCGCCATCGAATGCAGCTACACTGTTAGCGTCCATCTTGGTCTTGTTGTCGATAGCGTAAAGTTTCACTTCATCGCCGAGGTTACCACCATTGAGGTCTACCTTGCCTAAGAATGCACCTGCTGACTTTGTACCGCTACCTGCTAGATAGAGGCTGTTACCATCTACGATAAGATGGTTGTAATCGCAGTTTTCTGCAGCCTTGTTAGCATCTACTTGCAATTGGTTGCCAGTCATTGAAAGAACCTCAATGTTGCCACCGAAATTCTTGTCGCCATATGTGTGATATGAAACATAGAGCTTGTTGTTGTTTGCAGATTGGATACAGGTAGCAGACTGACCACCTTTAGATTCCTCAGATGCAATCAGGTCGAGCTTAGCCTGGCTTGCGATAGTTGCAGGGTCGCCAGACCACTGGTAACCATATTTCTTGTGCGCCTTATCTATGAGCGTAACGTTAGGAGTAGTTTTGTCAGCTACCTTGTCATAGTCTGCGTATGTGGCAGCGATGTCCAAATCCTCGAAAGTATTGTATTGTGTTGAACCACTATAATTCTCCTGGAACTGGAGCAAGAATGTAGAGTTTGTGCCTGGTGTTGCAAAAGCGACAATCTTGCTTTTACCATTATTGGTAAACTTATGTGCCTTGATGACAGCTACAGCATTTTCTCCAGCCAATGTTATCTGACCTGCAGATGCATTGTCTGTAACCAAGTTGTTGGCTGTAATAACATTCTTGTCGCCAATAGTAATCTTACCAGTACCATTGAGAGACAATGTAGCTTCTCCCTTTGCAATTACTTTATCTCCGTCCTTTGTGTTGTTTGTAACGTTAATGTAGGATGCTTCTACGTTGGCGCCATTGTGAACATTGAATGCATTGGTAACCTTGAGGGCTTCTTCTGCCTTCAAATAACCATTTACATCCAAGGTACGTGTCTTGATAAAGCCTCCGATGTAAAGATTACCATTGATGGTAGCGTTACCATTGTTGTCATTGTTGAAGAGGTTCTTTTTAGCGTATACATATGCGCCATTTTCTACCTTGAGGTTGATAGCACGGATAGAACCGTTGATGTATGCCTTGGCACCTTGACCGAATGTGATATTCTGTGTAGGAGTGATTGATTTTTCTTTTTCAGCTGTTGTTTGCTCTTGGATAGCACCAAGACCGCTAATCAGATCTTTTCCAGCCTCGGATGTACTTCTGAGGTTGGCATACAAAGTTCCATTGATTACCATGTCACCATCAGCAGCCAATTTACCTATTGCTTCTTTAACGTAAACAATATCGTTTTCTGCAACCATTACGCCGTTGCCTGTGTATTCCAATTTTGCATTACCTTCCAAAACAAATTTATTGCCACCTGCGGTTGCATTATATTTCATAGTGCTACCACCATGAATGAAAATGGTTGCATTTTTGATGGTCTTGCCCGTGAAGTCAATAGTCTTCTTGCCGCTGATAGCGAATGCTTTGCCTTCACCGATAAGGTCACGTGCGCCATTGACAGTTAGAGCATTTCCTGGCTCTTCAGGCATATCTTCAGGCATACCTGTAATGAAATTAGTCTCACCGGCTCTTGTCAAGAAGAACTTTCTGGCATTAGCTGTACTGTTCTTGTAGTTTACAACACGGCTGTTGTCTACGTCCTGAGATGTAAGAGTTACTTGGGTGAGGTCTGCAGGGATGATGGCAGGGGATTCCTTGCCTTGATCACTTGTACTGTCGCTACATGATGCGAATACGAATGCCGCCAAACCGATGGCAGCAAGAGTAGAATTGAATACTTTCATATCTATTTAAGTTTAAATTGTAATTTCAGTTTCTGATTTATATCACTTACTTATATTCTTGTCCTTCAGCTCGTTGTTTTTTTGGTAGTTTGACTATCGTTTTGGTAGTTTGACTATCATCATCTTGCGTACACTTACAAGTTGAGCTTTTAGACGCTGCAAATTTAATGAAATTATTTCATAAATACCTCAAATCCGCAACCTATAGGGTTTAGTGGGATTTTGCTTGCAAAGCGACAAAATTCATTTTATTGTACATATTTCTTGCACAACAGAAATGTCGCAGACACAAAATC
>QSCI01000269.1:0-872 GCA_003463005.1 Segatella copri | reverse complement strand
TCGATATTGAAAGACTTCTTGCCGATGAGTGCATCCTCTGTCTTGGCGGTCAAAGTAACCTGTCCATTGATGGAATTGTCAGAAAGGGTAAGCACTGGCGACACAACCATAATTGTATCTGTCGCAGTGGTCAAGTATGGCTTGCCCTCTGACAAGGCATTTGCAAATATCTTGTAGTGTGCAGGAACGGCTACAGTCTGTTCGATATTGGTAGAGTCCTTATAAGTCACAGACGCTTGCCAACCGATATTCTTCCAATCAACATTTGAGGTAGATGAAATCTCAAAGCTGAAGTTGGTCAGCTTTTCAGTATTCTCCAGACTGATGTTGAGTGAATCGCCATTGAAAGTCTCATTAGCCTTTAATGTACGAGCAAAGACCGTCTTCTCGATATAGTTCGGGTTGTCGTTTCCGTCACTGTCTTTCTTGTCGTTACTGCCAATGATGCTGAGAACAACATCGTCGGTTGTTACAGGCTTGTGGAAGACACTGTGAACTTCAACACTTGAACCATTCTCCACATTGGCAGAGGTGTTCACATCATAGATGGCACCATCCTCAGGCTTGTACTCTGTTGAAGAAAGCCCGTTAGGCAAGATATTTGACTCGCCAGCGTAAGTAATGGCAGGCGACCAGTTCACCTTGTCAAATGAGCCGTTGCTTGCTTCCTCAGAGCCAGACTGCACACGGAAATAGATTCTGTCACCACGCTTGACGGCAACAGATGATACGGCTGCGCTGTATGGACTGTTGTCACCCTTGGCTATCGTCTTGTTCCAAAGTTCATTGCCTCCCTTTTGGATGGCAATTCTTACGCCGTCTGCCTTCTGATACTCGTCAGCATCATAGTCATCTGTTGGTGCAATGAGGCT
>QSCI01000268.1:0-876 GCA_003463005.1 Segatella copri | reverse complement strand
ACGAATAGCTGATGCTTCACCATGTTATAGACATCATAAATGTCACGTGCAGCACTTCTACCTATCAAGGCGTTTATCTTGGTGGCAAACAATTCGACAGGTGAAAGAGAACGTACCTTCACATCGCTCAGAAACGGAATGGACACATGAGTCTCTATGGCAGGCAGGATATGGCAACGATCGGAATAGTTGATTTCTATCTTGATGCCATCGTTGTTGCCTGCGGCATTGGTATAATGAAACACCCATGAGTCAAGCGTATGCGGTGTCTTGGAGCCAGGCGCAAGATGATAACCATCCGACTCCATATAGCGTAGAATCTCGTTATTCACTTCTTGGCGAATGGAGAGCATGGATTCTCGGTCGCAATCCACCGTAAAGTCAAGGTCTATATCTACCGAGAGTCTTGGCAGTTGGAAAACGGTGAGATTGATGGCTGTGCCACCTTTCAGCACAAGAGATTTAGACAGCAAAGGACTGTCATGGAAATAGTTGAGTATCTCCACCAATCGCATCACCTTTTCGAGGTTGTCGCGAATAAAGCCTTGCTCCTTGGCGATGATGTCAAGAGCTTGTTTGTTATATGAGTTCATATTCTTCCTTTGATGTTAGTTCTTGCGGCACATACATGCGCCATTTATTTACAAATGTATCCGACTCTTCGTTGTTAGTCAACCACTTGACGCTTTTGGTTCCCTTGGCTCGGCACAGCTCCAAGAGGGATTCTGAGATGTTGGCTTGTTCCTTGATTCGCTCCAACAGATAGCCTGTCTTCTGGTACAGGAATGCCTTGTCGTACCTTGCGAGATAATCGATGAGCCTTTCCTCATTGAGCAAGACGATACCCTCCATGCAATGCAGCAATTCCTCAATACC
>QSCI01000267.1:0-879 GCA_003463005.1 Segatella copri | reverse complement strand
CTCGGAGAGTTCCTTGTCGGTGAGGTATCGCTCCCCGTCCAAAGGTGGGCTGTAGGACTCGATGAATGAGGATAGCCAGTTGTTGGCTTTCTTCAAGGATTGCATGGCGGTGTCTATCGACTTGCTCTCATGCGTAAGAAGTTGGTTCATGTTCATTGTTTACAATTTGGATTAAGTGGTGAATATAAAATGTGTTGGCTCGCCCAGGGTGAAGTTTTCGGCTTTGCCTTGGGCGAGTTTGGCTTTACGCTATACCGATTTGATTCTGGCGATAAGCGGAACGATGGCTTTGACCTCTTCGGGGCAGTAATAGAATTGGCGACCTATCTGGGTATGCCCCAAGAAACGGCGGTCACGAAGTTTTTGTAAGGTGCGCTGGCTGATGCGAAGTTGCTGGCAGACCTCATGACCTGTAAGCCATTTGTTCAGACGCTTGCCGTTAGCCTTATGCTTCAGCAACTCAACTTTCTTTACCAAGGCATCGTATCTTGCCATCATCAAGTCGAATGCCTTCTTTTCCATTGTTACTACTTCCATATTCTCTGTTTTATTGGTTCAACAAATTCGGGTGCAAAGTTAATGTGTGTATGTTGAAAAACAATGAAAATGAATAACTGTGGCAGTGCTTTTCTGGGGTTTGCCGACCGCTTGGCAAGAAAAATCAAGAAAATTATACGTGGGTCATTAATGAGTTGTTAAACGGGTATTTCGCAAATGGTTAATTTTGCCGCCGAGAAATAAAAACAACGAATTATATAACATTTCAAACGGAATTAGAATGGAAGTAATAACAATGGAAAGTGCAGCCTTCAAAAAGCTGACAGAACAGTTGACAGAAATAGTCCAGTACGTGCGATTGGCAAAAATGGCATTTCAAGA
>QSCI01000266.1:0-883 GCA_003463005.1 Segatella copri | reverse complement strand
ATTATTATATTATAAGGACAACAACTATGAGCAGAAGTACATTTTCAATTTTGCCTTACATCAACAGACAGAAGGTGAAGGCAGACGGAACAGCCAACATACTTTGCCGAATCACCGTTGACGGCAAAAGTGCAGCCATTTCCACAGGCATATCCTGTACACCACAGGAGTGGAACGCCAAGAAGGGAGAGGTACGGAACGCAAGGGACAACGGACGATTGGCAAGTTTCCTCGATGAAATCAAGGACAAGTACAACGCACTTCTTGTCGCCAACGGCATCATCACAGTCGAGATGCTGAAGGCTGTATTGAAGGACAAGGACACGACAGGAAAATACTTGCTGAGTTTTGGCGATACCATCGTGGAATGGTACAGAACGGCAAGAGCTAGGCAAACCTTTCTGCACAAGCGAACATGGCAGAAGAACCTGAGGGACTTTGTTCATACTTTGGATAAGGAAGACATAGCTTTCGAGGACATTGACGAGAACTTCGGGGAGGGATACAAACTGTTCCTGAAGCGAGACCAGGGACGTATCGACAGCTACGTGAACCATTGCCTTCTCTGGCTGAACATGTTGATGTACAAGGCAGTGGACAGGAGCATTATCCGCTTCAATCCCATAGCCAAGATAGGGTATGAGAAGAAGGCAGCCCCGAAGATGACCCATATCAGCAAGGCAGACTTCATCAAGATGCTCTCTACCCCGATGGCTGACGAGCGAACGGAGCTTGCACGCAGATGTTTCATTTTTGCCTCGCTCACCTCCTTATCCTATATAGATGTAAAGAAACTGTACCCTCACCATATCAGTGAGAACTCCGAGGGTAGGAAGTTCATCCGCAAGGAAAGAGAGAAGACAGGCGTGGAGTTCTTCGTGCC
>QSCI01000265.1:0-892 GCA_003463005.1 Segatella copri | reverse complement strand
AACATACCCAAGACCCTTGGAGTGGTATTTCTTCCATCGGCTTGTTCGCTCCGTCTAATGCCCAAACTTATGAGCCATTCCCAGAGGATGAATCCGCCAAGAAGAAAAAAGGAAACGCAGAAAGGGCTTCAGCCTTTGATGCAAGTTACAAACTTAAAATTAGAATCGAACATGAAAGAAGAACTATTGGAAGCCATCTACGGCACAGTTGAGAGATTGGAGCAGAAAGTTGATGAACTTTCTGTCTCCACAAAGAACGCAGGAGCGGAAACTGTTCTCAGCCCTGCAAGTGTTGACACAAGCAAACTTGAAAAAGCCATTCTTTCTGCATCTGCAAGAGAAGAGGAAACTATTGGAAAATTGGCAAAATTAAGAGAGGCGATATGCGTCTATATCGACCTTACCAAGAAAGAAGTAAGCAAAGATGAACAGCGAAGTAAACTCTTGTTTATACCATTAATCAGGTGAAACAAGAACTGAATGCCACATCAAAAGTTGTGCAGGACAAACTTCACGCAATAGGGTACAAACCTCAAAAGAAGGTTGTCACCCACCGCTTTGAGCCAACTTCAAAGTATGTTCTTCTTTTCATTGTTGGCATGGCTCTGTCACTTGTCATATCCATTTGGGGCAATCTTACCCAATGGCGAGAGCACCAAGATTGGGAGGAGGCAGACTTGAAGTATCGGGCATTGAAGATGGTTCTTCCATCTAACGATCCAAATGTTCGATACATCGAAAAGAACTTTTCTGTATGCCCAAATAAAGAAGTTACTGAGAAAGTGACAGTATCGGCGATTCGGTACCACTATAGCGCATGAATCGGTACCATCATAGCACTGCATTCGGTACCATCGTATCACTTGAATCGGTACCATCATAGCGCACCAAT
>QSCI01000264.1:0-922 GCA_003463005.1 Segatella copri | reverse complement strand
TATTATATTGTAATCCTGAGGAAACTTCTTTACAATATATTATATTGAAAGAATTATACTCTTGCTCCATAGAGCAAGAGTATAAAAATATAAGGTAAAAGCGTAAAGCGTAATTAAACAAATGTTATTTCTCATTTTATGGTTACATTTACAGTTTGAGGTCTTTCATTCACATTTCACCCATGTCGTAAGTAGAGGTATTACATTGCCCTCCGTGTCGGTGACACGAACAAGGCGCTGTATGCCGTCATACTCAAACGAGGTGGTAATCTCAACGTCAGGACCGCTCTTCTGGTGGTCTTCACGGTCTTACCGCTGCCATTGGTATGGGTAGCCTGGACATGGAAAAACTTTCAAAGATACAAGGGAAATATCCTCAGATAAGCCCTGACGAATTTTAAGGCGGTTTATAGCCTTGTTTTGTTGATACTTTCATACGTCTTTATTTTATGTTTTATCTAAAGAACGATAGTAATTTGATTTTATTGCATAGAATTACTGTATTAATCAGAAAACGCACAATAATATGTCTATCAATGTTTTTCCATTGTCTCATCAAGCAGGGACTATTTGGCGACACGCATATTCAAGTCATATATACTTTTCCGCCAAAGGAGCGTCTCTGAATTCCTGTTCTCCATCCAGCTTCTGTCACACCATTCAAATAGGCCGATTACACTGGTACATCCTACGACGATGGTGACAATCGTTATGCCAAAAGCCATCCATCGGCAGACATGCCCAGTCTGTTTCTTGCGTTCCATATTATTGCTGATTTTAGACTTACTCTTCTGTAAATATTTTCACCTAATCATTCCATTCCTTTAACAATTTATTGTTGACATATCCAGAAAAGAATTTTTCACAAACTATATATGTAGAATCATTCATCATACGCATATAATAGTGTTCCTGTCCCAAA
>QSCI01000263.1:0-954 GCA_003463005.1 Segatella copri | reverse complement strand
CGATGGAAGAAATACCACTCCAAGGGTCTTGGGTATGTTCTGCCGTTGGTTGAGTCTGTTCTACTTGGTGACAACTTGGTTGTCCTCCCTGCATAGATTCGGCTCTTGGCGATACACGATTATACTCTGTGCCAAGTCTTGCATCCAACTTGCCAAAGCTGCATTCTCTGCAAATCTGCGTACCCTTGAAACTATATCCGTCCTTGCAGAATCGGATGCCTTGCACCTTGGTTCGCTCCTTGTCCTTATAGACTAACTCCAAGAGAACACCTCGTTTTGCAAGTTCACTTTTGAACTCGTCCCAGCTATCTGCCATTCTCAATGCGCTCTTTACAGCATTGTGAATCTCATATTTGGCTCGCTCAGCATTGCGTAACTTGCGAGTATTAGTATTGCTCTTGTCCGTTCCGTAGGTAAATCCATACTTGGATTTAAGAGCCTTGGTCACTTGCTCATTACGCCTGTAATCATTCCTGTCTGATATGAGCTTGCCCTCGTTATTGATGCGGTTATACACGATATGACAATGTGGATTGTCGGTGTTGTGATGCCTTACGATGATGAATTGAGTATCTTTTATCCCCATCATCCGCATGTATTCAAGGGCTATCTTTGCCATGAACTCATCCGTCAAACGTGGCTTGTCCTCTGGTTTGAAGCTCAATGCAATGTGTCCCACAGGCTTCTTAATCCTTGGATTTAGTTGCCTTTGTAGCTCGAAACTTTGCGTTATCTCGGCATTCGTGCCGAGTAACACACCATCCGAGGCGATGATTTTCGCCTCGTCCTTGCCTGTAACATAGCGGATGCAACCACCAAATGAGCTGCCCTTCTTTAACTTGCCTATCATGTGGTATCCTCCTTTCTGCCCATACTGCTTGGCTTCGGTTTATAACTTGCTTGGCGATACTCGCCAAGGATTTCTTTCAATCTTCTCAACAAGTCCACCACATA
>QSCI01000262.1:0-965 GCA_003463005.1 Segatella copri | reverse complement strand
GTCTTTCTGAAGAACGACCAGTTTGCTACCTCCTACGGAGATACTGTCAGAGACACCCTTCTTGAAGAGTTTTCTCACGGCTGTCCCGTCCTTTGCCGAAAGGGACAGTGTGGCGGCAAGCAGTAAAACCAATGCCCACGCCACCTTCTGTATATAATTCTTCATGCGTATCTTCCTTTAAGTTACTTTACTGAGATTTTCCTTGTATGCTCCCCATTCTCGGAGATTGCCTTCACGACATACACACCCGATGCGGGAACCTTGAAGTCGGCTTGCTTGACGCTTTCGCCTGTCATTTGGCGTGACACTACCAGTTTGCCTGATACGTCAAACACCATCAATGTGGCTGCAGCAGGCTTGTCCTGTGTGAGTTTAGCCTCGTAGATGCCTGTCGTAGAACCGTTGCCATTGACAGTGAAATTCTCGTCTTCTCCAGAAATGAAGGAGTTGTCAGCCTGTCTGTCCGAGCTGCCCACATGGTTCTCCCTTGCCTGTGTTCCGTTAGGCATACTTGCATCACACTCGCTGCCGACATAGACGGTCATCGTTGTCGTACACTTCTTGGGTGTTTCTATCTGCACGTTGCCCCTTGTGGTGAATGAGGTTACAGGCGTACCGTTTACGGTAAGATCTGTGATATGTGTCTCGCCCTTTCCGTACTTGATGCAGAACCGCCATGCACGAAGTGACCAGACATATTCATGATGCACGGTCTGTCCGTTCAACTTGTATGTGACCTGCATATTGCGGACTGTTACGCTAAGCACATCGCCCGGCTTGATGGTGACATATTTGGTTAGGCTTGTATATCCACCGGTTATGATATGCGCCTTGTCGCCCCGCACGTCGAAGCCATATTGGGTGATCTCGTCCGTGAGGCTTGGCTCCAATCCCACACGGTAGTTTGATTTTGTATCGTTCACCGTCCATGAGATGTCGCCAGACAGATAGGTCCTGGTGTCATG
>QSCI01000261.1:0-968 GCA_003463005.1 Segatella copri | reverse complement strand
TTGATATTGGTGTTTTTCGTATTATTCCTATTGGTGTGGCGATTCGCATTCAAGACACGTAAGAGCAAGGAAGAAACAAGAAAGGTGATGCTGACTGTAACGCATGAGATGCGCAGTCCCTTGTCTGCCATCAAGGATTATGCTCGCAAGATTAGCGGACTTGATGATGCTACGGATGAAAGCAAACGATATGCGGACTTGATTGTTGACACATCGAAAGGCTTGACTGCTATGATTGACAGTTTCCTGGTTTACTCCAAATTAGCGAATGGAAAGGCGACCGTCAAGGAACGCCCTTTCCGTATGATGGACATTGCCGAGCAATTAAAGATAGAGTATGAGCCCTTTGCAGCGAAGAAGCAACTGGAATTGAGCGTCAGCAATAAGGCAGATGGTGTTGTCAATGGAGACAAGGAAAAGGTGCTTACAATAGGACGCAATCTGCTTTCCAATGCCATCAAATATACGGGAAAGGGTGAGATAGTATTGTCCACAACCTATAAGAATGGTGTATTCATGCTAATGGTTAAGGATACAGGAACAGGATTGGACGACAAGCAACAAAAACAAATCTTCAAGGAATTTGCAAGATTGGGAAATGCGGTCACCCAACCGGGATTTGGCTTGGGGCTTTCCATTGTCAAGAACCTCGTTTCACTGATGAAAGGAAAAATCGATGTGTCCAGTCACCAAGGGCTTGGAAGTATCTTTACCATTAGTCTTCCTATGGCTGCAGCCGAAAAGCAGAATGTGGAACCAATCCAGTATAGAACGAAACGACAAGATTCGTTTACTGTCATTGTCATTGATGATAGCCATGTGCAACTGAGTACCGTTCGTGAGGCGTTTGCATCGAACGGCATCGTATGTGACACTTGTAATAATGCCACGGATTTATTGGATATGATGCGCAAAAAATCTTATGATCTGCTGATAACGGATTTGAAGATGGCTGAAGTGAATGGTAT
>QSCI01000260.1:0-975 GCA_003463005.1 Segatella copri | reverse complement strand
TGCCTGAAAACGAGAACGACAAGGTTGACCCTCTCACGATGGCATTCACTCCATTGGGTACAGACCAGACTTCTATGGACAAGTGGGTCGGTCAGCGACAGGACATCTACCTTACAGCGACAGAGGCAAGCACTGCCCGATTGACAGAACAGGATGTACTCCTTACCAATCCATTGGATAATAATGCTGAAGTGGCAGGACTTGCAGGTGAATACTTGCAAGGCACTGGCGCTGCGGCAGTAAGCCAAGTGGTTTCAAGCAAGAGTACCGTTGTGCAAGGCGGTGCGCTGGGCATTACCCACAACAATGCAAATGGCAGTTCCAAGACGGAAGTTGCCATGATGGATATGAATGGTGACGGATTCCCTGACATCATTGCTGGTGGTAGTATCCAATACACCAATTCACAAGGTGGATTGAGTGGAGAAATCTACAGGGGTATCGGAGCTAATAACTCCGACAATGCTTCACAGGCATGGGGATATGGTGGCAATCCTGTTGCTTCGGCTTCTGATATTACCTATTTAATATCTGGAGGAAAGGCATCAATACTGAACCAACAGACTGCTTGGTTGGCCCAATTCTCCATTTCTGGCAGTGTGCCAAAGAATACTGATGAAGCTGTAGAATCGTTCATTGATATTAATGGCGATGGACTTCCTGACAAGATTCTTTCCGATAAGAAGGTAAGATTGAATCTTGGCTATGCTTTCACTGAGCCTATAGATTGGGAACTTGACCGTGTTCAAGGCGGTAAGAGTCTTTCTTATAATATTGGTGCAAGTGGTAAGACTCCTGAGGCAGGTTGGGGTAAATTTCAAGATGAAAAGTATAAGGATATAAACAAGGCCTCTGGTAGTTTCTCCGCAGGCTTTGGTCTCGTAACCTCTGAAAGCGAAGAGGAGTATAATCTTATCGACATCAATTCTGACGGTCTTCCTGACAAGGTATGGAAGAATGGTGACGGTATCACTG
>QSCI01000026.1:0-40210 GCA_003463005.1 Segatella copri | reverse complement strand
TGACAGAGCCCTGTCATACGGTTTGTCGTGCATGGAAATGCAGGGAGCTTTGACTATTTTCGCTGCAAATGTGAAGAGAATCATCAAATTGATGCAAAATGCATAAGGGAGGAAGTAGATTCCTCTATATATTGCCGAATTAAGCGCCAGAAACGCTATAGAAAGCTATTTGGGGCTATATTCCTGTCCAAAAAAATATTCCACTTTTAAAAGATGAAATGCTTCTTGGACAAGAATTAAAGTTCAAAAACAAGCTATGCAACTTAAAATTGGGTACCTTTTTCAGTGCCCTCCCAGGGCATCGCCCTGGGTATAATAGCAATCAGCAAGGCGCCCTGTAAGGGCAAAAGCCTTATGTTTTGCCTGGAGTTTTAAAGCTTTTGCCCTTACAGGGCGACAGGTTTGCGTCCGTAATAACCCAGGGCGATGCCCTGGGCTAGGAGCTTCTGCCCTTTCAGGGCGTGTGGAGCTTACATGCGAAACTTGAATAATGATTTTAATAATGAAAACTCGTACAAAAGTAATTATAGCTATCGGCTCTAACAGAAATCAGGAGGAGAATGTGTTGAAGGCGCATGAACATTTGAGTTGTATGTTCAAGAACAGCCTTTTCGGTCCGCGCATGTGGACTGAGCCTATCGGACTGGAGAATTCAGACAAGTTTCTGAATCAGGTGATGTTGGGGGAGACCATCTGCTCTAAGAAGTCTGTGCTTGCCGCGCTGCGGAGTGTGGAGCAGAGATGCGGACGCAGAATCCGTGGTCCTTTACGTAAGGTAGATGTTCCGCTGGATCTCGACCTTCTGCTCTATGGCGATGAGAAATTGCACGAGAGCGAGTGGGAGCGTGATTATATTCAGAGTTCTATCAGCTACCTCGAAGAGAAGGATGCTAAGAGGGATAGGAAATATTTAAGATAAGAAAATCCGTGTAATCCGTGCATGAAAAAATAAACGGGAAACCCGAATCTGGTATGTAGATTTACAATACCGGATTCGGGTTTTCTGTTGTAAGATTGAGTTCTATCACTCTTCCTTCTTTCAGCGACTTCTGCACGTTGATGATGCGCTGGTTGCTGCTGCCCCTGAAGAAGAGGTCTTCATCGCGCAATGCCTGTACGAAGGGGCCGTCTACCAATACATCGATTTGGCGGAGGAGTTCCAGCTGCTCGGGATTCTTCACGAGGTTTTCGAAGAGATAGCCCGTAAAGCACCAGATGCTCTTGCTGCTCTGCTCCCTGATGGCGCGTGCCAGCTCGGCAAAGCCCTTTGCCTGAAACATAGGGTCGCCGCCCGAGAAGGTGACGTTGGCGAAGGGGTCGCTCATGATTTCCTTCATCAGCTCGTCGGTAGAGGTCATCGTGCCGTGGCTGATGTCCCACGACTGCGGATTATGGCAGCCCGGACAATGGTTGGGGCATCCCGCACAATAAATGGATGTGCGGAAGCCCGGACCGTCTACCATCGTATCATGTACGATGCTTAAAACGCTGATCATTTTACTTTTCTCCTCCGATATGGGTTACTCGGTCGTGGAGCTCGGCAAGCTTGCCGCTGTTCCAGCGGTCGGTAGTACCTACCAGATAACCGGTGATGCGCTGCAGCTTGTCTATGTGGTGGCTGCCGCACTTAGGACAAACCTCGAGGTGGGCATCAGCATTCTCGTAGCCGCAGTCGAGACAGCGGTTGCGGTTGTGGTTTACTGAGCCGTAACCCATGTTGTACTTATCCATCATGTCTACCACGCTCTCGATAACAGAAGGGTTGTGGGTAGCATCGCCGTCAATCTCTACATAGAAGATGTGGCCGCCACGGGTCAGGTCGTGGTATGGAGCCTCGACCTGTGCCTTCTTCAGGGCTGTACACTTATAGTATACAGGCACGTGGTTAGAGTTGGTATAATAGTCGCGGTCTGTAACGCCAGGGATGACGCCAAACTGCTTTCTGTCCTTCTTAGTGAACTTACCGCTCAATCCCTCGGCTGGAGTAGCAGGATAGAGTAGTTGTGATGATACTGCTCGCTGAACTCGTTGGCACGGTCGCGCATGTAGGTAACAATCTTCAGTCCCAGCTCCTGTGCCTTCTCGCTCTCGCCGTGGTGCTTGCCGATGAGGGCAACCAGGCATTCTGCCAATCCGATGAAGCCGATACCCAGGGTTCCGTGGTTGATGACGCTCTCGATGGTCTCTTCCGGCTTCAGGTTTTCTGCGCCTACCCAGAGATACTTCATGAGCAGAGGGAACTGCTTGGCCATCGCCGTCTTCTGGAACTGGAAGCGCTCGTCGAGCTGCTTGGCTGTGATGTTGAGGATATTGTCGAGCTTGGCAAAGAACATGTCGATGCGCTGCTTTTCGTTTTCGATGCCCATGCACTCGATGGCGAGCTTCACGATGTTGATGGTAGAGAAGCTCAGGTTACCGCGGGCGATGCTGGTCTTCTCGCCCCAGCGGTCTTCGAACACGCGGGTACGGCAGCCCATGGTTGCAATCTCCCACTTGTAGCGCTCAGGGTCGTCAGCTCTCCACTTCTCGTTCTGGTTGAATGTAGCATCCAGGTTCAGGAAGTTAGGGAAGAAACGGCGGGCTGTTACCTTGCACGCCAGCTTGTAGAGGTCGTAGTTTCTGTCCTCAGGCAGATAGTTTACGCCTCTCTTCTTCTTCCATATCTGGATAGGGAAGATGGCAGTCTCTCCGTTGCCTACGCCCTGATAGGTGCTCTGCAGGATTTCGCGCATGATGCAGCGGCCCTCGGCGCTGGTATCGGTACCGTAGTTGATGCTTGAGAATACTACCTGGTTACCGCCGCGGCTGTGGATGGTGTTCATGTTGTGGATGAATGCCTCCATCGCCTGATGCACGCGGTTCACGGTCTTGTTGATGGCGTGCTGCTCCAGGCGTTCGCGGCCCTGCAGTCCGTCGAGCGGCTTCTCTAAGTAGTCGTCGATTGGCGCATCATAGAGGTTGCTCAGGTCTTCGCCTGTCAGCTTCTCCAGGTTCTTCACCTCTTCCTGGTACGACATGCGTACGTATGGAGCCAGATAGAAGTCGAAGGCTGGGATGGCCTGACCGCCGTGCATCTCGTTCTGGCAGGTCTCGAGAGAGATGCAAGCCAGCACGGCTGCGGTCTCGATGCGCTTGGCAGGACGGCTTGAACCGTGACCGGCTGTGAATCCGTGGTTCAGAATCACGTCGAGCGGATGCTGCACGCAGGTGAGACTCTTGGTTGGGTAATAGTCCTTATCGTGAATATGTATATAGTTGTGCATGACGGCGTCGCGTACATCCTCTGAGAGGAGGTAGTCGTCGACGAATGGTTTAGTGGTTTCTGAAGCGAACTTCATCATCATGCCGGCTGGTGTGTCGGCATTCATGTTGGCGTTTTCACGGGTGATGTCGTTGTTCTTGGCATTGACGATGCTCATGAATACGTCGCGTGTCTTCGCCTTGCGGGCGATGTTACGCTGGTTACGGTATGCGATATACTTCTGGGCAACATCTTTGCGGGCACTCTTCATGAGTTCCATCTCGATGGCGTCCTGAATGGCCTCAACGCTCATCTGGCTCTTGCCGCGATAAGAGATGTGGTCGGTTATCTGCTCGATAAGAGTGGTATCTTCACCCTTGTCGGTGTGCAACATGGCCTTGCGAATGGCTGCCATGATTTTCTGTTCGTTGAATCCAACGATGCGTCCGTCACGCTTTACTACTGTCTGGATCATTTTAGTATTACTTTTACGATTGATGTTTAAATTACTTAGTATTAAGTCATTATGACTTGAAGAGGTAAACAGGAACCTCCTTTTGACATTGCAAAGATATAAAATATTTCTGAAAGTAATTACTTTTGGACAACTTTTTTATCGTTAAAAAATATTAAGTCGCTGATAATCAGGAGGAAACGAAAAAGTTTTGGAAAACTTTGACAAATTTCTGTTTCCCGAAACGTTTAAGTTGTTATCTATCAGCGTGTTGCGCATTTTGTGCTGCTGTGTGCGTTTCCAACTTGTTGTCTGTGTGTCGTGGCAGGGGGTGGAAATGAAAATCGCCGCAACGCCCGTGTATAGGGCATTGCGGCGATTCGGGGGTGATTATTTTGCTTGTCGCTTATAGTCGAGCGCAGCTCCGATGGCGGTGCAGAATTCCGAGTATTTCGGTATTCTGAACCTCACTCCGTAGAGTTTCTCCATGGCTGGGAACACCTCGCGGCATTGCGGCAGCAGGGTGAGGTTGCCGATGAGCACGAAATCCTTGATGCCCGATTCGAGCGATGAGAGGATGGTAGCCGAACCTATCGACTGCAGCACCATCCAGATGAGTCCCATGGCGATGTCTTCGCGCGAAGCGTTGGCCTTGGCGTTGCTGAAGAGCGATGCGGTGGCGTTCATCGGGAGTCCGGGCAGAGGCTTGGCGCTGATGTCGCCTATCAGCAGGTTTATCTTGCTCACGTCGCCGTCCTTGGCGAGGTTGATGATCTGCTTGATGTCATCGGTCTTGAGCATGATGCGGCTCAGTCCTGCCAGGGTTCCGCCGCCTATGCCGATGCCTCCTATGTGCCTTATCTCGTTGTCATCGCATTTTACGAGCGATGTACCGGTTCCCATGCTCACCACAATCATGCGGTCGAGCTTGCTCTCGTATCGGGCGCCCAGTCCGTCGGCCACGAACTCCTCGCTCTTCGAGGTAGGCAGTCCGTAGATGGGCTCGTCGATATAGGCAGAACCTACGCCTGTGAGCATCACCTGTTCTACATCGCTCAGCGCAATCTTGTTGTCGTGAAGATACTTGCCGAAGGCTCCGTAGAGCGAGGTGATAGGGTCGGTGGCCTTGATGCGGATGGGGCTTACCACCACGCCGCTTTCATCGATGCCCACAATCTTGGTCGTAGAGATGCCTACGTCGATTCCTATAACAATCTTTTTCATTCCTTTATATATATAATAATGTGTATTTTCGCAGATGATGCCCCCTCTAGAGCACGCCCATCTTGCAGAAGGTGATGAGCACGGCGTAGCCCACTATCATGCTCAGAATGCCCACCGTGAGTCCTGCCTTCACCATGTCGGTCTGCTGGATGAGGCCGGTAGAGTAGGCGATGGCGTTAGGAGGGGTTGAGATAGGCAGCGACATGGCGCAGCTGGCCGATACCGCTACTCCGATGAGGATGGTAGAGGTGCCGCCGATGGTGTTGAGCTTGTCGCCCATGCCGGCGCATACCACCGTGAGGATAGGGATGAGCAGGGCTGCGGTGGCGGTGTTGGAGATGAAGTTACTCAGGATGAAGCATACCAGTCCGGATACAATCATGATGACCAGCGGATTGAATTCTGCAAACGGAATGCTCTTTACGGCTGCCTCGGCAAGACCGGTGCCGTTCATCGCCAATCCGAGGGCGAATCCGCCTGCCACCATCCAGATGACAGCCCAGTCAATCTCCTTCAGGTCCTTGGCTGTAACCACTCCCGTAAGGGCGAATATGGCGATAGGGAGCATGGCCACGGTGTTGGCGTTGATGCCCAGCTGCTTGCCGAATACCCAGAGCACGATGGTTGCGAGGAAGGTGACGGCCACTACCGTGGTGCGCCAGTTGTGCTGCATGTTGCCCTCGATGTTGAGCTCGATGGTCGGGGCAGAGAACGGGAACATCTTGCGGATGATGATCCATGCCATCACGAGCATGATGAGCACCATAGGGGCCATGATGAGCATCCAGTCGCCGAAGCTGAGACCCAGGTTGAGTCCTGCAGGGTCGTTCAAAACCTTGAAGGCGAAGGCGTTAGGCGGGGTTCCGATAGGGGTTCCCATACCGCCCAGGTTGGCTCCGATAGGGATAGCCATGGTGAGCGCCACGCGGCCCTTGCCCGAAGGCGGCAATGATTTGAACACCGGTGTGAGGAAGGTGAGCATCATGGCGGCGGTGGCTGTATTTGATATGAACATCGAGAAGATGCCGGTGATGAGCATGAAACCCAGCAGCACGTTCTCTGAACGCTTGCCGAATGGCGCAATCAGGGCCTTCGCCATCATCACGTCGAGTCCGCTCTTGGTAGCGGCTATGGCGAGTACGAAACCGCCCAGGAAGAGGATGATGGTAGGGTCGGCGAAGCACGCCATCACACCCTGATAGTCGAGCAGCTTGCCCATCTCTGCCTCCGAGCCTTGCATGATCTTGAAGGCGGAGTCGCTGACGAAGAACAGCAGCACGAAGATGATCACTACGCTGGTTGCCCATGCCGGTATGGCCTCGGTGAGCCAGAGCATCACGGCCATGACGAAGATGGCGATGACGCGCTGCTGCACGATGGTTAGCCCATCAATGCCGAAGCTGTCGATGGGCAGGTTCCAGACGATAACGGTAAGCAGAGCCGTTATGAGGAACAGCAATGCTTTCTTGCGATTAAAATCGCCATTCAATACTTTCTTTACAGTTTCTTGCATTATCTTTCTGTCTTAAGGATTATTTTCTTGCAAAAATACGTGTTTTTTTTGTATTTAGCAAGTTTTTTTGCAGAAATAGTGAAAAAAATGCCGAAAAATGTTGTTGTTTCAAGAAAAAATGCTATATTTGCAGTGGATTTACCGATAACGGCTATCGGTGATTCTGAAAACTTGGAGCACCCGGAAGGGTGATTCAGCGAACCTGATATGTCTAATAAATAAATTAGGAGATAATGAAATGAACAAGTCTGTAGTATTTATCATCATCCTGCTCGTGATAGTTCTATCTATCATCGTATCGCAGTACTTCCACAAGCGCCACCATGAATATAAGATGGCGGACATCGAGAAGGCTATCCGCAAGGCTTATCCTAAGGGTGTAGGCACGATAAGCAAGGAAGAACTGGTAACAGCTGTGAAGAAATACTTCCACTGTTCGGCGAAGGAGGCTCATTATATAATAGGTGTAGCCCGCCGCAAGAAGCTGGTTGATATCGCTGCAGAATATGTTACTATCATGTTTTGAAATAAGGTAAAAACATTAAATACGTTTTAGCCGTGAGGCTAGGCTGTTGATTTGGTTTGAAAAAAAGTATTATTTATTTGAGGCACAAAGGATTGTTAGCGACATGCTGATTCCTTGGGGAAATGTGTGGGTTAGCATGTTGTGTTCGGGACGTCTGGTATGGTACATTGCGTAAACAATTTAACTGCCAGACAAAGTTTACCCTCCCTAGGACTTTTTAAGACCTGGGGAGGGTTTTACTTTTTCAGGCTCAGCACCTTTCATTCAAGTCCATCGCCGCCGGTTTCGCTTCCGGTTCCGCCAGTAGAATCGCCGCCCGATGGGGTGTCGCCTCCGGATGGATTATCGCCTCCGGATGGATTATCGCCTCCGGATGGGGTAGTAGGAGGCGTATCGGTAGAGGTAACCTGCTTCACCACCTTGCCGTTTCGGTCGTAGCAGGTGATGTTGACGGAAGTCTCTTCGAGTTCCTTCTTGATGTCGGTGTTAGGCACGAAGATGATGTATCGGCGGGTGATGAGGTTGGCGCTCACCTTGTTCACATCCTCAACGGCGGTAGAGTTAAGACCGAATCGGAGGCTGCCCAGTCCTGGCACAGCCACGCTGTGGCCCTCGGTGGCCCATGCAGCAATCACTTCGCCGATGGCCGACCATCCGGCGTTGATTACCGCCTTAGGCAATCCGCTGCGAACGGCGGCTTCTTCTATCACCTTCGTGGCGTTGAGCTGGCTGTAGAGTTCAGCCTGCATCACGAATGCCCACTTTTGCTTACCTTTTTCGAACGCTACGTTGCGCTCAATTGCTTTTACTTTAATACCCATAATTCAAATCGTTTTTTTAATGGTTAAACAAATCAGTCTACATGCAGCTGGTAACGCCGAGCGTAGTGCCTACGGCAGTAAGTACGGCGATAATCACCTGCAAGATAGTTTTCCAAACTTCCTTTTTCATTTCTTTTTCCTTTCTTTTTTTTAATGGTTCAACAATCAGTTTCTTTCTAGTGGTTAATTCAGCCTATCTTTGAACGACAATGCAAAGATACAACATTTTTCTCTGAAAAACAATAGTTGTCCCGAATCACGTGCATCCTTGTCCCGAATCACGTGCATTCCTCCCTCATATCCCATTCTCTTCCGCCTAATTTAACCGCCATTAATTTAATGGCCATTAAATTAAATGTTAAATCCGTTAACATTATATGGCATGTTTTGCCTTTCCAACTGCGTCCCGATGCAGTCGGCGCTACGTCCCGACGTATCGCCATCTGCGTCGGGACGCAGATGGTGGTGCGTCGCCACGCAGTTTTGGGGGCATCGGGCGCACAGTTACTTGCTATGTGGGTTAGCTGGTGGATAGGAGGAAAGGCAAAAATGTGAATGTGAATGTGAATTTGAAATGTTTTTCAATGTTACCTGAAGGAGAAGCGTATAATCGTGTTTAAGTAATAGTAGCCATTATAACAGGTTCATATTATATATATAATAAGGTACGCGCGCGAGGACTGAATTTCATTCACAATATCCAATAAAAGGAATGGATGGAACAACCCGATACATTGATTTACATTTCAAATTCACATTCACTTTCACATTTTGTTTTGATGGTTTTATGAAAAAAAGACAATTTGATAAAAAATAATTTAGAATTTATTTGTTTATTCGGGGAAAAAGTATTACTTTTGTAGATGCTATGAAAAATAACTTTCATGGTATAACTTAAATCGCAAGCCAATGACTGGACGAATCAAAAACAGCACAGAAAAGACTTCTTTTGTTGTCTTCAAGTATGATTTCTGCAAAAGCCGGAATCTTTCAAGTATCGAGGGTACTCTACCCTTGGATTTTCTCGAAATGTCATCGCCTGAAAAATATCAGGAGTGTCAGACTGGTTTCGAGAAGGTAATGGACAGTTTGCTGAAAAGCAAGAAAATGACTTTAGTGGAATCACGGAAGTATGAGGAAGACGTTATTCACGACAACCGAATATTGGGATTTCGCGAAGGTGTGGCTGTGCTGGATGTATGCGCAGACAAAAAAGAATTTTATTGGAGTAACTTTAAGGAGAATGAAATTCACAACCAGCCTTTCTGTAAGGTAATCATTGATAATCGCCCCAACAGAGGTTTCCTTTTTGTGGAAGAATCTAGAATCTTCGGCGGCAAAAGGGGACAGGACAAGGTGGTGGCTCTTCTGCGTGATAATATCAACAGGGTGGCGAATCAATATGGCTGGAATATGGTGATTTCTGCCAAGTTGCCACCTGGTGATTTCTTTGATGCCGTGGCTGAAAGAATCAAGGCTGGCTGCAGGCCAAGGGCTGTGGTGTTTTCTTTTCCTCGCCATCAGTCTCTCAGCGATGCGCCATATTCCTTTGTCATGCAATTACAGATGCAGCAGTCATTAATGGAGTGTCTCAATGCCAGTATGTATGAGGTAAAATTTGGTACAGATAAAGGTAAGCAGTTGCACTTAGACAAGGCAAACAGAGACATTGCCTTGATGGTGAACCTGTGCAGCAAGGAAGATTACGGCATCAAGGTATATTATTGGAAAGGTCCGTGCACCTCTTCCCGTTCGCTGAAACGAACTAAGGTGAAAATCTCCGATGTTGAGATTGTTGCTCTGGTTAATGGAGATGCTGTCTGTTGCGATTGTCATGGAGATTCTCGGTTTGCTTTGATCAATTCTCTTGATGTGATTCTTGATGATTTAAATGGTTACGACGATGAGGTTATTTAAGATGAAGACCAGACAGATGGTAGATAAATCTTTTTCGCAACACATGATTTATCAGGTTTTCAGAGCCATCACCCATGATATCTTCAATGATAAGACGTGGTTTCCTACGTCCAGATGTTCATGCGAGGATGTTTTTTATGAGGTATTCTGCATCGTAGACAAAATGATGTTTTCGCATACTGATACCGAGAGCCGCCTAGCCTTTGTGGAAGGAATAGGGCAATATGAGAAAAACTATGTTGACGAGGATGAGTATGCTACAGCTCAGGACGAGCGGCAGAGAATCGTATTTGTCATCCTGTATATGGCAGCTGTGATACTTCAGATGATGCCTTTGGAGTCGAAAGTGTTTCAATTTTGCTCAATGATTATGGGGCAATGGAGAGGCTACGTAACTCAGGAGTTTTCTCAGCGGTGCCTCGGAGCAGTCGTGAAGAACCATGAGGTGGTTGAGCGGCTGGCAGCCAATATCGGTTATTATGGCGAGGATGGTTTCTTCGTTTCATCTCAGATTAATGAACTGATGCGCCAGAACAATGATGAAGATTATCTGCACGGATTCGAGCCTGAACAGAAGAGAACATTGGAATTGGAAGTGACAGACGATGAGCATCAGGAAAACGGCGGGCAGGAAAAAACGGAAGAAGATAATGAGAAGGAATGGGGCGACTTGAGCCAGGGAGAAAGAGTAAAGCGAGCCTTGCAGAAGATGATAGACGAGAAGGCTATTCCTTTGAAGAAAGACTATGCCCTGATTATGGTGGCGCTCTCTGATATCAAAGATTTTGAAGGCAAATTTGATAATGGCGCATCTTTCTGCAAGTATCTAACAGAGCAGCTGGGTCTGCCTTCCAATCTGACCAATGCCAGTGTCATCTCCAAGCGTTTCTCCAAGATGCGTGGCGAATTTCCCAACTGGAGTTTGATGATGTAAGTGATCCTAACGCCCGGCAGAAACTCATCAATATCGCTAACCGTTTTGTCGCCATCTACCGTAAGGGACAGTAGGAAGCGGGGAAATGATTGCTTCTTGTGAGTGTTGCCAAGTTTTAGATGGAATGTTAAAAACGCAAAATAGAGCAAGTTTTAGGCATATTCTACGTTTAACAATTAAATAGGTTTGATAAACAAATTTGGATATGAAGTATTTTGTAAAAAAATCAGTCTTACTACTGTTGGTAGTCTTGGCTTTTTGTGCGTGTGACAACAGCAATGACAATGGTGAAGTTATTCAGCCCAATCCACAGTCATGGAAAACTGTCGTCAATTATACTGGCGAAGTAGAGTTTGTGGTGGATGCGCCACAAATTCGTGAGGATATAGAGCAGGATTTGAAGGCAAACCCTCCTTTTGGAGGAAGCAAGAAATATCAGTTTATCACAAAAAAATACTCGACGCTTCCTGCTGTAGATATGCTATATGCGGTGAATCCTGAGGACGATAAGTCTGCTGACGGGTATATACTGAGCATCGCTGGTAGAGTGGAGAGTAAGGACAATTATAGATTGTTCCCTGCTGCTTCTGCAAATGCTTGGTATAAGGAGAATATTGTGCCTGTCGACACAAAGGATGGCAAGCCTGTTGCAACATACGATGTGTTTATGCATCAAAATATTCCTTCTTCTATGGTTGATAGCAAGATGTATTTCTGCGAAGACCTTACGGAGAAATATCGCCAGAAGTTCCCTAATGAAGACATTCATGCCGTGGTTCGCCGTTTGGTTCTTTCTTATGTCAGTGGGGGTGATAATATAAAAGAATAGGAACATATCTGAACAGAAGATTTTTTAGAAATAATACAGTATCAGCACTTTTTGCTTCGTTTGCAAGCAGAAAGTGCTTTTTTTTATGCCTTCAGATGAGCTGGAGGCTTAGCGGAAGGCTTAGTTGCCGGCGATGAGGCTTAGTAGGAGGCGAACCGGCAGGACGCCTATTGCCGGGGAGGCTTTTTTTCCTTACTTTTGCATACAGAAATAATCAATGATTGGGATTATGGAAAAAGTAAAGAAAATACCTCCACAGGAAGCGTCTCGGACTAATCCAGTGGCAAAGCCTGAGGATACCAAGGGCGGAATCAATAACAAGGTATCATCTGGGTTGATAGGAAAAAAGCTGGCTGAACAGGCTGAAGAGAATGAAGAGATGCCCATGCATCACCTGATTGCCGATAAGGATTATCCGTCGGGCATCAGAGAATGGATGACCACTTCGCCTTCTGACCTCAAGTATCCTACGCTGGTGGTGGCTGCTGCCATGCTTAGCGTTTATCTTACACGTGTCAGAATACAGTATGTGTATGATAATCAGGGAGAAAAATCGGCCATCGTGTTGCAGGTCATCGTAGAGGGCGAGCAGTCGAGCGGAAAGTCGTTTGCCAGATACATCATGCGTACCCTGATGAAACCTTTCATCGAGCGCGACAGCGAAATGAGAGCCAAGGAGCAGGAGTATGCTGCCCTGAAGCGACGCCAGGGAAAGAAGGACGGCAAGCTGCCACCCGAACCGAAGACCGACATCACCATCCTGCCCGAAACCGTATCGCTCACCATGTTTATCAAGCGATGCGATGCAGCAGTCAAGCTCTATGGTGCTCCGAAGACGCTCTTCGAATTTGCCGATGAGATTTCTGCCATCGTGCATTCTGCCAAGCGCCAGTTTGCCGACCTCTCGCAGGTTATCAAGACGGCTTATGATTTAGGCAGCGTCTATGGTCAGGATTTCATGAGCGAATCCAGCTATAGTGCCATGGTAGATGCCTTGCTGTCGTTCGTTTTCTGCGGCACTCAGAGTGCGGTGAGCAGATATATGAACAAAGCTGCCATTGAGGGCGGTGCTGTAACCCGAACCATCTTATGCCCGCTCATCAGTCATCTGGGCGACAATCCACCTCAGTTTCAGGCGTTGACCGATATGCAGCGTAATGAGCTGGAGAATACATTGGATAAGCTCTTCGGGTTGTGCTATGAGGAAGATGGAAAATTCCATCAGGAGATAGAGGAAGATATGAGCTGGCTCTACAAGACGGTGGTAAAATGGTGTAACGACTGCCGCCAGCAGGTGGTGAAAACCATGTCCAAGTCGATGGATGTCTTCTACAAGCGCAGTTCGGTTTCAGCCTTCCGCATCGCTGCCCTCATGCAAGTGCTTTACAAAGTGGAAGGGAAGAAGAGCGAGAAGGAAATCCGGAAACTGGTTAGGCAGACCTATCTGGCTTGTGCCGACCGCATCTTGCAGAATATGTTGCAGCGGTGGGGCAAGGCTTTCGAGCAGATTTCTGCCGAGGGCGAAGGAGAGCCTTATCATACTGTAGACTATTTCAGCGAGTTGCCGCAGGAATTCTCTTATCAGTTCCTGGAGGAATTTCTGAAGCAGAAGGAGCTCAAGACGCCTGCCCGTAACATGGTGTGCAACTGGCGCAGATGGGGATGGCTCGAAAAACCGGCAAAGGGCGAGGATAGAAAGGTGCTTAGAAAGACGCTGCAGAAAGGCACTATGGGTGATGGTAATATTAAAAAAGACAATTAGAAGATGGCAGAATATATTGATTCAAATACGCTCTCTAAACTTAGAGCTATCAGCATCCTGGAGGTTGCTGATGAATTGGGAATGGGTTTGCGGTATCATAATGCCCTTTGTATCAGTCATAATGATACCCATCCGAGTTTGCATTTCTGGACTTCCACCAACACTTGTCATTGCTTTGCATGCGGGTGGGGTGGAGATAATATCGACCTGGTGATGAAACGGGAGAATCTCTCTTTTTCGGAGGCTTGCCAATGGCTGTGCAGAAGATTCAATATCAGCGCCGGTAATCATTCTGCGGGAAACCGTAAGGAGGTGCTTCATCGGGATAAAGCTGTTGCTGAGCATAGAAAATCTGAATGTGATACGGACAGGCTCAATCTCAGGGGCGAGTTTCAGCATAAGCCTGACGTAGATTATCTGATGCGTATGCTCATGGGTAAGAAACTGACAGATAAAGCCAGGGATTTCCTGTTCTATCAGAGAAAGTTGCGCCCGGAATATATCTATTGGTGTAGAGTGGTGAGCACAGATTTCTCCATTGCTGGCTATCGCTTTGGTGGAAAGTTTTTTGATGGTCCTTCCCTGTTGATTCCCTATTATGACGTTCATGGCAATCTGCTGACGGTTCAGAGCAGATATCTGGGAGATAAGACTGAAGAAAAACCGCGGTTTAAGTTTGCACCAGGTAGCAAGCCGATGGTATATGGGATGCAGATCTTGCCGCAGGTGACAGAAAAAGAGCCATTGGTTATTACCGAGGGATGTACCGACTGCTGGAGCGCTATGTCTATGGGTTACAAGGCAATAGCCATCCCGAGTGCTACGCTTTGTAATGAAGAATGTCGCAATCTTTTAGCGGGAAGGAATCTTCACATGTGGCCTGATCAGGACAAACCGGGCATTGGTCTTTATATGAAACTGAAGGAAATGTTCCCTCAGCTGGTGTACCATCAGTTGCCGGAAGGTTGCAAGGATTTGTCTGATTATTACCAGTCGTTTTACGTTCAGAAAATGTGAAAGTGAATGTGAATTTCAAATGTTTTTCTATTGTTGTTTTTAAGTTGTTGCGTGTTATGATAAAGTTGTTTTTAAATCGTTTTCGTAGAGATCATGGCGCCATTGTTGGTCGCCTTAGTCAGGAAGTAGTTAATCGCCAGGGTATCGTTGCAGGCCATCAGTACATTTGTGATACGATGGAGCGCGAGGGTGGCTGTCTGGAGCCGGGTGAATATCACATCATGGTGGCTAAATGCAAATGCTTCGCCCGCCAGATGCTTTTCCTCGAACCGATAAGGGATGCTTCTTCTTCATCTTCCTCTCTTCCTCTCCCCGAAACCTGCAAGCTTTGCCGCATGGAGCGCAAGAGTCATGAGTTCGGTTGTCTGGAAGAGCTTTATGCCCTTCCTTGTCCCATGATGCAGCCGGGCAACGGTCCGTTCCGGCTTCGCAAGGGCGGTATCCTCATCGGTGAGGCCCATGTGCCCGGGTTCGTACTCAAGAGTCAGGAACTCTTCCTCCAACTCTACGACCGCGTGAAGAAGGCGATGGTCAGGGGCAGCGAGGTAGTGGTAGTGATAGAATAGAAAATGGGGGTAAGGGACATCTTGGCAAGAAAAACTGCATTCTCTCGGCTTCGTATAAGTTTCATTGCGTAAAAATCATCATGTTTTTACGTAATGAAACTATTTTTTTACCGAAAACTCCCCTTGGTACAGAAAAAAAGGCTAACTTTGCAAACGTATGGCAATTTATATTGCTAGTATTTCCCTAGTTTATCATTTAATTATCACAAACTATCATGAAACATCGTTTAGCTTTTTTCTTCATCGCGTTATTGAGCTGTCTGTCTATCTCGGCTCAAAAGTTTGAACTGGACCCTCTATGGGGAGATTCCATCGAGTGTATGGTAGCCTCGAAGCCCGATTCGCTTTGGAAGATAAGCGAGCCTATCCAAAGTGTGAAATTCCCGAAGGGGATGGAAATCGAGTCGTGCGGAAAGGCCAACGGATATTATGTGGCATTCAAAAAGGATGGCGCATCCTATATGGCGTATATGGGAGATCTGAAGTTCAGCGCCGACAATCCTGAGGGCACGGTCAATCCATTGAGCGAGGACACGGTGAAGAAACACTCCGCCTTGGGTCATTTCTATGCCACCTATACGCCTGCTGTGCTGGTACTTATATTGATGGGTATGATTCTGGCCACTTTCTTCGTGGCTCGCAAGAGTTCGCCGGCTGTTCCTTTGGCTCTGAAGGTTATACCGGTTTGCATGCTTCTCATATCCATCATAGAAGTGGTAGGCTACAAGGTTCTTGGTGGAGATATGTTTTGGTGGTGCGACAACGACCGTTATGGGTTCTTTGGCTCTTTATTCCGGGTAATCCCATTTGGCGCAGTAGTGGCTTTGCAGTTCTACACATTTAAGATGTTTGAGACCTTGGTCTTCGCTGATGTTCCTGCAGAGGAGAAGGGGAAGCTTAGCCTTAAGCCTGCTATGGTGAGTCTTGCCGCCTGCTTACCGGTGTTGATAGCCTATGCCATGATCGTGCAGTTGTGGCTTGGATGGCAAGGGGTGGTAAGCGACGCCATCATGTTCATTCTTTTCTTGGGCACTTTGGTTTCGGGTATCGCCATCTCTGTCAAGAAGAATGCCGAGGCGCTGGGTGCAGGCAAGGGCTTGATAGTCACCATCTTTTCCGTTATTTATCTCGTCGGACTTTTGATAGCAGCCTGGGGTGTTATCATCGTGCTTCTGAAGATTATCCTTCAGGTGCTGATGGTCATAGCCGGTATCTTCGCCCTTTCTGTCTTGGCACAACGTACCTATTATAAGGGTAGTGATGGACATGTCTATGCCGAGAGTGGATTTGAAAACCTTCATCGGGTAGATTAGCAAGGAGAATTATTCATTATTAATCATAAAAAATAGAGTAGTTATGGGAATATTTAGTGGAAAAGGATTTGTAGGGTCTTGCTTTAGAGGGTGGGGCTCTGGTAACATGGCTGTTCAGGCAGTCGGGTGTATGATAGGCATGGTGGTCTTAGTATTTGTCGTCCTGTGGTATGTCGTCAAGTTCTGCTTGCGCATTTTCGACAAGCATCGGGAGAAAGAGGAGTCCAGCAGGTCTGTACAGAACATCACCATGGAAATGGGATACCCGAATTTCAATTTGGGCAATTACTCTGTGGTCTTGGAGCAAGTGAACGATGCTGAGGCTTTAGTCGCCCAGTTGAGTCGTATAAGTGGTTATAGCGAGGAACTAGCCAGGCGTCAGGTGTCGTCATGCCCAACCTGCCTTATAAAAGGACTTGACCAGGAAGGAGCTGATGACATGCAGGTGTTGTTGCAAGTGAATGATTGCTCCGTGGTATCCGTTAAGGAAGTTGGTATTTAGTAGTTTTCCGATATACGATTCTGTGTTCAAATTCCTGATGGAAGACGAACGCATCGCTAAAACCGTGCTCGCCGCCATTGGGAACAAATCGCTAACTTTGCCACAGAACAATTTTAAGAACTTTAATAGTGTAGAATTATGAACAAGAGATTTACTTTATCATTCTTGCTCCTGCTATCGTTCTTGCTTTCGGCAACAGCCCAAAGCATAGATGAAGCCAGAGCTAAGCGTATTGCCGCATCTTTTTTCAAAAGTAATGCTGCAAGAAGTATGAGAGGGGAAAAAATGGTACAGAATGAAAACCTGGTCAACAATTATACGGCTAGGGTCGGTGACAAAAATTGCTTCTATATCTTCAATAGAGGCAAGAACGATGGCTTTGTCATCGTTTCGGCCGATGAGCGCACCCGACAAAACGTGTTGGGCTATTCGGAGAGAGGCAGCCTGGATTATAGTTCCAGTCCTGCTTACATCAAGGCTTTCCTCGATAGGTATGCGCAAGGTATCAGCCTGCTTAAGTCGGCGGATGGAAGCCAGGGCGGCACAACCATTACCTACCAAGACCCAGTGAATCCACTACTGGGGGATATCGCTTGGGGACAAGGTTGGCCTTACAACCTTCTGTGCCCAAAGGACGATCAGGGAGGTAATTATGTGACGGGTTGTGTGCAGACCGCCATGGCACAAATCATGGCTTATCATAAGTGGCCAAAGCAAGGCCGGGGAACTGCGTCTTATGAATGGAACGGACAGACTTTGTCGGCTGATTTCAGCAAGTCAACCTATCGATGGGACTTGATGCAGCCTCAGTATGAATATGGTGACGAAAGCATCAGCGAAGATTCGAAGATGGCTGTCGCCAAGCTGATGGCAGACTGTGGCATAGCCAACGGTGCCAGTTATGCTGACGGAGGCACGGGAGCCAGCTCCGGCTCCGCAGCCCAGTCGCTGATAGACTATTTCGATTATGACCTGAGCATAAACATGTTAGACCGAAATGAATGCTCGGCCGAGTATTATGAGGGCACGATTCAGAACGAGTTGCGCCAAGGCAGACCAGTCATGCTGGGAGGTGGCAACTCGAAGGGCGAGGGTGATGCCCATGAATTCTTATGCGACGGCTTCAACCAAGAGGGCTATTATCACATTAATTTCGGATGGAATGGATATGTCAATGGATATTTCCTGATTTCCGCCACAGGATACGACGTGAATCCTGATGTGATATATGGTATTCAGAAAAACCAGGGTGGAAAGGGCGACTTCGTGGCTTCCTCCTCTCTGGATTTCATGTGCGTTGAGGGGCATAAAGTTTCGATGGGCATAGGCATCAGCACTTTTGCCCATTTCCAGTACGACTTCGCCTTCGCCTTCGAGAATACCTCTGACGGGAAGGTGGAGTATGCCCCTATAAATGGTAATCTTTCGGTAGGTATATGGACTACGCCACAGGAACCAAACATTGTGACCTTCGATAAGAAACTAGCCAACGGAACTTACAAGATGTATCCTGTGGTTAGCATCAAGGGAAGAAACGATTGGCGCAAGGTGATATTTGGCGACAAAAGACAAAGCTTTATAGACGTCAGTGTCTCTGGCGGAATACTCAGCATGGAGAATAATCATATCTATGATGACATCGAGGAAGGTGCGGTCGAGATAAATGGCATCTACTATCAGTTGAATGCCGACAAGAAGACTGCTACCGTGACCTATAAGAACAGCAAGTATGACTCGTATGCAGGTTATGTGGTGATTCCAGAGATGGTGACGGCTAGCGACGGCAATAGCTACCAAGTGGTGGCTATAGGCAAGAACGCCTTCACCGAGTGTCGTAACTTGGAGGAAGTGAGCATACCTGCCAGCGTAGAGGAGATAGGCTATGGAGCATTTAGCCAGTCAAGTCTGAGGAACATTAACATTCCGCAGAAATCACGGCTCAAGAGTATCGGTGGATGGGGTTTCAATGGATCGGGACTTGAGAGTATCTCGTTGCCCGACGGATTCTCTTATCTTGCACAGTGTGCCTTCCAGGGATGCTCGTTGCGATATATCTCGTTGCCTTCTTCCTTGACCTCTTTCGGTTCTGTGGCCTTCAACGCATGCCAAAAGCTGAATACCCTCAAGGTGGCTTGGAGACAGATACCTAATACTAACGAGATGCTGGCACAGGTGGACTTGTCGCAGGCGAAGTTGCTCGTGCCTAAGGGATATAAGGAGATATACCAGAAGAACCAGGAGTTGAGTGGGTTCAAGAGCATCGAGGAATACTGGGAGCAAGGTGCCGCAGGCATCACGCCAGTGGATTCTACCCAGACGGCCTCCTTCTGCTCGGGAACCGATGTGGAGGGATACTATGTTGTTCCAGACACGCTCGTGTTGGATGATGGCACTAAATATCCTGTCACCGTGATAGCAGACTATGCCTTTAAGGGTAACCAGCAAGTTACGTCGGTTACTATACCTTCCTCTGTCTCCAAGATAGGCGAAAAGGCCTTTGCTGGTTGCGTCAAGCTGGAGGAACTTTCTTTGCAGAATCCTATTCCTCCGACTCTTGCCTCGGATGCAGCCGTTGGCAAAAGTCGAGGAATGGCGGGAACTGAGTCCGCCATCCCTGAGTTTGATGGAGTCGATTTAGGAAGTTGCACCTTGTATGTACCTATAGGTAGTGCCGCCTTATATCGGAGCGCATATGGTTGGTCCGCATTCCAAAAAATCGTGGAGAAAGAGAACACGGACATCAAAGGTGTGGTTATGCAAAGGGGAACTTCTGGGCATGTCTACAATCTGCAAGGTATGCATGTGGGTTATGACAAGAAGCTACAATCTTTGCCAGCCGGTGTTTACATCGTGAAGGGCAAGAAAATGGTGGTTAGCAAATAGAGGATTATTCCACATAATCCACCTTCACCACGATGACGTGTATCGCCTGAGGAAGTGAGGGCTTTATTCGGCAAATGATATAGAAAACGCAGGGATGCCAGGGGGAATCTCTGCGTTTTTTAGTGTCATAGCGTAAAAATGGCAGATTTTTACGCTATGACACATCGTGTTCGCATTCTTGGAGTATGCTGCCATGACTCAGGCTCAAGTTAAATCATGCAACAAACAGAAAAATTTCTAATTATGCAAAGTATTTTCCGCTTTTTGTAACGATTTTCGGATTAAACAAACGATATTTGGAGAAAAATGAGTATCTTTGCAACCGAAAACAATAATATACGCCAATGGCTGAGAAAAATTTTAAATGTAATTTGTGACTTAGAACACTTTGATGCAAGATCTCAGGTGAGTCGGTCTTGATATTTTAACTCAGGCAGCGAGCACTCGGAGATATTCATTTCTGTTTTTTATCTCAACTGGCTTATAATTCGAAAATTGTATCACAATTTGTATCAAAATCAAAAAAGCATAACAATGGAACCAACTATATACAATTTTTCACTTTGTACCGCACTGCCGTTAATGTTATTCTTCGGCTTTTATTTTTTATTTGCAAAGACTCCTGAAAAGAAAATTTTCAAGAATTATCTCCGCTCCCGACAGATGATGGGTATAGCTATGCTGCTGCTTTCGGCAAATTATTCGGTACATTTCTTCTTTGGTATCCGATTCAAAAATGCGGATTCTGCCATATTGATGAACATGTCTACATACTTCCTGTGCTATTCTCTGTTCAGTTCGGCATTGATAATGTTGCTTGATCGTTTTTACATTACCAAACGGCGTGTGTGGACACATATCATATTATGGATTGTATTTTCAACTCTTTCCGGAGTTGTGTTGTTCCTGTTGCCAAGCGGAATCATGCAAAAAATCTCTTTATTTGCTTTAGCTGCCTGGTTGGTCGTTTTTGGAGTCGTTTTAGCTCGTAGAGTCATAATTGCATATCGTAGAGCCATTCGGATTTTCAATGAAACTCAGGCGGATGATATAGGCGCATATATCGAATGGCTTTCCATATTCACTTATTGGGCTGTTATCTTCGGTGTCGGATGCGGATTGCTGACATTTCTGCCAGACAAATATGTTTTTATCTGGATTTTGTCGTCAATACCGTTCTACAGCTATCTTTTCTACAGCTATCAGAACTACCTGCTGTTCTATGAACAGGTAGAAAATGCGTTTGAGCAGGATATACAATCTGAAGAAGAACTTCTGACAAACTCGGGAATTGAACCCGAAATGGTTTCAGAAGAAGTTCCTGGGTCCTATACAGAATTTACAGAGAAGGTTGACAACTGGATAAAGACAGACGGCTATGTCCAGCAGGGACTTACCATAAAAGAACTGTCCAAAATACTTTATACGAACCGTACCTATCTTTCCGCTTATATCAAGACTACGTATAAAATGACATTCCGCGAATGGATAACCAGTCTCCGGTTGGAGTATGCGAAAAACATACTGAAGGAGCATCCAGAAATCAATATACAGAAGCTGGCTGAGTCTTCCGGTTTTCTTTCCCGCAGTAACTTCATCAAATTATTTTCCGAGAAGGAGGATGTACGCCTGCCAAATGGAAAAAAGCAAATCGGGAATAATTTGTGTAGTAAAAAACATCGGAAAAGGTCACAGAAACTCATTTTCAAAAAGTACTCAAACGACAAAAAAGTGCTAATTCGACAATTCAAAAAGTGCTAATTCGTCAAAAAAGATGCTCGACGACAATTTTTATAAAAATTAATAGAAAAAGTTTTTCTAATCTTTTGGGCATAGAATGACATTTATTATCTTTGCAGGAGACAAAGATAATAAATGCAAGTTTATATGAACAGAAAAATCACTATCCTTACCCTGTTTCTATGGCTGATGACGGTAACTTTTCCTGTCATTGCGCAGCAGAAAGCAGACACGACCTACACCTTCCGCTCCGTTCCGCAGAAGGACATGTTCTACGTGCCTTGGATTGGCAATGACACGGAACTTGCCCGCCTGTTGGAATGTATTGAAAACAACAAAGCAACAATTCTTGACGGCAAAATGCCGCTACTGGTTGACGGATACTGCAATTCGCTGGGCGGTGAAGCCGAGAACCTTGCCACGGCGAAGATCCGTGCCAACCGTGTGAAATCAGAGTTGATAACCCGGAAAGGACTGCGTGAAAACAACTTCATCACCCGTAACCATGCCTCGAAGGGCGACTTCGTGACGGTGCGTATCATACTGCCGAAAGAGAAAGTGCCGGTTATTGCGGAGGATACACATCCCGGTTACGAGGAAGAAAAGGAACAGTCACACCGTGAAAACGACAAGGCTACAGAAACAATCCAAGACACAGAGGGGGCAAAGGTGTCTACCGGACAGGAAAATCAGCCTGAATCCGTACTGTCGGCATCATCCACAACTTTGGGATTATCACTGCGTGCCAACCTGCTGCGTTGGGCAACCCTCACGCCCGACCTCGGTATTGAGTGGCACATCAACCGTCATGGGGAATATCCGTGAACGGCTCGTGGACTTCGTGGTCGTGGAATGACAAGGACAGAAGATACGCCCTTTGGGAAGTGGCACCGGAACTCCGCTATTATATAGGCAGCGAGAAACGCGGCTACGTAGGTGCTATGTACAAAGTCGGCTCATTCAACTACAAGCTGTCGGAGACCGGCAAGCAGGGCGACATCATGGGTGGCGGCATCACCGGCGGCTACGTGCTGAAACTGAACAATGCCCTCTCGATGGACTTCTCCTTAGGGTTGGGCTATATCCATGCCGACTATGACAAGTATGTGGTCATCAACGGCGTGAGGGTAAGGCGCGGCAGCGAAACAAAGAACTGGTGGGGCCCGTCTCGGCGGGTGTCACCCTGGTGTGGAACATCTTTTAGCGGAAAGGAGGAACAATGAATACAACGACAATCATACGACAGATAAAGGAATATATGGGAGCATACGGAAAGGCTTATACTTTATTATATCTAATAGGTGCGGTGACCATACTGACCTCGTGCGTGAAGGACGACCTCTATGACACGCCGCACCCCGACCGTGGGGCGGTGGTCGTAACCACGGACTGGAGCGGAAAGAGCACCGAGGCGGACATACCGCAGGCATACACACTGCGCATCGGCGGGAGGGAACAGAACGTGAGCGCGGCGACCAACGTGTTCGACGCGCTGCTCGCGCCCGGTGGCTACGGTCTGACGGTGTACAACTCCCCGGAGGGGATTAGTATCGACGGAAACAAGGCAACGGTGAATCCGGTGGATCTGACGGGTGCAATAGAGCCGCACCCCGGCTACCTCTTCGCCTCGCACCAGGACATCAGCGTCGTGGCGGACGACACCCTGCACGTCACCGCCCCGATGAGACAATACGTGCGCAGGCTCGACATCGAACTGACCGCCACGGAAGGCGACTACAGCCGTGTACAGTCGGCTACGGCAACGCTCTCCGGCGTGGCTTCGGCAGCGGATATGGCAACAGGCGACCGGAGTGTAGCGGCACAAGTAACAAACGCTTTCAGGCAGGACGACAACAAGTTCACAATCTTTTTCCGACTGCTCGGCATCGTCCCGACGGAAACGCATACGCTGACGGTGGACATCACTTTCAACAACGGTGACACGCAGCGGGTAGTGAGCGACCTTACCGAGGCCATAAGGGACTTCAATAACGGCACCAAACCGGTTAAACTCACGGGTAATCTGCTTTTGCCCGTAGAGGCCGGGGTAACGGGCGCAACCATCACGGGCTGGAACGAGGTAGAAAGCGGCAATGGGGATGCTAACTGACGATAAATATTTTAATCAAAAAAACAAGATTATGACAATGAACATGAGGTTTTTCATTATTGTAGCAGCGGCAACGCTATTGGCTGCGTGTACACAAGAGAACGAGGTACAGAACAATCCGGTGGAAGCACGAATCACGGCAGGCGTGAGCGGGCCGAAGACCCGTGCTGTGGACAACGGGTGGAACGCCGACCGAATCGGCGTGATGGTGGTGGATGCCCCTGGCACGACCACGACCATGGGCGGCAAGTACAAGAACGTGGGATACGCAACCACGAGTACCGGCACCAACGCGGACTTCACCCCGATGACGGCGGGTGGCGGCATCTTCTTCGAGGACGCTTTCCTCGAGTTTACTTTTGCCGCCTACGCGCCTTACGCATCGGGCGCAAACGCCTCCACCCTGCCTGGTACAGACGGGAAGATTACGGTAAATACAAGCAACCAGCCCACGACCACGGAACAGGAGAAGGTGGACTACATCCATGCCACGGGAGCCAAGGCCGATAAAGACAGTCCGACCGTCAGCTTCACGGACAACACCGCCGCGGGCGGCAGCGACTGCTCCTTCAAGCACAAGATGGCCCGTCTTATCCTCAAGGTGCAGGTGTCGAACACCGACGGTTTCGACGACACTGCCGTGCTGGAATTCGCCGACTACAAGCTGGGCGGCCTGGTTCACGAGGGAACGTTCGATGTGAAGACCGGTACCGCCGCGACCGCGGGCAGCGTTGTGAGCGACTGGATGTTACGCCAGTGCACCGGTGCCCCGAAGACGGCCACGGACAAGTGCGTGGCAACCTTTGACGCCGCCACGGGCGTGATGACTTTCACCATGATCCTGCTCCCGCAGACACTCGCCAACGCTTTGGTGCTTGAGATATCTCCCGATGACGGGGAATACCAGAGCTACTCCAACAAGGACATGATCAAACCCGCGTTGGAGGCCGGTTATTCTTATACCTACACCATCACGGTGAAGAAGACGGGGCTGACCCTTAGCGGAAGCACCATCGAAAACTGGAACGACGGTGGTAGCCATTCGGGTGATGCAAAAATGTAGTGTGTCTGAAAGCCACTGCCGTGCATCAGGCGTAAGACGGAGGCACGCCATATATAATAAATGGTGCGGCAGCCCGCGTCGCAACGGGCAGTGGCACAAAACGAAATAAATAAAGACAATATGAAAATAATAAGGAACATAGCGAGAAGGCCGTGGCCGCGCATCGGCGGCTGGATGCCGGTTGTGATGCTCATCTGTGGGGTGCTCGCTTCCTGTAGCAGTGAGGATGAAAGCACCGCGCCCCTGCCCGACGGCAAGTACCCGCTGCAACTGACGGCGGAGGTGGCGCAGCCGCAGACCCGCGCCGGAGGTAAGGATGCGTGGACGGGCGGCGAGGAGATTAGAGTGTCACTGGAAGGCGTGTTTGGTAACAAAACATACGTGATGGACGCATCGGGCAATGCAAGCCCGAAGGATGCCGATAATGCCTTCTATTGGAAGAACACCGATGAAGCCCGCGTCAGTGCATGGACCACGGACATAGAATCGGAAACGGATATTTCCGACCAAAGTGGCGGGTACGCCGCTTTCGATGTTCTGTACGCCAGTGCCATAGGGCGTTATGACCAAGCCATAAATCTCCGTTTCATCCACCGCATGGCGAAAATCGAAGTAATTCTCAAAGCTGGCGAAGGCATTACGGAAGAGGAGTTGGAGGGTGCGACCGTCACCATTTTCGGAGACCCGCTAACGCACTCAACCGCCGGCTTGGTATCACCGGGTGACCAATCGGACGGCGAGATAAAGCCCTATTACGATGCCGCAATGAAGAAATACGAGGCGTTAGTGCCGCCGCAGGATATGACGGGCAAGCCGCTCATCCGAATCAGCATAGGCAGCAATGACTTTACTTACACTCCCGAAACAGAAGCTGCCGGCAAATTTGACTTTTTCGGTGGCAAGCGGTATGCCTACACCATTACCGTGAAAGCCAACGGCATTGATGTGCAGTCGGTGACCAGTGGCACGTGGGTTGCAAATGGCGAGGAAAACGTCACCTCCAAAAGGGTAAAGCAAAGATTCACGGCGGATGAACTTAAAATCGGTGACTACTTCTACTCCGACGGTACGTGGAGCGACGGCGGATTGCGCAAAATCTATGCTGACGGCAGTATGCATATAGACTATTATAAACCCGGCCCTTTACGTGGCAAGACAGTCGTCGGCATTGTTTTTCAGACGGACAAGAGCCGTATCGGTAAAAAGGAAAAGGAGAAGTTGGGCGGTGAAGACAAAGTGCATGGGCTGGTTATGGCCGTTAAAAACGCAAACGCAGCAGAGAAAGTCATATGGAGCAACGAATTGCGGTACTTGGATTTGTTGAATGACTGCGTATCCAAATCCAATAATTATTCGGACATTAGCGGATACGGCAATTGTGAATCTATCCGTAGTTTAGAGGGCAACTTCGACAAGTATCCCGCATTACAGGCTGTTGATGGTTACAACACGACTTGCCCTGTCCCCACGACCACGACCGGCTGGTATCTTCCTTCCTCTGGCCAGTGGTGGGACATACTGCAGAATCTGGGCGGTTGTCCGGCTTTGGCGGATGGATATCAGCAAACCTCGTCAGACATCAATGAATTCTTCTGGTCGAACCAAGGAAATGTTCCCGACGCTTTGAATAAATGGATGTGGGGTATCGACGGTTGGGACAAATTCTCCTATTACCATCAGTTTTGGTCGTCTTCGAAGTTCAAGGGCAACACAATGCGGTATTGGGTAGCAAATTCTGATGATGGATGGATAAGCTGCCGATGGGGTAATGTTAATTTCCAGCTCTATGTTCGTCCCGTCCTTGCTTTCTAATCTGTTTAATCCATTTAATCCATTAAAAATATGAAGATACAAAACATATACCACCTCTTGCAAGCCGCATTGCTCCTGCTGCTTGCCGCCTCCTGCACGCAAGAAGAGTTCCCTGCCGCACAAGACAAGGCGCGGCAACTCACCATCTCCGTTACCGACGGGGGATACAATACATCGGCTGTGGACGGTAAAATCACCCGTGCCGTGGAGAACGGCTACACCACCGAGTTCACCGAGGGCGATGCCTGCGGACTCTTCATGGTCCGCGGCTTATACTCGGATAAGAAGATGATTTATTCCAACGTGAAACTGACCGCAGAGAGGGATGCCGCCACGGGCAAGCTCACATGGAAGCCCGATGCCGGTACGACACTTGCCGGAGGACTGTCGGATGAGGAATACTACCTCTACTACCCCTATAAAGCGGACTTGGACGACACGGTCATAAGTAAGTTGTTAGAGTACGCAATTACGAAACCCCAATTACCCTTCTTCTATCCGCTTGTTAATCGCTGGCCGGTGACGTACGACCAAAGTTCGTATGCGGATTACACCGCTTCCGACCTGATGACAGCTTCTTGCACACCCACATTGGAAAATGGTAAACTTCGGCTCGATTTCGTCATGGCTCACGAATTACCCCTGGTCGTTATCGAGATGCCGAAGACCGTATATAAGTTTACCGATGCCCGGATTCCCGACTACACCGTGCCTTCTGCCGCCACGTTCTCAAGTGCTGCCGAGCCGCTGCGCATGGCCGATGGTACATACCGCTACTTGGTGCCCCCGTCCATGCCTGCTATCTGGGGAAGTTATGACGATGGGGACAGGGAGTTTACCATCAACACGTCCGCACCACACCCTATCAAAGGGGAATACAAGAGATACAAGGTGGACGGCGCAGTGGAAACCATAAGGAACTACATTTTGCAGGTCGGTGATTTCTTCCTCGCCGATGGCAACCTGATGCCGAATTATGCCGAAGCATACGACGTCCAGACAGCCAATGTGGTAGGCATAGTTTTCCAAACCGACCCGAAGCGTATCGGTCAGGCAGAAAAAAATAAGTTGGGCGGCAATGTCCACGGTCTTGTCATGGCTGTGAAGAATGCTACGACATTCCAATCGTGGGGACTATTTGGTACAGACGAGGATCTGGCGAAATGCGAGACGAAAGCCCGGAACTACAGCGACATCAGTGGTTACGGCAATTGCGAGCATATCCGCGCCAATCGCGGAAACTTCGACCGTTATCCCGCCTTCAAGGCCGCCGACGGCTACAACACGACCTGCCCGGTTCCCGCGACTACTACCGGTTGGTATCTTCCTGCATCAGGTCAGTGGTGGGACATCCTGCAAAAATTGGGCGGTTGTACGGCTTTGGCAAAGCCGGATGAACAAGCCTCATCGCAAGACGATGATTTCGGTTGGTCAGGTCAAGGCGATGTTCCCGCTGCTTTAAACGCATGGATGGAGAAAATTGCCACAGACAGCAAGGATAATTTTAGAAGCGGTAAGTGGTTTTGGTCGTCTTCGGAGTACTCGGAATCCTTCGCACGGTACTGGTACGTGCAATCCAATGGTCGCGTGGGCTGTTACTGGGACCGTAAGGACGGCAGCAGCGTCGGTGTGCGTCCCGTCCTTGCTTTCTGAGGAACCGGTGTACTGACGACTGTTTCCAAAAGCTGTAAGGACAGTATTCGGATAAAGAAAGGAGGAAGTGTTGTATGCTCTTCTTTCTGTTGGGATAAGAAGAATAGAAAGATATTGTTGAGTTTTGTTGCAGGTCGAGCTTGCAAGGTCTGCCGTGGTGAGAATTTGCTTTTTTAAAGGATAAGAAGTGATACGTATGGAAAAGAAACGAATGCCATTGCACATAAAATCATTTTCGGATATATCATCTTAGTGGCGGTCATAGGCAGTATGATCGCCATTTTGATATATGAGCGGCGGCAGATGCGGGAAGTTTAAGGCGGCGTGGTAGGATTTAGCTTGGGCACCATTGAAAACTGCTCGGTGTCGGGCAGCGTCAGCGGCACGGTGTACGTCGGCGGTGTGGTGGGTGCTCAATGGGGCGGTTCCATTACCGGATGCAGTTCCTCGGCCACAGTGAAGGGAATGGTCGATGTCGGCGGCGTGGTAGGTCAGACGAATGGGAATACCACCATGACCGCTTGCTATGCCACAGGCAACGTGACCTTAGAAATAGACCCCAAAAAGAATATCTCTGGCGGCGGTCTGGTGGAATTCAACGGAGGAAGCAGCCTCCTTGCCTGCTATGCCACGGGCAACGTAACCAGTACGGGTAGTAGCACTGGCAAAGTACATATCGGCGGCTTGTTTGGAGATAGCTACACCACCGTGACCGCCTGCTATTGGAAGAACAATCAGGAACGAGGCTATAAGACCGCCCCCGAATCCACGAAGGTGGACGGCACTTACGTTACCTGGCAGAAAGCCGTTGATGCCATGAACCGCGCATTGCAGAACGCAGGCTCAAAGTGGCGTTACGAACTTAAAGGAGCATTGCCTACCTTGAGGAAGCAGTAAGCCGTTGCGGGCGGAAAAGTTCCGTCCGCAACGAACATTATATCAGTATGCTGAGGCTCTCGTTGCCAACCCGTGGAATGTGGGAACGCTGCTGCATCGCTACATCCTGATTCCGAAAGGAGAGGAGGGCGATAAGACGGTGGCGATGCTTGCCTACAGTCTCCATAATGGTTCGTTTTCCCAACCTTGCGGAAATCCCATGGCATGTAAATCTACATTGGGGTATTCAGCAAATAATTTGAACAGAGAACTTTTCAAATCCATGCAAGGTGTAATAGTTTGCTCCAAATATAATAAGGTGCATAGCTGATGGTACAACTTGATGGGCTTTTGACTTGGAGTAATCCATTGAAGAGGAAGTCGATTGGGTAATTGAGGCTTCAAGGCAAAACGCCTGTTCCATATACGGGCATGATGAGCACAGCAATTGCGAAGTACAGTTATACACCTTATCCAACTTTCCAAATATGTGTATTGAGGAAGTCCAAGCTCTCTTGCCACTTGCTTTTTTAGCCGATTATCCTTAAACAGGCAAAACAACTTAGAAAGCGTACCAAAAGAAACTACCTCCAAGGTTTTCCATACGGGAGGAAGAGCTGGATAAGTATATTTTTGGGAATGCTCCTTGATGAAATCTTCATTTGAACGAGATACCTCTTTCTTGATATTGTCAAGACAGCCTTCATAAAACTCTTCATTCTTGAACAAGGATGAATCCATAAACCAAAATGCGCCGTGTTCCATTGAGAACATTTGAATCATCTTAGTTCGAAGAGAAATCTCTATATCTTGGATTGCCTTGAATATAAGTTGACGGAGTTCTTTATCAAAGAGATAAAGGTTGATGGCTTGCTCAAATGTACTGCCCGACTTGTATAGATGATGTAGTTGGTCTTCTTCCATATACCTAAGATAACTAGCTATACGGAAATAGCTGATATTGCGGAGCTGTAGTTTAGCAGTTACAATATCTCCTATCATTAGTCCTCTGTTTTGGAGCAAGGCTAATTGTTCATCTATATTTATTGGTTGTTTGTCGTAGTTCATATACCCATATAAAAAGCGAAGTCCCACCGTGGTACGCATCGTTGAGAGGCGTGGTGGGATTTGTTGCTGCAAAGATATGCTTTTTTGTCGGAATCTCCAAACTTTTTCTTGAAAATCTGCTTATAAAAAGAGGAATTTAACGCACAAAGTTCTAATTTCCATAAAAATCTCATTGTGAATCATTGGATATTTAGAAAATTGTCGTATCTTTGCCCTCGAATTGAGGCGTTCTTTGGATATTGCAAAATACAGAAACGAGCAGAAGTCCGCTCGTTTTCATATTGTTATCTATATTATGTAGGCAAACGTCCAACTTCTTGATATTCAATCAAGTCCCAATTAGAGCGAGTTACCCTTTTTAATCCTTATAATCTACCTTGATTACGATAACGCGTATCGCCTGGTCGCTGGTGTCATTTGCCACCTTGGCAATATGCCAATCCCTCGGGAAGAAGATGAAGAATTCGCCGGGATTGCTGTCAAAGAAACGGGCCTTCTGAGGGGCGTAATCATAATGGATTACGTCGGGACGATACTTGCTGTTGGGGGTGCTGGAGTAGTGGTCGATCACGCCAAAACGCTCTGTGCCCTTTACTACATACTGAAAATCGATGTGCTTGTTATGACTCTCGCTGCGGCGCTTTTCCAGCGGCTCGTTCTTGCTGTCCTCTATACTTACCACGAGGTCGGAACCCGGAATCTTGTGCTTTCCCTTCGGAATGCTCAGCAAATCGGTCTTTGCCAGATAGTCGAAGAGCGCCTGCCATTGCTGCGGATTCTTCTGATACTGCAGATAGAAATCTGCGAGGTTTACGCTGGAATGTGGCTTCGCCTTGTCGAAACCATTGCGCCAGACGCCGCTCTCTGCCCAAGCTATAGCCTCTTTTATGAGTTCGGGCTTATCGCCGTAATACTGTGTGTAATAACCTCTCTTGCAGCCGCATTTCTGTGCTGAATTATGACAGCAGGTATGCGCACCGGCGGCCATCGATGTACTGAATAAAAGGGCTATGCCACAGATAATCTTCTTCATTTTGACTTATTAAATTGTAGCGTTAGTTAAATTTGAGGGCAAAAGTACAAAGAATATTCGAGAAAACAAACGGAAAATGGAGATTTCTTCGTATCTTTGCACACATATTTTGTAAGATTATGAAGAAACTGTATATTCTTTTGTGTGGGGCTACGGCGGCCCTGCTGATGGCGGCATGCCAGGGAGGAAAGACGGCTGCTGCTGATGCGGAGGCTGGCGATACCCTGGAGATGAAGTACGCCAAGTTGCTCACCATCGTGAAGCATGGCGATGGGGAAGAGAAATCCGATGCTGCAGAAGACATTGATTATCAGTATGCTGAGGCTATCATTGCCAACCCCTGGAAGGCGGGAACAACGCTGCATCGCTACATCCTGATTCCGAAGGGAGAGGAGGGGGATAAGACGGTGGCGATGCTTGCCAGAAGGCGCAGCACGGGGGCGAGATGCACTACCGATACCGTGCGCACACCGGTGGAGAGAAGTGCTGTTTTCATCGCTCCCCATTGCCAGCTGATGTACGAACTGGGCTGCCAGCAGGCCATCCGTGGTGTCTGCGACCTCGATTATATCAATATTCCGGATGTAAAGAAGAGGCTGCTTCTGCCGGAAATGCTGCTGCCGGAAATGCTGCTGCCGGAAAAGCTTCTGCCGGAAATGCTGCTGCCGGAAATTCCATCGTGGATTGCGGTTCGAGCATGGCACCTGATATCGAGCGTATCATCGCCCTGAAACCCGAAGCCATCCTCCTTTCGCCTTTCGAAAACAGCGGAGGATATGGCAAGCTCGACAAGCTGCACGTGCCCATCATCGAAGCTGCCGACTATATGGAGTCTTCGCCACTGGGCAGGGCGGAATGGATGAAATTCTACGGCATGCTCTTTAAAAAAGACGGGAATGCACCGAAGACCGCTCTTGCTGCATCTTGCGAACCAAAGGCAGATTCGCTCTTTGCGAAGATAGAAAAGGAATATCTGAAGCTGAAAGCTAAGGCAGCCGGGTATCCGAAGGGCCTCTCCATCCTGACCGAAAGAAAGACGGGTAATGTATGGTATGTGCCTGGAGGTCAGAGTACTATCGGTATTCTGCTGAAGGATGCCAACGCCCGTTATATCTTCGAGGACGATGAACACAGCGGAAGTCTGGCGATGAGTCCGGAGCAAATCTTGGCGAAGGGAAAGCAGGTGGATGTATGGGCGTTCAAGTATTTCGGTGGTGCCCCTTTGTCGCAGGCTCAACTGCTTCAGGAATATGACGGCTACAAGGCTCTTGCTGCCTTCAGCCGGGGTAATATCTATCAGGTAGATACCTCTACGGTACCTTATTTCGAGCTTACGAGTTTCCATCCCGAACTGCTGCTCAGAGAGTTCATCATCCTGGCGCATGGCAGCCGGTTCGGCAAATTGAGATTCTATAAGAAATAGGGCTTTAATCAGAGATTTTACAAGAAATAGTTTTAGTGAATGAAAACCATCGTTTTAGGGGCAATCGCCATTATCATACTGTTTTTCGCCAACCTGGCATGGGGGAGTGTAAACATCCCATGGCAGGACGTGGGGGCGATTATTTCGGGCTCTCAGACTGACGAAACCTACCGCTATATTCTGTTGGAATCGCGACTGCCGGCGGCGATTGCCGCTTTGCTTTCGGGCGCAGCCCTCGCCACGAGCGGCTTGCTCCTGCAGACTGCCTTCCGCAATCCCCTAGCGGGTCCTGATGTGTTCGGTATCAGCAGCGGAGCCGGACTGGCCGTAGCCATCGTGATGCTTGCCTTTGGCGGCAATATTGCCCTGGATGATTTAGGGGTAGGATTTCTGGGCGATGCCGGCAACTATGCCATCGGCGGTTTCCTGGCTATCCTCATCGCAGCCTTTATAGGGGCTATGGTGGTGATGGGCATCATCACCTTCTTTTCTGCCATTGTGCGCAGCCATACGGTACTGCTCATCATCGGACTGATGGTGGGCTATCTTGCCAGCAGCGCCATCTCATTGCTCAATTTCTTCAGCACGGCAGAGGGCGTGAAATCATATATGGTTTGGGGCATGGGCAGCTTTGGCAATGTTTCGAGCCAGCAGGTGATGTTCTTCATCCCGTTAGCCCTCATTGCCCTGGCTGCGTCTCTGCTCCTTGTAAAACCGCTGAACGCCATGCTGTTAGGCGAACAGTATGCCGAGAATCTGGGTTTCAACATCAGGCGTCTGCGCATCGTTCTGCTCGTCATCACCGGTCTTCTTACGGCTGTGGTTACCGCCTTCTGCGGTCCCATCGCCTTCATCGGTCTGGCAACGCCGCATATCGCCCGCCTCATCATCGGCACGGAGAATCATCGCCGTCTGTTGCCCGTCACGATGCTGATGGGTGCAGCCATAGCCCTTCTCTGCAATCTCTTCTGCACCCTTCCGTCGGACGGTGGCATCATCCCCCTGAATGCCGTCACCCCGCTGTTCGGTGCCCCCGTCATCATCTATGTTTTGGTGAAAAAGCGCATCTAATTGCATATAAAAAAGCGTTTCTAGTTCAAAGAGATGAACCAGAAACGCTTTCTTTGTTATACTATGTTTTACTTGCGGAAGTTCTGTTACTTATTCACGACATTAATCGGATTGCCCTCGAGAAATGCCTTTACGTTGGCGGCTACCTGCTTGTTCAGGCGCTCGCGAGCCTCGTAGGTGGCCCAGGCAATATGAGGGGTGAGGTAAGCATTAGGCTCGCCGAAGAGCGGATTCTCCTTTGATGGCGGCTCCTGAGCCATTACATCGGCACAGTAGGCACCCAGATTGCCTTCGTGAAGGGCAGCAGCTACGGCCTCCTCATCTACCAGCGGACCGCGACCCGTATTTACCAGGATGGCGGTATCCTTCATCTTCTCCAGACTCTCCTTATTGATGAAATGATAGGTGTCATCAGAAAGCGGACAATGGAGCGAGAGAATATCACTCGTGGCAAGCAAACCCTCCTTGCTCACCTTCTGGATCCACTCAGGCAGATTGCTCGAATTCTTGCTGGTGCAGGCACAGATGTTCATGCCAAACTGGCGGGCGATGTTGGCAACTTTCATGCCGATATTGCCCAATCCCATGATACCCAAGGTCTTGCCGGCAAGCTCCATCAGTGGGGTATCCCAATAACAGAAATCCTTATTGTAAGCCCAGCGCTCGTTGCGGTTCTCCTGGGTGTAATGCTCTACGCGGTTGCTTACGGCAAGGATGAGGGCGAAGGTCATCTGTGCCACGCTATCCGTGCTGTAGGCAGGAATATTGGTTACGATGATGCCCTGTTTCTTGGCAGCCTCGATGTCTACCACGTTGAAACCGGTAGCCTGGATACCGATGTATTTCAGTTTAGGAAGCTGCGCCAGCGTCTCTGCATCTATCTGCACCTTGTTCAGAAGGATGATGTCGGCATCCTTGGCACGTTCCACTTTCTCTGCATCTGATGTGCGAGGATAAACTACCACCTCGCCCAGTTTCTCCAGAAGATGATAATCCAAATCTCCCGGGTTTGCGGCATAGCCGTCTAGAATAACAATCTTCATAAATTTTTCCCGTTTTCTGTTGTTATAATCAAGACCCATCTGTCCTGACAAATCTGAGTCTGAGTTTATTTTAACGGGAAAAGCCTTCCCCCTGAGAAAGAGAAAGGCTTTTCCGTATGTATGGTTTATTCGTTCATCAAGTAGTTCTTGAATGATGCGAAATCCTTGGTCATCTGGATGCTCTTCTTCTCACCCTTCATGAATTCTGCAAGGCGTGCAGGAATCTCAATGTCGCTGTCAAGGATGCTGTCTACCTTCTCCTTGAACTTGGCTGGATGAGCGGTCTCGAGGAACACGCCAACCTCACCTGGCTTCAACTGCTCCTTCAGGGCGCGATAGCCGCAAGCTCCGTGAGGGTCAAGTACATACTTGGTTTCATTATAGCACTGCTTCATGGTTTCTGCAATCTGCTCGTCCTTGTATGTAGCACCACCGATGTAGGCAGCGATGGCAGCATGATCGCCCTTGTAGAGGTCGTAGATGCGGGCAAAGTTTGATGGGTCGCCTACGTCCATGGCATTGGCGATGGTCTGCTTGCTAGGCTGTGGATTGTACTTGCCTGTCTGCAGATACTCGTAGAAGATATCGTTGGCGTTGTTGGCTGCGATGAAGCGGTGGATAGGCAATCCCATCTCATGACCGAAGAGACCGGCTGTGATGTTGCCGAAGTTGCCGCTAGGCACGCAGATAACCAGCTTGTCGGCGAGACCCTTCTCCTTCATGCGGGCATAGGCATTGAAATAATAGAATGCCTGAGGCAGGAAGCGGGCTACGTTGATAGAGTTGGCTGAGGTGAGCTTCATGTGCTTGTTGAGCTCCTCGTCCATGAACGCAGACTTTACCAGCGCCTGGCAGTCGTCGAACACGCCATCTACCTCGAGGGCTGTGATGTTCTGGCCGAGGGTAGTGAACTGGCTCTCCTGAATCTTGCTCACCTTGCCCTTAGGATAGAGCACGTAAACATGGATGCCGTCAACGCCGAGGAAACCGTTGGCAACAGCCGAACCGGTATCGCCCGATGTAGCTACGAGCACATTCACCTCTTCCTTGCCCTCCTGACGTACGAAGTACTGCAGGAGACGGGCCATGAAGCGCGCACCCACATCCTTGAAGGCGAGGGTAGGACCATGGAACAGCTCGAGAGAGTAGATGTTTGGCTCTACCTCAACTACAGGGCAGTCGAATGCCAGGGTATCGTATACAATCTTCTTCAATGACTCGGCATCAACGTCCTCGCCAAAGAAGGCATCAGCTACCTTGTAGGCAATCTCCTGGAAGGAGAGTTTCTCGATGTTGTCGAAGAAATCCTGTGGCAACTTCTTGATGATTTCTGGCATATAGAGACCACGGTCTTCTGCCAGACCTTTAACTACCGCCTTGTGAAGGTCGGCGATGGGTGCTTTCTTATTTGTTGAATAATATTTCATTTTTTACTTTTAACTTTGAGATTTGAACATTAAACTTTATGATTAGCTTTGGGGGCTATCATGAAGCCGTTGATTTTAATTGATCGCCATGAAGGCATTCATGAATTCCTGCAGCTGCAGCATGCCGTAACCGCCACTCACGCAACTTACCTCGTCATACTTCTCTACGCTATCCGGCTCAATGCAGGGTAATAGATGATGAAAGGTACAGGCTCCTTGACGTGGGTACGGATCTCTACCGGAGTAGGATGGTCTGGGAGAACTGCGATGCATACCGGCTCGTCCCAGGTGCTTACCTCATCGAAGATAGGCTTGATGAGTCGCTGGTCGAGGTTCTCGATGGTCTTCAGCTTCAGCTCCAGATCGCCATCATGACCTGCCTCGTCGCTCGCCTCTACGTGAACATAAACGAAGTCGTCGCCATCCTTCAATGCCTGGATAGCTGCGGCTGCCTTGCCCTCGTAGTTGGTATTGGCAAGACCGGTAGCGCCCTCAACGATGATGTTGCGCAGACCGGCGTAATGGCCGATGCCTCGAATCAGGTCTACGGCAGAAATCACAGAACCCTTCTTAATCTGTGGATACATCTGGGAGAGGGTGAGCATGTGCGGACGGTAACCGCCGCCCCAAGGCCAGATAAGATTGGCCATTCGTTCGCCACGCTCCTTGCGCGCCACATTGAAAGGATGGTTCTCCAGGAGTTCCTGACTCTCGAGAATCAGCTGGTTCAGAAGGTCGGCTGTATCACGACGGCTGATGTGACCCTCATCGCCTCCAATCTCCGGCAAGATAGGTTTCACCATCAGCTTATGCCATTCCTCGTTGGGATGATCATGAGGTGGGGCACAGTCGATATGCTTGTTTCCGTGCTTCACCACCAGAAGATGGCGATACTGGATGCCGGTAACAAACTTGACATCAGGATATTTCTTGCCGAGGGTATCGTTGAGATACTTGATGAGCACATCCGCATCTTCCGTTTCCAGGTTACCACCGTTGTGGATGATAATCTTGCCGTCCTGCACATTGATGATGTTGCAGCGCAGGGCAAGGTCGGTAGGCTCCAGTTCATAGCCGATGCTGGCAGCCTCCAGCGGTCCGCGTCCTTCGTAAACCTCGTTCTGGTCGTAGCCCATGATAGAGCTGTTGGCTACCTCAGAACCCGGATGGAATCCATCTGGCACGGTAACGAGTCTTCCTGTCTTGCCCTTCTTGGCAAGCATATCCATATAGGGTTTGTTGGCGTATTGCAGGAGAGTCTTTCCACCCAGTCTTTCTACCGGGTGGTCAGCCATTCCGTCGCCAAGAATGATAATATGTTTCATTTCTTCTTTTAATGTTAAGTGTTAAATGTTAGCGATACTCATGATGTTGGCGAATACACCGGCAGCAGTTACGCTGGCTCCGGCACCATAGCCCTGAATCATCATAGGGTATTCCTTATAACGCTCGGTGGTGAGCAGCACGATGTTGTTGGAACCTTCCAGATTGTAGAACGGATGCTCAGGACCGACAGCCTGCAAACCTACGCTTGTCTTGCCGCCATCCAGCGTAGCAACGAAGCGCCAGCGTTTGTGCTCTACATCGAGCGCCTTGCGCTTAGCCTCGAAATCGGCATCGAGTTCAGGAAGTTTCTTCCAGAAGTTGTCGAGCGAACCCTTGAAGTATTTGTCTGGCACGAAGAGGTTCTTCTCTACATCTTCCTGCTCTACGCGGTAACCTGCCTCGCGGGAGAGAATCACCAGCTTGCGAATCACGTCCATACCGCTCAGGTCGATACGTGGATCAGGCTCGCTGTAGCCCTTCTCCTTAGCCAGTCTCACGGTCTCAGAGAATGGGACGACGCTGGAGATGGCGTTGAAGATAAAGTTGAGCGTACCCGAGAGAACTGCCTCAATCTTAAGGATTTTATCTCCGGAGTTGCGGAGGTCGTTGATGGTTCCGATGATAGGAAGACCGGCACCTACGTTGGTCTCGAAACGGAATACTACACCACGCTGGATGGCAGTCTTCTTCAGTTTCTCGTAGTTCTCATATTCGCTTGATGCAGCAATCTTGTTGGCTGCGATAATGCTTACGTTGTGCTCCAGCAGACTCTGGTAGAGAGCGGCCACATCCTTGCTGGCTGTACAGTCTACAAACACGCTGTTGAAGATGTTCATCGCCAGGATGGTATCGCGCAGAACCTCTGGAGTGCTTGGGTCTGATTTCTTCAGTTCCTCGCTGTAGTTCTCGAGATCAATACCATCGCGGTTGAAGATGGCGTTCTTGGAAGAAGCGATACCCACCACGTTGAGCTTCAGTTTGCTGCGCTCCATGAGGTCGGCATACTGGTTCTTGATCTGCTCGATGAGCTTTCCGCCCACGGTACCCACACCGCAGATGAAGAGGTTCAGCACCTTGTATTCTGAAAGGAAGAAACTGTCGTGGAGCACGTTGAGCGACTTTCTCAGATAATCGCTCTTCACTACGAACGAGATGTTGGTCTCTGAAGCACCCTGTGCACAGGCAATGACGGAAACACCGCTACGGCCGAGGGTTCCGAAGAGCTTACCGGCGATACCGGCAGCATGCTTCATGTTTTCACCCACGATGGCGATAGTAGCCAAGCCCTTCTCTGCGTGCATTGGGAACATGGCACCATCGGCAATCTCGTTGTGGAACTCATTGTTCAATACCTTTACAGCCTCTTCTACATCCTGCTCGCGCACACCGATAGAGGTAGAGTTCTCAGATGATGCCTGTGACACCATGAACACAGAGATGCCCTCGTTGGCAAGAGCGGTGAAGATACGGCGGTTTACACCAATCACACCGACCATGGAAAGACCGGTTACGGTGATGAGCGCTGTACCGTTGATGGAAGAGATACCCTTGATAGGCTTCTGGTCGCCATCTATCTTGTTCTTGATGATGGTGCCCGGAGCATCTGGGTTGAAGGTGTTCTTAACCTTGATAGGAATATTCTTGACACAAACCGGGTAGATGGTTGGAGGGTAGATGACCTTTGCACCAAAGTTGCAAAGCTCCATCGCCTCAACGTAACTCAGTTCGTTGATGGTATAAGCTGATTTGATGACACGTGGGTCAGCGGTCATGAAACCGTCTACATCAGTCCAGATTTCGAGCACTTCTGCATCGAGGGCAGCTGCTATGATGGCTGCTGTGTAGTCGCTACCGCCACGGCCAAGGTTGGTGGTGCGGTCTGTGTTCTTGTCACGACTGATAAAACCCGGAACGAGAGATATGCGTGGAATTTCTGCAAAGGCTTCTTTTACCAGTTTGTTGGTCAGCTCGCTGTCGAGTACATGCTTGCCTTTGCCGTTCTTGCGCTCAGTCTTGATGAAGTTGCGGGAGTCGAACCATTTGGCTCCACGAATCAAAGTGGCAACAATCTTTGAACTGAGTCTTTCACCATAACTCACGATGGCATCCTGCGTTTTCTCGCTGAGGTCGTGGATGAGGTACACACCAAAATAGATGCTCTTCAACTGCTCGAAGAGGGCATCAACCGATTTGAATAAGTTTTCTCTGTCTGTTGTGTCGGTGATGATGGTGTCTATCATCTTGTGGTGGCGATCAACCATGGCTTCGAATTCTACTTTCCACTGTTCATCACCCTGGAGGGCAAGTTGAGAGGTTTGCAAGAGTTTGTCCGTGATACCGCCAAGCGCGCTCACGACAACCACTACACTCTGTTTCTTAGCCTCGTTTTCAACGATACGTTTCAAGCTGAGGATGCTTTTTACGGAACCAACCGATGTTCCGCCGAATTTTAATACTTTCATATGTTCTTGAATTTTACGTTGGTAATGTAATGCCTCCCCCGAAACGACCGGGGCCGAAGCAGAACTTGTGGGCAAAAGTACGAATAATATATCAAACTGCCAAGGATTTTAACAAAAAAGTAGCAGATTGTAGATAAAAAAGCTATTTCAGTAGATAATTATAGGCTCTTTCTCTTCCTTATACCTTATTATATATATAAAAAACGTTGAAATGTTTGGGTGTTTCGGATTATTTGCTTAATTTTGCCGATGTAATTCAAAGCATTAGCAATATGGTTACAGAAGTAAATAGTAAAAATCAACTCGTTGAACGCAATTTCAAACGAAATGAGATGCTGGCTGAGTATTTCTTTGGTCTTTCAAAGATCAATAGTTCGTTAATAATTCAATAATGTGCTAAGCAGCTATACGCTGTAAGCACGAGAGATCTTTGAAAATCTTGCTAATTAAAGTTCGGTTCGGGGTGTACCCACTTGCTTTAAAAATTCGTTTCACCAGATAAATGTTGGTCATCAGTGACTTGAATGAAGACATAGAATATTCCATTCCCATCTCCTTCATAGTTACCTTGGCAACATTTAGTGATGTGAACGAAGCATTG
>QSCI01000259.1:0-996 GCA_003463005.1 Segatella copri | reverse complement strand
CGCTCAATGGTTTCACCAGCAAGCAAGGCAAATCATTCTCCGCAGCCATAGCCTTTGACGAGAATTTCAACACGAAATTCTTCTTTGCAGAGCGCAAAACAGCAGAAAATCGAGGAAATGTGAAGAGATACAAGAAATAGTTTGTACCTTTGCCACCGAAACATGGTTCATAAATGGTGTCTTGATTCAGGATGCTTTTATTTACTGTGGATTAAGTGGCGGCACTCGGAGGGATACCGAGTGCCTTTTCTTGCTTTCACACAAACACCAACCGCCATCCACGGTTTATTATTCACCACTTAATCCATTCAACAGACAAATGAACAGAAAGAAACAGGCACAGACAGAGTTGTCCTATTACGGACTGTACCTCTTGAACCACCTCAGGGAGAACCGTTTTCCACAAGCCAGCGATGCGGACTTTATCCGCGAACGTGCAGACCATGCCGCAGAGGTATATGAGCAGGCACGGCGTGATGCCCTCTTTGCCGATGCGGCACAAGAGCTTGCCATGGCAGCATTGCTGAAAGGTCTCCGCTTTTCCAAGTACAGCATCCTGTACGATGTTGTTGACCGTGAGTTTCCCCTGGAGGTAGCAGTAGAAGATCAGGAAGCGTTTGTCAAGAACCTCCTGCCTTTGGTTGATAACGTGTATTCCATTTACGACCTCACCGATGACGATTTTGCCCAGTCACCGGACTACGACCAGCTCTATACAGAGTTGACTGGAGCCGTAGCCCTTTTCATAGAGTCAAATGGCGTACAATAGAAAACAACGTCTGAACGACAACATCAAGGCGATAGAGACGGCATTCATCCTTGACAGGGAACAGCGCACGCCGACCGCCCGTGAGCGTCTCCTTCTGGAGCGTTACTGCGGATTCGGGGGATTGAAGTGCATCCTGAACCCTGCCAGGGAACTGGCGGATGCCGTCCATTGGGCAAAGTCAGACCTTGAATTGTTTGCTCCAACAGTGGAGCTGCATAGACTTATCC
>QSCI01000258.1:0-996 GCA_003463005.1 Segatella copri | reverse complement strand
GGATAAGTCTATGCAGCTCCACTGTTGGAGCAAACAATTCAAGGTCTGACTTTGCCCAATGGACGGCATCCGCCAGTTCCCTGGCAGGGTTCAGGATGCACTTCAATCCACCGAATCCGCAATAACGCTCCAGAAGGAGACGCTCACGGGCGGTCGGCGTGCGCTGTTCCCTGTCAAGGATGAATGCCGTCTCTATCGCCTTGATGTTGTCGTTCAGCCGTTGTTTTCTATTGTACGCCATTTGACTCTATGAAAATGGCTACGGCTCCCGTCAACTCTGTGTAGAGCTGGTCGTAGTCCGGTGACTGGGCAAAATCATCATCGGTGAGGTCGTAAATGGAATACACGTTATCAACCAAAGGCAGGAGGTGCTTGACAAACGCTTCCTGGTCTTCTACTGCTACCTCCAGAGGAAACTCACGGTCAACAACATCGTACAGGATGCTGTACTTGGAAAAGCGGAGACCTTTCAGCAATGCTGCCATGGCAAGCTCTTGTGCCGCATCGGCAAAGAGGGCATCACGCCGTGCCTGCTCATATACTTCTGCGGCATGGTCTGCACGTTCGCGGATAAAGTCCGCATCGCTGGCTTGTGGAAAACGGTTCTCTCTGAGATGGTTCAAGAGATACAGTCCGTAATAGGACAGCTCTGTCTGTGCCTGTTTCTTTCTGTTCATTTGTCTGTTGAATGGATTAAGTGGTGAATAATAAACCGTGGATGGCGGTTGATGTTTGTTGAAAGCAAGAAAAAGGCACTCGGTATCCCTCCGAGTGCCGCCACTTAATCCACAGTAAATAAAAGCATCCTGAATAAAGACACCATTTATGAACCATGTTTCGGTGGCAAAGGTACAAACTATTTCTTGTATCTCTTCACATTTCCTCGTTTTTCTGCTGTTTTGCGCTCTGCAAAGAAGAATTTCGTGTTGAAATTCTCGTCAAAGGCTATGGCTGCGGAGAATGATTTGCCTTGCTTGCTGGTGAAACCATTGAGCG
>QSCI01000257.1:0-1016 GCA_003463005.1 Segatella copri | reverse complement strand
TTTTCTGCTGTTTTGCGCTCTGCAAAGAAGAATTTCGTGTTGAAATTCTCGTCAAAGGCTATGGCTGCGGAGAATGATTTGCCTTGCTTGCTGGTGAAACCATTGAGCGTTCTGGTCTTGCCCTTGGTAAGCAAGTCGGTGATGTCGGCATCAGTGAGCAACTTTCCTGCTACCTGCTTGAACACTGGTATACCGCACTCCTTGTTGCTGCATCTTACTACCTTTCCGAAGAACTGCATGGTACCTTGCTTGCATTTAGGACACTGGCAGCCGGAATCCTTGTGGCTGAAAAGTCTGTCACAACCTAACAATTCCGCAGTGATTTCACGGGTATAGCCTTCGATACTATGGGTGAACCCGTCTGCACTTGCTTCACCTCGTTCAATCTTGGCAAGTTCCGCCTCCCATTTGCCCGTCATCTCCACATTGGCAATCGCCATGTTCTTCACCACGGAATGCAGGGCGAGTCCTTTTTCCGTCGGCACAAGTTTCTTCTGCTGGCGCACCATATACTCTCGTCTGAGCAGGGTTTCGATGATGGCGGCACGTGTGGCAGGTGTGCCAATACCGCTGTCCTTCATTGCCTGGCGCATCGTATCATCTTCTATCTCTTTGCCTGCGGTCTCCATTGCTGCAAGCAATGTGGATTCCGTATGCAATGGCTTTGGTTTGGTCTTGCCCTCCGTGATGGTGCAGCCAGAAAGAGTGATATGCTGTCCTTCTTGCCAGTTGGGAATGACTTGCTCCTTGACCTCATTGTCTGTTGCGTCTGCATCCTTGTCCTGCCTGTTGTTCTTTTCCTTGAGCGACAACGCTCGCCAGCCAGTCTGTCGGATGATGGAGCCACTGATGCCAAACTCAACTTCATGATCCACTTGCGCCGATACTGATGTGATGTCCTTGATGCAGTCTGCCGAGAACGCTTCAATCATCCGGCACAATATCATGTCATAAACGATCTTCTCGTCCTTGAAAAGACCAATGGCTGCATTTTCTGTGATGAGCAGGGCATGGTG
>QSCI01000256.1:0-1034 GCA_003463005.1 Segatella copri | reverse complement strand
TGTACGCCGTCATGTCAGGAAGAACGACCGCATCAGCTATGATGTGTATAGCCTTGAACTCGTCATTGCGGTAGCCTTCCGTATTGACAGCATTGAGAGCAGAGCCTTTCGGGAGTTCATTATGCAAGCCATCATCAAAAAGCAGACCAACCGCCCGAAGTTGGTCTGCCTGTGGTCGAAGAATATAATGGTGTAGCAATTACATTTTTCATCAATGACCTCTATTCTTTGAAAACTAATATTTGTTAAAATTTATAAAGGCTTTAAAATTATTTGCTTTATTCAATTTATTTCTCTAAATTTATAGCGTCAAACAAAATATGACACATTGTTGGAATGAGATAATGAACTAAAATGAGACTTTTGGATTTTTATATAATATGGAGAGGAGATATGCTATTTGCAACAGTTGTTCCTATAGCATATTTCCTACTGTACCTAAAAAACAAACAAGTGACATTTGTCTTTTTGAAATTTGTAATGGCATTTGTGATATGTTTGTACTGGGCAACATACGCTTGTACTTTTTTTTATTCATATTATGATGTTATAGGATGGTTTAAAATACTTATAATACCTGTTTTTTCCATTTATAGTGGATTTGTACTTCACCTTTTAAAATCGAAGAAGAAAAAGGTGTTTTTTCTTATCTCCATAGTCTATATAATATTTTGGTGCATGTTGATATTTTGGCATTGCATGAGTAGTATGTAATGCAAAAGAATGAAGAGAGATGATTCCTAATTGTATAGGAATCCTTCAAGCAACGTTCCTTGGAGGCTTTGCGCCTCCAGCCACTTGGGCGAACCACCGCAGTGTGTTTTAGCATGGTATTAGATTTATACAGGTAACACAAATGATACCCGGCAAACACGAACAACTCGGTATAGCCAATAAAACGAGGCGACAACCTATAACAGCCACACTCGGTAAGTTATACGTTGTCGCCTTGTTCATTTCACCCCACTCATCAAGGACATGTATTTCTCCTACAAGCCCTTCATTCTGTACGCCTCACGATAGTTAGCCATCAG
>QSCI01000255.1:0-1037 GCA_003463005.1 Segatella copri | reverse complement strand
ACCTGTTGGCGGAATTAAAAAACCGCCTGAAAATTAGTATATTTTTATGGAGAAAAAGTTGTGCATCTCGTTGATTTTAAGTAACTTTGTAGTGTCCAATTATAAAGTTATATATTTCACGCTATGCACAACTTGTATGCAAATTTCGTAAAAATTCTTGAGATATGCAAGGATTTCTCCAAAAATTTAGTTAATGAGCTAGGAAATATTCCTCGCCCAGGAGTCGTACCACGTTTTTCAGACCTCGAAGTTGTTGCTTTGAGCTTGACAGCCGAGCATCTTAGCATCGACAGTGAAAACAACTTGTTCGATAGGCTGAAGGAGTATAAGGCAGATATGCCAAATCTGATTTCTCGACGCCAGTTCAATGACAGGCGAAAGTTCACTGCGGAACTATGTGAGAAGATTCGTAAGCGCATAGCGTCAAAGATGGATGGTGCAGAAGAATATTTCTGCATAGATTCCAAACCAATAGAGGTGTGTCGCTTGTCCAGAGGCTTGCGTTGCAAGATGAAAGGGACAGACGTAACAAACTCTCCTGCATTTGGTTATTGCGCTACTCAGAAGATATACTACTTTGGGTATAAGCTCCACGCTGTCTGTGGGTTAAGTGGAGTTATCCACTCGTATGACCTGAGTCCAGCTAATGTTCATGACATTCATTTTCTTAAAGATGTAAAGTTTCAATTCCATGACTGTTGCATCCTTGGCGATCGTGCTTACCTCAGTGCGGAACTACAGCAAGACTTGTTTTCTTCTGTAGGCATCAAGTTGGAAGTTCCATATCGCTTGAATATGAAGAATTGGCGACCAACATTTAAGCCTTATGCTAAGGCGAGGAAGAGAATCGAGACAAATTTCTCTCAACTTTGTGATCACTTCATGCTCTTCCGAAACTATGCTAAGCAAACACCAGGACTGTTTACCCGAATCATCGGGAAAATCAGCGCATTTACAGTCTTGCAATATATTAATTATGTAAACAACAGACCGATTGGCAGGGTTAAGTATGCGCTAAATTAATTCCGCCAACGGGT
>QSCI01000254.1:0-1041 GCA_003463005.1 Segatella copri | reverse complement strand
AGAAGGCAGAGATTATGCAGAAGGTGGTGGAGAACTCTATCACAGATACCCTGCCGGCATCATTCCTTCAGACTCATCCGAATGCTCATGTTGTCATCGACCTGGGTGCAGCTCACCATCTGACACGTATTGAGCATCCATGGCTCGTAACTTCATGCCAGTGGAGTGATAAACTGGTGCGTTCGGCACTGGTATGGCTCTGCCAGAAACTCGGTAAGCCTATCCTGAAGTTGACCAATAAGGATTATAATGAGAACGGACTGAGCGAACTTCTGGCTCTCTATGGCTCAGCCTATAATGCCAATATCAAGATTTTCAATGATTTGCAGCATACCATTACCGGATGGCCAGGTGGTAAGCCGAATGCCGATGATACCTATCGCCCAGAGCGTGCAACACCATTCCCTAAGAAGGTTATCGTATTCTCTCCACACCCAGACGATGATGTTATCTCTATGGGAGGAACCATCCGCCGACTGGTACAGCAGAACCACGATGTGCATGTAGCTTACGAAACATCAGGAAACATTGCTGTAGGTGATGAGGAAGTAACAAGATTCATGCACTTTATCAATGGTTTCAACCAGCTTTTTGCAGACTCAAAAGACAGCATCATCTCTAATAAATATAAGGAAATCAAGACCTTCTTTGCCAAGAAGAAGGAGAGTGACTTCGATACACGAGATATCCTGACCATCAAGGGACTGATCCGCCGTGGTGAGGCTCGTATCGCTTGTACTTATAATGAAATTCCGCTTGACCATGTCCACTTCCTCGACCTGCCATTCTATGAGAGCGGCAAGATAGAAAAGTTGCCAATGACCGAGAAGGATGTAGAGGTAGTGAGAGCTCTGTTGCAGAAGGTGCAGCCGCATCAGATTTATGTTGCCGGCGACCTTGCTGACCCTCACGGAACCCACAAGAAGTGTACTGATGCCGTTCTGGCAGCTATCGACGAAGAGAAGAAAGCGGGTGCAGAATGGTTGAAGGACTGTCGCATCTGGATGTATCGTGGTGCCTGGGCAGAATGGGAGATTGAGA
>QSCI01000253.1:0-1065 GCA_003463005.1 Segatella copri | reverse complement strand
GCGAAGGACTGAATCAAAAAATAGTGATATTCTAGAGTGACATACAGTTCACCTTAACACCCGTTAACCAATTCGTTTAAACTTGTTTCCAGGTGCAAAGGTAAAAGATAGTGATATGTACCTCTGGATTCTCTCAATATAGTTGTTATCGAGAGCCGTATCACCTCTTTTGAAGATGTCACAAATGGCATTATATTCATTAAGGGCATAACCGACCGCCTGCGCCAAGGTAGACTTGGGCAGCAAATCCTTTCTGGAAGATATTTCCTCCAGTTTCTCCAATAAATCCTGTAAAATGTCCGGTGCATATGACTGCCGATAGGCAAGATGGTCTTCAACGGTCCATCCATTTACCCCAACCTTATGTTTTTTGTCTTCTCGATAAAATCTGTTGAGGATATCTACGACTTCCTGAGCATCCTTGTCTTCCTTGCCGCAGTCGACGAAGTCTCTCTTGACATGCTGCAGACAGGCGATTCTCATGATGTCCGGATAAGCATCCGACTCCAGTTTCCGGTAAGGAGCATATGCATCACTCTGTATGGTACCTTTATAATCAGAGAATACGTTAAGTATGACCTGCTCAGAGCGTGATCCATCCTCATATACGAAGAAGACAAGTCCCAGTTTAGGCGCACTTACAGCCAGAAGTAGCTTTCTTCGATCCCTTATCCGTAGGTTTTGTCTTGGTCAGCAGCACTTTATGATAAGTCTCGTCTGCCGTAACATAATCCTGCTGCAACACTACTTGGCAGATAGCCTTATAGAAGTTTTCCAGTACATCAGCACTTCTGGCAATCAACTTGTTTGCCGTAGCTTTCCTTAACGTAAACCCATTGTCGGCAAAGTATTTGATGATTCGCTCTACCGGCATGGAATAGATGTATCGCATCTGCAGGAGTCCTGCTGCAAAGGAAGGTGAATAGGAAGAATTCAACAACAGAGCCGGCGGAGTCTTCCCCGGATACATGATACTTCCATCAGTATAAGTGTTGATGTGATACACGGTCTTGATGAATTTGATGGGTTCCATGCTGTAACGTATACAGGTACGAGTTCCGAAGA
>QSCI01000252.1:0-1082 GCA_003463005.1 Segatella copri | reverse complement strand
ATGGCTGCACTCAGTACACTTACTTTGCACCCGACAATCGGTCAATGGTGCAAACCGTGACCACTATACTAACAAATAAAACAGCATAAGCTATGGCAAGAACAAAAGATGTAGTCTTGGCTCCTGAGCAAAAGGAGCTGATGGAAAAAGAGTATTTGGATTTTGTTAAACCATCTACGTATGGCAACAAAGCCAATCCAAGTAGTTGTAATTCTCTCTATGATGATGTAGAGAACCCAGAGTTGAGAGCAATTGTAGAGAAAGTTGCTGCAACAACTCCCTATAGAGAGGAAACATCAACGAACGAGGCTCAATCGCCACCGAATCCGCAGAAGCGCATCAGTGGCAAGCAGCGCAAGGCGACATTAGAGGATTATCAGCAGACCTTCCTCCAGGTTCCAAGGATTGACGACCGCAAGCCAGTCTTCGTCAGTTCCGATGTACGAGACCGTCTTGATCGTGTCGTCCGCATCCTCGGAGGGAGACGCATGAGCGTATCGGGCATCATCGAGAACATCGTGCGCCACCACCTAAGCCTTTATGAAGAGGACTTCGAGGCTTGGCGCAAATTGTGAGAATTAAGGTCTGCGACCTTGGGCGTGGATAGCAGAAAGGCAGTAGTTCCAACTAACGTGTTCTGAGAGGGAGCGAGGTTATGTTTTGGGAACCCCAAAACACCTCGCTCCACCATGAGGGCGGAGGAATTTTGCTCCCAACGGTCGCAGAAAGTGAGTGTACCAACTGTAAACAGTATATCGAATGACAAACATACAGGAACAGAATAGGAAAAAGGGCGGAAGACCGCCTACGGGCAGGGTTCGCAAGCTGTCGAAGTCTATCACGGTGAAGTTCTCAAAGCCAAGCTATGAGGCATTGAAACTGAGGGCAAGAAAAGCCAACCGCAAGTTGGCGGAGTATATCCGTGAATCAGCCTTGAATGGTGAGGTGGTGAGCGGACACAACACAGAGACGGTAGCCATCGCCAAGAATCTCATTGGCATGGCGAACAACCTCAACCAACTTACCAAGCTGTCGCATCAGAGAGGTTTCCATGAAACCCATGTATATGTGGTGGACTTGTT
>QSCI01000251.1:0-1087 GCA_003463005.1 Segatella copri | reverse complement strand
AAATCACAGCAGGATGCCACATTCTGTTTATTTCTAATTCGTAACCTCTTCTTTTTACGAGATAAAAACTTATCTCATTCTCAATCACTTATAAAAAATACGTACTTTCCTGTTATGAACATTATAAATAATTTTATCTCTAAGCACACTATTAATGAATCCTTTACCAGAATGAATGCTTTTCCAATTATTCATAAAGTGAGCGGTAGCAAGATAGTCTGATGCCGTCAACAAAGAGTAACACAGTCTTACAAGTGCATAAACAGGATAATTGTGGTCTGCAAGTTTCGACAAGTCATTAAAATAATCAAATGCATCGTCTATTCCGGACAAGAAATTATTAAACTTTTCCAACTTGTCCTCTGACATATTTATATTTAGAAATGATATGTATGGACTTAGATCACTGGATTTAATATTTGTCCAAAAGTCCATATTCTCACACTCTTCCAATTCGCTACTATGGTGCTTTGCAATAGAGTAGCTCATAAACAAGGCGATATTACAAAGAAAGACAATCTCGTCATTCTCTGTAATGTTCTTATCTAACAGGTTGAAAACAGAAATGGCAAGATATAGGTAGGCACTTATAAGTGAATGATTTGAGCCAAAATTATGAAGAACAATCTTCAGTTTTTGATTGTTCTTCATCTTGTTCTTTTGAAACTGGTCATTCAACTTCCCTAAATCATGGTAAGCTATTGCGTCCCAAAATAATTGATAAACCATTTGGTGGAGTCTAGCATCACAAGGCCCAATTGTAGATTTTTCGATAAGACCTTTTATAATGCCATCCAAACCATTTGATGCAGCAATACTTTTTGCATATTTCATCGTGAGTACGCAGTGATCAACCAATTTCTCACGAACGGATTTGTTATCATTGGATACATGTGAATAGTAAATATCCGCATTGTTGATCAAGTTGCCAAAAAAGGCCTTATCGTATAATCTACCAATCATATCATTTATATTATTTCACTGCTGTCCCGTTTAGAAATCATCGGGCCTGAAAAGGCTAGGATATAGCCAATCCTCCGTCTCTTCTGTTGGAACAGCTTTGTTAAACAATTCATTTAAAGGAGTC
>QSCI01000250.1:0-1096 GCA_003463005.1 Segatella copri | reverse complement strand
CCCAGTCTTTTGAGCGAATCCATACAACTTTGGTAGTTGGGTACTGGAAACACCCTGCCGTCTTCACACAATCCACGGTATTTTTCCATAATTTGCTTGGGATAATCAAGCAACTTGATGTTGGCTTCCGTTCCTGTCTTCTGTCGATGGATAACAATCCATTCACCTTCATCGAAAAATTCCTTGATGTTCTCTTCCTTCAAGTTGTACAGATCTATGAAAGCGAGACCTGTAAAACAACAGAACAGGAACAAGTCACGCACCATGCTCATCTTCTTTCTTGTGATAGGTGTCTCCATCAACAGATGAATCTCTTCTTTGCTCAGAAATTCTCTTGTGGTCTCTTCTTCCTTGTACTCATATCGTCTGAATGGGTCTTTTACGAGCCATTCATTATCTATGGCACGGAATACCATTGCACGGAGATTGCGGACAAACACCATCGCAGAGTTTATCTTCAAGTGCTTGTCGGTTCTGAGAAAAGTCTCGTAGTCTGTGATAAAAGGCAGCGATAACTCTTTCAGAGCAATATCCTTCACATGGTAATGCGTCTGCAAGAACTCGCCCACATAGGCACACCCGATTCTATACTTCGTGTATGTACTCAAAGATTTCATGCCAGCCTTATATTGCTTTTCCATTTCATCACGGCTTTGAGAATAGACTTTCATCAGTGTATGGCAACGATACTCCAAGCCAAGAAAGGCATTCTTCACCTTGTCGGCAGTGACGAAGTTGTCCCTGTCCATAATCTCCTGATAATGCTTACTGATACTCACACGCATCTTGTCCAATTTGCGGTTCACTTCCAAAGCCTGCATACTCTTACCTATCATGCGTCCGCCCTTGGTGTCCCACAAATTTGGATTGGCAGTTGTCTTGCAACTGAACTGCGCCTGTGTTCCGTCCACTGTGATACGTCCCATAACTGGAACAGTACCATCTTTCTTTACTACCTGTCTTTTGAGGTAGAAGATAATTGAAAATGTACTCTTCATAACGTCATTCTTTTTTGCGTTCAAAATTAATACATGAAGAGTCTTTTCTTGCTACGCATTTCACGGCAGAACACGGCAAATTTGGTTCGTAACCAAAA